>NZ_RHHU01000009.1:0-52399 GCF_003710965.1 Brevibacillus nitrificans | reverse complement strand
TCGTCGCCTTCTTCGTCTTCTTCCTCTTCTTCTACCTCTTCTTCTGCTTCGGCTTCTTCGTACTCTTCTTCATCGCGTTCATCGATGTTCAACATACTGCCAACCTCCTCCTGTGTAATCACTAATATTCATACGAAAAAAACCGCATCTTGTTTGTATGTTTGTCCTCTCTCAGTAGCCTGTTTTTTTTCAATGATCTTCTCTAGGCGGGTTGACATTGTTCGGCATTAGTTTATAATAAGTATTAATAAATAATAATTATAAAAAAGGAGAGATTCTAATATGAAAACAACTGTTGAAGTAAACATCTCCACTGTCCTGAACAAACAAGTCGCAAACTGGACTGTTCTGTATACAAAGCTGCACAACTTTCACTGGAATGTAAAAGGACCACATTTCTTTACCCTACATCAAAAATTTGAAGAGCTTTACAACGAGGCAAGTGCCAACCTCGATACGCTGGCCGAGCGCGTCCTCGGCATCGGTGGAAAACCGGTCGCAACCCTGTCTGCTTGTTTGCAGACGGCAAGTATCGCCGAAGCTGCCGGTAACGAGACCGCCGAGCAGATGGTCACAAGCGTTGTTCAAGATTTCACCCTTCTGGTGGACGAGCTGAAGGATGCGATGGCATCTGCAGAAGAAGCCGGCGACGAAGCGACCTCCGACATGCTCCTCGCCATCTCGAGCAGCCTGCAAAAACATATCTGGATGCTGAAAGCTTTCTTGCAATAACTTAACTGACAACCATTACGGCTCGGGCAGATCCTCCTCCCTCTGCCTGAGCCTTTAAAGGGGAATATTTTCAAATAGAAAAAGGGCTCGTGCGGTTTGCACGTTGCCCTTTTTTACTTACAAAGAGAAGGTCAGTTTTCGACCATCCTTCTCAATTTTCACTTGAGGTAAATATTTCAGCGACTTCTGGACACCTATGTACGGACTTGCAAAGTCTACCTCATGTCGCTTTTTCAATTCATCACAAAGCTCCACCAATGACATCGGCATCATCGACTCCCGCAGCAAGTCCTCGATGTGCTGCGCTACTTCGAGATAGTTATGCCGTATGTGAGCTTTTCTTATTTTCATTCTTCTCGTCAGTTCCACAGGGATTTCATCTGCTGCAGTGGCTGCCTCTTCCTCGGCATCCTCACTGCCCACCATTCCTTCCTGGCCATCCAACTCCCGGATTCGAATTAAGATCTGTTTGATGTCCGTTCCTAGCTGCTTATCCTGATCCACATACTGCCGGCGCAGTACCGTACGTTGTTCCAGCAAGGATTGCAAAGTCATCTGCAACGCTTTCCGCTCGTTAAACATCGCGTAATTTTTTCCCCTTTGCGTGTAAGTGTAGATATTCGTGGAATTATACTCAATGATAATATATTAGGAGCTGCTTGAAAATGGCGAAATTCAGATAATTCCTAGTCGAATCATTTGGAATCCTGCCTTTTCTTTTTTCGCGCAAATGAGTACAATATTCTTGTATATCCACAGAAAGGACTGGCAACATTCCATGTTATCCCAGCGCTTACGCACAGCCCGTAAGGCAAAAGGTCTCACCCAGGAAGAGTTGGCAGAACATGTCTGCACGACAAAAGGGACGATCAGCAACTACGAGAACAACCACAGTACCCCTCCCAATGACATGCTGCGACACTTAGCGGACATCCTAAACGTCACAACCGATTGGCTATTGGGTCGCACGGACGTAGCTTCCCCAGCCTCGATTCCT
Source organism: Brevibacillus nitrificans (assembly GCF_003710965.1). Taxonomy (NCBI): domain Bacteria; kingdom Bacillati; phylum Bacillota; class Bacilli; order Caryophanales; family Paenibacillaceae; genus Brevibacillus; species Brevibacillus nitrificans. Next base: position 50,670 of record NZ_RHHU01000009.1, on the reverse strand, counting down.
GCTTCGGATTCTGGAGAAAAACGTTCGTTGGACGAGCTGTTGCAGGAAAAAATTGACGATCCTGATGATTATTACTTTTTAGATGGCTATTTAGAAGCTTCTGAAGAGGAGAAAAAGGAAATTCGCCGCTATTGGTACGATCTGAAAAAGCAATGGAAGGTTCGCCATGTCAAGGAAGATCGCTCTCCTTCCTTGTTCGACATCACGGAAAACTTGAAAAAAAAATAACCCCAGGACGGGGTTTTCTTTTCTACCCAAAACAGAACGTACGTTCCGAAGATACAGGAGGTTTCAGATGCTTGCTGCGATTCTACAGGAAATGGGTGAGCCAAAAACGTGGCTGGAAAGTCGCGTCTACCTGCTGCTGCAGCACCTCGGGATAGAAGAGCCGGAGCAGATCGATTTGCATCGTCTCTGTTCCACCTACGGGATCGAGATTTGGGAGCTGGACGGCCGCAGCAGAGCGCATGCTCACCCGTCGATTGCCGATCGTTATGTCATTGCGGTTGACGAGCGCCTTGATCACACTCACAAGCGCGTAAAAATTGCCCATGAGCTGGGACATTTGCTGCTCCATGTAGGAGTTCAGCCCCACAGCCATGCCTGGATGATCGACTGGCAGGAGTCGCAAGCCAATCACTTCGCCGAACATTTGCTGCTCCCCCTTTTCATGATTCCTCCCCTGCTTGCTGAGTGCAACCGCTATCAAGCTCCCGCGTATTTGGCAGAGCGCTTTCAGGTTCCGCTGCCGCTTGCCCGCTGCCGGTTTGATCGCGTCTTGTCACGTCTGCATGCAAAGGGTTTGCCTGTTTTCTGGTAGGCGTTGTTATAGAAGGAGGCTTTTTTGTTGAAACACGTATTTATTGCAGGCGATGCTTACAGCTCGCATTTTTTTGAGATGGATCTGGAATCTGACGAAGAGCTATCCCTCTTGCCCTTCCTGCGCGTAGCCAGCTACCATACCGCTCGATTTGCTCTCATCATGCGTGATCATGGACTTGCAGGAATCGGAATTCTCCCGGGCAATGCTCTCTTGATCAGCGACTACTCGCTGGAACCCATCATTGGCAGGCCTGTGCTGGTTCGTCAGGAGGGGCAATTTCTCGTTCGGATCGCAGCTGATGTCAACCCGGTGGAGTGCTGCTTCACTACGACCCGCAAAGAAGATTCTCCTCTCATTCTGCCTTCGGAAAACATACGGATCGTCGGCGTTATCTCGGGAATTCTTCCTCGGGAAGATGGACCGCCGTCTGCAGCCATTCCTTGATTACCGCTACGGTTTGCTGCCACTGCTCCTGTGGCGTAATCGCGGCAGGCTGATCGCCCTCCTGAAAGCCATAGCTGCCAAACTGGGAGTGGTTTCCCCCTTCGATGCTCATGTAGCTCGTGCTATCTGGCAGGAAGCTCTTGGCCGCTTCGTACGCCTGCCGATCGACGACACCATCCCGCGAACCCAGCAAGGAAAGCACAGGAATCCCGCTTTCCTTCAAATCCCCTTTTTTATCCGGATAAGCTGCCAGAAAAAAGACGCCCGCGATACGATCTTGATGATTCACGGCATAGCGTGCAGCCATGACACCTCCGAGGGAATGTCCCCCGATCACGAACGACTGATGCGGATAGGCCTTCAGCACTTGATTGGCCCTCTCTGCGTCACTCACGGCCAGATTCAGCGGCATCCTGGCGATGAATACGCGATAGCCGTCTCCCGCAAGCGACCGAGCGAGAGGGGCGTAGCTCTCAGGCTTTATCAAGGCTCCCGGATAAAGAATAATGCCCGGCTCGCGTGTCTCCCCGCCTTCAAAGACCAACCAATCCCCTGTGTCGATGACCGTGATACCTTCTCCCCCCTGCATCGCCGACTTGGCTGCCTGATCAGGCGGGTAAGGCCGCAAATACCAGATAGCTGCACAGGCGGCGATCAGTACGACGAGAACAAAGCCCTGCAGCCACCTTTTGCGATAACGCCCCACGCTGTCACCTCATTTCCGATCCCATACCATTTGCTTTTTATTATGTCTCAATTTGGGTCATCATGTGCCCATTTTCCTTTGAAGCGTGCTTTTTGCTGAAATGACGATCCGATCAGCTTCTTTCCAGAGGCACCTCGGCGGCTTGCAAAGCGCGCATACAGAAAGGGGTAATCAATGTGCCGAGCGCAATGACGGTGAAGGCCACCCCCCAATTGCCGTGATCGAGAAACAACCCAAAAACAGCTGGCGAGATAATCGTAAAGCTGAAGCCCAAAACGGATTGCACCCCGAGTGCCACGCCGAGTACCTCCGGGTCGGTAATATCCGCGATCGCCTTATTGTAGATCGGAGAGTCGGCGATAATCGTAAAGCCGTAGAGCAAGGCAACCGCGACAACCAGCCAGATGGGAGCAAGGAGCATCCACCCGATCGAAAAGGAGCAAGCAATGCTGAGCAAAATAAACAGACGGATGGCTCGTACATTCCCCCAGCGATCGGAAAGCATTCCTCCGAAATAGGTGGCGATCCCGCCGATCATCACGATGCTCGAAGCACTGAGGTTCCCCCAGGTAAGCGCATCAGCGATCCCCTTCTGCTGGTAAAAATAGACCATAAACGGTCCGATCCACGCCCACATGGCATAGAGCTCCCAGCAGTGACCCGCATAGCCGAAGTTGACCAGCAAGTTCTTTTTGGCCACTATTTTTTTAAGCAGGGCAAGCGTCACAGGCGTCGAGGAAAGCGACACAACCGGTATTTTTGACACCAGGATCAAGGCACACGACAGAATCGAAGCGCAAGAGGTGACCAGGATGACCCCTTGCCAGCCCCATGCATTTTGCAGAACGCCCGAGACAAACAAAGAAAATCCCGATCCAACCACGAGGGAGCCCACAAAGATCCCCATCGCTTTTCCACGCGAAGCTGGCGGGGACAGCTGTGCCACCATCTTCATCCCTGGCACGTACACACCTGCAATCCCGATCCCTGAGAGCAGGCGTAAAATCATCGCCGACCAAAAGCCTTCTGCAAAGGCCGCAAACAGCAGCCCGCTGATTCCCGCCACCAATGAGCCGTAGGCAAACGAATATTTTGGGTTGTACTTATCACTGGCAAAGCTGTAAAAAATAACGGCAAGCACATAGCCCAGATGAAAGGTCGCAACGATGATCCCAGACTGTGTGGAGGAGAGCTGCCACTGCTCTTGAACGAGAGGCATAATGGCAGAAAAGTTAAACCAGACTTGCATGGACAGAAACTGAGCGATCGATAGCAGCCAGAGCACGCGTTGGTTCATCGGAGCCTCCCTGAGAAATCTTTTTAGCGAGTATAGCACGAGATATTTTAATAGTCTGAAAACAAGGTCTATCTTCAGGCGAAACGCAGCTGCGCCTCACCCTTTTTCTTTTTCCTTTTGCCGTTCACGAAACCGTCGCACCTTCATGATGTTTCCGCACATCTTGTCGTCGCACCAGCGCCGTACGCGGTTGCGGCTCTCATCAAAAAAGATCCACTGACAATCAGGATTGTCGCATATTTTGATCCGGCTGGCTTCTTCATGTACGAGCAGATCCACAAACGAACGGGCAATTCGAGACATGACAAGCTCCCAGCCATTCACAGGGGTCACCTCTTCCAAACGATAGCCCCCCTCGTCATGTTGCAAACGCGGGTAAAAAGGCGCAAGAGCAAGCACCTGATTGAATGCCTCCAGATCCTCTGGGGCCACGGCTTCCCCGCGAACCGTGCACTCCGTCATCCGTCTCATACACTCCCGCAAATTCAGCAGCCTGGCTCCCATTTTTGGCTCGACAGGCAAAGGCGCCTGCAGATTCCACTGCTGCAAAAAATCAGCCACCCATTCCTCCTTCTCCAGCCTGTTTTCACTGCGGCCAGAACCACGCCAATCGCGCCAGTCACTATTCAAAAAATCAATGCATAACCATTCCATTTCTGCAGTCCCCATCTCTTTTCCACACGCTTGATTTCTCTCTTGTTTCCAGTATTCGGTTATGATATGTTTTTATTTGTAACTACCAAATTATATTTCGTAGGTTACACACATTTGTTTCTTTGCCTTATTATACCGCTGCACCAATCTGTTTTACAGACGAGGAGGATGGACAAATGAGTCGAAAAGAATTGCTATTGCAAAACTGGCTGTATACGTATGAACAGGAAGACTGGTATCCCCCTTTGCGCGATGCACTAGCTGGCGTGACGGCTGCCCAGGCAAGCTGGCGACCAACCGGCGAAGCAGCGAACACGATCTGGGAAACGGTCAGTCATCTGCTGTTCTTCAAAGAACGACTGCTGCACCGACTCTTGGGCACGGAGTTTCCCCTTTCGGCAGAAACCAATGACGATACGTTTGTGCCTTCAGGTGGTGCCGAGGACGAAGAGGCTTGGGAAAAAACAATGCAGCGCATGGAGGTTGTGCATCGTCAGATTCAGGAAAAGCTGGCTTCCTTGAGCGAACAAGATCTCGATCAAGCTTTGCCTTCCATTCCCGCCAGCCAAAGCGTCATGAGCATTATGCTGCACGATGCCTTTCACACGGGACAAATCATTCAAATCCGCAAGCTGCAAGGCTCCTGGCCTGCAAAGCGAACCTTCCTGTAGAAACGATCCCGATTTTTTCTAATTGATTCCTGCTGCAAAATTTTATATAGTTTATGAATAAATCAATTTCATATAATCATCCTCATCATTCACGGTGAGGATAGAGGTCGCGGCTTTTATAGTATTCTGTACGAGATTCAGACGAAATCTAAGACTACAGAAGAGGGAAAAACCGCCGAAGTCCACTGTGCATCGCTGTGCACATGGGCTGGGTCTGTTCTCGAAAGGGACAGAACTGTCACGTTTGCTTGCCCGGCAAACGTGGTGCGCTATCTTCAGTGAAGACATGGTGGGGATTGGCTAATACCGCCCTGTGCCATTCTTTGGCTTTGAGGCGGTTTTTTTGTTTTTGTCCTCCCTGTCTCCAAACACCCCAGAGAAAGGTCGTGCATCACAAGAATGTCAGACAATCAATTGCAACGAGGCCTCAAAGCTCGCCATCTGACGATGATTGCCATCGGCGGTTCCATCGGTACAGGACTATTTCTCGCGAGCGGCGGCTCTATTCATACGGCAGGTCCTGGCGGAGCTCTGGCAGCCTATATCGCCATCAGCATCATGGTGTACTTCCTGATGACCAGCCTCGGGGAAATGGCAGCCTTTATGCCTGTCTCCGGCTCCTTCAGTACGTACGCCACTCGCTTTGTCGATCCGTCATTGGGCTTTGCGCTCGGCTGGAACTACTGGTACAACTGGGCGATTACCATCGCCGTCGAGCTGTCGGCAGCTGCCCTGATCATGAAGTATTGGCTGCCGGATGTTCCGTCGATTATCTGGAGCGCCCTGTTCCTCGTCCTCATGTTTGTTATCAATGCCCTATCCGTAAAGTCTTTCGGTGAGTCGGAGTATTGGTTTGCTCTGATTAAAGTCATTACAGTCATCGTCTTTATCGTCATCGGTGTGCTGATGATTTTCGGCATCATGGGCGGACAGGCAGTCGGATTCACCAACTTTACCAAAGGAGAAGCGCCTTTTAACGGCGGCTACATGGCGATTCTCGGCGTCTTCATGATCGCCGGATTCTCTTTTCAAGGTACAGAGCTGGTCGGTGTCGCAGCAGGGGAAAGTGAAAATCCGGCTCACAGCATCCCCAAAGCGATCCGCCAAATCTTCTGGCGCATCCTGCTGTTCTACATCCTGGCGATCCTGATCATTGGATTGTTGGTACCGTACGACAACCCGAATCTGATCAGTGGGGACATCACCGATATTGCCATTAGTCCTTTTACCATCGTGTTTGAAAAGGCAGGCTTTGCTTTCGCTGCTTCGGTTATGAATGCAGTCATTCTTACCTCCGTCCTGTCGGCAGGAAACTCAGGAATGTACGCCTCGACCCGAATGCTGTGGGTCCTCGCCAAAGAAGGCAAGGCTCCCAAATGGTTTGCAAAGGTAACCCGCAGCGGTGTTCCGATCAACTCGCTGATCGTGACCGCCCTCGTCGGGGCACTCGCCTTTTTATCCTCGCTCTTCGGGGAAGGCGCTGTGTACGTGTGGCTGCTGAATGCCTCCGGGATGTCCGGCTTTATCGCCTGGCTCGGAATCGCAGTCAGCCATTATCGCTTTCGCAAGGCGCTCCTCGCCCAAGGACGCGATTTGTCCGAGCTTCCTTACCGTGCGAAATGGTTCCCGTTTGGCCCGATTTTCGCCTTCATCATCTGCTGTGTAGTCATTGTCGGTCAAAACTACACGGCGTTTACAGGGGAGGCCATCGACTGGAACGGCGCTATGGTCTCTTACATCGGTTTGCCTTTGTTCCTCGTAGTCTGGCTGGTGTATAAGTTCAGCAAGAAGACCAAGCTGGTTCCCCTCGAGAAAGTGGACTTCAGCATGGACGAGAACACCCACTAACATTAGAAAACCTGGCTAAGAATCTGATAAATTCTTCCTGGATGAAATAAGCTCCCGGTCTCCCACTTCCCTGAAATGGTTGACCAGGAGCTTTTTATTTGATCATTTGGCCGTATAGCGAGCAGGCAGGCTCTCCTGCGAAAAGCGGATCCATTCTCGCATGGCAAAGGACTGGTAGGCGTTTTTCCGCCAAATCATCCCGAGATGCCATTTGAGCGAGGAATTCACCAACGGAAGGATGCGAAAACGATCGGTGTCCAGCTCGCTGCAAATCGTTTCGGGCAAAAGGGTGATCCCGATATGGGCGGCGACCATTTCACTGAGAAAATCCCACTGGGAGCTTTTGTAGACGACGTGGGGATGGAAGCCCGCCCTCACGCATTCATCCACGATCCGGTTATGAAGTGCGAAGTCCTCTTGAAAAAGCAGGAACCGCTCTCCCTCCAAATCGCTGAACGGCACCTCGGACCGATCCGCAAAAGGATGAGACGGATGCACAACCAGCATGATGTTTTCGTTCACGAACGAATAGTAGTCAAAGACGTCCTCTTTCGCCGGCAGCAGAATCACTCCGCAATCGAGAATGCCTGCGTCCACATCCGCCTCTACCTTATGGGAACCCGCTTCAAACAGCTCCAGACGAATCCCTGGATACTGATCGCAAAACTGTCCGATCAGCTGAGGGAAAAAGCTCGCTCCGACCATCGGCGGAAGTCCGATCCGCAGGCGGCCTCTTTTCAGATCCATCAGCTCGTTAATATGAACCGTCATGTTTTCGAACGATTTGACCATCACTTCCGCCTGCGAGAACAGAACCCACCCGGCGTCGGTCAGAGAGACCCGCTTCCCAACCCGCTCGAACAGCTCAACACCGATCTCCTCTTCCAGATTTCGGACCATCTTGCTGATCGTCGGCTGGGTGATATACAAGGCTTGTGCTGCTTTCGTAAAGCTGTTGTGACGAGCCACTTCCAAAAAATATTGCAAATGACGGATATCCACCTGACACCCCTCCGCTGAACGATAGATATCGTGAATGCGAATAATTCTATATATGCATTTTACCTATAGTTTAGGACGATGTACACTTTTCCTAGAGGGAGAGGGACATCTTGAGAAAATGGCTCAAAATTATGGCACAAACTGGATTTTTCGTGATCGTTTCCATACTGATGAACATTCTAGTGGAATGGCTCGACATCGCGATTCCTGGCAGTATCATCGGCATGTTTCTGGTGTTTTTCCTGCTGCAGCTGAAGTGGATTCGCCTGGAGTGGATTGACGCCGGAGCGAGCTTTCTGTTGGCAGAGCTGCTGCTGTTTTTCATCCCGCCATCTGTAGGAATTATTTCGTACCAAAATCTGATGCTCCATGAAGGCTTTCAAATCTTTATCGTCATCGCGATTGGCACAGCCATCGTCATGGCCGCAAGCGGTCTTTTGGCACAGCGCATTGCCAAACGGAAGGAGCAATCACAATCATGATCGGCGGTATCTTGGGCTTCTTCGTCACTATCGTTCTTTATCTGATTGCCAAAAGGCTCTATCGCTACAAACCGATTCTGTTGTTTTCACCTTTGCTGTTCACGCCTGTTGCACTGGTCTTTCTGATCCTCGGCACTCATACGGCATACGAAGCCTATAACGCAGGTGGAAAATGGCTGGCGTACATGCTGCAGCCTGCTACCATCGCATTCGCAGTACCGCTCTACAAGCATTTTCCGTTGTTGAAAAAACACGCTTCACAAATCGTAGTGAGCGTCACAGCAGGCTCTGCAGTCGCTGTCGTCTCTTCTGCCTTGCTGGCCTTGCTGATGCATGTAGACAAACAGGTCATGTTCAGTCTGATCCCGCGGTCCATCACTACACCGATCGCCATGAATGTTTCCGAAATGATCGGCGGAGTGCCTTCCATCACAGCTGTCCTCGTCCTGATTACAGGGCTGCTCGGCTCGGTGATCGGTCCGTACATCATTTCCTATCTGCGCATTCAGGATGACATCGCCCGCGGAGTTCTTCTGGGTACGAGCGCACATGGGGCAGGGACGTCCAAAGCCTTTGAAATCGGCTCATTGACGGGAACGGTTTCCAGTATTTCCATGATCCTGGCTGCATTGGTTACACAGCTCGTCACGACGATCGTTGTATAAACGAAAAAGGCAATCCCTTTCGCAGGGACTGCCTCTTTTCAATTTCTGCCTATTTTTTCAAACGATACGGTACGGTCGCGATCTTCACATCCTGCCGGGCAAACAAATACGCCCGCAAGAAAAAGCTGGTCTGGTTATGCAGCAGATTATGCCACCAACGCTTTGTGATGAACTGCGGGATCATGACCGTCACATGATCCGTATCGGCTTTCTTCCACTCCACGGTATCGATGAACTTGAACAGCGGCTTGATGATACTTCGATAATGAGAGCGCAGAACGATCAGGCGTACTCCTGGATTCCACAGCTCCCATTTTTCCTCCATCTTTTTGATGTCCTCGTCGCTGAAGCCCACGTAGACGGCCACGATGTCATCAGACAGGGACTGCGCGTAGCTGATGGTATTTTTCACGACCTGCGAAATACCCGCCACCGGAATCACGATGACGCTGCCTTTTGCCTGAGGCTTGTCGGTCGTGATGTCCAGTCTCAGCTCGCTTGCCAAGTCCTGATAGTGACCGTTGATTTTGCGGAAGATAAAAATCACGATCGGTAGAAAAATGAAGATCGTCCAGACTTGGGAAAATTTCGTGATCAGGAAGATCAGGCAGATCGTCAGCGTAGTCAGCATCCCAATCGTATTGATGAGAAAAGGAACCAACCATCCGGCAGGCTTTTTCGTCACCCACCGCTTCATCATGCCGGCTTGCGACAACGTAAATGGGATGAAGACCCCGAGCGCATACAGCGGAATCAGATTCTCCGTTTCTCCGCCAAACGATATCACTAAAATCGCGGACAGAATGCCGAGAAAAATGATCCCGTTGGAGAAGCCGAGCCGATCCCCTCGGACCATGAACATGTTTGGCATAAACCGGTCTTTGGCCAGCATAAAGGCGAGCAGGGGAAAGGCTGCAAAAGCAGTATTCGCTGCCAGGAACAGGATAAGAGCCGTAACAGCCTGGATAAAATAATACAGGATCCCTCTGCCAAAGACAGCGGATGCGATTTGCGAAACGACCGTTTCCTTCGGGCTGGGAGCGATGCCAAAGACGTAAGCCAGCAAGCTGATGCCCATAAACATCACACCGAGAATCAGCCCCATCATGATCAAGGTCAGGGCTGCATTTTTCGGAGCCGGACTTCGGAAGTTGGGAATCGCATTGGATACCGCTTCTACGCCGGTCAAAGCTGAACAGCCTGAGCTGAATGCCCGCAGCAGCAGAAAGAGCGTAATTCCCGGGACCGCAGCGCCGTAGACAGGTGCATGTACTTGGACGTTGCCCGTCATCCATTGATAAGCACCGCCCAAAATCAAGAGAAAAATCGCGACGACAAACAAATAGACCGGATACATCAGAATCGTCGCTGACTCGGTGATCCCCCTCAGGTTCAGGATCGTTACGGAGATGATCATGAGCAACGCAATCAGAACACGATGATCATGCAATACCGGAAACGCTGAAGTAATCGCGTCTGTCGAAGCCGAGGTACTCACGGCTACGGTCAAAATGTAATCGACGAGCAGCGAGCCGCCAGCCACCAGTCCGGTCGACGTGCCAAAGTTGTCTTTGGCAACGATATACGCTCCGCCGCCTGTTGTATAAGCAAAGATCGTCTGGCGGTAAGATAAAATTAGAATGGTTAAAAGTCCTACGACCGCAATGGAGATCGGAATGGAATACCATAGCGCAGCAGCTCCGAGCGTAACTAACACAAGCAGAATTTGCTCGGTACCATAGGCTACAGAAGATAACGCATCAGATGACAAAACGGCTAATGCCTTGACCTTCGAGAGCTTTTCTTCACCCAGTGCGTTTGACTTCATCGGTCTCCCGATTAAAAGTCGTTTCAACCCCATTATCATGTTGATCTCCTCACATACTTTTTCAGATAGTTTCTCCTCTTGATGTAGACAGCTTCCCCTCAGATATTTCCTAAATCCCCTCCTTTTTCCCGAAAAAAAGAACAAAAAAGAAGCCAAACGAGAAGGAAACTCACTTGGCTTTCAGGGCATAGCAAAGTTAGGCTATGTCATTTATACACAAAGTAAATGTTGCCTCTCTTGGTACGCTTACGGAGTTAGCTGACGGATTCGGGTGTAAGAGTCACCCTACTCGAAATCTTCGAGATTCACCCCATGTGGCACGACAAGTCCCGCCACGTTTGGTTCCCCCGCTCCCATTCAAAAATGGGACTCAGCGAATCGGTTATTTCCATTTGTCTTTATCACGAAACAAATAATACTCCCGTACGAAGCGCTTGTAAAGATCTAATTCTCTTCATTTTTGATCGTGAAAAAGATGCCCCCATAAGCAGTTTGATCTGCTTCAAGGACATCCCCCAAGGTCCTTTTGTCCCTTAGTGTGAGAGAACATTCAAGGACGTTTGTACGTGTTCCGCGCAACGCTTCGCTTCTTGCGCGAGGATCTCGTCTGTAGCTTGATTGGCATCATACACGACAAAGGCAGGCAGGAACGTTCCGTTGCATTTCGTCAAGGTTCGTTCAATAGGACGAAGCAGCTCGCTGATCGTGTAAAAGTTATCTCCACCAGAACGATACGACTTTTCCGTCCCCCCTGCTGTCGTGGCGACCAGAAATTCTTTCCCTTTCAGATGAACGCCCTCTGGCCCAAATGCCCAGCCGTACACAAGCACTTCATCGAACCACTTCTTTAAAAGCGGTGGGCAGCTGTACCAGTAAAATGGGAACTGAAAGACAATCCTCTCAAATTCGAGCAGCAGCTCTTGCTCCCGCTGAACATCAATCTGGTAATCGGGATACTCCTGATACAGATCGCGGACCAACACTTGTCCATTCTTCTTCCATTCACTCAACAGCGCCCGATTGGCGCGAGATTCAGCGAGCCGTGGATGCGCAGCTATCACCATGATTTTCACAAAGAACACCCTTTCTTTCGTTGCTTCGTCTCGGGATTACATCCCCCATTATTCGAAAGAGAGGGAGGATTGAAAAGTACGCTTTTTCTTCAGACTACGTCCTGAAAACCGTACCATGGATGACAGCTCGGTTGTGGGCAGACAGTATGAAAAACCGTACTAGGTACGAAATAACAGCGTACTGTCAGAAAGCAGGATACTCTGGTAAAGTAACGAAGAGCACATGGAGCATGAGGAAGGGAGGGAAAAACGTGCAAGAAGAACTTCGCGATCCTACACGGACACAAGGAATTCTCGCCACGCTTCAGGTCATCGGCGGCAAGTGGAAGCCGCTCATCTTATTCATCCTCCTGCACGATGGCACCAAGCGATTTGGAGAGCTGCGGCGCATGCTTCCAAATATCACGCAGGGCATGCTGACCAATCAGCTGCGTGAGCTCGAGCAGGACGGTCTCATCGTACGCCGCCCCTATCAAGAGATCCCGCCCAAAGTGGAGTATTACTTGTCTGAGCACGGAAAAACGCTGAGCTCCGTCTTGGGCGATATGTGCGGGTGGGGGTTTCGGCACTTGGCCTACATGGAGCAAAATGATCAGCATTCGGGATGAGGCTTTGATGGGGCGAGAAGAGAAACAAAAAAGAGTCCTCAAAAGAAAGCGACCCTTCTTTCGAGAACTCTTCTTCTATATATATGGGACAGCCTACGACAGTTTCCCCATCAAACGCTCCATCCGCTCCAGCGCTTTTTTCAGCTGCTCCATGGATGTCGCATACGAGCAGCGGATATGACCATTACCGCTTTCGCCGAATACATCGCCCGGAACGACAGCTACTTTCTCTTCCATTAACAGCTTCTCGGCAAACTCGGCCGAGCTCAGCCCTGTAGATGTGATCGAAGGAAAAGCGTAGAATGCACCATCCGGCTCGTGGCAGCTCAGCCCGATTTCCCGGAAGCCATCCACGACGTAATTGCGGCGTTGGCGATAGCTCTCGATCATCCGTTCCATGTCCGAGCGTCCGTGACGCAGCGCCTCCAGTGCTGCCATCTGCGCCATCGTCGGTGCACACAGCATCGTATATTGATGAATTTTCAGCATCCCTGCCAGCAGATCAGGGGTGGCGCAGACGTAGCCGAGGCGCCAGCCTGTCATGGCAAACGCTTTGGAGAAGCCCGAGATCAGAATCGTGCGGTCCTTCATTCCCGGAAGCGCCGCGATGCTGTCGTGCATGCGTCCGTACGTCAGCTCGGCGTAAATCTCATCGGAAATCACCAGCAGATCGTGCTTCTCGATGATAGGCAGCAGGGTTTTCCACTCTTCAGCAGTCATCGTGCCGCCTGTCGGATTGTTCGGATAGCAGAAAATAATCGCTTTGGTCCGTGGCGTGATGTGCGTCTCCAGCTCTTGTGGTGTCAGCTTGAACTGGTTTTCCATCGTCGTCTTCAGGAACACTGGCACCCCGCCAGCCAGGCGAATGACCGGCTCGTAGGATACGTAGCACGGCTCGACGACCAGCACTTCATCTCCCGGATCCAGGATGGCGCGCAGCGCGATATCAATCGCTTCACTGGCTCCTACTGTCACCAAAATCTCCTTCTCCGGATGATAGCTGACGGAAAAACGCTCCTCCAGATACTTCTGGATCTCTACCCGCAGCTCGAGCATACCCGCGTTGGATGTGTAGGCGGTATGGCCGCGCTCCAGTGACGAGATCGATGCTTCGCGCATGCGCCAAGGAGTGACAAAATCAGGCTCCCCGACCCCGAGTGAAATGACTCCCTCCATCGAGGCTGCCAGATCGAAAAAACGGCGAATTCCCGATGGCTTCAGGGAAGCGACTGTAGACGACAAACGGCTTTTTACGGATAGCTGCGTACTCATGGAGTTACCACCATTCTGCGATCTTCATCGCGATCTTCCAATTCAATCCCATCATGCTTGTAGCGTTTCAAGATAAAGTGAGTGGCCGTCGAGACTACGGAGTCGAGCGTCGCCAGCTTCTGCGAAACGAACGTCGCGACTTCCCGCATCGTCTTTCCTTCGAGCACCACGGACAAGTCGTAGCTCGCGCCTGACATCAGGTATACGGCTTTTACTTCTGGGAAGCGGCAGATACGCTCCGCTACCTCATCAAACCCGACGTCGCGCTTGGGCGTTACCTTCACATCGATCATCGCATTGACGTACGGATGATCCTCCACCCGCTCCCAGTTGATCAGTGCGGGGTATTTGACGATGACTTTTTCCTCTTCCAAAGCGGCGATCGCCTTTTCGATCACCTCTGTTGGCTCCGCCAGCATTTTACCGATTTGCTCAGCTGACATGCGGCTGTCCTCTTCCAGCAAATGCAGAAGTTCGCGTTGCTTTTTCGAATCCATAACCCACCACTCCATTCTCTCTACGTATGTCTGTTACAAATCAAAAAGCCCCAGCAATCTCCTCCATGGTTCATGGAATCGATTGCTGAGGCGAAGGTATCGCGGTACCACTCAGCTTTTTTCCCCTTTTCGCAAAAGGGAAACTTAGGCAGTCATGACTGACATGCGCCTGATAACGTAGGCTAATCGCTGCTTTCTACTCAATTTCAAAAGCAGGGCTCCAAGGTGGCTTTCAAAAAGAGTTCGCGGCCGCCCTCCCAGCTTACAGGCGACTCTCTGGACGTCAAATCCCTTTTTTACTTTCCTTTTCACGGCGTTTCTTCCGTATGGGTCTTATACGTTTTCTTGAATGTCTCAGATTATAAAAAGGTTTTGAGCTGTTGTCAACCGACATCTTTTTGGGATGTCCTGCGAGTGCAGCACTGGCGCGTGAAAAAAGAATAACGTGATCATGACAGGAAAAATAGTTGATCAACAAAATAAATACCCATACATTCTCAACAAGATTCCCTCTGTTTTCCCCTCCCATAACGAAACAGGCATACCCTTCCAATCTGTGGCATAATGGGAGGTACTCAGAACAGAAGAACGCAAAGTGGGGAGTAGCATGAATCGTAATTTCGGCGTCATAGATCTAGGCTCAAACACTGCCAGATTGGTCGTCTACGAGCAAGATTCACAAGGTCTCGTGACAGAAGTGGACAATATCAAACGCGGACTGCGACTCAGCAATCATGTGCAAGACGGCCACATGGATGAAGAGGGGATCACCAAGACCATCGACTGCATGCGGCAATTCAAAGATCTGCTGGAAGCAAGAAATATAAAGGACATCATTGCTGTAGCAACTGCTGCCGTACGTCAGTCGGATAACGGCAGCGAGCTGATCGATCGCATATCCAAAGAGACAGGAATCAGCGTCCGCGTCCTCGGCGGCGAAGACGAAGCTCGCTACGGCTATCTCGCCGTCGTGAACAGTATGAGCATCGACGAAGGGATCACCATCGATATCGGCGGGGGGAGTACCGAAGTCACCTTTTTTTCCAACCGCGAGCTTCAGGCCTCTCACAGCTTTCCTTTCGGGATCGTCTCCCTGACGCGCATGTTTTTTCACAGCGAGGTACCGACTGCTGAGGAACTCTCTTCGCTGGAGCATTTCTTGAGCACTGCCTTTTCCTCCTGCCCTTGGCTGCTAAGCAGGCATTGTCCCGTGATTGCCATTGGCGGCACAGCCCGAAATCTGGCCAAAATTCAACAGCGAGCCGTGCAATACAGCATGGACAGCTTCCACCATTACCCGCTCGATACCGAGCAAGTCGCAGGGATATTGGAGCAGCTCAGTCTGCTTTCACTCGAAGAACGCAGACAGGTCCCCGGCATCTCCAAGGATAGGGCAGATGTGATTCTTGCTGGCATCACGGTGTTTGAGAGCCTGCTGCGTCATGCAGGAAGCCCAGAGCTGATCGTCAGCAACAAAGGGCTGCGCGACGGGATACTATCCGAAGTCGTCTGGGGAACCGCCGCTCCAACCTCCATCCGGGTGGTGCATGAGCGAAGCATCGACCAGTTCATGAACCGCTATCAGGTCAACAAGCCGCACGCCATTCACGTCAGCAAGCTCTCCTTGTCGCTGTTCGATCAGCTCCAGACGTTTGGTCATCACACGTATGGGCAAGGGGAACGCGATCTGCTGGAGGCAGCCGCACTCCTGCACGATGTAGGGCGTACAATCAACGTCCATGAAGCTTCCGAGCATACGTTTTATTTACTGTCGCACGTACTTTTGGCAGGGTACACCCATCGGGAAAGACTCCTGATCGCCATGATTGCCTCTTTTAAAAGCAACAAGCTTCTGCAAAGCCAGCTGGCGAAGCATACAGACATCGTTTCCAAAACGGACAAGAGCCTCGTCGAAAAGCTTGGTCACCTCGTCCTGCTGGCACGGATGCTGGATCGCTCCATGTCACAAGCTATACACACGATCCGGCTGACGGATGATGACGGACCACTCACGCTCCTTTGCCTGGGAAAACGGGATGGACTGCTGGAGTATTCCCTGTTGGACGAACCCCTCGCCAAGCTGAGCAAGGCATGGAAGCTGCCCCTCTCATTTCGTCCGGTCGTAGACGATAGCCCTGCCAAACCTTAACAATCCCTTAACACTAGACTGCTATACTTGTCCTGATCAGTGGTCAATTTCCCCATTTTTCCTATAAAGGTTGGGCCAGGATGAAGGACTTTCGCATTCCAGACTATTACATTAATCGAGAACTAAGCTGGATCGCCTTTAACGAGCGCGTGCTGATGGAAGCCAAGAGCGAGAGCAATCCTCTCTTTGAGCGTTTGAAGTTCATCGCGATCGCCAGCAGCAATTTTGATGAATTTTTCATGGTGCGGGTAGCCGGCTTGAAGGATCAGGTCAAGGCGGGTCTTACCAAGCCGGACAACAAGTCGGGGATGACGCCGCTCGAACAGCTGCACGCCGTATGGGAGCGCACCCATGAAGTCATGCAGAACATGTTCGCGATCCTGCGGGAGGATATCACACCCGAGCTGCATAAAGCGGGCATTCGCTTCCTGAAAGCGAAGCAGCTAAACGAGGAGCAGGCGGATTTTGTACACTCGTTTTTTCACCACCAGCTGTATCCGGTGCTAACCCCGATGGCCGTAGATGCCAGTCATCCGTTTCCCATGCTGTTGAACAAAAGCTTGAATCTCGCCGTTTTGCTCGAGGATGACGATGTGGACAGCGAAGGTCCCTTGTTTGCCGTGGTGCAGGTTCCCTCCGTCGTCCCCCGTTTTCTCGAGCTGCCCTCTCCTGTAGGCGAGGCGCATTTTATTCTCCTCGAGGACGTCATTTCCGAGCATATGGATAGCTTGTTTCGCGGCTACAATATCCTGGAAACATGTCCATTTCGCATCACCCGCAACGCTGATTTGACCATCGATGAGGACGAAACCGAAGACCTGCTGGAAGCAATCGAGCAGGAGCTGAAAAAACGGAAGATGGGAGAGCCTTCCCGCCTCGCAGTGGATGCGTCCATGAGCGCGTTTCTGCAAGCGACGCTCCTGGATTGGCTGGAGCTGGACGAGCCGGAAATCTATCGGTTTGCAGGTCCGCTCGACCCTACCTTCTTCTTCCGCTTCCATGCGCTGGAAGGCTATGATCACCTGCGTTTTGAACCGCTTACTCCCCAGCAGCCACTGGATTTCTTTGGCGATGGTGACATCTTCTCTGCTATCGAAAGACGTGACCTGCTGCTTCATCATCCGTACGAGTCGTTCGATCCTGTGATTCGCTTCGTGCAAGAGGCTGCTGAGGATCCAAAGGTACTCGCGATCAAGCAGACGCTGTATCGCGTCAGCGGCGATTCCCCGATCGTCAACGCCTTGCTGAAAGCAGCTGACAACGGCAAGCAGGTGATGGTGCTTCTGGAACTGAAAGCCCGCTTTGACGAGGAGAACAACATCGTCTGGGCGAAAAAGCTGGAAAACGCGGGCTGCCACGTCATCTACGGACTCGCGGGCTTAAAGACCCACAGCAAGATCACTCTCGTCGTACGCGCAGAAGAAAACGGCTTGCGCAGATACGTGCACTTGAGCACCGGAAATTACAACGACAAGACGGCGGGAACCTATACGGATATTGGAATGTTTACGGCACACGAGGACTTCGGGACAGACGCGACGCACTTTTTCAACCATCTGTCCGGCTACTCCTACCCGCCTGAATGGAAAGTCATTTCCACGGCTCCTACCGGCTTGCGTGACACGTTTCTTTCGCTCATCCAGCGTGAAATCGAAAACAGTCTTGCCGGGAAGCCGGCATATCTCATAGCCAAGATGAATTCGTTGACAGATAAAGAAATTATGATGGCTCTCTATGAGGCATCCTGTGCGGGAGTCAAGATCGACCTGATCGTCCGCGGGATCTGCTGCCTGCGCCCGGGCATCCCGGGGGTCAGCGAAAACATCCGCGTCATCAGCATCGTCGGACGCAACCTGGAGCATAGCCGCATCTTTCATTTTTGTAACGGCGGCGATCCGCAAATCTATCTTTCCAGTGCAGACTGGATGACGCGAAACATGATGGCGCGTGTTGAAATTCTCTTTCCAATCCTGCAGCGGGATTTGCGCAGACGCATCACAGCGCTTCTGGAGACGATGCTACAGGACGATGCCAAAGCGCATCAGCTCATGCCGGACGGCACGTACGTCCGCGTGCAGCCGAAGAGCGCGTTTCCGATGAACAGCCAGCAGCTCTTTTGGGAGGAAACGTTTATGCATAATCAAAAAAGGGAGCTCGAACTCGCCGTTCCCCGTATGAAACCGATCACGTCCCTCCTGCAGTAAACACCCGCATGTCTTTTTCAGGTAACAGCAGCTGACGCCGCCTCTATGCAGGCACGTTGGCTTTTTCTTTTTTTCCCTTCCAGTCGGTTGTGCAATTCGTGTTTTTTGGCTTTAATGGAGAAAACAGCCTTTTTGGATAAGGAGAGACCTCGCGATGAAAACGCCGCTTCACGACATTTTTGAGGAGCACCGCATTGGACTCCCCGCTGAGATTGGCCTGAACACCTTGTTGGACAAAGCCTCTTTGGAGGAGCTCTCCCCCGCTTCGAACGATTCAGAGAAAATTCTCTTTCTGGCCATTGATATGCAAAATGACTTTATGGAAAAGGGTCAACTGGCGGTACCTGGCTCACACCAAGACATACAAAATGCGGTACGCTTTCTGTACACACATCTGGAGAAAATCACGCGAATTGCCGTTTCCCTCGATACCCATCAGCCCGATCAAATCTTTCACCCCATCTGGTGGGTGGACGCAGAGGGGAATCATCCTGCGCCCTTTACGATCATTACACCAGAAGACGTACAGAGCGGAAGGTGGCTGCCTGTCCATGACGCCGAGGAGAGTCTTGCTTACGTCCAAAAGCTCGCGGAGCAAAGCAAAAAAGAGCTCTGCATCTGGCCGTACCATTGCCTCGAAGGTTCCTATGGCGCAGCCTTGGAGAGTCAGTTTGCCAATATGGTCTTCTTCCATTCCGCAGCTCGTCGCTCGACGCCCTTGCGAATTGTCAAAGGCCTGGAACCCTTGAGTGAAATGTACGGCATCATCAAACCGGAAGTGGCTCCCGCCGACGAACCAGGCAACGTGGAGCTTTTGCGCGAGCTGAAAAACTACGATCGGATCATCGTGGTCGGAGAAGCGAAATCTCACTGTGTACTGGAGTCCCTGCGACAGATTCTGGAGCACTACCAGGCGGAGCCGGACGTGACTTCTCGCATCGTCGTTCTTTCCGATTGCATGAGCCCCATTCCTGGCTTCGAGGCGAGCACCGAAGTGACGCTTGCCCACTTTCAGGAGACGTATGGAATCACGGTCACGACCTCTACCGCTTGCACGCTGTAATAGCAGATGACGATGAAAAGGAGCGATCTGGATGAGAATCGGTATATACGGCAGCAGCTTCGATCCCATTACCTACAGCCATCTCTTCACGGCAGCTACAGTCGCGCGCCGCAGACGCCTGGACAAGGTGATTTTTGTGCCCTGCTCTTCCCTGCGGCACGACAAAAAGCTGCAGACCGATGATGAGCACCGCCTGAACATGCTGAAGATGGCCCTTGAGACCAGCGCGCATAAAAAGAACAGCTTGGGAGAGCCGCTCTTTGAAATATCGACGGTGGAAATGGACGCCTTGCCGGGAGAGACCTATACGTATGACACCATGATTCATTTACGAAAAAAATACCCGAACGACGAGCTGTACTTTATCATGGGCTCTGATCTGCTCGCTGGCCTGTCCAGCTGGGGCAATGCCGAGAAGCTCGTATCCCAATTTCAGTTCATCGTCATGTCTCGTGAAGGCTATCCATCCGCCGATCTGATCGCAGAGGACCCGCTGCTGCGCAATCATGACGAGCATTTTTTAATCATGAGCAAAGGAATCAACATGGGCATCAGCTCGACCTACATACGCGACGAAATTCGCAAAGGCGGCGACCCCAGCTTTCTTTTGCCCGATGTCTGCCTGCAATATATTTATGAAAAAGGCATTTACCGCGAGATTCGCGAGTGAGTCATACCTGCTCCCTGCTCGTAAAAAAACACAGCCGGCAAATAGGCGCGACTGTGTTTTTTTATTTTTCGATTTGAAAGACAAAGCGCCACTTTGCGGTGTTGCCCGAATATCTTCCCCGATTTTCCGTTACGATCACATCCAGTTGGGCAGTCGTATGCTGCTCGGTCAAAGAGCTCA
Source organism: Brevibacillus nitrificans (assembly GCF_003710965.1). Classification (NCBI taxonomy): domain Bacteria; kingdom Bacillati; phylum Bacillota; class Bacilli; order Caryophanales; family Paenibacillaceae; genus Brevibacillus; species Brevibacillus nitrificans. Next base: position 30,534 of record NZ_RHHU01000009.1, on the reverse strand, counting down.
CTGCTATTTCGCTGGTGGCATTTCCGTTGTCGGGATATTTGTCGGCCTCCGTTGCGCTCGCTTCCAAAACGAGCCGATCAGCAGGATTCAGCTTCGCGTTCATGGTCTCGCCAATCTGTATCGGCTGGGCATTTACAGCAGCAGCATATCCCCATTCGTTGCCGACATGATTGTTTTGGACCAGGGCAGCGCTAATCAATGTGATCTTTACATCCACGGCAGCTGGTGCTGGAATCGGGGCTTTTGCAGCTTTGGCGGCAGCAGCCTGTGGAACAGCCGGAGACACGGGAGCCTGTGTGGAAGCTTGCGCAGCCGCTTTTTCCGGTATCACAGGGGCTTCTGCGGAAGCTTGAGCAGCCGCTTTCGCCGGTATCACAGGGGCTTCTGGGGAAGCATTCGCTTGCGTGACTTTTGATGCTGTTTGCGGCATGGCCGTTTGCGTAGAACAGCTTGCGAGAAGAACGCAAATCATCGTGAGTAGCACAACTGGACGCCTCAATCCAATCACCTCGTCATTATGTATTCCTTTTTACGTGGATTATGCCTTCGTCCGCTCCCCATCTCCCTTTCCCATTTCCAGAAGTTTCTAAGGATATTTTACCAGCCTATTTCCACACAAAAAAGGCAGTCAGGACTGCTTTTCCTAACTGCCACTTGCATCGTTCGCTTATTCGCTACTTCGCTTCTTCCAGTCTTTTTTGCCCGAAAGGCAGCAGCTTTTCCACCGCCAAGAGAGGACTGCCTGCGAGCACCAGGTAAAGGGACATGGTAAGCAAGGCAATGTGCAGCTCGTTGCCCGTGAAAAATCCTCTTTCACTTGGCATGATAACCATGACGACGATCATGATCCAGGCAAACAAAAGGGGGACGATTCGTGTTCCCAGCCCGATCAGGACAAGGATTCCCCCAAACAGCTCAATCGTTGCCACGACATTCGCCATCCATCCTGGAATGCCCAGCGAAGAGAAAAATCCTGCTGTCCCCTCCAACGCCTGAAACTTGTCCAGTCCGTGATTGATGAAGACGAGCCCCAGTATGACACGTACCAGCAATGCTCCTACTTCCTGCATCGTTTTCTTACTCATTTCGATTCCTCCTTCGAGATATTGGATTAGTCGATTTAAACTACACGCTGTAGTGTAATCGTGTAAAAAAATCAGGCCATAGAGACCCAGAAAAGCTGACTTAACAAGAAGATGACACCAAGGGAAATACATACGGATACTGTCGGCACTTGAAAAGGTGCCTCTTTTTTCGGATCCAGCAGCCGTTGAATACGATAGTTGATCGCCGTATCAGCAAAGGACACATGAGCAGCCTGTGTGACCGAAGCGGTTTGCCTTTGTTTCAGCAGCTTCAGGAGTGCTCTGCCCAAATCGGCCATTCCCCCTGTCTGTTCCATCGCGTGACGGTCAGCCAGCACTTCACGCACCACTTTGTAATGCGAATGAATATGCTTCAAGACGGGCAAGTACCAGAAAACGTTGGCAAGCAGGGAAAGGAAAAATACCTTCAACGGATCAGCGTGTTCCTCGTGGTACGCTTCATGATGAATCACGGCCGCCAGCTCTCTTTCGTCCAGCAAATCCAGCAAGCCTGTCGAAAGCACAATCCGGCGTCGGCGCAGTCCCACCGTAAATGCCAAAGGCTCGCGACTGTTGACCACGTAAACATCGTCTTTGCCAAAGCGATAGGCGCCTCTCAGCTGATTGGTCTTTTCCACATGCAGATTCCGCAGCAGAGTCGCATCAAACCGGCGGCACAGCCGAATTTGCCTGACTGTCATCCAGATCGCCCATACAAACGTATACAGTACCAGAACGTCGAGCAGACAGCCCGCCGAGGAAAAGCCAAGGGAATGAATCGTCGTTTTGCACAGCTGCAGAAAGTTGAAATGCAGATCCCAACCCATCATGGTGTAAAACAAGTACATACCCATTTGAATAGAAACGAGTGCGGCTATCGTAAGCCCCGACAAAAAGAGCATTCGCGATCGATTTTCCCACATGGCTTATTTTCCCTTTTTCAAAGAATTGATTTTTTCTTCCAGCAGCTCCAACAGCTCTGGATCCGCATCCTCCAGCTCATCGAGCATATGCGTGATCGCGAGCGGTCCGAATTCCTCCATCAGCTCATGCGTCAGTTCCTTGGATTGATTATTGATAAAATCCTCCTTGGACTGTACGGGCTGAAACAAGGAGGAGCGCCCAGCCGCTCTTTTTTCTAGAAAGCCTTTTTCCACCAGCCGATTCATGACGGTCATGACCGTGTTGAAATTGACTTGCTTGTCCGATTCGAGCTTTTGCTGTACGTCTTTAATACTCAGCTCATGCGCGAGCTCGCGGCTGTCCCACAGAATTTCCATGATCTTTGCCTCAAGCGGGCCAAAAAAACGATTCAAGCCGCTCTCTTTCATCTTAAAGTGCTGCAGTTTCATTGCATTCACCTCACACTACCAATTGTAGTGTTGGAATCTATGGAAGTCAACAGGCCCGGGACTATTTTCCAGCCCGAGCCTGTTGACTTTCTTCCCTTCTTCAAGCTTCAGATGCGATCCGAACCTTTTGTTTCTTGCTTCGATAGTTTACCAAGCAAATACTCAGGACAATCAGTACCAACCCGGCAACCAGCGAATACGTAAACGGCTCGTGCAAAAACAGCGTACCCGTCGCTACCGCAATCAAAGGAACCAGGAACGTGAAGGACGCAATCTTGCTCGCATCGCCGCTATTCATCAGATGGAAGTAGATGACAAACGCAACGGGTATGCCGAGTGTCGCACCGAACCCTAATCCAAACACGTAGCCGCCGCTCCAGACGATATCTGACCAGCTCTCGAAAATAGTCCCTGCTCCTGTCAGCAGTGCGCCGCCAATCACAAATTGCAGGGCAACCATCCACAGGGAATCTACCTTGCTGCTCTCTCTTTTCACGTAAATGACGCCGAGTGCCCAGCTGATCGCAGTCAAGATCGCAAGCACAACACCGACGATCGATATTTGTCCATGCAGGCCATCTGCACTGACCGCCAGAATCCCGCAAAACCCAATCAGCAAGCCCACGATCTTTAGTAGAGACATCTTCTCGCCTAACCAAAGCCAAGCGAACAAGCCGATCAGCACTGGCTGAAAATACACGAGTACCGAGAACAGCCCACCTGGCAAGTACACCAGACCTGCTGTTTGCATGCCATAAAAAAGAGCCGCATTGAGCAAAGCGGACACACAGTAACGGGACCAGTTCTGTCGCCATTTCATTTTTTTCCAGGTAGGAATTAAAAATACAGCCAGCAGCAAGCCTCCTAAGAACGCCCGCATTCCTGCGAATAGAAGAGGTGGAGTATAAGGCAGCGCCACTTTGTAGATGGACCAGGAGATGCCCCAGATCAGGACCAGGCAAGCGATGGCGAGTGTGGTTTTCCTCGTCGAATTTCCCATGAGGGACCTCCCTTTTCTTACTTTTTGGCAGTCACTCTCTAAACGAAAGGAAAGCCTGAGCATCGTCTAGTCTATACCCATTTGCCTGCTCATTACAAGACCCTATATCCGTCATCGGTGTGCGAATGGTTCCCTGGCATATTGCATGGACCGTAAAGCAAAAAAGGACGGGGACCAAATCGACACATCGATCTTGGCCCCAGTCCCTGGCGTTATGCCGTTTTAAGATTTCACTTGGACATTTGATTACGAATCGTGTTTACAATTTTATCTTTTTGAAAAGGCTTCACAATAAAATCCACCGCTCCAAATTGCAGCGCCTCAATGACCATTGCCTTCTGCCCCATTGCCGAGCACATCATCACCTTGGCTTGCGGGTCAAAATTTTTGATCAGTTTCAGCGCGGCGATCCCATCCACCTCTGGCATGGTGATATCCATCGTGATAAGGTCCGGTCTTTCCAATTTGTATTTTTCAAATGCCTCTTGTCCGGTTGAAGCCTCTATCACCGTATAGGCAAATTCTTCGACGATCATATTTTTCAATACGCTTCTCATAAATGCCGTATCATCCACAACCATTATTTTTTTCGTCATAGGGGTGCCCCTTTTCCATTATGTGAAGTAGAAGCCGTGAGACAAGGAGCATTACATCCCTACACGGCTGCGGTAGGAAATGGAACGCTTCTGTATCTCATGAAAGTGCAGAGGTAACTGCTCGGGTAAAATAGGGGGACTGAAAAGGTATCCCTGAACCTGCCGACATTGTTGCTCCCATAAGAAATCCAATTGGTCTACGTGCTCCACACCCTCAGCAATCACCTCCATTTCAAGGTGATTGGCGATAGAGACAATCATGGAAATGATCGCTGCATCATGCTTGTTCGTAGTGACATCGCGAATAAACGATCGATCTATTTTTAAGCGATCGATGGGAAACTCCTTTAGATAGAGAAGAGAGGAGTACCCTGTCCCAAAATCATCTACGGCGATTTTCACACCTAGTTTTTTTAGTTTATGCAGCATGTCAATGGTGTGGTTGACGTTCATCGTCATACTTTCCGTGATCTCCAATTCAAGATACGGGGACGAAAGCTTGCTCTCTTTTAGAATACGGTCAATCATATCCACTAAATCTTGCTGAAAAAATTGCCGCATGGACAAATTGACGGATACGCCCAGAGAGGTAAAGCCTTGGTTATGCCACTCTTTTAATTGCCTGCAAGCGGTCCTGAGCATCCACTCCCCGATCGGAACAATTAACCCGTTCTCTTCGGCAAGCGGTATGAAATGAAGCGGAGATATCCAGCCACGAACAGGATGGTTCCAGCGAATCAACGCCTCTACTGAAATGATTTGCCCGGTGTGCACATCAATCTGCGGCTGGTAAACGACGAGAAACTCGTCCCGGGAAAGAGCTTTGTGCAGATCATGCTCCAAAACCAGTCGCTCGAGGAGCTGCTTGTCCATCGTGGGATGGAAGCGTTTAAAGCGCTGCCCCTCTCTTTTTGCTTCATTTTTGGCTATTTGAGCGTACTTAACCAGGTCGCTTCGACTATGCCCATCGTCTGGACATACGGCTATACCGATGCTCACCGTGATATTTAAAAGGAGATGCTGCAGCGCAAATGGCTCCCTCATGATTTCTTGAATGCGTTGGCTAATCGAAATGGTTTCTTCGTCTGCCTGTGAGGAAGCTACGAAGAGGGCGAATTCATCTCCCCTCAACCGACTAAAGAACACCTCTGAAGGAAGAGCCCCGTGAATACGGCTTGCCACGGTCTTGAGAACCAAATCCCCAAAAGAAATACCCAGTGATTCATTAATCGATTTAAATCGATCGATATCCAGCAAGAGAATGGCTACTTTACTCCCGTTATTTTGCTCGAGGACATCCGATAGCCTCTCTAAAAAGAATCTCGCATTGGGAAGCTGCGTGAGTTCATCGTGGTTAGCCATGTACGTAATGTACTCCTGATCCCTCTTCTGTTGACTCATATCGCGGAATACCATGATGAAGCCCTTATTGTTACCGTTTTCAATGAAAGGAGTGGTGATATAGGACCCGGGAAAGGTTGTTTTGTCTTTGCGAATATAGAAGCTTTCATGCATTTGATTTAACTGGATGTCAGTGGTTCTCATGGAGGCTGTATGTTCGACATGTTGATGGGAAGGAAGCGTGGCATCCGCCTCTTGGATGAGATGGGAATAATGCATCCCGACGAGCTCATCTTTTTGCCATAGCAGCAATTGCTCTGCCTTTGGATTGACAAACGTCACGTTCCCATCCATGTCCATGACGATGATCCCTTCTCCCATACTAGACGTGATCGTATGCAGGAACCGTTCTTTTTCCTGCAGCTGTTCCTTTGCTTCCTTTAGCTTTTGATAGGGTTCTTTTACGGAAACATAATACAGCGCAGTAAATACAAAGTAATAAGCAGCTAGCTGAAAAAAATGACCGGTTAAGTTCGCCATATCATACACACTCATATACGTTGTGAATAGGAAATCACTGATGATCAAATACACGGAGCCAACCAGCAGCATGAGATGCAGAGTAGATGATGAACGAAGTGTCTTCAAACAAAAAAATATACATAACGACTGAATCAAAATGGCCAAATACTGCAGCGTATTTTTAACAGCAGTAGTGCCTGCACCTTCTACGACCACCTCAGGCAAAAGCTGATTGGGATCAAAAATTATGAATATCCAGATCAGAGAATAGGCAAGAGAAACGCAGTAGGCCATCCATCTATGAAAAGGCAGTGCCTGCTTTTCTTTTGCAAACACGAAAAGCAGCAGCCCGATCGCAAGGGTCAGACGGGAGAGCAAATAAAACCAAGTCGCCTTATAGGCAGAGCTTTCCGATAGAAAGTATGGCATTCCTTTATAGGAAAGGGCATGGAATATCTCTAGCACCCCAACTGACAGGAAAATAGCGCCCATCCAAAGTCGTTTTTGAGAAAAGACATGGGGAAAAAACATCCATGCCTGAATCGCGATTGCAATCGATGAAACAATTAAAAGAATTTCGATCATTAGGTGAATCATCACATAATTATCTTTTCCAAAATAGCCGTACCACTCTTGCTGAAAGAATAAGACAGCACCGAGAAAGAACAAGGAAAATATGCTAATCCAACGGTTCTTTATCACAAGCTCAACTGATCCTCGCATCCTAGGAAAGCCTCCTCCCTTACCGTTTCCATTCCAATCATCCTGGGGTAATCCTTATATGTCCCTCGCATAGTTTGTTTGGTTCCGCCCATTTTTTTTGGAATCGTAAAGGGACTTATCGGCTTGTTCAACCGCTTTTTGAAACATCTTACAGTCCGTCATTTGCGAGACACCGATGGAAACCGTCACTTTCAGCAAATGCGTTCCCTTTTCTGTATAAAACGAGCTTGTTTCTACCCTTTCCCGAACAGCTTCCACCAGGGAGACCATCGTTTCCTTTTGATCAACAGCCAAGAATAGAATAAACTCTTCACCGCCGTACCTTCCCACGACTACATTATTGGCATCATACGCATATGCAACCTCTGCTATCACATTGGAAACCCCTTTTAAGACCAAGTCACCCGTTACATGACCATATGTATCATTAATCGTTTTAAAACGATCAACATCAATCATGACAATAAACATTTGCTTCGTAGATTTGGTGAACGCTTTTACTGCCTTTTGAAAGTACCGAATATTATATAGCCCTGTTAAAGGGTCATGATCTGCATCATATTGCAGTTTTTTCTTTACCCTTCGATCTCTTTCGGCATTGACAATAAATAGGCAAAGAAGCAAGGCTGTCAGCACATAAGAAGCATAACGGACAAGAAAGATCTCCTTGAAAACACTCCAGCCATCGGGCACGAAAATAATGATGGGGATATCAGAAATGAACCAGCCTATGGTAAATAAAAAGACTATCGAGACCGGATGAAGGCCAGCGCCTTGGATGGATCGATACACAAGAGCGACGAAAACAGGAAGAATCATGCCAAAAACAACACCGGGAACGGAACCCTCTCCCCCCAAAACCAGCCTCCAAAGAGCTGTTATGAGTAAAGTCGGAATCGCTAGTTCCCACCCCCACCTGACAGAAAAAAATACTAATGGAATGAGGCGGAGATCAAATCGATATTCCCCATATTGAATAGGAAGATAAAACATACCGATGACCGAGGAGGATATGACGATTATCCTGCCGATTTGAGCGAAGGAAGGAGTGAGTCTATTCTCATTGTTGAGTATTTCCACCATGCATAAATGCATGAAAAAAATGATCGCGATATTTGAAAGAGTGGACTGAATCACTGCATTCATCATCCCTCCTCCTCCTGATTTGAATTTCGATTTGAAGATCCCCCTTGCGCAGGGCAAGGGGACAGGTAGGGTGACACGTGCATGATTGCGCTATAACCCAAAAGTTATAGTTCGGATTCTAGTTGTGAAAGCAGCGTAATGACATGGTGAGAAGCTTCTTGAAGCTGTTCAAACGCTTGCTGCGCACCTAGCAGATTGCCTTTTTCATAGGATTCTACTGCTTGCATGGCAAACTGATGGACAGCCTTATGCGGTTCTTCAAGTTGTCTAAAGGAAGGCTGGTCTTTGACTCGTTGCGGCAACTGGCCATAATACCAGGCCCCAAGTCTACAGTTTTTGTGAGAGGCTGCTTGCTTGGCATCGATATTTTCCATACCTAATAGCATGTTATAGATCTTCCATTTCCAGAGAAGATGGTCCGTTTTCGCGACTCGGATAATGTCTTTATAATTCAGCCTCACATTGATGCTAAAGAAGGTATTTCGGTATTCATCCATTTTCTTGCTGAGTTCAAAGATGATTTCTGCCGTTTGCTTGGCAACTTCTTGTGAGTGCGCGCTCAGATCAAAAATAATGGAATTTCGATAGGCGATATCCATCACAGAAGACGTTTGTTCTTCGGTCATCGCGGCAATTTGGGAAGTGGATTGATTGATTTCCTGCATCGTGGAAACGATGGTTTGCAGCTCTGAGTCGGCAAATTGTGCTTCCTTCACGCTTTGCTCTACCAGTTTTCCGGTTTCACCGATTTGCTGGGTCACATGCTCGGAAACTCTTTGCAAAGAGTCCATATTGGCTGTAATCAGAGCGATCTGCTCCTTCGTATGTTCAGCCAGCTTTCGTACCTCTGAAGCTACAACGGAAAAGCCTCTGCCGTGTTCCCCTGCTCTCGCTGCTTCAATACTCGCATTTAAAGCGAGTAAATTGGTCTGATCCGCTATTTCGCGAATGATTTTCACAACGCCTTGCGTTTGCTTGATTTCGTAATTCAGCTGGGTCACGCGTTCTAAAACTTTATCGTACACACCGCCCACCTGTTGAATGTCAAAGAGAGCGCTATTGATGACTTGCTTACTTTGCTCTGCCGATTGAACAGCTTCATCCGTCCTTTCGGCTACTCTGCCTGCATGCTCCGCTACCTCTTGAATAGAGGCACTCATTTCTTCCGTTGCCGCCGTTACACTATGGCTTTCCTCGATCTGCTTATCCATTCCGGTAATCAGCTGCTTCGTCGTATCCAGCTCGGTCAATTGATTCAGCATGTCGGATATTCCGATTAAGAAGGACTTAAACGTCTCCTCCATGTACACTTCCACGATTAATTGCTGATCAAAAGCCGCCAATTTTTGTACCGATAGTACACTCTGAAGCATCCGATCCGGTTTCGTGTGCAGTTTTTCCATCAGGATGGTTGTCATAATCTGAATTAATAAGTGATGGGCAGAGATAAAATGCTCGGCGGTCAGATGAATGCGGCTGTGAACTTGACCAATAATGATTCTGGTCGCTACGTATTCTTGGTCCACTTCTGCAAGAAGGAACTGATCCAGGTATTTCTCCATCGTTTTACGCAGTCGATCCACACTCGAATTGTGCACAATGATCTGATGAAGATGATCCATCGAAGTAATCGCCCCGTAAAACTGACCAACAATCTCAGCCTTGTACGGAGTTAGAATGTGAGCAGCTTCTTTTATATGTAAGAGCGTATCTTGATTGATCCCCATAAACGCCAATCGATCTTTCACCCGCTCACCAACGTCGGAAATGTTCGTAGAACGAGAATTCTCCAAATACGCTTGCCACGATTTTGATTTTTTATGAAAAAAGGACATAAGCTACCTCCGATAATTTCAAATGATGGATCCTAGACAGAGAAATTTTCACACAAAAAAACCGACCTTATTTTTGCGAACAAATAGGGTCGGTTGCACTACTCGCTCCCTGCCATTCAAGTGCCCACATACGAATGACAGATCATCGCTTCCACGGTCATTTAGTTAAGTTGAGGTCATAATTTTTGAATACTGCAGCGCTTTAACCAATCAAAGTTATTATAGTCGTATTTGCCTATATAGTCTGTGAACACATAGTGAAAAGGAGCGAAAAAAATCAATCCTTTCGTTTTTGATTCTTTTTACCTATTACTTAATACCCTGTTTCCAATAAACGAAACATCCCAAGCAACATTTTTTTGAGCCAAGGCTGCAGGCTATCCTGTATCAATTGGCTTTCTTTTTCTTCTTGCGATACATCCGGGTATCCGCAGAAAAGATCAAGTCACCTACGTTCCATGCATCGTCAGGGTAGATGGAATACCCAATTGAAATGGATACGGGGATTCGAAGACGTTTTGAAAGCTCCGCACATTTGTTGTGGAAAAACTCGATTCGATTTTCTGCCTCGTGCCTATCGATCCGTGGAGATAACAGGAGAAATTCGTCCCCTCCTGAACGCGCTAAAATATCCCGTTTTCCTGTGTGTAAAGCCAACACGCGGGAAATGAGCTGTAGGACCTCGTCCCCTTTGGCATGTCCATATTGATCGTTGATTTGCTTGAAATCGTTTACATCAATGACAAAAATACAAAGCTTCGCTCCTTTTTTCCGACTGAAACGGAGCTGTTTATCTGCCTGTCGATCAAAATAGCGTCGATTAAAGACGTTCGTTAAAGCATCCCGATGAGCGAAATAAACGGACTTGTCATATTTGCTCCCAAGAAACCACGCAAATGCAAGGGCAACGAAGGCTGGAATGGGAATGAAGTGAGGAGGCTGTCCTAGATAATACTGAACCATCATGCGTATAAACAAAATCACAATCAATACGAATAACGTAACGGTTATTCTCCCGGTATATTTCATATATGCTGCCTCACTCGCTCAGTCTTCGATTTGGAAAAAAATTCATACGCCCACCAATAAAAGATTATATTATGACTAAAATAAAAGGAAAAGCAGGGAATTTGGCACGCGAAACAAAAAGCCCGTATATGCGCGATATACGGGGCTTGTTTTCCAATCGTCTTCAATTTCGTTCCGCTAAAAACTGCTCAAAATCATCCGTCGCCAGCGGTCTGCTGAACAGGTAGCCTTGCCCGTGAGCACAGCCGTTTTGCTGCAACGCTTCTGCTTGGTCATCCAGCTCGATGCCTTCCGCGATGACGTTCATCTGCAAACTGTCCGCAATCGTCACAATCGCCTTCACGATCGCCTGACTCTCCTGATTATGGTGAATATCCCGAATAAACGATGCGTCTATTTTGATTGTATCCACTGGCAAGCTCTTGATGTAGCTAAAGGAGCTGTAGCCAGTCCCGAAATCATCGATCGAGATGTGAATGCCCGCTTCACGCAGCTGCTTGAGAACTGCCGTCGCTTCTTCCATTTTGACAAAAATGCTCTCGGTAATTTCCAGCTCCAGCCACTGTGCCGACAGCCCAACCTCTTCCAATACCCCTATAATTCTCTCTACCAGATCCTTCTGGAAAATTTGCCGCGCGGATAGGTTTACGGACACCTTTAGCATATGCCCTTGATCATGCCACTTCTTGTTTTGCTTACAAGCTTCTCTCAGAATCCACTCGCCCAGCTCGAGGATCATCCCGCTCTCTTCTGCAATCGGAATGAATTTGCCTGGAGAGATGACTCCCAGCTCCGGATGCACCCAGCGTACGAGTGCTTCCATTCCCGTCAGCTTCTGGGAGCTGATATCCATTTTTGGCTGGTAATAGACGTGGAATTGCTGCTGGTCAATCGCTTTGCGCATCTCGTTTTCCATCAGGATGCGCTCCAGAGATTTTGCCTCCATCGTTGGATCGAAAAACGAATATCCGTTGCGTCCTTGCGATTTCACGGAATACAAGGCGGTGTCGGCTCGTTTCAGCAGGTCCTCCGCTGTATCGCCATCCTGCGGAAACAGCGCAATCCCGATGCTGCACGAGATATTCACCAGATGTCCACTGAGCTCGAACGGCTTCTGCAGCTGTCCCATGATCAAGTCCGCGACTTCCTCCGCTCGCTTGGAGTCGCCCTGCTGGCCTAGCAGGATCGTGAATTCATCCCCGCCCAAACGTGCCACCATGTCTGACGGCTGTATGCAGGACTTTAGACGCTTCGCCATTTCGACCAGCAGCAGATCTCCGATATCGTGCCCGAAGGAGTCATTGATGTCTTTGAAACGGTCCATATCGAGAAACAAGACGGCCAGGTTGGACTGGAAACGCTTGCCCTGCATGATTTCCTTTGTCAGATGCTGGACGTACATCCGGCGATTCGGCAGGTCCGTCAGAGAGTCATGATAGGCCAAATGATGAATCATTTCCTCCGTCAGCTTGCGTTCCGTAATATCGCGCGTAACGAGAATCAGCTTGGTCACGTTGCCCTGTTCGTCGAAAACCGGACTGGTCTTCGTCTCCGTCCAGACCGCAACCGCACGCTCGGATTTGATGCGGCATTCCGCCATGTAGCCTTTTCCCGTGGAATACGTATAGCGGATCGCATAGCTCATGATGTCCCGATCCTCTTCCACGATCCATTCGAGCAGATTTTGAAACTTTTCAGCTGGCACATCGTGTTCCCACAGCGTTTGATGCGAAGGCGACAAATACAGAAAATCCCCATCCGAATTGATCACGGAGATGATGTCGGACGTATTTTCGGCGATGATCCGATACCTGGCTTCGCTCGCCAGCATTTCTGCCTCCATTGCCTTACGGTCGGTGATGTCGTTGCGAATAGAGACGTACTGATAGATTTTCCCCGCCTGATTCATAAAGGGAACAATCGTCGTGTCAACCCAGTACAAGGAGCCATCCTTCGCTTTATTCTTAATTTCCCCGCGCCATATTTGACCCGATCCGATGGTGGCCCACATGCTTTTGAAAAATTCTTTGGAATGATGACCGGAATTCAACAGGCGGTGATCCTGCCCGATCAGCTCATCTCGACTGTATTTGGATATGCGGCAAAATTGGTCATTGGCGCTCTGGATAATGCCCCGATGATCCGTGATCGCCACAATGGTGGACTTGTCCAGCGCTCTGCGTACATCAGCGAGATCCCGCAGGGCACGCTTTAGTTTTTCGTCTTTTTCTTGCAGCAGGTCTTCCCATTCCTGCGGCGAGAGGTCTACTACCGCTTCGGTTCTCATCTATCTATCACCAGTTCCCCTCGTCTATGTACAAAAAGGACCCTATCCCAAACGGATTGGATCATGGCTTCATTGTACCATGAACTTCCAAAAGGTCTATGGCTCTCGGTGAAGGGCTTTTCAACATTTCTGTAAACGTTGGCCTTGCTGGGGCGCATAGGCGGCTGCGGGGAAAGAGAGGAAAAGGGAGAAAAAGCTCCATAGGTCATCTCTGCACAAAAAAAGACCAGCTCCTTATCTGAAAAATAGGAACTGGTCCCCTCATGCGCAATGCGCGATTAGATTACCTTGTTTTCCTCCAGCTGTCGGATCGTCTCTTCCGAATACTGCAGCTCCTGTAAGACCTCGCGCGTATGCTGACCGAGCAGCGGTGCAGGACGCTTGATCTGACCGGGCGTCTGAGAAAACTTTGCTGGAAATCCGAGACTCTGAATCATTCCCGCCAGCGGATGCTCGTACTCGATCACCATGTCTCGGGAACGGATATGGGGGTCATTTAGAGCCTCGTCATACTGATAGATCGGGCTGGATGGCACCCCGGCCGCATCGAGCTTTTCCAGCCAATATTGCGAATCCTGCTGGACGAGGACAGACTCAATGATTGTTTCCAGCTCTGGCAGATTTGCCGTACGCTCGCTGTTGGTCAAAAAGCGCGGGTCGTCGATCAGCTCTTCCTTTTCGATCACTTCCTTGCAAAACTTCTCCCACAGCTTCTGATTTCCCGCGCCGACCAGGATGTTTCCGTTTTTGGTCGAGAACCCCTGATAAGGTGCGGTCACCCGGTGGGCGGAGCCGTTTGCTCTCGAAACTTCACCTGCTCCGAAGTAAGCGGCAGACTCCCAGACGGTCCAGGCCAGTCCCGAATCCACCAGCGACAGATCGATATGCTGGCCTTCCCCGGTCGTCATTTTGTGGATGTAGGCAGCCATGATCGAGTAGATGGCGGTAACCCCTGCGGCGATGTCATGTATGGCAATGCCGTTCTTGACCGGACGTCCATTCTTTTCTCCCGTCATGCTCATGAGCCCGGACAAGCCCTGCGCCATGATGTCATAACCGCCCTTGTGACTGTAAGGCCCTGTCTGTCCGTACCCGGAGATCGAGCAATAAATCAGACCTGGGTTCAGCTCGCGCAAAGTCTCGTAGTCGATCCCCAGCTTTTTCGTCACACCGGGACGGTAGTTCTCGATAAACACATCCGCAGACCGGACGAGATCGTACAGGATTTCTCGGCCTGCCTCTTCCTTGATATTGAGGCGAATCCCCCGCTTGTTGCGGTTTGCCATCATGAAGCTGTAGCTCTCTTCCTCGAAATACGGGCCCATGATGCGGCTATCGTCGCCATTCGGGTATTTTTCTACCTTGATCACATCGGCTCCCAAATCGCCCAGCACCATCGTGCAATACGGTCCTGCGAGCACCTGCGTCAAGTCTATCACTCTCATGTGTTGTAACGCCTGCTGCATCTTCTGCCTCCTACTCGTTACAAGCGAATCAGTATACTCCTGTTCAGCTCCGCGACGGAATTGCTACCGGACAATGCTACGGATACATCCAGCTCGTTGATCAATGTGTCGAGAACACTTGCCACGCCCTTTTCGCCCGCAACCGCGAGACCGAACATGAAAGGTCGTCCGATCAGAACAGCCGTTGCCCCCAGTGCGATCGCCTTCACCACATCCGCCCCTGTGCGCACGCCACTGTCGAGCAGCACGGGAATACGTCCGTCTACCGCTTCTGCGATCGCCGGCAAAGCATCCAGTGTCGAAATGGCTCCATCTAGCTGACGTCCACCGTGATTGGATACGATGATGCCGTCTACGCCGCGTTCTACAGCCAGCTTCGCATCGTCCGGGTGCAGGATGCCTTTGACCAGGATCGGCAGCTTGGTGTGCTGGCGCAGATAGTCGATGTCATCCCAGTTGAGCGTCGGATGATAAATGTTGCGGAGCACTTCCTCTACGGCATTTTCCGAGTTTACTTCGGACAGTCTGGAGCAGAAAACAGGATCCGAAACGTAGTTCGCCAAGCCTCTTCCTTCACGCAAAGGAGAGTAGCCATTGCGGAAATCGCGGCGCTTCCATCCGAGCATGATCGTGTCCACAGTAAGTACGATTGCCGAGTAGCCAGCCGCCTCCGCACGCTTGACCATGCTGGCGCACACTTCCCGATCGTTGGACCAGTACAGCTGGAACCAGCGCGGGGCATCCCCCATGGTTTCGGCGATTTGTTCCAGCGTATGAGCGGAAACGGTGCTGACGACCATCGGTACGCCAGCCGCTGCTGCTGCACGGGCCGTAGCCAGCTCGCCCTCTTCATTCGCGATTGCTTGCATGCCTACCGGTGCCAGCAGTACAGGTGTTTTCAGCTGCTGACCAAAAAGCTCGATGCCCAGCGTACGCTTGGAAACATCGCGCAGCATCCGTGGCACAATCGCCCATTTGCCAAAGGCAGCACGATTGGAGACAAGCGTCTCTTCTGCCCCTGAGCCCCCAGCGATGTAGTCAAACGGTCCTGCTGGCAAAAGCTCCCGCGCTTTTTGCTCCCAGTCCTCGATCGAGATCGGCAGCGCTTGTGTATCCTTGTTTACGCGGGTAAAAAGCAAGCTTTCGTTTTTTTGTTCTGTTCCTGCCATGAAAATTCCATCCCTTCTTTATTCAGCGAAACTGCGGTTTTCGCTTCTCCAAAAACGCTTGCACGCCTTCCTTGTAATCTTCTGAATCAAATGATTGCAAGATTAGTTCGGCAATTTCGGCGTTTTCTTCCGTATGTCCATTCAGAATCGCCTGTACGATTTGCTTGGTTCCTCGCACAGACACCTGTGAACGCTCGGCGATCAAGGCGGCAAACGCATAGGTCTGCTCTGCAATTTCGCTGTTATGGTAAATGCGGTCGATCAGCCCGATCCGATACGCCTCTTGTACATCCAGTGATCTTGCTGTGTACAAGATTTCTTTTGCCTTGGATGGACCAACCAGGTCGACGAGTCTTTTTGTACTAGTTAAATTATAGACGATTCCCAGCTTGGATGGGGTGATCGCAAAAATTCCATCTTCTGCGCTGAAACGAAAATCACACGAAAGCGCAATATCCAGTCCCCCGCCTACCGCGTATTTCTGGATCATGGCAATCGTCGGTTTGGGAAAACGGTGCAGCCTGTCTACCGATTCCATCGACAAATCATTGTATTCCTTCGCCTTCTGAGCGGAGGAGCGGTTGGACAAAAATTCGCTGATGTCTGCCCCCGCCGCAAACGAGGTATCATCCGCACCGCGAATGACCACTACTTTCGTCTGCTCATCTGTCTCCAGCTCCGCCAGCCGTTTGGACAGCGTAACCCACATTTCCAGGTTCAGCGCATTGCGTTTGCTCGTACGGTTCAGCACGATCGTCGCGATCGGTCCTTGTTTCTCTACGTAAATCAGCTGCTCTTGATTGCTCATGCTCGTGTCACCTCGCCTCTCGTTTTATCCCTTTTTGTACTTCGCCGCCAGCTTGTTCCCGATCGTTTGAATGCATTGAACGAGCAGAATCAGGATGAAGACCGTCACGTACATGACATCGACCTCATAGCGCAGATGTCCGAACCGGTAAGCCAGATCGCCCAAACCTCCTGCGCCGACGAGCCCAGCCATCGCCGTTCCGCCAATCAGCGTGATGAGTGCAATCGTCAAACCGAGGATAATGGAGGGACGCGCTTCGCGGAGCAGGACATGCCAGATGATATGCCTCGTCCGTATGCCCATCGACCTGTACGCTTCGACCACACCGCTGTCCACCTCTAAAAGGGCGCTTTCCATCAGCCGGGCAATATTGGGGACAGCATGGACGATCAGCGGAACGATAGCGCCCTTGATTCCGATAGACGTACCTACCAAAAGCTTGGTGAACGGCAGGATAAAAAACAGCAAAATAATGAACGGGATCGAACGAATGATGTTGACTACCACGTTTAAAATCTGGTAAACAACCCGATTTTCCAGCGCATTCCCCGGTCGGGTCAGGATCAGGAGAACCCCTAGCGGCAGACCGAGCAGCACAGAGAAAAGCAGGGATACCGAGACCATCTGAAAGGTTTGCACGACGGACTCCCAAATAATCGGGAGACGTCCCTCGATGAATTGTTGAATATCAGACATGGGCTACCTCCACTCCCTCGATCATGACTCCTTGTTCCTCCAAATAGGCGATGGCTCGCTTCGTTTCTTCCTGATCGCCATTCAGATGAACGACCAGTGCACCAATCGTCTCCTGCTTCAACTGGATAATACCGCCGGCCAAAATATTGGGAGACACCTGAAATTTCGTACTGACCGATGCCAGCACAGGCTTGCTCGTGCTCTCCCCCACAAAGGACAGCCGCACGACCGGCCCAGTCTGGATCAGCTCCTGCAGTACATTGGCAGGCAGCTCCTTGTGATACGTACTGTTCACAAAGCGCTTCGTCGTCGGATGAGTTGCGCGCGCATAGATGTCGACCGTCCGCCCCTGCTCGATGACCTTTCCGTTTTCCATAACAGCCACACGATCGCAAATTTTCTGGATGACGTTCATTTCGTGGGTAATGAGCATGATGGTAATTCCCAGCTCTTTGTTGATCTTGAGCAGCAGCTCCAGAATCGACTCAGTCGTCTCCGGATCTAGCGCGCTGGTCGCTTCGTCACTGAGCAAAATTTCCGGCTCCTGCGCCAGTGCCCGGGCGATGGCTACACGCTGCTTTTGACCACCTGACAGCTGGCCCGGATAGGCATCATGCTTGTCTTCCAGCCCGACGATCTTCAGATACTTGGTGACTCGCTTGTCCAGCTCCTCTTTGTCGACCTCCGTCAAACGAAGCGGAATCGCGATATTATCGTAGACATTAGCCGTCTTCAGCAGATGGAAACCTTGGAAGATCATGCCGATTTTGCGTCTGACCTGCAGCAGCTCTTCCGCGGGCAGGTTCGTTACCTCTTTGTCCTTGATGACTACGGAACCAAAAGTCGGTGCTTCCAACAGATTTACGCAACGAATCAAGGTACTTTTCCCGGCACCACTGTAGCCGATCACGCCGAAAATTTCCCCCTTCTTTACTTCAAGTGAGACATCATCGATCGCCTGGATGGTTCCCTTTTTTGTCTGAAAGCTCTTTGAGACATTGGATAGCTTGATCACGCTGTACCAGAACCTCCTTTATTTCCTCAAACTCCTGTTAACGCAAACGGGGCCCCGCCATTTCACTGGCGGAGCCGGGTGGTATTACCAGACAGGGATAACGGAGCCCTCAAAGGTATCCTCCACAAATTTTTTCACTTCGTCTGTTTGGTACGCCTTCACCAGCTTCTGTACAGCGACGTCGTCTTTGTTTTCCGTGCGAACGACGATGACATTGTGGTGCTTGGAGTCCTTTTGCTCCAGGAAGATCGCGTCTTTTCCTGGGTTCAGGTTGTTCTTGATCGCATAGCTCGTATTGATGGCTGCTGCCGTTACATCATCCAGCTGCTTGGCAATCTGTGCCGCGTCCAGTTCAACGAATTTCAGCTCGCGTGGGTTTTCGGCGATATCGAGAACGGTCGCTTCGTCCCCCGCTCCATCCTTGAGCTTGATCAAGCCGGCGCTTTGGAACAGGAGCAGGGCACGCAGGCTGTTCGTCGGGTCGTTCGGGAGTCCAATGGTATCGCCCGCTTTCAGCTCATCCAGGCTTTTGATCTTTTTGGAGTACATCCCCATTGGATTGAGGACGGTCTGACCCACTGCTGTCAGGTCTGCCCCTTTTTCTTTTTTGTACGTTTCCAGGAACGGAATCGTCTGATAGCTGTTTGCATCGATTTCTTTTTCAGCCAACGCGATATTCGGCATTTGGAAATCGGAGAATACTTTCAGTTCTACTTCCAAGCCATCTTTCGCAGCCACTTCTTTGACCTTTTCCAAAATTTGTTCATGCAGGCCGGACGTTACACCGACAACAATCTTCTTCTCGTTAATCGCCGTGCTTGACTGCGCGCCGCCTCCGCATGCTGTAAGGGCCAGAACGAGGAGCCCGGATGCTAGAATACCAAGAGCTTTTTTCATGGTGCCTTTCCTCCATTATACCGATTATACAACTATGATTACTATGAATAATAATGATAAGATATCCCTGCAAAAGACCATCGTCCTTGCAAGGCAGGTTTTATTATTATTCAAATAATTACAAAACGTAATATACTATACAGCTTATATCCTAGTCAATTACTATGTTTATTTTTCCGACAAAAAAAGCAGATGCACGGCAGCATCTGCTTTTTCCTTTTAACCTGTTGGCGCTTCTATTTCTTTCCTCTTCATCCTTGACCGGAATATCGCTTTGATCAGGGATGGCACGACCAAAAAGATAAACAGGGTACGGAACAGCTGATAGCATATGACGACAGACAAATCAGCATGAACCTCTGCTGCAATAATCCCCATCTGGTCCATCCCTCCTGGAGATAGACCCAAAAAGGCGGTCATGAAGGACACCTCATGGAACTGTGTCAGCAAAAAGCTCAAGCCCATCGAGCAGCCGATCAACAATACGCCGCTGAGAACCGCCAAGATCGCCATGAGCAGCTTGTTCTTCAGCTTTTCCGGCTTCAGCAGCAAGCCGATATACCCTCCTATCATGAGCTGGCACGCATTGAGCAGAACGGAAGGCAGTGCCGGACCATGGAATCCGGACAGATTGATCAGGATGGTAGCCATCATCGGCCCGAGAAAGATGGCAGATGGAAAGTGGATCTTTTTCCCCACATAGGCAGCTGCCGTACATGCAATCGCAAAAACGAATATGTTCGGAAACAGTCCACTCCAGCTCACCGCCGCTTTTTGGGCAATCAAGTGCTGGCCCATACCTTCCAAACCAAATAAGGGACTGAATACAAGCATCGGCACAAAGAAAATGATCATCAGCAAACGTGAAACCTGCAGAAATGTAACAACCGTCAGATCCACTCCCTCGATCTCTTGGGCGAGCGGTATCATCTGACTCAGTCCGCCCGGGATGCTGCCCATCAAGACAGTGGGAAAAGAGGTGCCTGACAATTTGGAAACCAAAAAGGCAATACCCGCCGCACAAAGCAGTGTCATGGCTGTCAGCAAAATCATCAGCGGCAGCTGCTGGCCAATTTGCTGGAAGGCCGCCATCGTAAAGGACAAGCCGATCGTGTAGCCGATCATGATCATGCCCGTACTTCGAACAACACCGGACCAGTAAGGCCGAAACGATTTCCACAGCTTGGAGACGATCAGCACGAACAGCATCGGACCGAGCAGCCACGGGATCGGCAGATGCAGCCATTGAAATACCAAGCCGCCCACAATCGCGATGAACAAGGTAATGGAAAAGGAAGCAAAGCGTTCACTGTTCATCTTACTTCACCGCAGCTGCGATTTCCTCGAGCCGTTTTTCCACATTGCCCTTGTAGATCCCGCCGTGGTAGCAGACCACCGTTTCAATAGGCAGAGTCATGAGTCTTTTTAACGAGCGGAGAGCTTCTTCCATGTCAGGAGTAGCATGTGGATTCGGCCCCTGCAGCTCGCCGTTTATTACGTTCAGCGCGTCTCCTGCGATCAGCGTCTTGCTCGCGAGGTGGTACAGACAAATGTGTCCGGGAGTATGACCTGGGGTATGAATCACCTGCAAGCCTCCGCCAAACGGCAGCACATCGCCGTCAGTGACGACATGATTGACGTTGGCCCCTGTCTCTGGAGAAAAAGCCTGAACAAACTCGTTTCGCTCTTTTTCAGGCAGCGCTTGCAGCATCCCGTCGCGCATCTGCGGCTGCATTTTGATCAAAGGAAGCACGCCGTCGATGTACGGCTTGTCGTCAGCATGCGCGTATACATCCAGCGGATCCTTTGCTTCCGCCAAAAAATGCGGCAGACTCCCCACATGGTCGATATCCTGATGGGTCAAAATAACAGCATGCGGCCCATCTGCAGGCAGGCCCGCTTCCGCGATGAGACTTTGAATGGTGTCGTAGCAGCCAGGCATGGCCGTATCAATCAAGGTACAAGTTTGATCGTCGTACACCACCATCGGATTGATCACCAGTTTTCTCGGCCCGATCTCGAAAGTCAATTGCAGCATTTCCAATCCTTCTGCGATTTTCATAAGTCCCATCCTCCTCTTCACCGTTACAAAACTTACGAGTTCATTATATGACCCATGAGTTTTTACTGTCAATTCCATATATTGACCTTGCTTTTCTGGCATGTCAGAATACGGAGGGGTGAGTTCAATGGAAGAAGCAAAAAAACAGCAGATTCTGCACAGAGCAAAGGAAGTTTTTCAGGAAAAGGGCTACGTTTCCGCTTCCATGCAAGAAATAGCGGAATCCTGCGGAATGGCCAAAGGCAGCATCTACAAAATCTTTCCCTCCAAAGAGGATTTGTTCACCGAGGTCTTCGTCGCTTGCCATCAAACGATGTTCGATCACGCGCGGGAAATGGATCGAAAAAACCACGCCGAGCACTTGTCGCCAAAGGAATGTCTACGGCAAAATATAGAGTTCCAGCTGCAGTACATGCTGGAGAATTTCTTTTTTATGTTTGAATTCACTGAGCTTCCTATCAAGGAAAACGAAAAATTTATAGCGGCATGGAAAAAAAAGCGGGCAACTCTTTTAGCCTTGCATAGAGACTGCATATTGGAAACCTATGGGAGCCGCGTCGAAGCCTTCGTGTGGGATGTCGTTGCCATTTACCGGGGAATTCTGCGCGAGTATTTGTACTATACCGTCCGCAAAGTCATTGCGCTGCCGATGTCGGAACTGGCCCAGTTCATCGTGGAGCGAATCGACGCTGTTGTAAACGATTTGCTCGCTTCAGAAGCAAAACCCATTTTGCAGTCGACCAACGCCTACTTTCAGCATCTCAACCCGCTCGACCCGCTGCACCAGCAGCAAAATGTCTCTGGCTTTCTGAATGCCTTGGCTGCCAAAATTCAGAATCTGTCCATGCCTGCCTCAGCTCGCGACGAGCTTTTAGAGGTCATCTCCCTTTTGCAGAAAGAGCTGGCACAAGATGCCCCCAATCGCACGCTCATTCACGTATTCGTGACCTATCTGGAGACGATTCCTCAGCTGCGTCCTGATGTGCGCCAGCTTGCCTTGCTGATGTAATGCAAAAAACCACCCTCTCGATGGGTGGTTTTGCTTGATCACGCCTTGTTTTGCATAAGCTCGCCTTTCAAGCGGTCCAGCTGGCGGAAATGATGACGGTAATGCATTTCGACGAGCTGGAACCATTCCTGACCATTCAGCGCCCCAAACCCCGGGTGCACGATTTGATGCGCAAGCGAGATCTCGTGCAGATGCGGCTCAACCTCTTGCATGCGAGCTGCTGCAGCATTCAGGCCCTCCAGGATTTGCTCCTTGCTCTCGGGTTGGACAGGGGTGTACGCAGGGGAAGGCGGCACTTGAACCCGGATCGGAGGAATCTCTCCCCCTGCAAACACTTTCTGTCCGATTTCAGTCTTGTCACCTGTCGTCACATCTGATCCGATCCGGCACTTCTCCACATTGGCGAGTTGCATGTATAGAGCGGATTGGTACAAATGCACGTACATTTGGCCGATAGACCAGTCGCTTGGGCTTGGCTGTGTCGTGAGCTCCTCCATGGTAAAATGACTCAGCTCTTCGACGTAGCGAGCTGTACTTTCTTGAAAACGTTGCAGCAATTCCTTGGTATTCATCTATCCCCACTCCTTTTCGTTGATAGCCTGATCATACAAAAACGCTACTGACAGCATCATGTCAGTAGCGTTTTATCATTTTTTCGATTTCCTCACGAATTTCCCTCCGAAACATTTCCGGTTCCAGTACCTCAAGATGGGCTCCCCAGCCTAATACCCATTGCTTGACTTCCTCCGTATGACGAACGCGCAGGGTGAAGAGCAAGCCATCGGACGAATCCTCCCACCCTTCGAGGAAAAAATAGTTGGATTCCTTGATTCGCTCGGCAATGTCACTTTGGGCAAGCAGACGCACGTACGTTTTCCGGTCATCCATCGGTTTGTATGCATGCAGATTGAAATCAGGCGGGCGTTGGTACCCCTCTTCTGTTATCGCAAGCTGGCTCATCCGCGACAGCCGGAAGTGCCGCAGGTCGTCGCGCAGATCACAATGCCCGATCATGGTCCATGAACCACCTACAAGAGCTAGCCCGTACGGTGCGACTACGCGGACACTGTCTCTGTTCCCGTCCTCCTCTGCCAAGCTTTTGCGATAATGAAAGGATACTTTTTTGGCATCCAGCAATGCCTGCCTGATCTTCTCCACCCACTCTTTTTCCTGCTTTCCCGCTGGAGTATCGCTGGCAAATGCGAGAAGGCGCATGGTCGTGAGGATATTGGCCGCTTCTGAGCGGACTTGTTCCGGGAGCACTGCCTCGATCTTGCTCCGGGAGCTTCTCGCTCTTTCCTGATAGCGCGGATCGAATTTCTGCTCGACAAAATGCGCTCCTATCAGCAAAGAAACGGCTTCCTCCACGGTAAAGCTGACGGGTGGCAAGAAAAATCCCTCCATCAAGGAATAGCCCACACCCGGTTCGCCTACGATCGGAACGCTCGCTTCACTGAGCGCCTGCATATCCCGGTAAATGGTTCTCACACTTGTTTCAAAGCGGGCAGCCAAATCCTCTGCACGCACCACACCCTTGCGCTGGAGCTCCAGCACGATGGCGAGGAGGCGATCCGTCTTGTTCATGGCCGGCTTCTCGCTATCAATCTCAGCAGCATGTCGACGTCAGGAAGTCGATAGCCCTCGATGCCCTGGGCATTCAGCACCATGAGCCCGGAGAGGACAGACAGGTAGGAGGAGATGAGCTCTTCCAGGCTGCCTTCCACGATTTCCCCTGCCTGCTGTGCCTCTCGGAATACAGGCAAAAGCCGCGCGATAAACGCGTGCATATCATGGCGGGCTATGAGCTCCTTCACTTTTTCTGGCACACCGTCCGATGTCCGTGCATGATGGATTAGCATGAAATATGGCGTGCCGCTTTCGTCAAGCATTTCCATCGACAGCGCCCGTATTTTTTCGAGTGGCGTTCCCGGCAGATCATACACACCGCTTGTAGCCTCTTCTGCTCCCTTCATCGCATCCTCGATCAGGGTGGTAAACAGCTCTTCCTTGGAGGAAAAGTAATGGTACAGGAGTCCGTGGCTGATCCCTGCTTCCGCCGCAATCATGCTCATTTTGGTCCCGATGATCCCGCGGCGGGCAAACACCTTGAGTGCCGCCCGCATGATTTGTTCTCTTCTTTCATCACGAATTTGATGCAGCTGTTCTTCGTTTAATGGCGCCAAAGAATGTTTCACTCCTTAAACGGGATGATTTCGTCCAGTATTTCTTCCAGCGACATTCCCTGATGGGTCTGTTGCAGCTCTGCCAACAACTGCATTCCCTCGTCACTTGTGCCGAGAATCTCCGACACGGTTTGCGCATTGAAAATGTCGCGTGGCGATTGCGACAGCGTATTCACTCCCCAATACAAACCGTACCAAGGAAGGTTTTGCTTGGCCGTAGCCTCCTGAAGCAGAAGACTCATGACTCGGCTTACAAAAGTGATGCCCTGCAAAGAATCAGAGCCATCGTACTCGACACCCTCCCACTGGATATCCGTTGCGCAGTTCAGCCACCACGCCGGTTCGATGGCAGCCTGCATGCAGATGAGGACTTGCTTCTCAAAGTCGCGCTGGGGATTCACCTGCTGCTGCCGCAAGCAAGCGTCCAGTTTTTCTGCTTCGATGGCGGCTACCGTCATTCCTTGACCGAAGATCGGATCAAAAATACAAAAAGCATCGCCGAGAATCAGCAAGCCAGATGGCCATCGCGTCATCTGCTCATAGCGGTGACGGTACAGCTCAGGGACTCGGTAGCTGCGTATGGTCGTCAGCGGTTCGAGCCCTTCCAATGTTTCTGCGATCAGGGGGCTGGGCAGCTCCGCGATCGCTTGTCTGTATCTTTTCTCATCTGTCGGAGGGTAATTTCCGCCTGGCCGATAGAGGAGCATCTCCGCCACCTGATTTTCGATAAAGGAAAATACCCCGGTAAAGGTCCCAGTGGCAGGCTGCCCTGCGATGTTGATGACATCCCATTTTTCGATCAGCTCTGTAAGCTGAGGGGGGACTTGAAAGCGTTGCGTGCTGTACCCGATGTTTGCTTTCAGGACATCGGGACGAGGCACTTCGTAGCCCATTTCCGTAAGCCACTGTGGCAGCTTGGAAAAACGCCCGCTCGTATCTACTACCAGGTCAGCCGTAGCTTCGGTTACTTGCATAGGCTCTTTGCGATTCCGGATAAGGACACCCGTAACCGCCGTATGATCGGGATAGGGGAGAAGGCCGATGACATCCTGCCTGTCGAGGATATGAACATGAGGGATGTCTTGCACCCGCTTGCGAATGACCGACTCCAGATTCGCCCGACTGAACTTGATATCGTTTCGCTGGTAAAGACCCGTAATGCTCCCATATTGATTGCTGTTACATACGGTTTTGTTGAAGGACGATGGAGCACCGTTTGCAACGAGATCGTTCTCAAAACCTGGAAAGAAGCGTTCTGTTATCATCTTACCACGTGTGGTAAACCGATGGGGGTGAAAAGCATGGGGAGTGCCTAAGCGGTCCTGCGGCTCTGTCGAAAGCTCATCCTTATCTAGGATCAGCACCTCGGTATAGTAATCGGATAGCACTCGCGCCGCCAATAAACCGGCGATGCTCCCTCCAATAACAATTGCTTTTCCCGTCTTTTCCATTTTACCCATTGAAATCGCTCCTTTTGATAACGCCATGATATAGATTGACTAAATCAGTCAACAAAAGACATGTAGGGAAGAATCCAAAGTAGGAGTGAGTTTAGTATTTGATTGACTTAATCAGTCAATTGTAAATTACTTCTTTTTTTCGATTCTGTCAATTGAAAAAAAGCCCTTTTGCAGATTGGGCTGCAAATGGACCTTTCTCCCTTTAGCATGAGTACAGGAACCTGACAAAACAAAAAAATCCGGGTGAACACTTCACCCGGATCTTGCTGCGGCGATTCATTATTGAGCCGTATAGCCGCCGTCTACCAGAAGGCTTGTCCCTGTAATGAACGAAGCATCGTCGCTTGCCAGGAACAGCACTGCTTTTGCGACTTCCTCCGGTTTGCCCAGTCGCCCCATTGGATGCAGGCTGACGAGGTGGTCATTCATCGCTTCATTTCGTCCAGCGATCAACGGTGTATCGATGTAGCCCGGACATACAGCGTTGACGCGGATTCCTTCTTTTGCGTAGTCGATTCCCAGCGTCTGGGTCAGCAGCTTCACGCCGCCTTTCGCTGACGCATAGGCAGTCACTCCCGCTTTTCCTGCGTGGCTGTGGATAGAGCCGCAGTTGACGATGGCCCCACCGCCGCCTTGTGCGAGCATTTGCTCGATGACGTATTTGTCGCAGAGGAATACCCCTGTCAGGTTGATGTCAATCGTACGGCGCCAGTCATCCATGCTCAGTTTCGCAGCAGGCGCATCCTTCGCAATACCAGCATTCGCGAAGAGAATGTCTACCCGGCCGTATTTCTCGACCGTGGCGCTGACCATATGCTTGACCTCTTCTTCTCTTGTCACGTCCGTTTTCACGAACAAAGCGTCGAAGCCGTCTGCATTCAGCTTGTCCGCCAGCTCCTGACCACGCAAAGAAAAGTCGGCAATAACCACTTTCGCTCCCTCTTTGGCAAACAGCTGGACGGTCGTTTCCCCGATTCCGCTTGCTCCGCCTGTGACGATTGCTACTTTATTGGCAAATCTCATCTTGTTTCCCTCCTCGTTTAACCTGTTACCTGAATTTCTTTATTGCGCAGTACCGCCGCCGTCAATCACGAACTCAGCACCCGTCACATGGCCTGCCTCGTCAGAAGCCAGGAACAAAACCACATTGGATACGTCCTCGACAGTACCGAGACGGCCTGTTGGCACGCCTTTTGCCAATTCTGCTGTGGAGTGCTTGGTTGTTTCAGCCGCATATTCCACCATTCCCGTCTGGATGTAGCCAGGGTGAATGGAGTTTACACGAACACCTTGCTGTGCATACTCGATCGCTGCATCCTTGGTCATGATGCGTACAGCCCCTTTACTCGCGCCGTACAAAACATGTCCTGGAGCGCCGATCAGACCTGCGATGGAAGAAGCATTGATCACGGAGCCTGCTTTTTGTTTTGCCATGACGGGCATTACATGCTTCATGCCCAGGAATACACCGGTAACGTTGATGGACATCAGTCGGTTCCAATCATCCAGCGTGATTTCTGCCAATGGTTTAATGATATAAATGCCTGCGTTGTTAAACAGGATGTCTACTTTTTGGTATTGTTCAACGGCTTGCGCCACAACCTGCTGCCACTGCTCTTCCTTGCTCACATCATGAGCGATGGCGAGTGCGGAACCACCCGCATTCTTGATTTCGTCTACAGTCTGATTAGCACTGTCCAGATTAATATCGGTTACCACAACTTTTGCGCCTTCCTTCGCAAATCGAAGAGCCGTATGCTTGCCGATCCCGGTTCCTCCGCCTGTGATAATCGCTACTTTCCCTTCCAATCTAGCCAATGTAAACGCCTCCGTCCAATTTGGGTTTGCTGCATCCTCTCTTCCTTACACCCTCATTATAGACTTCCTTTTCGTTAAAAAATATGTAAAGATATTTATCGTTAGTTTAGTGAAACTTAAGTAAAGAGGTGACTGTTTATGAACCTGGAGCAGCTCGAATCGATCATCGAAATCGCAAAATCCGGGTCTTTGACCAAGGCCTCCCAATCCCGGCATGTGACGCTTTCCGCTATCAGTCAATCCTTATCCAGCTTGGAGGCAGAGCTCGGGATTACGTTGTTCACTCGGTCGCGCATGGGGGCCGCTCCGACTGCTGAGGGCCTCAGCATCATTCAAAAGGCGTTTGAAATCCAGAAAAAACTGCAGGAAATCCAGGAGGAAGCGCAGGGCTATGCCAACACGATGGTAGGCGATCTGCGGCTTGCGACCATCCCGGGGCCAATGAATTTGCTGGTAAATGCGGTCGCCCGCTTCAAAAAGGATTATCCCCAAATTCGACCGGAAATCGCCGAAAAGGGCTCTCAGGAAATACTGGAAGATATTCGCCACGATAAAATCGACATCGGTTTGCTCATCGTATCCGAGAGCCTGGTACAAAAAAATGCCGGCTTGGTATTCGAACACCTCCTGGAAGGAAAAATGGTCGTGGGTGTCAGCAGGAAATCCCCGCTTGCCCTAAAGCAATCGGTGACACCGGAAGAGCTGCTCCCGTATCCGTTTGTCCTGTACAACGACGAGTACGTGAAAAGATTTGTCAACGATTTTGCCGCGAGATACGGCCCCGTCGACATCCTGTTCACCACGAATAACACAGATGCGATCCGCAGTGCCGTACGAGAGGAAATGGCCGTCACCATAGGCTTGGACTACTCCTTCATTAATGAGCCAAACAACCTTCGCGAGGACTTTGTCGCTCTCCACATCGACATCCCGAAGCAGCAGCCTATCTATCTGGGCTGGGTACAGTCGGAGGAGAGGCATTTTGCCCGAGTCGCCAGAGGGTTTATCCAACGATTGAAATACGACCTGCGAAACTATCACGAGCTTTTTCTCGCTAGAGAGTAAAGGCAGTGTCGCTCATCACGAGCAGCACTGCCTTTTTATCGATCCATGCCTTATTGACTCGGTGCGGCAAAGATCGTTGTTTCCTTCCCGTCGATGACAAGAGCGGAGTGAGCTTTCACGATCTGATTCTCATACGAAAAATCGCTTGCCGAGAAGTTGGCGATCACCTGCAGGTCCGCTCCAAAAGATGTTCGCTGTACCAGCCTGTCCTCCGTTAAAATCGCAAAGTCCGTCATAGCGCGCTGAACCGCTTTTTGATGCAAAGGGGACCAGACTTTCAGATGAGTGGTGATCAGCTCCTTGTTTGCCTCCCACGCCTTGTCATGAAGAGTGGAAGCGAATAGGCCGGATCGATGTAATCATGACGGTACACCTCTTTGATCGGGACCTGCTTGCTGTAGCGCTGCGGAATTTCTCCTGCTGGCGACCAGTAGCCGCCTGCATAGTACAGGCTCGTTTTGTTTTCCCGCATATCCGGGTCTGCCCATTTGATCACTGGCGTCTCGATTCCGTGGGCAAAGGCGATTGTCTGACTCGCAAAGTCATTTCCCGTCTCCGAGCCGATGACCAACTGCTTGTCGTCGCGAATATAGTCCATCCGCGCCAGCTTTGCCTGCATATCCTGCTCTTGTGTCGTAGTGCGTCCAGGCGTGTAGTCATCGTTGAAATCTCCAGCTGCATCCACATCGATGAACCAGGAATTGAAAGCCACACCGGTACTCATGATCTCATCCATACGCGCTTTTACGCTGGAGAGAGACAACGTCGGGTTGAGCAGTCTCCCCTCCCCGAGGAAGCCCGCTTTTTTCTCGCCGTTTTTCTTGGTGATGGTCGCGTTCTCATACAAGGTTTTATCTGGGAAAATGGCGGTGTTCCAGTCCTGGTTTTCCTCCTTGTGAATGGAATGGTACGAATCGTAGCTGGCGATCAAATAGCCCATTTCACCCGCTTGCTTCACAAACTCGGGCTTCATGTAGGCAGCCGTCCAATCGGCAAGCCCGATCCACGCATGCGAAATCCCCGCTCCCTGCAGCTTATTCAAAAGCTTCGTTGAATCGGTCGCGCCCCATTGCTCGACCTCTGTGGCCGTCTCTTGTAACACACTTTTCAGCAAGCGCTTGTTTAGCTCGTACAGCTCTGGCTCATTCAACTGCGCGACACCTTTGGCAACCAGCGCCTTCGCTTGCTCGTCTAGCCGGGGAAAAATCTGCGGGCTGTAAAAGTCTCGGGAACGCAGGACGTAGTTGAAGCCGTTCAAGAGAGCTTTCTTTTGATAGGCATCGACGTAATCCTGCTTTTGGATATCCTGGAATTGCTGGATACTCTCTTTTCCGTCTTCGCCGTTTTGTTGCAGCAGCTCCGTCATCCAGTCGAGGAATGTTCCCTGTACCCGATTTTTCAGCTGCCCCCATTTGAGGTCGTCTTCCCCTAAAAAGGATTTGTTCCACAGGTAGAAGTGCGGCGCGCCGTACAGCTTTTCTACGTTCGGATTGGCCGCAGCTTTTTCCGCCAGCGCCTTGTATTCGCCCTTCTCCTTCACGTAGTTTTTGTACACTTCCGCGATACTTACTGGATCGTTGTCGGTCACGTACAGACGAAAGCTGTAGCTCTTCTTTGGATTGACAGTAGGAAACTCGTGCGTAAAGGACAGGGAGATGGCGGGATCCACTTCCCCTCTCCCAGCGGAAGCATGTAGCTCGTCCCGCTTACTGTCGGCCATGTAAAGCTCTCTGCTCCGGTAGACTCCAGCTGAACCTGCAGGTAATCCCCCTTCTGCTCGATGGCGATCTTCATCTGATCATCCGGGTACGTCCAGCTCACCCGATGTTCGTCTTTTTGTAGATTGGACACCTTTCGTTTGGGCGACGGCTCGGACACGCTCTCTTTTACCCCCTCCTTCTCTACAACAAGCTCAAAGGTCTCCGGGTTTACATCAAAAGAGAACGCTGCTTTTCGTATTATCAGGTCAG
>NZ_RHHU01000008.1:0-278 GCF_003710965.1 Brevibacillus nitrificans | reverse complement strand
CCGGGGGGCGTTGCGGAGCGGACAGTCTAACCCCCTTGCGGACGGAGCCTGGAGCCGAGCATGGAAACGGGCTTCTCCCCAGCGGCCACTTTTCAGCAGAATGAAGCAGCCCTTGCTTTTAAGGTAGTTGAGGGTTTTCTACCATGCCACTCTTGAATTGTATTACAAGCACCTACCCCGCTAGAGAAGCACGTTTCCAGGCGTAGCGACTGTGGAGTCCTCCCCTAGCGGAGCGACGCACCCCGGGTAACAGAAACGATACCCTTGCCTTCCCTTCG
>NZ_RHHU01000007.1:0-187707 GCF_003710965.1 Brevibacillus nitrificans | reverse complement strand
GTTGCGGAGCGGACAGTCTAACCCCCTTGCGGACGGAGCCTGGAGCGAAGAATGGAAATGGGCTTCTCCCCCAGTAGCCACTTTTCAACCACCATGAATTATGCATTCCTGCATAATCTATGATTTTTTGCATAACTCATCTCTGCAATCACCCACGAAAAGAGCAGGTATCAGAGCATTTTCATGTTGGCACGGGATTTGCTCATATAGTGAATCGAGAACGGAACAGCAGAAGGGAGAGGATTCCTTGCATGATGAACCTGAAGATGTACATCAACGGGGAATGGGTCGACGCACAAAGCAAAAAGACCCGTGAGATTGTGAATCCCGCAAATGGAGAAGGAATCGCACGGGCTGCAGAAGGAGACGTGGCGGATGCCCGTCACGCGATTTCGGTAGCTCGGGAAGCATTCGATAGTGGTGTGTGGTCTGATCTGCCTGCAGCGGAGCGTGCGCGCTACCTGTTTGCCATCGCTGACAAGCTGGAGCAGCGGGCAGAGGAAATCGGACGTCTGGAAACACTCGATAACGGAAAACCGCTACGGGAAACAGCCTTTGATGTGGCAGATGCCGCAGCCTGCTTCCGCTATTATGCAGGAATGGTTACCAAGCCAGATGGCCAGACGTACCACGTAGCCGACCCTGTGCAAGCGATGGTCGTCCGTGAGCCGGTTGGGGTATGTGCCCTGATCGTTCCCTGGAACTACCCGCTTTTGATGGGCGTATGGAAGATCGCTCCTGCGCTGGCTGCGGGCAACACGATTGTCTTCAAGCCGTCCGAGGTGACTCCGGTTACCGCGATCAAGCTGTTTGAGATTATCGAGGAAGTCGGTATTCCGAAGGGTGTAGCCAACATGGTACTGGGAGCAGGAGCTACTGTGGGCAACGAGCTGGCAGAAAGCCATCTGGTAGATAAAATCTCGTTTACGGGCGGCACCGCAACAGGGCGCAGCATCATGAGAGCAGCCACGGGTAATATCAAGAAAATCTCGCTGGAGCTGGGGGGCAAATCGCCGAATATCGTTTTCGCAGATGCCGACTTTGAGACGGCGGTGGACTACGCGCTGTTCGGTATTTTCGCCAATCAGGGGCAGGTTTGCTCTGCGGGCTCACGTCTCTTGCTGGAAGACAGCATCCATGATCGTTTCGTGGAAAGACTGGTGGAGCGAGCGAAAAAAATCCGCGTCGGCGCCGGTGACGATCCATCTACCGAGATGGGGCCGCTCGTCAGCGAAGCTCACATGGAAAAGGTGCTGCACTACATCGAGCTGGGCAAAGCAGAGGGGGCGCGTCTTTTGTGCGGAGGCAGCCGCATCACAGCAGGCACGCTTGCGAACGGCTACTTTGTCGAGCCGACCATTTTCACCGACACGACGCCTTCCATGAAGATCGTCCAGGAGGAAATTTTCGGCCCTGTTCTGGCGATCCAGCGATTCAAGGACGAAGCGGATGCCATCCGTATTGCCAACGATACGGTATACGGTCTGGCAGGCGGCGTTTTCACGCAGGATGGCGCCAAGGCCATGCGCGTGATCAAGAAGCTGCGCGCAGGAATTACCTGGATCAACTGTTATCATCCGACATACACCGAAGCACCGTGGGGCGGCTACAAGCAAAGCGGAATCGGCCGCGGCCTCGGCACGTTCGGCTTCGAGGAATACACCGAAGTAAAGCAGATCAATATCAATATGGCCGTCCAGCCAACGGGTTGGTTCGAGAATTAAAGAAGCAAAAAACGCAAAAAACCAGGAGGACAACAAGATGAGTAAAGCAGTAGAGAACAAAAAGGTGAACGAACAATACGCCGATGTATATGCCTATACACAGCAGGTGCTCGATCTGATTGCCAAAGACGAGATCAGCAAGGACGAAGCCGCATGGGTAACACGCCAAACCGTGGAAAACTTCCGCGATCACGTGAATCCAGGCTTCCTCGGCTACCGCAAATCCGTGACCAAGGACGGGCAATTTGCGGCAGTAGAATGGAAGGATGCAGGTCCCAACTCTTTCATGGACGTAAACGGCAAAGTCTACATCGACTGCCTCGGAGGCTTCGGAATCTACAACGTCGGCCATCGCCATCCGAAAGTAGTAGAAGCCGTCATCAATCAGCTCAACCGCCAGCCGCTGCACAGCCAGGATTTGCTCGACCCTCTGCGCGCCATGCTGGCCAAAATTTTGGCAGATATCACGCCTGGCGATTTGAAATACGCCTACTTCGCCAACAGCGGAACCGAGACAGTGGAAGCCGCTATCAAGCTGGCTAAAATGCATACGGGACGCACGACCTTCATCGCGACGACGAAAGCGTTTCACGGGAAGAGCCTGGGTGCATTGTCCGCTACGGCAAAAGGCGTTTTCCGCAAGCCGTTCCTGCCGATGATTCCCGGCTTCCGTCACGTTCACTTTGGGGACATCGAGATGATGCGCAAGACCTTTGAAGCGTGCGCACTGGTCGGCGAAGAGATCGCCGGGGTGATTTTGGAGCCGATCCAAGGGGAAGGCGGCGTGAACCTGCCACCGGAAAACTACTTGAAGCAGGTTCGCGAGCTGTGCGATCAATACGGCGCGCTCCTGATTCTCGACGAAGTGCAAACCGGTATGGGCCGCACAGGGAAAATGTTTTGCTGCGAGCATTATGATGTCGTTCCGGATATTCTTTGCCTGGCGAAAGCATTTGGCGGCGGGATCATGCCTGCGGGTGCGGTCGTGGCTACCGAGGAAGTGTTCAAAAGCTTCTTCCCGAACCCATTTGTCCAGACGACGACTTTCGGCGGCAATCCGCTGGCGTGCGCAGCAGCAATCGCAACCTTCAACGTCCTGATCGAGGAAAATCTGCTCGATCGCTGCGTGGAAATGGGAGACTATCTGCTCAAAGGGCTGCGCGAGGCGGCATCTGCCCACAGTGACAAAGTGCAGGAGGTGCGCGGAAAAGGTCTTTTGATCGGTATCGAGTTCCACAACGATGAAATCGGCTATGAGGTATCCAAAGGGCTGTTCGACAACGGCGTGCTCGTAGCAGGGACCTTGATCAACGCCAAAACGATCCGGATCGAGCCGCCTCTCACCATCACGTACGAGGAAGCCGACAAAGTAATCGAGACGTTCAAAAACGTACTCCCGCAAGTCAAGTTATAAGAAGATTGATAGGAAAAGAAGACTGTCCACCCGGTCTTCTTTTCCGCTTTCCCACCCATTGGAGCCCGCGTATAATAGGAGAGACAATTTAAGCAACTACGGGAGGACCTATGGCTTCGAAATGGTTTGTCAGAAAAGCATGCACCGTATCGTTTGAATCTTCCGCAAATGACTTGTGGAACATCATGTCACGATTCAACGAACGCTATGTGTTTATCACAGATTCCGAGCAAGAGGGAAACATTGTTGCTTATATACGAAATACCGATATCATGCCTTCTCTGGAAGATCCGGAATGGATGAAGCGGCAGGTGGGCCAGCTTCCGTTCCACACCAATGTGGCATTTTTCCAAGAGGAAGCGGATATGCTGGATTTGTTTAAAGTGTTCGGGGAAGAAGTCGTCGTCATCCAGAATCGGGAGGGTGGGACAGAAGGGTATTTGCATCGGGAGGACATCCTGTACTACCTGTTGACGAGCCAATCCGCGCATACGGACTGGATTCGCTCGCTGCTCAATTCCATTCCGATGGGCATCGTCATCGCCGACGTGCACGGGCGGATCGAGAATTTCAGCTCTGAGGTGCTGCGGATGGTGCGCCTTTCGCCGGAGGAGCTGCGGCGGCAGCGTGTGGGCGGGGTGCTCGATCAGGACGTTTTCCAAAAGGTCGTGGAAAACGGGGAAACCATTCTGAATCATATCATCGTCAATGACCGTATCGGAGTGCTGGCTGATTTCGGACCGATCCGCAACCAGCACGGCAATGTGACAGGAGCTATCATCGTGCTTCAGGATTTGCCTTTCATCGAAAAAATGGCCATGGAGATGGAGTACGTCAAAGATCTCAACACCGATTTGCAGGGAATCCTATCTTCCATTTACGACGAGATCCTGGTTTTGGATGAAAACGGTGTCTTGCTGCGCTACAGCGGCAACCTGATCAAGGACTTCTGGGAAATCGACAAGGAGCAGTTGATTGGACTCAATCTGATGGAGCTGGAGCACGAAGGGACCTTTTTCGCGGCGATCGTGAAAATGGTCATCGAGCGCAAACGGAAAGTCTCCGTCACGCAGGAGAGTCGATCCGGCAAAAACGTTCTCGCAGTCGGCAATCCCATCTTTGATGAGAAAGGAAAGCTGGAGCGAATCGTCATCGCCCTGCGCGACATTACCGAAACGGTCCAGCTGAAGGAAGAGCTGCTGCACGCCA
Source organism: Brevibacillus nitrificans (assembly GCF_003710965.1). Classification (NCBI taxonomy): domain Bacteria; kingdom Bacillati; phylum Bacillota; class Bacilli; order Caryophanales; family Paenibacillaceae; genus Brevibacillus; species Brevibacillus nitrificans. The sequence goes on along the minus strand of NZ_RHHU01000007.1, from coordinate 183,360 downwards.
AAAAGATGTCCGAGAAGTACAAAAAGGAACTGGAGCATTTGCGGGACCAGAAGCAATACGGGAAAAACCGCCAGCTCATCTATGCCAGTGACAAGATCGAGAAAGTGATGAAATATATCCAAAAGATCGCAAACACGTCCTCGACGGTGCTGTTGACAGGTGAATCGGGCGTGGGCAAGGAGGTGTTTGCCCGGACGATCTACGAGCTGGGACCGCGCAGCAGCAAGCCGTTTGTGAAAGTAAACTGCGGGGCGATTCCCGAGACACTGTTGGAAAGCGAACTGTTTGGCTATGAAAAAGGCGCCTTCACTGGGGCGAATACGAACGGGAAGCCCGGTTATTTCCGGATGGCCCACAAGGGTGTTCTCTTTTTGGACGAGATCGGCGAGATGCCGCTCAACCTCCAGGTAAAGCTCCTCCGAGTGCTGCAGGAGCGCGAGATCATCCCGATCGGCGGATCAGAGGTCGTAGAGGTGGATGTACAGATCATCGCGGCTACCAACAAAAACCTGGAGAAGATGGTGGAGGAAGGGACGTTTCGGGAAGACCTCTTCTATCGGCTCAACGTCATCCCCGTCGCGATTCCTCCCCTGCGAGACCGGCCCGAGGATATTCCGTTGATCGGCCTTCACTTTTTGCAGACCTTTAATGAGAAATATGAACGCACCACCCAGCTGTCCCAGGATGCCCTCGACTTGCTGGAATCGTACTCCTGGCCAGGCAATGTCCGCGAGCTGCAAAATATCATCGAACGGCTGGTCGTTACCGCGGATGAAGATTTGATCGAAGCTCACCATATTACCCCTCTGCTGAAAAAAGGGAAAAAGCAGTATCTGAAGCAGCGATTGAACAAAATTATGCCGCTGAAGGAAGCGACTCGAGCGATGGAAGAGCAGCTCATCAAGATGGCGATGGACGAGTACAAGACGACCTCCATGGCTGCCAAAATGCTCGGCGTGAGCCAGTCCACCATCAGCCGCAAGTATCAGGAAATTCAAGAAAAAATAAGTCGGGGTGAGCAGATTGGGTTTAAAGTATGACGTCATATCGCCCTTTGCTGGCACGATTAAACGCATCCGCTTCCAGGCAGGAGACAGGGTTGAAGAAGGGGAAGTGATTTTTACACTCGTCGGCCCCGGCAAGACGGTGGATATCCTCTCCCCGGTAACCGGTCACGCAGTTGGAGTCGAAGTAGAACAGGGAGAAGTCGTGATCGCCGGGATGATTTTGATGGAGATTACGTGCGTGGAATGATGTGAGAGGACATAATGAATCGGACGGATTACAAAATCTGTTTTTGAGTAGGGGATTCCGATAAACATAGGATCGTAAACGATTCAGTTTAGTTGTATTTCTGAATGAATTTAACTCAAAAAGTAAGGTTACAAAACAGACTATACGTGGTGTAACCTTACTTTTTTGATTACAAAGGGTATTACGCTTTGGAAATGTTACTTGGAAGACCTGGCCCATTTCCAGACGAAAGCTTTCGCGTCTACATGATAAGACGAACAAAGGAGAGTGCCCACCCCCCACTTATTTCTGAACAAGAAACAAAACTGGCAGAAATGCCTTTAGAAAATCTAGTTCAGGAAAATCCTCTATTTGATTCTTTTCTTATCTTTCCTAAGCTCAAAATACTTTTATTATCATAGGGTACGCACACATTTGGCCAATGTTGATTGAAGAATGAGTTTCAAATTGAGCATGTCTTAAAAAATGCGATGCTTCCCATCATTTCGACCTTGGGGATACAGCTTGGGGGACTTTTGACAGGGACTGTAGTCATCTAGCAAGTTTTTGCCTGGCCGGGTCTGGAGCGGTATTTGCTGGAGGCGATCAACGTATCCGCTATCAATTTTTCGGGTGATTACCTAAAGGAGCGATATGATCCGAAAGAGGGGTGAGAACGATGCATAAAGGTTCCAAAAGCCTGGTAGTGGAAGGAGTGAATATCGATATTGCGACACCCGAACATACGATTCAGACAGTGAGAAACGTCAGCAAGCGACTTGTCACATTTCCGACCGGCTGCTAGTTTTCGATCCAGGTAGGCTAGTCGAGGAGGTGGACCACGTTGATTCCGATTTGGTAAATTTGAACATTTTCATAAGTGGAAACAGGTTCCTTGATAAAGCAACGAACAAGGATGAAAAGGGAAGCTCGGTGCAAATCCGACACGGTCCCGTCACGGTAATAGGGGAGTCTTTCGTTATGAAAAGTTGGAGATGCTTTTTCATTTTCTCATCTAAAACGAGAGGTCAAAGACTTCATTAACAGAAAGGTCAGCCCCAACCATCTCCCGAGACAGCGTCGACGCAGCCTACGGAAGGCAAATAAGCAGACCGTTCCCTTTTCTTTTCGGCGAAGAACGAAACCAAGCAAAGGTGCAACCAGTTGACGCAGTAGTTCCAAGTATGGTATAAGTGGAAATATTATGAAGTTTACGTCATTAACAATACGTTAATGGGGGGTAGCATGAACGATAGCAAAAAAAGAATGGAACTCAGTCAAAGAGTCCAATCTATTGAAGTAGGTTTCTCCATATTACGTGCATTCGCTTTAAAAAAGGAACCGATGAGTCTTCGAGAATTGGCAGATGTGACGTTGCTCCATAAGAGTCAGCTATATCGGTATTTGAACTCCTTTGTTCAACTGGGTATCTTAATCCGCGACGAGCATGAAAATCCTCGTTGGTCGTTAGGGCATGAGTTGATCTTGCTCGGTACTGCGGCCAAGGAAGGATTGGAAATCACGAAACAGGCCTACCCGCTCGTCATTCAATTGAATGATCAATTAAACGAAACAGTTGCATTGAGCGTCTGGCGGGAGAGAGGCCCCTTTTTTGTTCATTGGGAAAAAAGTAAGAAACCGATAACGATAGGGCTGAATACAGGTTCTTATGTGCCTCTGTACACAGCGACAGGAAGAATATTCAGAGCCTTCCTTCCAAATGATGTTACGAATCATTTATACCAACATGAAGTGCTCTCGGGAAAAATTGTACCGGATGAGTATGATTCGGAAATTGCTGACATCAGACAGAAAAGGGTGGCTGTAACCAAAAGCAGTCTTATTAGCGGCATCACCAGTATTAGTTCACCTATTTTTTATTCTTCTGAGAAACTTGCCGGGGCGTTGAGTGTCGTTGGTGTTGCAAATGAGATGGATGTTTCTTTAGATTCAAAGACGGTGAAGGAATTGTTGGAGACAGCTATGCAGATTTCACAACGCATAGGCTATTATTAATCAAGGCGATTGGAGCAGGCATGCAGCGGCTCCGATCGCCTCTTTTTTTGTTGTGTCCTTTGGGTATGAAGGCTCCGCCGATGGTTTGACGCGGTTGAGTTTTCTAAAAATTCATGGATTGACGGCTTCTGAAAAGGGTGATACTATTAGCGCGTAAACGATAAGTTCATATCATTAACGTATTGTTAACGAACAGGAGGAGTAATGATGTCCAAACATTCTGTCATAATTGTGGGAGCCGGACCGGTCGGATTGACGGCGGCAAAGATTTTATCGCAAGAAGGTATTTCTGTAACTGTTTTCGAGAAAAGCCCGACACCAAGTAAAGAATGGAGAGCGTCGACTTTTCATGCCGGCACTCTGGAGTTGCTAGAGTCGACAGGATTGGTTGAAGAGATGCTGCAGCTCGGCATTGTGGAGGATAAGGTACAGTACCGGGACCGGACGACGGGGACCTTTGCGACGTTTGATTTCAGCCTGATCAAGGAAGAGACGAAATATCCTTACCGGCTTCAGTTGCCTCAGTCTACCTATGTGAAGGTTCTCAATGAGCGATTGAAGGATTGCGCGAATGTGGATATACACTACAGTACGGAAGTCGTCGATATACAGCAAAATGAGCAAGACGTTACCGTAAAGGTGCAAACGCCGCAGGGAATCGAGACGTTTAGCGCTGACTATTTGCTTGGAGCTGACGGCGCGAGAAGTACCATCCGCAAACTGCTTGACTTGTCTTTCGAGGGTTATACGCTGGAACAGCGCTTCCTGCTTGTCGGCACTCCTGTTGCATTCAGTGATTACTTGCCGGATATTACCAAGGTCAATTACATATCGGACCCAGAGCAGTTTTTGTTTATTTTAAAAGTTCCGGAGGCTTGGCGTTTGCTTTATCCGGTTCCCGCGTCTGTTTCCGATGAAGTAGCACTCGATGACGAAAATATTCAGCGTACGCTGCAAGGGGCTCTGAAAACGACAGACAGCTTCCCGATCATTGAGCGGATGATTTACCGCGTCCATCAGCGCGTCGCTGAAAAATTTTATAAAGGGCGCGCCATACTCCTTGGCGATGCGGCTCATATCAACAGTCCGATGGGTGGGCTCGGATTAAATAACGGGATCCATGATGCAGTTGATTTAAGCAGAAGATTGATTCGTATTTTCGAAGGGAATTCCGATGTTGAGGGGGAGCTCGACAAATACTCCAATGTTCGCCGAAAAGTGGCGATCGATTACGTGAAGCAGATTACAGAGCGGAATACGAATGTACTGACCGAAAGAGATCCTGAACGCCGCGTCCAGCTTCAGCAGGAATACGCAGAACAGGCCAATGATCCGGAAGCTGCGCGCGCATGGATTTTGCGCTCTACCATGATTGCAAGTGTAAGAGAGCAAGGAATCGGTGAACCCCCAACAGCTGTTTAGTAGAGTCGCTTGACCCCGTAAAGCGCCTGATTCCTCTCATTTGGGGCATGAAGTTCTATGAAGGGAGAAAAATGGGCAGTCATAATCTTTGAAGTTAAAAAGACGCGATAAGAAGGGAAGGTCGGATATGAAACTAGTCACATACAGGTATGAAGGCATTCGTAGAATCGGAGCCATATCGGGTAAGCATGTTGTGGATTTGAACTATGCCTACGAAGAATTGCTGAAGTCGCAAGGGTATATTCGCGCAGCGCATATCGCGCAAGCCTATGTGCCGTCGAACATGGTAGAGTTTTTGCAGGGAGGTGCGGAGAGCCGGGAGCGGGCGGAGCAAGCGGTGGAGTTTGCTCTCAGCAACGAATGGGGTGCGCCTATTGTTCGCTCGACCCAAGAGATCCAGCTGGAAGCGCCTGTTCAGAATCCGGGAAAAATGATCTGTGTGGGTCATAATTACCGGGAACACATTCTAGAAATGGGGCGGGGGATTCCTGAGGTTCCAGTCGTGTTCGCCAAATTCTCCAACACGATAGTCGGTCCAGAAGATCCCATTCCTTTTTACGATGTTTCAGAACAGTTGGACTATGAGGCGGAGTTCGCGTTTGTCATCGGAAAGCGGGCAAGAAATGTATCCAAGGAGCACGCTCTGGAGTATGTGGTCGGATACACCATCGTCAATGATGTGACCTATCGCGACATACAGAGAAGAACAATCCAATGGCTGCAGGGAAAAACGGTGGAAGGGAGCGCTCCTATGGGGCCGTGGCTGGTGACCGGCGACGAATTGACGAATCCGTCCGGTCTGAACATTGTCCTGACAGTAAACGAGGAAGAACGGCAGCGGTCGAATACGGCGAATCTAGTGTTTCCCGTAGACTATTTGGTTGAATTTCTATCTAACCTGATGACACTGGAGCCTGGCGATGTGATACTGACGGGCACTCCGGGGGGAGTCGGTGTAGCTCGGGAGCCACAAGTATTTTTGCGCGATGGAGATGTTGTACGCATTGAGATCGATCAAATCGGCGCACTGGAGAACCGTGTCAAGGCGATAAATCGGGAGGAATGACAGGATGAACATGGAGCAAGCGATTCAATCCATCCATGCAAGCTTGGACAAAATAGTAAACGCCTCGCAAGATTTGCCTGAGGAAGCTCTGCGCTGGAAGCCGGCCGATGATAAATGGTCTGTCATGGAAGTGTTGTGTCATGTGGAAGAAGCGACGCCCTATTGGTTGGATGAAATCAAGCGGCTGGTCAAGGCTCCCGGCGAGGAGTGGGGACGTGGGTTGCAGCATGAAGGGCGTTTGGCGGCAGTGGCACGGGCCGCGGAGCGGGAGAAACAGGAGGTGCTCCGCTATATCATAGAAGGGAAAAAGGAAGTAGTGGAAGTTCTTGCCGGTTTGACCGAGGACAATCTCAACTGCAAGTCGCGGAGCCGTAATCCCCGTTTTGGTGTACGGCCTCTGTCGTTTATTATCGAGCACTTGCTGGTGGAACATCTCGAGACCCATATCAAGCAAATCGAGCGCACGATTGAAAAATATATCGAAACCACGCAGGTAAAATAAGCAAGGAGGGAAGGACGAATGGCGGAAAAATTAGAGTTTCTCCAAAGTAAAGAAGTACAGGATTTTAATAAGGAGATTGAAAGGTTTCACTTGGGCCCTCTCTGGAACGCGATTCCTGAACTGATGCATAAACAGCCTACCCCTGAAGCGATCCCCTATTTGTGGAAGTGGGAAACGTTAAATGCCAAATTGATGGAGGCACGTGAAATCTTTACCCCAGATCGAGGCGGGGAGAGAAGGGCCATCTATTTGCAAAATCCAGGGTTGAGCCTTCGTCAACCGTGGGGATGGGGCTCTACGACTCAAACCCTGTATGCGGCGGTTCAGCTTATTCTGCCTGGAGAGACGGCTCCTTCCCACCGCCATACCCAGAGCGCTCTTCGTTTTATTATGCAAGGCAGCGGTGCATATTCGATCGTACAAGGGGAACGACTCTTCATGGAAGAGGGGGATTTTTTAATCACGCCGAAGGGACTGTGGCACGGACATTCCCATCCGGGGGATGAGCCTATGATTTGGATGGATTGTCTGGATATTCCGACAATCTATGCGATCGGCGGGACTTTCTTTGAACCGTATCCGGAAAAGATTGAGATTCCAAGCGTACCGGATAATTTTACGGCACAGCGATATGAAGGGGGAATGGTTCGTCCTATATCGGATCGTCACCCGAAAATTGCTCCGCTCGGCTCTTACAAATGGAATAAAACTTTGGCATCACTGGAAGGTTTAAGCCGTTTCGATCCGGACCCGTACGACGGCTATGCGGTAGAGTTTATAAATCCATCCACCGGAAAAACGGCAAATCCGAACATTGCTTCGTGGATGCAGTACTTACCGAAAGGTTTTCATTCGAAAGCGCATCGTCATACTAGTTCGACGATCTATCAGGTGTTCAAAGGCTCCGGTTATTCCATAGTCAATGGAGTGAAGTTTTCTTGGTCGAAAGGCGATTTTCTGGTTGTGCCGAACTGGGCGTGGCATGAGCATTATGCAGAAGAGGATTGCTATCTGTTTTCCGTGAGTGATTCGCCGATCATGGAGAAGTTTGATGTACAAAACGAGGAAGGTCTTGAAGCAAATAGTGGGCATCAAGAAGTTAAGGGAGAATTCCAACCCATGCTACCATAAAAGACAAGGGCATACTTCCCATAAAAGAGTATGCCTTGCCTTCTAATCGGAATATCCCAATCGTAGTGAAATGTCTTTGGCTGTTTTTAACAGCTGGACTTTCACGTGTGATTCAGCTGAAACATCCAATTCGCCTAATAGACCAATAATGCTCAAGGCTCCGGCCAATTTCCTGGAAGGGTAAAAAAGAGGGGTACTGATGCTAGCGATTCCACTGATATGACTGCTTTCGGTGACCGCGACCTGCTGTTTTTTTACCCTTTCAATATCCAAGCTGTATTTATCGGGATCGATGTTTCCGGCAGCTACTTCCTGTTGGTAGAGATCATTTGTCATGGATTCAGGCAGAAAAGCTCGGAAAATTTTTCCGGTGGCCGTATAAAGTGGAACGTAGGAGCCGACATCCAGTCCGATATTGACGGGTTTGTTGCTCTTTTCCCAACGAATAAAAAAAGGCCCGCGTTCGCGCCAGATGCTTAAGGCGACCGTCTCATTGAGCTGATCTCTTAGGTTCATCAAATAGGGAGTGGCTTGTTTGGTTAAATCCATGCTTTCCAATGTAGCACTTCCCAGCATAATGAGTTCATGACCAAGAGACCATTTGGGATTCTCATCTTCGGTACGGATCAAAACTCCAAGATGCACAAATGAATTTAGGTATCGATAGAGCTGGCTCTTGAAAAGCTTCGTAGCTTCCGCAAGCTCACTAAGGCTCATGGCGCCCTTTTTCTCGGCTATGGCACGTAATATGGCAAAGCCTACTTCAATCGATTGGACACGCCGACTCAAATCTGGTTCTTCCATATTTTGCACATCCTATTAGTATTTGAACATTCACATTAAATAATAGCAATGGGTGATTCCATAAGTCAATGTGCCCTTGGAAACGACAGAAAAACAATTGGGAATTGTTTGACTTCATAAAGTGCGTAGTGATAATATGGAGTTAAGAACATTGTGTTTATGACATTAACGATATGTTAATAAAAAGGTGGATGATTTTACGAATGTACTAATGGAGTGACTAGTAAATACAATCAGGTTTAAAAAATCTTGAAGTCCAATCTTACAATGCTAGTCGCAATAATTGTTGTAAACGCTTTAGTCATATTGTAACTGCTCACGAGTAAATGGCTTGAACTATTAATCATGTAAACAGGGGTGTTTCTATGAAAAAATGGCTCACAGTCTCCCTTATCGCTTTGTTACTGATCGTTTCGGGGTGTTCTCAGAATGGACAAACATCGCAAGGTTCTTCGACAGGAACGGATTCAGGTAATAGCGGGGCTACGGAGGCGGCAAAATCGGATTTCCCCAAAAAGCCTATCGAAATGATCGTCCCTTATGAAGCAGGCGGCGCAAACGATGTTGCCGCACGTATTATCGCGAATGCCGCCAATAAATATATGCCGAACGGTCAAAATATTGTCATTGTGAACAAGCCGGGCGGGGCTACGATCGTAGGAGCGACTGAGCTGTTTCAAGCGAAGCCGGACGGTTACAAGATTGGCATGCTTACCATTTCTACGTTAACCAACCGACCACATACGGGGAATACAACTTTTACCTTCGATAGTTTTACGCCTGTTATACAGGTATTTACTTTCCCGCAGACGTTGTTTGTAAAACAGGATGCACCGTGGAAAACCTTTGAAGAATGGCTGGCTTATGTAAAAGCGAATCCGGGCAAATTTACATACGGAATCGGCGCGAGCGGCTCCTCTGCACATCTGGCCATGGCGTCTTTGGCAGGAAGAGCTGGACTCGATATGAAAGCTGTTCCGTTCAGCGGGGGAGCCCCAACCGTAACTGCTTTGATGGGGGGGCACGTTCAAGGCGCGCTTCTGCAATCGACACTGGCTCCGGAAGCGCGCAAGCTGGTTGCTACAAGCAGCAAGAAGAGCGACTTAATCAAGGATGTCCCGCTCCTGACGGAAAAAGGATTTGACGTCGCATTTGACGAGGTAAGCGCGATCCTGGCGCCGAAAGACACGCCAAAAGAAATCGTTTCGATTCTGCACGATGCTGTCAAGAAAGCCATGGATGATCCGCAAGTGAAGGAAGAGCTTTATAAAGTAGGAGCCGATGAGCTGTACGCATCAGGAGAAGACTTCCAAAAAGAAGTGGACAAAAAATTCGTAGAAAACGGACAATTAATGAAAAATTTGGGTCTGGTGAAATAAGATAAATGGGCATAAAAGGATTATCTTTTATGCCCGCCCTACTTCTGGGTTGCGACATCACAATAAGGATGTGTGGGTTCGTGAGAAAAATAAACAAGGCTGAGTTGAGCGTCGCCTGTTTTGTCTTTGTGATTTCGATCGTCTTCCTGACACAATCGTTTACCTACGAATATCAAGATTCCGTAGGTCCTGGACCAGGGTATTTTCCAGTCTGGCTGAGCGGAATTCTGCTCGTTCTTTCCATCATCTATATCCTCCATTGCTTCCGGAACAAAGAGGTACAGAGTGATGAGGAGCCGGAAAAGGTGCTGCCCCAGGGAGATGCGTTGAAAAGCTTTATCCTTTGTATCGGCAGTATGATCCTTTTTGTCGTTCTTTTTGAGTATGTGGGCTTTGTCATTGCGGGCACCGTGTTCCTGTATATTCTGTTGTTTAAGGCTTATCGATGGTACGTGAGCTTAGGTGTTTCTCTGGGCGTGTCCCTGCTGCTGTTTTATTTATTTGGAACACTGTTAGGTGTGGATCTGCCAGGGATTGGGTAAAAGGAGGGACTGGAATGGAGACACTTGGATATTTGCTGCATGGGTTTGAAACCGCCTTCACCTGGTGGAATCTTCTTTATTGCCTGATAGGAGTTTCTGCGGGGATGTTCCTGGGGGTGCTGCCCGGCCTAGGCCCCGTGTCGGGAACGGCTTTATTGCTCCCTTTAACCTTTAACATGGAGCCGGTTTCCGCGATCATTATGCTCTCAGGTATTTATTACGGCGCTATGTATGGGGGCACGATCACTTCTGTATTAATCAACGTGCCAGGTGAAGCCGCTTCGGTCGTCACCTGTATAGACGGAAACCAGATGGCGAAGCAGGGACGCGCGGGAACCGCATTAGGCGTAGCGGCGATCGGCTCCTTCATTGGTGGCATCACCTCGTTGTTTGCTCTGGCTTTTGTCGGGCCGCCACTCGCTGAATTTGCTTTGAAATTCGGTCCACCGGAGTATTTTGCCTTGTTAATGTTCGGTCTGCTGATGGTCGTTGCATTTATGGGCAAATCGCTGATAAAAGGTTTGATTGCTGCGGTTATTGGATTGATCTTATCGCTAGTCGGGATGGACCCTGTCTCGGGGGCTACGCGCTTCATTTTCGGACAGGCTGAACTGGTAGGCGGACTAGACTTTATTATTTTGGCGATGGGCTTTTTCGGTGTTGCGGAGATTTTGTCTACGATGGAAACACAGATGAAGTCCAATGAGATTCCGAAGATCCAAGGCTTGCTTCCGAAGAAAGAGGAGTGGAAACCCACGTTAAAGGCAGTAGGACGGGGAACGGGATTGGGAATTTTTCTAGGATTGGTACCCGGAGCCAACACTGTCATTTCGTCGCTGTTGTCCTATTCCTTGGAGAAAAAGGTCGCAAAAGATCCGACCCGTTTTGGAAAAGGGGCGATAGAAGGAGTGGCAGGACCGGAAACAGCCAACAACGCGCATAGCGGCTCTTCGCTGATTCCGTTATTTACGCTGGGAGTCCCCAGCTCCCCTACTGTCGCGGTAATCTTTGGAGCCTTCATCATGCACGGCTTGCAGCCAGGTCCCGGTTTGTTCCAAAAAAACCCGGATTTTGTGTGGGGGATAATTGCCAGTATGTTTATCGGTAATGTGATCTTGCTGATTTTTAACCTACCGATGGCTCGGTTTTGGGCGAAATTGACTCAAGTTCCGTTTAAGTTGCTCCTTCCGCTGATCTTGTTTATTACCCTGCTTGGGACCTACAGCGTGAACAATAGTTTGTGGGACGTATTCATGACGATCGTCTTCGGGGTCTTGGGCTATTTCATGAAAAAGCTGGAGATACCAGTAGCCGCGCTGATCCTGACCTTCATTCTTGGTTCGCAAATAGAGACGGCTTTGCTTCAATCGCTGCGATTGGCAGAAAACGGTTCGGCCAGTATCTTTTTTGAAAGGCCGATTTCTGGAGCGATCATGGGCATCTCGCTGCTGGTACTGATCATTGGGGTTATCAGCGAAGTAAAGAAAAAAAGAAGCATGCTGTCTAGTGATGTAGAAATATAACATGCTGTTCGCAGGCACAAACTTGGAGGGATTCCCTTGGATTTACGTGACTATATCAGCAAGCTGGAGACAGAACTGCCCGATCAATTGCTGCGAATCAAAAAAGAAGTAAACCCTGCTGAATTTGAGGCTACTGCTATCTTGCAGCATCTTGAGAACAACGACCAATATCCTACTGTTATTTTTGAAAATAACGTGAATGTAAATGGGGATAAATCTGAATTTTCATCCATCATCAATGTGTTTGCTTCCCGAGAAAGATGCGCTCTGGCCATGAATATGGATGTATCAGCAAAAGATCTCCCTCTGAGCCTGGAGTATGCTGCTCGCGAGAAGACGATGATAGAACCGACAGTGATTTCCAGAGAAGAGGCTCCAGTCAAGCAAACGGTAAAAATCGAAGACGAGGTTGACTTGAGCGAGTACCCGATCATTCGGTTTCACGAAATGGACCCAGCACCTTATTTGGATGTAACAGCCTTCGTCAAGGACCCGGACGGGGGATTTTACAACGGCGCATTTCAACGAACGATGTACAAGGGAAAACGGAAGCTCGGCTTGCACATGTCTCCGCGCCATAACTGGCAAATCGCTCGAAAGTACGAGGAGAGGAACGAACCTACTCCGATCATCATCGTTGTTGGACACCATCCATCCTTTTATCTCGGAAGCTTGAATGTATCTCCGTTTGGCAACGATGATTACGCCAAAATCGGCTCCATTATGGGAGAAAGCTTGCGTCTCGTTCCTTCAGAGACGTGGGGGGACCAATTTATGGTTCCGGCGGATGCTGAAATGATCATCGAAGGAGAAATTGTACCGAATCATCGCGAGGTGGAAGGACCTTTTGGTGAGTTTCCGGGGACGTACGGTCCGCAGCGAGTGCGTTGGGTTATCAATGTCAGAGCGGTTACCCATCGGAAGGATGCTATTTTTCAAAGCATTTTCACTGGTCATCGGGAGACGTGGATTCTCGGAGCCATTCCGAAAGAAGGAACGCTGTTCAACCGGATCAAAGGGGTAGTTCCTACAACTAGGAGTGTCCATTTGCCGCTGTCATCGGTAGGCCGCTTTCATTGTTACATTTCTATCGATAAAAAGGTAGACGGAGAAAGTAAACAAGCGGCGTTAATTGCTCTGGGCGAGTGCGATTTTGTCAAGCATGTCGTGGTTGTCGATTCCGATATTGACCCGTTCAAAGAAGAACAAGTCATGTGGGCGATGGCGACAAGAGTGCAGGCTGACCATGATGTCGACATCATCAAAAACGTCAAGGGGAACACGTTGGACCCTTCCCAGTTAGATGACATCATGGGAGCGAAAATGATTATTGATGCTACCAAGCCCGTCAGTAGATTGTTTTCCCAAAGAATCAAGGTGCCTGACAGCGTCATGAATCGTATTTCCCTACAACATTTCTTGGAGGAATAGAGGAGGTTTCCCATGTCCAGATTAATATTCCGCGTTACTTGCCCGAAGTGCAGTGGAAAATTTGATTGTCATACCAAAGAACTGAGACATACCGATCACTTGTTGCATTGCCCATATTGCCAATACCGTTTCCATCAGAATGAAAGTCCGCATATTCAAGATGAATAGGATACGGAAGTAAATAGTAGGCCAGTTTAACCTTTGGTTAGCTGGTCTATTGTATCGTAGCCAGCAATGGCAGATGAGAATCAACGGCGAGTCATATTAACCGGTACATAGCAGTTAGAGAATGCAAGCGGCAAGGAAAAAGTGTTTGTACACGCCGGCTGTCGCATAGGCTGGATTACTATAAAAGAAACGCGGTGTTTACAGATGAAGAGAATTATTGTGGGAATTTCCGGGGCAACGGGTGCCATTTTCGGAATCCGCATGCTGGAAGTATTGAAGGAATTAGACGTGGAAACCCATCTTGTTATGTCCAAATGGGCAGAAACCACTATCGCGTTAGAAACGGAGTACAGTGTAGATGAGGTAAAGAAGCTTGCTTCTGTTGTCCATCATCCTACGAATCAGGCAGCTTCGATTTCCAGTGGGTCGTTCCGGGTGGACGGAATGGTAATCGCCCCGTGCAGCATGAAAACACTGGCCTCCATAAGAATTGGCTATGCGGAAGGCTTATTGGGCAGAGCTGCTGATGTCATATTAAAAGAGCGGAAAAAACTTGTTTTGTTGACGAGGGAAACTCCGTTTAGCGATATCCATCTGGAAAATATGTTGGCCTTGTCGAGAATGGGAGCTGTCATCCTGCCTCCGGTTCCTGCTTTCTACAACAAGCCGTTGACCATAGACGATATTGTGAATCACATCGTCGCGCGCACACTGGATCAATTTGAAATAGACAATCATTTAACCAAGAGGTGGAAAGATCCGCATCAATGACATGTTTCTGTATCGTGCCGGTTGTGTGTGGATGGGGACTCGAGCGATTGAGCAGTGGATCAAGGGTTCCCGTGTTGAGTTGTTCGAGTCGATTTCTGAAATATGCTACTTCCCTACTTAGTATCGCCCTTCTCCCATCGAGAAGGGCATTTTTAACGTTATCACAGAGAATGCGCAGCGCATTTGCGCGTTTTTGCTTGCAAGTCGCGCAAAAAATCTTAACCATAACTTCATAATGACTCCCATAACACTTGGTACGATAGGCATAGACGGTCATTTGTGCAAAAAGTTCGATATTGACAAGGAGAATTGTGGCAAGGTAATCTAAAAGTGCAAGAACGAGCATAAATGAACAAAACGAACAAAGTGCGCAAATAAAGTGAGAAACGAACTTATTCAGGGGAAAAGGATGAGGGTTATGCTAGCGGCAGAAAGAAAATTGAGGATCGTTGAATATGTGAGACAGCATCGGACGGCGTCTGTTTCCGTGCTTGCCAAGGAATTCGGCGTGCACGAAGCGACAATCCGCAGGGATCTGGCAGAGGTTGAGCAGGAAGGACTGCTCAAACGGACTCATGGTGGAGTGATCGTGGAAAGACTGACACCGAATGAACCCTCCTTTAATGAACGGACGAATGTGGCACTCGATCAGAAAATGCGCATTGGCAAGATGGCGGCAAGTCTGGTGGAGGACGGCGATCACATCATCATCGATTCGGGAACGACGACGCTGCATATTGCCAAAAATCTGGTGAACCGCTCCAATCTTACAGTCATTACGAATGACATCAACGTTGCAGCTGAACTGCGGGATGCTCCTGGCGTCAAAGTCACGGTGACGGGCGGCGAGCTCTACCCATCCAGCTTCATGCTCAACGGGATGTTTACCGATCACGTACTTCGCTCGTTGCACGTGTCCAAGGCTTTTATCGGCACACCTGCCATCCATCCCAAGCACGGCCTGATGCATCCAGAGGCGCAACTGGTGCTGGCGAAGCAGGGGATGATCGCTGCGGCCCAAGAGGTCATTGTCGTAGCCGATGACACCAAGATCGGCAAGCTGTCTTTGTACAAGGTCGCGCCTAACAGCTCGATTCACACCCTGATTACGGGCAAGGAAGTGGCGGAATACGACATCAAGCCGTTTCACGATACCGGAATCAACGTCATCACCGTCTAGCAGGTGAATCTCTCCGGGCGCTTTTCTAGGCACGGAATTCATAATCATAGAAACTTCAGATGGAGGTGTTCTGTTGGTGGGCACCACAACAACAGAAACAGTACATTCGCGAACGCTGCGCTTGACGGAGCCCCATGTGGTTTTGGAGCAGGATATCCACCGCAGTGTTCCCGAGGGATACGTCGTAGTTGAACCGACTCTCGCCAGCATTTGCCATGCCGACCTTCGCTATTTCGGAGGTACGCGAAAACCGGAAGTCCTCGCCAAGAAGCTGCCGATGGCGCTCTTGCACGAAGGAATTGGAACGATTGTGGGCGGAGAGTCCACGCGGCTTTCCCATCGTCAGAAGGTTGTGATTGTTCCGTATTTGGCGGGCTATTTGCTAGAGGATCAGAGGCTGGCGCACAGCTGTCCAGCATGCAGAGGGGAAATCGCAGATAACTATTGCACGCATAGCAGGTTTTTGGGAAGCGGCACAGATGGAATCGCGCAGAGCCGTTTGGTCATCCCTGAGCCATGCGCGATCCCGATCCCGGAATCAATCCCTGATGAAATCGCTGTGCTGACTGAGCTTTGCAGTGTTTCCTACCGCGCACTCCGCCCTGTAAACGACTTGCTCGGTCAGGCGAAAATTGCTGTATTTGGCGACGGGCCTGTGGGGTATTTGACGGCAGCTATGCTCCACCACGCTTTTGGGGTTGGTCCCGATCGATTGACGGTTTTTGGAGCGATACGAGAGAAGTTGGATCAATTCACGTTCGCTCGTACGGAAATGGTACAGCAGTACGACTTCTCAGCAGGTGAGCAAGTAGACATTGTTGTGGAGTGTACAGGTGGGAAGTTCAGTGAAAGTGCGATCAACCAAGGGATTGCTCTTTTGTCAGCAGGTGGTCATCTGATCGCGATGGGCGTGAGCGAGGATTTGGTTCCGATCAATACGCGCGATGTGCTGGAGAAGGGACTGACACTCTACGGCAGCAGCCGCAGCTCGATCCCGGACTTCGAGGAAGTGCTGCAAGTTATGCGGCAAAAAGCTTGTCAGGAAACTCTTCGTCCCCTCATTCCTGACTCCTACACAGTGGTGGCCAAGGCAGAAGACTTTGTTGGCGCAATGGAATCTGCCTTGGCACACAGAGAGTGGAAAAAGACCTACCTCGACTTTCAATGGTGAGCATCGCCTGTGATGCAGCTATCGCTTGCGATGCAGCGATCACAAGGAATTGAGCCAGGCAAGTCTTACAAAGGATTATAACACACAGGAAATGAAGGAAGTAATGACCGGCAGCAGGAGGAGAGAGGATTGATCCGTGCTCCTCCTTCCCGAGTCATCTAAAAACGAAAATGTAAGCGCAACCATTCAAGTTTACAATTTCTTAAAATGCGCTTCACATTTTCAGAAAAAAGCCCTTTTATAATAAAAACGAACACAAATGAGCAATATCGAGCAAAACTGCTTCTCCCATTGGATTGAGAAAAGCGGGGAGTGCAGAACGGGGAGGAGTACGATTGGCAGCGATCGAGTTTGTGAATGTCACACAAGCGTTTGAGAAAAATGTCATCATCAAAGATTTGAACCTGAAGATTGAGGATGGGAAATTCACCGTGCTGGTCGGACCGTCCGGCTGCGGAAAGACGACACTGCTGCGAATGATTGCAGGACTGGATCGTCAGACCGCAGGATCGGTGCTCATCGGCGGAAAGGATGTCACAGACATCGCTCCCGGACAAAGAGGGGTAGCTATGGTTTTTCAGAACTACGCCCTGTACCCGACGATGACCGTGCGCGAGAACATTGAATTCGGCTTGAAGAACAACAAGGTGAGCAAAGAGGAGCGAAATCGTCTGGTAGAAAGCATTAGCGAGACGGTCGGATTGAGTCCGTACCTGAACCGTAAGCCGTCCGCGCTGTCTGGTGGACAAAGGCAGCGGGTGGCTCTGGCTCGTGCGATGGTCAAAAAGCCGTCCGTCTTCCTCATGGATGAGCCGTTGTCCAATCTGGACGCCAAGCTTCGCGCACAAATGCGCATCGAGCTGATCGAGCTACATAAGAAGCTGGGAACGACGTTTGTCTACGTGACGCATGATCAGGTGGAAGCGATGTCTATGGCGGACACCATCGTGCTGATGAATCAGGGACGTATTCAACAGGAAGCGGCTCCCGAAGACATCTATCGTCAGCCGAACAATTTGTTTGCGGCGCAGTTTATCG
The DNA here is from genome assembly GCF_003710965.1 of Brevibacillus nitrificans. NCBI lineage: Bacteria > Bacillati > Bacillota > Bacilli > Caryophanales > Paenibacillaceae > Brevibacillus > Brevibacillus nitrificans. The sequence goes on along the minus strand of NZ_RHHU01000007.1, from coordinate 165,983 downwards.
GTGTCCCTCCGATGAATGTGGGAGATCTGGGCATGGATGGTGTGAAGTTCGGGTTTCGACCGGAGGGTGCCGTGCTGACGGCAGAGCGCACCGATTCTCATTTTGGTGTTCGCGGTCGGATCGTAACGAGGGAGATGCTCGGCTCCGAAACGATCTACCAGGTCAAGACGAAGCAGCACGCGTTTATGATCAAATGCACGGAGGATCTCTTTACCGTCGATCAGGAAGTGTTTCTCGGTGTGGACGCGTCAAAGCTCTTCTTTTTTGGGCAAGACGAGCATCGCATCGCACAGGATGACGTTCGCCACGCTGCCTACATGACGGCACTGCGAGGGCAGCAGCATGAATAACACGAGAGTCTGGCAAAAGCTTCGCCCGTACGCACTGGTCCTGCCGGCGATGATCGGCATCCTCCTTTTTGTGGTGCACCCGATTCTTTACTTAATCAAGCTGAGCATGTTCAAGTACAACCTGCTGAACAAAGATAAAAGCAAGTTTATCGGGGCAGACAACTACACGGAAATTTTCTCTCGCGGCGATTTCTACAACGCCTTGCTCACGACCGTTCTCTACACGGTCGGAGTGGTTGTGATCACGATGGTGCTGTCCCTTGTCATCGCTTTGTGGCTGAATCAAAACACTCGCTTCAACGCCCTCGTGCAAGCCGGCATTTTTACACCGCATATCATCTCGATCGTATCGATTGCACTGGTGTGGATGTGGCTGATGGAACCGAATTACGGGCTGCTCAATTTTACACTGAAAGCGGTTGGACTTCCAGCTCTCCCATGGCTGCAAAGCTCCAGTACCTCGCTCTTATCCATCATCATCGTCTCGGTATGGCAAAACGTCGGCTACTATTCCCTGCTGATCGTGGCCGCTTTGAAAAACATTCCGCAGACGATCTACGAAGCCGCTGCGCTTGATAACGCCAGCAAATTCAAAGTGTTTTACAAGATTACACTGCCCATGATTTCCCCTCAGCTGTTTTTTATCCTGGTGATCATGACGATCGGCTCGTTCAAGGTGTTCGATACAGTCAAGATCATGACGGGCGGGGGACCAAATGGCTCCACGACCACGCTTGTCTACTATATTTATGAATTCAGAACGACGAGCATCGGCTATGCGTCCGCCACTGGAGTGGTTTTGATGGCGATTATTACGGTGCTGACCTTTATCTACTTCAGATTGCTATCCAATAAGGTTCACTATCAATAATCGTCTGTGATACGACTTCAAAAAAAGGAGGTGCCCAACCGGTGCAGTTGCAAAAAGAAGGGAAAAAGCAGTCGGGGGGCGGTCCAGAGCTGAGAATCGATTCTGTGACGAAAACCGGTTCTACACCGAAGATTGCTTCTGTCCGCAAGACGTGGAGCATGTTTTGGAAAGCGGTCGTGCTCATGGGATTTATCTTCCCTTTTCTGTGGATGATCTCTACCTCGCTTCAAACCTTTGAGGAGACCATGAAGTTTCCTCCGACCTGGATGCCTGCTTCTCCGCAGTGGAGCAATTTTGTGGAGGCCATGAGCTCCGGACCATTCCTGACTTATTTCAAAAACTCCGTGATCGTCACGACCTCGATCATCTTGATCCAGCTGGCGGTCATGATCCCCGCGGCTTACGCATTCGCGCAGTACAAGTTTTTCGGCAACAAAATCCTGTTTGGCATGGTCTTGCTCGCTTTCATGATTCCGGGCCAGGTCACCTTCATTCCTGTCTACCTGATGCTGGCAGACGCGGGTATGATCAAGTCGCTTTGGCCTCAGATCCTACCTTTTATGTCCAACGCGTTTGGCATCTTCCTCCTCAGGCAGTATTTCATGCAAATCCCTCAGGAGATTGTGGAGTCAGCCCGATTGGATAACGCGAGCGAATTCAAGATCATTTGGAAAATCATGATTCCCATGTCCATGCCTGCGATTTCCACAGTCGCTCTGTTCAGCTTCGTCAGTCACTGGAACGACTATTTCTGGCCGCTGGTCATGACGGATTCAGAGGCTGTCCGGCCGCTCACCATGGGCATTGCCATGCTGCGCGAGACAGAGGGCATCAGCAACTGGCACATCATCATGGCGGGCAACGTGGTATTGGTCGTTCCGATCCTGATCGTGTATCTGTTCGCTTCCAGGCAAATCGTCAAAGCTTTCGTATATTCCGGCATCAAATAAAAGATGAATGGGGGAACTTCCATGAACAAAAAGCTTTCTGCCATCGTACTGGCAGCAACAACCGTGATTTCCGGGGTGCTCGCCGGATGTTCAGGCACCCAGTCCGAATCGTCCGCACCGACTCCATCCAGCCCGCAGCCGTCTGCATCGACTCCGGCAGGGAAGACCACTGTGCAGTTCTGGCACTCGCTGGGCGGCAAAAACGGCGAGTACATCAGCGCTATGATCAAGCGTTTCAATGATACGCATGACAACATCGAAGTAGTGGGGACGTTCCAGGGCAGCTACGATGAGACCGTGACCAAGCTGCAGCAATCGATCGCTGCCAAAACGGCCCCTGACATCACGATGCTGGAGCGCGCCTACGTTCAGATGTTTGCCGAGGCAGAGGTTCTGGAAGATTTGACGCCTTTCATGGCAAAAACCAATACGACCAAGGATGACTTCCCGGAAGGTCTGATGGGCCACTCCGTATTTCACGACAAGATCGTATCGCTGCCGCTCAACCGTTCGACGCCGATCATGCACATCAACAAAACGATGCTGGATGAAAAAGGTCTGGCGATTCCGACTACCTGGGAAGAACTGAAAAAGGTCTCCGAGGCACTTGTAGTCAAAGAAAATGGAGAGGTCAAACGCTATGGCTTGAGCATGCCGTATGACACGTGGTATCCCATCGCGATGATCAGCCAGGCAGGCGGAAAGTTCTTCAATGATGATGCCACCTCGATCGGCTTTGAAAAAGGCGAAGGGGTCAAAGCGTTCCAGTACTTGAAAGACCTGCAAAGCACAGGAGCTCTCTACTATCCGCCAGCACAAGACTCCGGCAATATCGTCAACCAGATGTTCACGAGCGAAAAGATCGGGATCATGTTCCAGTCTACCGGTGTGATGGGAACGGTAAAAAGCAACGCCAAATTTGATTACGTGACCGCCTTCCTGCCAAAAGACGTGACTTTTGCGACGCCAACAGGTGGGGCGAATATCGCGATGCTCACTGATTCTTCGAAAAAGGACGCCGCTTGGGAGTTTATCAACTGGGTGAATACCGATCCGCAGGGCGGACAGCAGTTTATTCTCGATTCCGGATACCTGCCGTTTACCAAGAAGATGGTCGAGTCTGAGCCAATCAAAGAGCTGTGGGCAAAGGACCCCAATCGCAAGGTAGCATACGATCAGCTTCAGTACGCAGTAGATACGAACAAGGACGTGGCTTGGCCGCAAATCATGCAAGAGTTCTTCAAGGCGATTCAGGCGATCATGTACGACAATAAGCCGATCGAGCCAGCACTGGATACTTTCAAAAAAGAAGCAGAACGTCTGCTTAGCGAGTAAAACAGGAGGGACATCAGCATGATAGAAGCGCTGCAGGAACAGCAAGGAATCATCGTCGCAGCACATAGAGGCTGGAAGTCGGCTTTTCCAGAAAATACACTGCTCGCTTTTCAGCAGGCTATCGAGCTGGGTGCCGACATGCTGGAATTCGATCTGCGCTTTTCCAAGGATCGAGTCATCATGGTCATCCACGACGAAACGGTAGACAGAACGACAAATGGATCAGGCAAAGTAAGCGACTATACGATGGAAGAACTAAAGCAGCTCGATGCAGGCGGATGGTTCGGGAAAGTGTACGAGGGTTTGAAGATTCCTACATTAGAAGAGCTGTGCGACTTGCTCGCAAGCTATCCGGATGTCCTGTTGAATGTGGAAATCAAGCCAAGCCCGGATGCAAAGGAGGTCGCGTATGCCGCGGTCTCCCTCCTCCGGGAGCGCGGGATTCTAGCAAACTGCGTGTTCACTAGCTTCGATGCAGCTGTCATTACCCATCTGCATGACGTCCATGCATGCAAGACGCAAGGGTTTCCCGGACAGCTGATGTCCAACTACATCGAAGGCCCAGGCGGTACCTTGTCCAAAATGTGGGCAGTCGGCATCCACATGAAACTGCTGACTCCACAGCTGGTACAAGAATATAGGGAGCAGGGAATCCTCCCGTGGTGCTATTCACCGGATGACGAGCAGCAAGTCTATTACGCACTTGGATGCGGCTCTCTGCTGATGACGGTAAACAATCCGCTTCCTGCCATGCGCATCCGGGAGCGTCTTCTCACACTAGCCAACGCTTGAGGAGAGGAAGGACCTATGGAGAAACGATATGTCATAGGGATTGATTTTGGCACGGAGTCAGGCAGAGTGGTGATCGCGGATGTAGAGCAGGGGGGCGAGCTCGCCAGTCACGCGACTTTGTACAGACACGGCACGATCGTAGAGAGACTGCCAGGCTCGGGAAAGGCGCTCGGTCAGGACTGGGCGCTGCAGCACCCGGATGACTATATAGAAGTATTGAAACAGTCTGTTCCGGAGGTTCTCCGCGTCTCCGGTGTAAGACCAGCGCAGGTCATCGGGATCGGTGTGGATTTTACCTCTTGCACGATTTTGCCCGTAGATGCACAAGGCCAGCCTCTATGCGTCCAGGAACGCTATCAGGACGATCCGCACGCCTACGTCAAGCTGTGGAAGCACCATGCTGCGCAAGAGGAAGCCAACCGGATCAATGAATGGGCAAAAGAAAGCGGCGAGACGTTTCTTGCCCGCTATGGCGGGAAAAGCTCCTCTGAGTGGATGGTGGCGAAAGTCTGGCAAGTGCTGAATGAGGCTCCAGAAATCTATCAAGCGGCGTATCGTTTCGTAGAAGCGGGAGACTGGATCGTACAGCAGCTGACAGGAAACTGGGTAAGGAGCAACTGCAGTGCGGGCTACAAGTCATTTTGGCACAAGCAGGACGGGTATCCGTCTCGGCAATTTTTCAAACAGCTCGATCCCAGACTCGAAGATTTGACTGACACCAAGCTTGCAGGGGATGTTCTGCCCTTGGGCAGTCGGGCAGGGGAGTTGAGTGCAGAGGCAGCTCAGCTGACAGGCTTGTGTCCAGGGACAGCTGTAGCGGTTGCCATCATCGATGCTCATGCAGGAGTAGCAGGGAGTGGAGCTGTTCGCTCGGGTCAAATGGTCATGGCGATGGGGACATCCCTTTGCTTGCTCGTTCTCAGTCATAACGAAGTGAGTGTAGAGGGAGTAAGCGGCGTTGTAGAAGATGGAATGATCACGGGCTTGTACGGGTATGAAGCGGGACAGCCAGCTGTGGGGGATTTGTTTGGCTGGTACTGTGATCAGGCTGTACCTGGCTACGTGCAGGAAGAGGCGGCAAAAGAGGGTGTGAGTGTACACACCTGGCTGGAGCAACGGGCAGCCGAGCTGAATCCTGGACAGCATGGCCTTTTAGCTGTGGACTGGTGGAACGGCAATCGGTCTGTTCTTGAGGATGCGGATTTGAGTGGGCTGATCGTAGGTCTTACGCTGCAAACCAAGCCCCCGGAAATTTATCGGGCCTTGCTAGAATCCACCGCATTTGGGACGCGCAAGATCATGGAAGCCTTTGAAGAGGCAGGAGTACCCGTGAATGAGATTTTTGCCTGCGGTGGCTTGCCCAAGCGAAATCGCTTATTCATGCAGATTTACGCGGATGTGACAGGGCGCGAAATCAAGATCGCGGCTGCTGCCGAAACAACGGCGCTCGGCGCGGCCATTCACGGAGCCGTCGCGGCTGGTACGGAGCGCGGAGGCTATCCGGATCTCGCAGCTGCTGCCATCCAAATGGCAAAGGTGAGGGAAGAAACCTTCCGGCCAATCCCCGAAAACGTGGCCGTGTATGATGATCTCTACCGTCAGTATATCCGGCTGCATGACGTTTTCGGGCGAGGTGGACTCGTCATGAAAGAGCTCAAGCGAATCAAGCGAAAACAGAGCAATCATTCGGAGTGAAAAGGAGGTAGCAGGATGAAGCGATGGGTATCGAAATGGGTGACGGGACTCGCAGTAATTAGCTTGCTGACGACTGCTGCGCCTATGGCGTATGCAGAGAAGTCTCCATTGAAATCGAAAATGTTTGATTTGTCCGCGCCCGCAGAACAGCTCATTCGGGATAAAGAGCTGCACAATGGGACGGTCATGCAGTCGTTTGCCATCGATGACGTCCATCAAAGGATTTATGTCCTGCAATTGATGGCAGGAGGGCAACAGCTACCGGGTGAAAGTGGGCCAGTTACTGGTGCGCAGCGCGACAAGAACGGCGACATGACCTTGACCCAGCTGGATTTGGAAGGCAACAAGCTGGGCTACATGTTTCTGAAAGGCTTCGGCCATGGCGTGCAGATGGGAGTCGAAACGAACGGGGATACCACGTATTTGTGGACAGAGACGGATTCTGTTACGGAAGGCAGCAGCGGATGGGGAACACAGCTTGCGAGATTCCCATTTGAAAACGGCAAGATTTTGACGCCTGACTCCGAAGAATTGCAGAAGCATCAGCTGATCGAAGGGGTGGATAGAACCACCGTGAATATCGATCAGGCAAATGATCTTCTGACCATGCGCTACCGCCAGGACGGTGCGTTTCGATTTGGTGTCTTCGAGCTGGATAAGGTATTGCGCCAGGAATATGAGCCCATCGCAGATGTTGCCCAGCCGAGCATGGGGACTTTCCAGGGCTTTGCCTCCTACGGTGGGTACCTGTACCTGCTTGAAGGGAACTCCTACGGGTCAAGCGGTTCTGTGGAGCCAACGGGAAATACCTACGTGACGGTGGTTAACCTGAACACAGGAAAGGTAGTGGACAAACAGCTGATTCCAGCAGGGACGGATCTTTCCTTCCGGGAGCCAGAGGGATTGGCTGTGCGTATTCCTGACGCCAAGCATCCGCAAAAGGCAGAGCTTGGGATCGGTTTCGCCTCCAGCTTTACGCCGCTGCGCCTGGCGAATGTCTTTACTTTCGACCGTTTGCTGCCCGAGCAGGCGATCGTGAACAAAAATAGCAAGGATTGATGGAGCCATTGCCGTTCTCTTCCGTGGGGGAGAACGGCTTTTTTGTATAGGGGAGAGGCTGATCGCGTCGCTATTTCCGACATGGATTTGGAATGTCAGAAAAGATGATGCTTCATTTATATGAATATTTATTATAGATTGACAATTCAAAGTTTTGTGCATAACATTAGCTTAAGCCTAATTACAGACATATTAGAGAACGATTTTAGTGATGATGATTGGGGGTTTACTCACATTTACCGGATATTTTTACCATTTTATATGTTGTTTATTGAATATCGGACTAATTAAAGAATAGTAGAAGGTGATTGGTTGTCCCTCTCATTTGCCGTTATTGGACCCAAGCTTTTAGTGGATGACATCTGTGAGGTATTAAAGGAATTTCCGCAGATTGAGCCTACCAAACTCATTTACGACTCGGAGAAAAATGCCAGAGACTTGCTGGCGGGAAGCATGGAAGTTTTTGATGTCTATTTCTTTAGTGGAGACGTCCCGTTCCTGACCACACAGGACTTGATCCCCTCGCATGCCTGCTCCTTGTTCATTCCTTTTGATGGAGCTGAGCTCTACAAGGTCATCCTGCAAATTTATCGTCATTATCACTTCTTTCCGATCATCAGCTTTGACGGTGTTCCAGCGAAGAATTTGCGCGAATTTTTCGATGAAATCGAAGTCTCCAACGTGAAGTGGTACTCCAAAAACATGGATGGCTTCCAGAATTCCGAGGAGCTGTACGAACACCACATGAACCTGTGGCAGGAAGGAAAGGTACAGGTCGTTGCTACATCGATCCACTCCGTTTATCAGAGATTGAAGGAGAATCAGCTTCCCGTCTTTTTCATCAAAAGCACGAGGCAGCTCATTCGCGATACGATCAACCAGGCTTTATGGCTGGCGAGAGATCAGAAAAAGCAGCTGGCGCAAATCACGGTGCTGCAGTTCAAAATCGAGCCGAATGAGGAGGGCAAGTACGAACGGGACAAAAGCGTCCCGGATCGCTTTCAAAAGAAGCTCACGGATTTCAGCAAGCGTTTGTTTGCTTCTACGACCAGTACAGACCCAAATGAGTACACGTTGTATACCACACGTGGAATCGTCGAGAAAGTGACCAAGGATTTTACGATTTTCCCCATTCTGAAAAACGGAAATGGGGAAGTCGGGACGATCAATCTCGGGATAGGAATGGGAGACACGGTCGAACGCGCTTTGTACAATGCCAACCGAGCTGTCGAGTTCGCAGTCCGCAATCCGGGAAACAGCGCTTATCTCATTGATGACCAAATGAAGGTCCTAGGGCCGCTCGGGACGAGAAATACGCTGGATTATTCCCTCATCGACGAGCAGCGCGGCGATTTCGTCTCTACCTCTGTGCGCAAGATGTTTTCGTGGCTGCAGATTATCCAGAAAAATGAGGTGACGACGCGGGAAATCAGCGTCGGAATGAATACGGGAGAACGCAATGCGGCGAGGATGATTCAAAAGTTGAAGGAAAAGGGAATTGCTGAAGCGATCGGCAGTGAATCCATGAGTCAACGCGGCAGACCGCGTCCCATTTACCGTATCGATCTGCAACGATTGTCAGAGGAAATAAAAGGCAGGAACAAACCGTAATGCGAAAAAGGAGGTTCGGTTCGAGATGGCAGGTTATATCGTAAAGCGTTTTTTTGCCAGTATTCTTACGATGTTTGTCCTCATCACTATCACCTTTTTCCTGATGCACGCCGTACCGGGAGGACCGTTCAGTCCCGCAGAGGAGAGAAAAGTCCCGAAAAGCGTGATGGAAAAAATGGAAGAGAAGTTTGGGCTAAATGAGCCGTTGGGCGTGCAGTACGTGAACTACCTGAAGAGCATCGCCCAAGGAGATTTGGGGATTTCCTTCAAGCAATCAGATGTCACGGTGAACGAGCTGATTTCCCGAGGCTTCCCCGTTTCTGCAAAAGTGGGCTTGATTGCGATTGTCATCGCACTCGTCGTCGGTATGCTGCTGGGGATCACGTCGGCGATCAAGAGAGGAAAGTGGCCGGATTGGCTTTCCATGATCGTCGCTACCATCGGGATCTCGATTCCGAACTTCGTCATGACGGTTTTGATGCTGTTTTTGTTCGTCGTTGTGATGAAGCTGCTTCCGTCTTACGGACTGTCTAGCTGGAAGCACTACATCCTTCCTGTCGCAGGTCTGGCTTTTGGACCGATCGCCTATATCGCCCGGCTGATGCGCTCCAGCATGCTCGAGGTCATGCGTCAGGACTACATACTGACAGCCAGAGCCAAAGGCGTTCCTGAATACCGCGTCATTTTCAAGCACGCACTCAAAAATGCGATCATTCCCATCGTTACTTATCTGGGACCTCTCGTCGCAGCACTTTTGACGGGGAGCTTTATCGTGGAAAGAATCTTTTCGATTCCAGGCATTGGCCGGGACTTTGTATCAGGGATCAGTGACCGGGACTACTCCGTCATCCTCGGATTGACTGTCTTCCTCGGGATATTCATCATCATTTCGAACTTTATCGTAGACATTCTCTACGCCATTATCGATAAACGGGTAAAAATTGAGGAGTAGGTGATGACTGATGAATTACGCAGCGAAAAGGAGCGAGGGAGCTGTTCCTTTGTCCGATATGGACCAGGCGTGGGCAGATCTTCCCGATGAGGATTTTACCCGGCTAAAGGATTCCACGCGGCAGACGGACGCCATCGCCAGACCGAGCAAATCCTACTGGCAGGATGCGTGGAGCCGGTTTCGCAAAGACCCGCTGGCGATGATCGGACTTTTCATTATCGTCGTGATCGCCATCGCCGCGATCGTCGGCCCTTGGCTTTCCCAGTACACGTACGATGGTCAGGACATCGCGAATCAGAACCAAGGCCCATCCGGTGAGCACTGGTTTGGGACAGACAAGTTTGGACGCGATATTTTCGTCCGTGCCATGTACGGAGCGAGAATCAGCTTGACGATTGGTGTGGCAGTTGCCGCGATCAATCTGGTGATCGGGGTTATTTATGGAGGAATTTCCGGCTACTTTGGCGGCAAAGTAGACATGGTGATGATGCGCATTGTCGATATTATGATCGGGGTTCCAGACTTGCTCTACATCATTCTGTTGATGATGTTTCTGGGAAATACGATAGAGAGTATCTTGCTCGCCATGTCGCTGACCTACTGGATCGGAACAGCGCGCATGGTCCGCTCTCAGGTCATTACGCTCAAGCATCAGGAGTACGTGCTGGCAGCGAGGGCGACAGGCTCTTCCAACATGAGAATTTTGTTCAAGCATCTGATTCCGAACAGCATGGGTCCCATTATCGTAACCGTTACCTTCCTGGTTCCATCCGCGATCTTCACGGAAGCGTTTCTCAGCTTTTTGGGAATTGGGATTCAGGTACCGATGGCGAGCTGGGGGACTCTCGTAAACGATGCGGTCCCGACTCTGTTTACCCAGCCTTATCAAATGCTGTTCCCGGCTATTGCCATCAGCGTGACGATGTTTGCTCTGAATTTTATCGGCGATGGACTGCGAGATGCCTTGGATCCGCGGTTAAAGAAATAAAGGCGGTGTTAACGTGAAATTACTCGATGTTCAAAATCTGAGAACGACCTTTCATATCGAAGCAGGACAGGTACAGGCAGTCCGGGGTATTTCCTTTCACGTGAACAAGGGTGAGTCGATCGGTATCGTAGGAGAATCCGGCTCGGGTAAAAGCGTGTCGATGCTCTCTCTTTTAAAGCTTTTGCCGTCCAACGCCAAGCTGGAAGCGGACAGCGTCCTATTCGACGGGATCGAGCTTGTCAAAACAGACCAAAAAGCCATGAGGAAAATGCTCGGAAATGACATCGGAATGATCTTTCAGGACCCGATGACTTCCTTAAATCCGCTCTTCACGATCGGGGAGCAGATCATGGAGCCGCTACGAATTCATCAAAAGCTGTCCAAGGAAGAGGCGCGAAAAAAAGCGATCGAAATTTTGCGGACCGTCGAAATTCCGAGTCCAGAAAGCAGGCTGAAGCAGTATCCTCACGAATTTTCCGGCGGGATGAGGCAGCGGGTCATGATCGCCATCGCTCTGTCCTGTTCGCCGAAGCTGCTGATAGCCGACGAGCCTACGACGGCGCTGGACGTAACGATACAGGCACAAATTCTCGACCTCATGCGCGATCTTCGCAACAAGATGGATGTGTCCATCGTCATGATTACCCATGACCTCGGCGTCATTGCCAACATGTGCAACCGAATCGTCGTGATGTACGGGGGGACGATTGTCGAGCAGGGGACGACGCGGGAGATCTTTTATGAGCCCAAGCATCCATACACGTGGGGGCTGCTTCGCTCGATTCCGCAGTTTTCCGAGGGAGAGAAGAAAAAGCTCATCTCCATTCCGGGAAGTCCGCCGGATTTGCTGCGGCCGCCCCAAGGATGTGCATTTGCAGCCAGGTGTCCACATGCGATGAAAATCTGTGAAAAGCTTCCTCCGCAGCAGATTTCGCTATCTGATACGCATCAAGCGGCGTGCTGGCTGATGCACCCGAAAGCAGCTCCTCATGCGAAAGAGGTGATCAGCTAATGGGAAAAGCCAAGCAAAGCCTCGTAGAGGTACGAAATCTGAAGAAGTACTTTGAAGTGCAAAAAAGCTTTTTTGGGCGCAGCTCTACCTTGCTGAAAGCGGTGGACGACGTAAGCTTTACCATCTCGAAAGGGGAAACCTTTGGGCTGGTTGGAGAATCTGGCTGTGGCAAATCAACCATCGGAAGAACCTTGCTGAAGCTGTATGAACCGACCGGCGGAGATATCTTGTACGATGGTAAGTCCATCAGCAGCTTGAAGCATAAAGAGATGATGCCGTACCGGAAAAAGATGCAAATGATTTTCCAAGACCCATACGCATCGCTCGATCCTCGCTTGACCATCGCGGAGATCGTCGGAGACCCGCTGGTTGTACACAACATCTACCAAGGCAAAGACCGGATCGATCGGGTCAAAGAGCTGATCGAGTTGGTCGGACTGAAAGCGGACCATCTCAATCGCTACCCGCATGAGTTTTCGGGAGGTCAGCGGCAAAGGATCGGCATCGCCCGGGCGCTGGCTGTTGAACCGGAGTTTATCGTTTGCGACGAGCCGATTTCCGCTCTGGACGTATCGATCCAGGCGCAGGTGGTCAATATGCTGGAGGAATTGCAGGAGCGCTTTGGATTGACCTACTTGTTTGTGTCCCACGACCTGTCCATGGTGCGGCACATCTCTCACAAAGTAGGCGTCATGTACCTGGGGAGTCTGGTCGAGTACGCCGATGTAAACGAGCTGTATACGAACATGCAGCATCCGTATACGCGAGCACTCCTGTCAGCCGTCCCGATCGCAGACCCGGATACCGCCGAGCAAAGCGAACGGATTCACCTCCAGGGAGACGTACCGAGCCCGATGAATCCACCGAGCGGCTGTACGTTCCGGACGCGCTGCCCGTATGCCATGAGCAAATGCGCAGAGGAAAAGCCCAAGCTGCAGGATATGGGAAATGGACACATGGTGGCGTGCCATCTGATTGAGTAACGCTGCAGATTCCATTCCACTCGATATGAATGCGGTCTCTTTTGGGACGGCTCATATAATATTCACAAAAATGGGGGGACGAGTATGAAAAAGAAGATGGGCTTGGTGCTCGCTGCACTTTTGGCGATCACATCCGTCACAGCAGGCTGCAGCAGTTCCAGCAGCTCCGGCACGACGGCACCACAAGGGCAGCAACAGGCAGCTCCACAGGCAACAGCAGAAAAACCGGCAGTAGAGCAAAAAATTATTTATGCATTGAGCAAGGAACCAGAGGAAATGGACCCGACACTGAACGTGTATGCGCGTTCCTCCATCGTGCTGCAAAACCTGTTTAGAGGCCTTTATAAAATCGATGAATCCGGGAAAAAACCTGTACCATCCCTCGCAGAAAGCTACGAGCTGGATTCAACAGGAACGAAGTACACCTTCAAGCTCAACAAAAATGCCAAATGGTCAGATGGAAAGCCGGTAACCGCACAGGACTTTGAATACTCCTGGAAACGCGTACTGAACCCGGATGTCGCTTCCGGTGCAGCCTTCTATCTGTACTACCTCAAAAACGGAAAAGCCTACAACGAGAAGAAAGCATCTGCGGATGACGTAGGGGTAAAAGCCGTGGATGAATCCACGCTCGAAGTAACACTGGAAAGCCCGACTCCGTACTTCCTGGAGCTCTTGTGCGTAACAGCTTATTATCCAGTTCGCAAGGATGCTGTGGAAAAAGAAGGCTGGACGAAATCTCCCGAGACGTATTTGACCACAGGGCCATTCGTGCTGAGCGAGCTGAAGCCGAAAGAAAAATACGTGCTGAAGAAAAATCCAAACTACCTGGAAGCGGACAAAGTGAAGCTGGATACGCTGGAAATCGTATTTATCGAGTCTAGCGAGGCTGAGCTGGCAGCGTACACCAACGACGAGATTCAAGTATCCGACAACATGACGCCAGAAGGGATGAAGCGATTCGAGAACACACCTGAGTTCTTCTCCGTTCCTCGTATCGGGATGCAGTACTTCGATTTCAACGCATCCAAGAAACCGTTCGATGATGCCAAAGTACGGAAGGCATTCAGCATGGCCATCAACCGCGAGCAGATCATCAAGAGCATCGTCCAATCTGTAGAAAAACCTGCATTCGGCTTTGTTCCGTACGGGATTCCGGACGGCGTGCAAAAAGACAAGGAATACCGCGATGTAGCAGGCAACATGTTCACAGAAAACGTCGATGAGGCGAAAAAGCTGTTGGCAGAAGCAGGATATCCAGATGGTCAGGGAATTCCGGAGATCACAATGATCGTCATGGCGAGCCAGTCTGACAAAGACATCGCGCAAGCACTGCAAAGCATGTGGAAGCAAAACCTGGGTGTAAACGTCAATATCGAAACCTTTGAATCGAAAGTGTATTGGGATGAAATCGAAAACGGCAGCTTCAACATTGCCAGCGATGGCTGGACAGGAGACTATCCAGACCCGATGACAAACCTTGATATTTTCGAGAGCGTGAACGCATCGGACGACATCCGCTGGAGCAATCCAGAGTACGACAGATTGCTGGACGAAAACCGCAAAATTTCCGACCAGGCAAAACGGATGGAAAACTATGCAAAGGCAGAAAAAATTCTGGCTGATGAAATGCCTCTGATGCCGCTGCGCTTCTATGAAGACCAGTTCCTGGCGAAGCCAAATGTCAAAGGTGTTTTGAAAAACTACATCGGTCACACGATCTTTGAATACGCGCACGTAGAATAACCATTTGAATGAGGAAGGGTCGGGGAGCTGCTGCTTTTCGGCCCTGCCCTCGTGAGGGAGACAGAGCCATGAAACCGGTTATCGGCATTACTACCTATTTATCAGACACGATGTACAGCACGGTCAGTCGAAATTACACGGATTCGATTTACGCGGCTGGCGGCATTCCCGTCACCATTCCCATTCTGGATCAAAAGACGAGCTACGAAGAATACATAGAGTTAGTAGACGGGATTGTTTTTACCGGCGGAAACGACATCGCTCCTTATTACTATGGAGAAAACCCGGTCAAGGAGCTGCACTCCCAATCATCCATCCGGGACGACTACGAGCTCTCCCTATTCCAAAGCGCCTATGACCAAAAGATGCCGATCCTCGGCATATGCAGAGGGATTCAGCTGATCAACGTCGCTTTAAAAGGAACGCTCTACCAGGATATCCACAGCCAAATCCCGGGTACGCTGGGGCACTATCCGAAGCAGACGGCATCCGATGAACTCTATCATTCCGTACAGATCAAAAAGGACACGAAGCTCTATGAAATCTTTGGAGAAGAGCGGATCTTCACGAACTCCTTTCACCACCAGTCTGTGAAGGCTCTAGGGACAAATCTCGTAGCGACAGCTTATTCAGAAGATGGTATTGTAGAAGCAGTAGAAAGCACGGAGGACCAATTCTTGCTAGGGGTTCAATGGCATCCGGAATGCATGACCAAGCGCCATCCGATGTTCCTTGCGCTATTTCGTCAGTTTATTCAGGAATCTCTTGTTTTCAAACAAAAGGGGGTATCTGTATGAAGAAGCTGTTTATCAGCGCCGATATCGAAGGCATCACCGGTATTACCAACTGGAACGAGGCAGACATCGAGAAATCGTTCAGCAAATACTTTACAGAGCAAATGACCAAAGAAGTGAATGCTGCGTGCGAAGCAGCACTCGCTGCTGGGGTGGAAGACATTCTCGTCAAGGACGCGCATAGTACCGCACGCAATCTGGATCCGTCCAAACTGCCGGAGCAAGTCAGAATTTTGCGTGGGTGGACCAATGATCCATTCAGTATGATGGCAGGCTTGGACGAAAGCTTCGATGGCGTTTTCCTGATCGGCTATCACTCCGCAGGCGGGAAAAACGGCAATCCTCTGGCACACACCATGAACATGCGAAATGAGCATGTCAAGATCAATGGGGAAATCGCCAGCGAGCTGACGATCAACACGTACATCGCAGCCTATAAAGGGGTTCCCGTCCTGCTCGCTACGGGGGACAAGATGATTTGTGAGGATGCCCAGAAGCTGAATCCAAACATCAAAACGGTGCCAGTGAGCGAAGGGATCGGCAACGCTTCGCTATCCATTCATCCAGATCTGGCGTTGAAGAGGATCAAGGAGCAGGTCGAAGCCGTTGCGGGAGATGACCTCTCCCAATACCTGGTGAAATTGCCGGAATCCTTCCGTGTCGAGATCGCTTTCCGTGAACACTATCATGCATACAGCGGTTCCTTCTATCCGGGTGCAAAACAAACGGGTCACAAGACGGTTGAATTTGAAACGAACGATTACATGGAAGTGCTGCGCTTTTTGTTTTTCGTTTTGTAAGCTCTGGGCTGTCCCTTGGTCGATTTCGGCTTTGGGGCAGCTTTGTTGTTAGGACTGATCCAGACAAAAAGAGAGGAAAGCAAATGGAACTTCGTCAATTAAAAACGTTTCATGTGGTGGCAGAATGTCTCAACCTCACGAAAGCGGCGGAAATCCTGCGTTACTCACAGCCGACGATTACCTTGCAGATTCAGGCATTGGAGCGGGATATCGGTCACACCCTCCTAAACCGGGTAGGGAAGCGGACCTTTCTGACCCCGACAGGCAAGCTTTTGAAAAAGCATACTGACAAGCTGTTTCAGAATCTGGAGGAGCTGGAGCAGGACTTGCGCAGGCTGGAGAAGCCAAACGGCAAATTGATCGTAGCAGCGCCGGAATTTTACTGCAGCTACTATTTATCACAGCTGCTGAGCATTTACCTCAATCTTCACCCGCAAGTGCAGATGAAGCTCCTTTGCTACAACAGCAAGGAGACGATCAAGCTGGTAGAGGCCAACCAAGCAGATATTGGCATCGTTGCCGGGAAGTGCAATCGGCCGGGAATCGAGGAGATTTTGATCGACCAAGAGGATTTGGTGCTGGTCGCCCATCCGCAGATGGTCAAGTCCCGCAGCGCTTCTGAGCTTTTCCAGGTGCACCCCTTCATTACCTACGACTTGGAAGGGGTCATTAAAGAGTGTCTGGACGAGATCCAGTGCAAGCCGACTTCCACGATTGAATGCGGGAGTGAGGAAGCGATCAAACGTGCCGTCCTGTCGCAAACAGGCATTGCCCTGATCAGCGACGTCATGATCGAGGAAGAGGTCAAGCAGGGGAGCCTGCAAATCCTGCATCGATTTCCCAGACGGCTGCTGACCCATCTGATTTATCCAAAGGATCAGCGTGAATTCAGCACTGTGAGCAGCTTCATTGATGTTGTTTTGGATGTATGGCCCACATTTCGCGTGTGAGCAAGGCGATTTTCGGGAAAGTCCGAGATCGTCTTTTTCTTTTGCTTTTTTAATAGTTACCATTGGACAACCTCATTTTTCATCCCCCCCAAGATGGACTACTATAAAATCAGAAGCTTCGGAAGAAAAAACAGAGGAGGGATTCTATGAAAATCGTATCAATCGAAGTGTTCGCGACGCAGCTTCCCCTGCTGCGGCCGTTTATTGTGGCGTACGATGCGTATCAGGAGCTGCCGAGCCTAATCGTAAAAATGACAACGGATGCAGGAGTGATCGGGTATGGGGAAGGCATGCCTGACTCCCATGTGACGGGAGAGACCTTTTCCAGTACATATCAGATGCTGGTAAATGACATCGCGCCCTTGCTCATCGGAGAAAATCCATTCCATATCGAAAGAATTCACCGGCTCATGTCCAATGCGGTTTACCACGCGCCGACGGCAAAGGCAGCGATCGATATTGCCTGCTACGACATCATGGGGAAAGCGGCGAACCAGCCAGTCTACAATCTGCTGGGGGGCAAATCGCATGCGACGTTGACGGTTCCATTTGTTGTCAGCATCCTCGCACCGGAAGAGATGGCAAGACAAGCTGCACAGGCTGTTTCCGAAGGCTATACGAGCATCAAGATCAAGGTGGGTTCGGACCCCGCTGTCGATGTGAAGCGTATTCGGGCTGTGCGGGAGGCGATCGGCGAGGACATCCAGCTGCGCGTAGACGCCAACCAGGGCTGGGGCAATGCAGCTACGGCGATGCGGGTCCTCAGGCAGGTCGAGGATTGTCAGATGGAATGGATCGAGCAGCCAGTCCTGGCTGACGATTTGTTTGGCTTGGCAGACGTCAGGAGAAAGACCATCATTCCGGTCATGGTAGACGAGGGGCTGCACGGGGAAAAGGAAATGCGCGAAATCATCCAAAAGCAGGCTGCCGATCTGATCAACATCAAGCTGATGAAGTGCGGGGGGCTTTATCCGGCATGCAAGCTGGTTGCCCAAGCCGAGATGGCAGGAATGCGCTGTCAGGTCGGTTCCATGGTAGAATCCGCTGTAGCCACTGCCGCAGGTGCGCATCTTTCTCTTGCAAAAGAAGCGATCTTCTCCAATGAGATGGTCGGCCCCCTGATGTTCTCCCAAGACATCGGAGTCCTGACTTACCGAAAAAACGAGCTGATTTTGAATGAGTCGCCAGGATTGGGCGTGGAGGTAGACGAGGAGCTAGTTCGTCGCTTGAGCAGCCAATCTGCGAGGATTGAATAAGAAATTCCAGCAAGCGAAAGGAATGCACTCACAGCTGCAGGGCTTCGGCATGAACATGCCGGGGCCTTTTTTTCATGAAGCCCGGGAGAAACATACACGAGGTTGACAGGACACTAAATGGTGTCGTATTATCTAAATGACACCATTTAGTGTCCAATTGGAAGCTATTCATATCTCTTGTTCGCAACGAGAATCCGTTTCTTTACTAAAGGATGAGGAGGAAACAAATGAGTAAGAGTATCGGTATGGAAACAACCGTGCGCGTCGAATTCCAGCCCCGAGGAAAAAGGATTGCTTACTGGTGTGTCACCTTCCTGCTTGCAGCAGCGGTCCTGTTAAGTGGAATCGGACAGCTGATGCAATATGGGGGAAACGTCGAGCTAGTGACGAAGCTGGGTTACCCCTTATACATGTTGACCATTCTCGGGATATGGAAAGTACTCGGAGCGATCGCACTTGTCGTGCCAGGATTTCCTAGGCTGAAGGAATGGGTTCATGCTGGCATTTTCTTTTTGATGACGGGGGCAGCTCTTTCTCATGCGCTTGCCAACGATTATGGCGAGTACGGTTTTTCGATCATCCTCCCGCTGTTCTATACTGTCCTTAACATCGTCTCGTGGGCGCTGCGTCCACAAAATCGCAAACTTTAGGGAGGTGATCATTTGATCGTTTGTCCTGCTGGGTCATCCTTAGATAGCCATTACAGAAAATCAACCTCTTGGAGGGAGTGTTGTGAGCGAGAACAACCAGCAACGGGATGTATTTGATGCGATTGCCGATCCAACCAGACGCCGGCTGATTGAATTGCTGGCAGAGGTGGAAGAGCTGCCGCTTCATGAATTAACCGCACAGTTTCAAATGGGCCGAACAGCGGTATCCAAGCATTTGACAATCCTGAAAGAGGCCGGACTGGTACTCGACCGAAAAGTAGGCAGAGAAACCCGATTTCGGCTAAACGCCTCTCCACTTCGAGAAATTCAAGATTGGGTGGCTTTCTACAGCAAGTTCTGGAGTGCGAATATGCTGCGTTTACATCAACTATTAGAGGAGGAAGAAGAATGAGTTTAGCCTTATCTTTGGATTTTCAGTACAAAACATCGATGGAGAAGCTGTGGTCTGCCTTGACCGAGCCAAACAAGCTTGCCAAGTGGGTGTGCAACATTCATACGGGTCAGCCAATGGAGAATGATTTTAAAGCGGTTGTCGGTCATCGCTTTCAGTTCCGGACGCAGCCGACTGAGTGGTGGAATGGAGTGATTGACGGAGAAGTGCTTGTCGTGGATGAACCCAATCGCTTGTCTTACACCTGGGCTAGTGGGGGAGAGAAGCATACGGTCACCTGGATACTGCAGGATTTAGGAGACGGAAAGGTAAATCTTCATCTCGATCAAACCGGATTCTCCAATCCTCAAGGACTCGAAGGCGCGAAGTACGGCTGGAGCAAATGGTGCGGTGAGCTTGAAAAGCTGTTCGAACAATAAAAGGTAAGTTTAATCAAAGAGAAAAGGAGGAAACCCTGCCATTTTGGCAGGGTTTCTTTTACGAGAAAAGCAGTATCCACGTCATTTATTTTGGAGGAAGCTGCAAAACCGTATTCCCAAAAGCGTCTACGACCCAAATCGCTCCGGTCGCATCTACTGCAACATCTACCGGAAGCTGGAAGGGAGATGTCAAAGTTGCTGTGGTGCTTGCGGCTGATTGCGCGGGAGATAGTGTCGTGACCTTGCCATCGCGCAGGTAGCGAATGGCACGATTTTGACTATCTGCGATGACCAAGCCACCCTCAGATGTTAAAGCCAAGCCTCGGGGATATTGAAACTGGGCTGCAGCAGCAGCTCCATCGGTATAGCCACCCGTCATGTAGAGGCTGTTGGGCTCGTACTTTGTGGTAGTGATCCCAGCCACAGTAGAGACGGTTTGCAGATGCAGATCAATGTAACGAATGCGTTGGTTGCCTGTGTCGCTGACGTACAGATTCCCTTTGGCATCGATGCAGATTCCACTAGGCTCGTTGAATTTGGCGGCAGCCAGTGGTCCGTCCTGGAAATCTCCGGCTGGCTCGACATTGCCGGGGGACAGCTCCACGACTCGGGTGGAGGGACTGTTGAGTGTCGTCACTTTTCCGTCTGCAGCAATCTTGCGGATGACGTGATTCAGGGTGTCCGCCACGTAGACAGTACCGTCCGAAGCGACTGCCACATCAGCAGGAGAGTGGAGACGTGCCTCACTCCCTGTTTTCCCATCGCGGCTGCCCATGACGCCATCCCCTGCGATCGTGGTAACTCCTTGGGCAGTAATTTTCCGAATGGCGTGATTGCCTGTATCTGCGACATACAAATTTCCGGAGGCATCCAGCGCAAGACCCTGCGGATCTTGAAAGACAGATAGATTGGCGCTGTCGTCATAGAGGGTGCCGACTGGGTAGCCCGAGGCATCTTGTGAGAAGGTGAAGCCGGCGTATGTCGAGAGACTTTCCTGGAACAGCTTTCGGATCAAATGGCTTTTGGTATCAGCGATATAGACGGACCCATCCGGATGTAAGGCGATGCCCATAGGGGAGCGAAAGGATGCAGAGTGGGCTGGACCGTTGTCCTCGCCAAATTGCCCGTTACCCGCCTTGATCGACACGGATTGCGTCGCCGGGCTTGTCTGCACGAAGTCTTCCGCCAAAGCAGGAGTAGCCATCTGGATCGTCAACAGACTGGTCATGAGGGTCGCCATCCAGATCGTCCGTTTCGTTGGTTTCATAGCGATTGCTCCTTATGGTTGAATGCTTGTAGATTTTGAGAATCTCCGTTCTATTACACCAAAGGGAGGGGAGGAACCTCCCCTTCGCCGCCGGTCTCGCCAGACTGCTCGCCGCCGGACCCGCCAGACTGCTCGCTACCGGGGTCGCCGGGCTGTTCACTACCAGGCTCACCGGGCTGCTCGCTACCAGGCTCACCGGGCTGCTCGCTACCAGGTTCACCGGGCTGCTCGCTACCAGGCTCACCGGGCTGCTCGCTACCAGGCTCACCGGGCTGCTCGCTACCAGGTTCACCGGGCTGCTCGCTACCGGGTCCGCCAGGCTGTTCCTCACCTGGTTCTTCCGGTCCCTCATCCGGTATGTAATAGATAGAGCCTTCTGCGATCATGGTGTCAGAATCGTCATAAACCTCGACCAAAATGTCATTTTCTGCACTTGGGAAAAAATCATACAGGGTCATTCGCGTGAGGCTCTCGCTATCATCGATGTCAGCGGGCCATCTGTCCCCGTTTACATACACGGTATAGCTAGCAGCATCTAAAATAGAATCCCAATAAAAATCATCCTGCTCTGGATCATAGTTGATGTCAAAAGGCTGGACGAATCCTTCTTCTCCATCAGCTAGTGTCCGAACTGTTTTTTCTCCTGTACCGGTAATATCGTCACCGGTCACTTCCTCAATGGAAATGGAGTACTCGGTATCGGGTTGTAGATCGGAGAATGTGTAGACGGTTTCACCAGTCTCGTAGTAACGAGGTTCTCCATTACCCCCCACCAAATGAATTCGATACCAGCCATTGAAGGAGTGCTGCGTCCATTTAATCCCAATTCGGTTGGAACGCTTGTCCGTTACTTTGATGTTCAGATCGGGCAATTCGATGGGCTCAGTGGTAAATACATAGTTACCCTTCGCGATGACCTTTCCGTCTTCATCCAAAGCCTCCACTCTGATGACGTATCTGATGTCAGGTTCAAAGGATCCCTGCAGCTCGAGATACGTGGTCGCTCCATCTGTACTTATGAATGGCTCAGGAACTTCTTCATTATTCACGTATATCCGGTAGCGCGGATCACCCTCCAACGCTGACCAGAAGAATCTCCCCGGGGATTCATCTGGGTGAATCTCGATCTCCTCTACGGACGGTACTGGCAGCGGTGGCGGTACCTTCCCTAATGTGAAAGAGTTGCTTTGCGCCACGTAACGGGAGTCTTTGAAAAATTGTACCGTGTACGATTGGATCAGCATTTCGGTAGTGTCTACCCCAAGAGCAATCGTCAATCCGCTGTCTCCATGCAGCTCTACCAAGGCAATGGGAAGCGTGGTAGAGGGAGATGATACGCGAACTTGATAGGAAGCCGAATCCACAGGCTGCGTAAAGCTGACGCTGATCGTAGAGCTGTCCATGACGCTTGCTTGTGCGGTACTGTAGGAGAAGCTGACCGGATCGCTATCGCGCATGTTGAGCTTGGAGGCGTAGGCCTGGATGCTATCTCCATCCCCAGGAACGGTTAGCTGTTCACTCGGGGGATATGCCTTCCATTCATTCCCTTTTTTGATATAGATCGTAGCCCCTGAGGTCTCAGAAGCAAGGGAAATGCTTGTCCCATGATCGACAAGTCCCTCATCCGGTGTTGCTGTCACCGCTGCCACCTGCGGCGCTTTCAGTACGCCGTAGGTCGAAAAGTGATTGACTGTAGCCGTAGCGATTCCGGCTTCCACTGTTGTCGGGACGTACTCCCATTTCGTTTCGCTTTCCCGATGGAAGATACCGACCTGCTGTGCAGATTTCCCATTTACGGGGAAGGCAATCGTAACAGGGTCATGAATCTCGATTCCTTGGAACACGAAATCGATGATGGGCCCGGCCGCCGAGAGTGCTTCGTTTGAAAAATCGGGCGAAACGTTTTGCAGGGTCACCGTAGCTTTTTCAGGCAAGCTCATGGAACCGAAGTCCATGACGACGCCATTTTCAAACAGGATGCGCTGCTGCAAGAGAGGCACGGGTGTGCCGATACGCGCGAAGACTGTAAGCGTAGCCTTCACCTTTTGCTCGTAGTCTTTTACGGTTCCTTCAAAGGTATAGACTCCAGTGAGACTGGTGTCTGCCTTTTTGTTCCAGGTAACGGGTACCTCACGTTTCGAGCCCTTGTTCATCGTAGCTTCTACAGTGGCTGGAAGCGTGTACGACTGTTGGAGAAACGTTTCCAGGGAGAGTGGGGCGATGGATGTAATGGTTGGATCATCTTTATCGGATCCGCCAGAGCCGCCAGACCCGGACCCACCTGATCCAGAGCCACCCGATCCAGAGCCGCCAGAAGATCCTGCGGAGGAACCGGGAGCCGCTGGATGGTTCTGGTTAAACTGTTCTTGTGCCTTTTTTAGGGCCTCTTCCTTGGCTTTTTCATTTTCATTGTTGAGCTTGTCACGCTGCTCCTGCAGCTTGGCCAACAATTCTGCTTGTCTTGTTAATGCATCCTTTTGTCTTTGCTTCTCTTCTTCCGCTTGTTTTTTTCGCTGTTCCTCTTTTTTCAACCATTCATCCCGCATTTGATCCTGTTTGGAATTCCAGTCAAGCTCAGACGGCTTGTCGAGATCGATTTTCCGGTTTACTTCTGTATTCACAGCTTGAATCAGATCAGCGATATCGTCTTTGGAAATGATGTTTTTCTCAAGCGCTGTTTGCAGCAACGCATTCAGCAGGTTTTCCAGGTTTTGCTGATAGCGCTTCAGATCAGCGTCTGATGAAAGCTGCAGCGTCGAAGGGATGGATGAGCCTGCAAGCTGCTGTGTAAGCTGCGCGATGAACTGATCGTGCTCCAGATCCATCAAAGCTTTGTTGCGAATGAGTGCTTCGATAATCTGCGGTGAGAGTGATTGCAATAGATCCTCGACTTGAATAAAGGAAACAGCCGATTCAGGCGGAAGCGTCGAGACGCCATTCGTTGACGGATAGTAGCTGCCTAGCATTCCCGCATAAATATTTTGAATCTGGCTATTGCCTGGAGCCTGGGTAGCTACAGTCCCGGATGCTACGAAAACGGATGAGCTTCCCGTATTGGGATCGATGCTGACGAGCAGCTGTGTTCCCCGTACTCCCATGATGGCTGTAGGGGTCGATATGGTGAATTTGTCTTGTTTGTTTGTAAATGGCTTTACCTTGATAAAGACTGACCCCGACCATACTTTCAGGTTGGTTTGATTGCTAGCGATGGCAGCCTGCAAATCAGAGAGTGAAAGGACGGTATTTTCACTGACGGTCACCTCGGCAGACTGATCCATGCTCATGGTAATGCTCGATTTCGGACCCGTGGTAATGACGTCTCCCTGATTGAGGCTCATGCTTTTAAAAGCTTTGTACGCTTTGGTTCCGCCTGCTTTTTTGACCTGAACATTCCCTGTGACCGCATCGACCTTCGCTACGCGTGAGGTATCGGCAGCCGCCGCTGTCTTTGCCCCCCCGACAAGCAAGCAGCAGATGACGGCGAACAAGAGGAAAGTTCGCCAGCTTGCCAGGAGACGTGCTCCTTGTCCTTTCAGGATGATATTCACTTCCGGATTCCCTCCCCTTTTACAATCTCGCGGACACATGCGTTTCGTCCGGTGCTCCGATGAAACCAGTCACTTCATACAAATGGACGCTTGTTGCCTTTCCTTTCATCCACTTCTCGCCGATAGACGCATAGCGGAAATACGGCTGCGTCCGCTCATAGGTCGCTTCTGACACTAAAATCTGATTGGCGGCGGCGTTTGACTCGATGCGCGCTGCTGTATTGACGTGATCGCCGATGGCTGTATAGTCCACGCGCAGGTAGGAACCGATGTTGCCGACGACTACCTCACCCGTATTGATACCAATGCCAATGCTGACTTCGACCTGATACTTTTCCCAGATCTCCCTGCGTACCTGCTCCATGCCCTGCTGGATGTCATATGCCGTCTTCACCGCGTAATACTCGTGATGGGGAACGTCGAGAGGTGCGTTAAACAGGACCATCGCCGCATCTCCAATGAATTTATCGATCGTACCGTGATTATGCAGGACCTGCGTGGTGATCATGTCAAACATCCGGTTCAAAAAGTCGACGATTTCTTCCGGCCGCAGCTTCTCCGAGAGCGGAGTGAAACCGCGAATGTCCAAGAAGAGAATCGAGAGCTCCTTGTTCACACCACCGAGGGGCAGCTCAACTTCGCGCTTGGCGATCTCCCGGACTAGCTCCGGCGAGATGTAGCGCCCGAACTGGCGGGTGATAAACTGCTTCTGCCGCGTTTCCATATAGGTCTTGGCTGCGATGTTGACAAAGAAAGCAGCAAACAAGGTGACGAGAGGAAGGACGGGCGACAGGTAAACCAGCTTGGAATCAAACAAAAGCCACTGCCCATAGAGCAAAAGAAACGAAACCGCAACGACCATGCCGATGCTGTAAAGTGGCTTTAAGCGCCACGTAAACCAGACAGTGAGAAGAAGCACGAGTAGCATCAGCAGGAGGATGAGGCTGTCGCTTGCGATCGTGATCGTTTGATCGTGCAGCAGCTGGTTGATGATATTGGCGTGTGCATAGACGAGATACATATGGTTATCGATCGGTGTCGGATGGGCATCATCCCCTGCAGCCGCATTGCCGATCAGAACGATCCGGTCCTTGAACGTTTCAGGAGGGACCTCGCCGCTGAGCACCATGTAAAACGGAATGTTCATGAAATCCTTGGTGGAGCCGTCAAACTTGATGGGCAGCTCTGTCTGCGGGTGATCCGTCAAGTAATGCTTGACGTCGGCACCATACATTTCCGCCATTCGGTAGGCGAGAGAAGGTATTTTGCCTTCAGGCGAATCGAGCATGAGCCATGTGCGCCGGATCACGCCGTCCTCATCAAGTGCTGCATTGATATGCGCTGTCTTGGCCGCCGAAGCAATTTCCGGTATCGGTTTGATCAACGCTTGACCTTTGATGAGCTGATCTTTGATGACCGTCGTTTCTTTGCGGAAAAAGCTTTCCAGCTCGACTACCGATGGAATGATGATGTTGTCATGCTTGGCCAGCTCGGCAGCAAATGCTTCATCGATTGCCGAATCTTCGCTTTTGGTGGTAAAGGTGATGTCAAATCCGACGACCTTTGCCTCTGCCAGAGCTTCTAATAGAGGGATGTAGGTGTCGCGTGGCCAAGGGAATGTTCCGATCAGATCAAGGGACTCCTGATCAATGTCGATCACGATGATGTCTTCATGGGGTGCGTGGGTCATGCTTTGTTTCATGTCGTAATCGTAGACAGTGTTATGCAGCTTAACTAACGCATCTCCCAAAAAAAGAGCCGCGCAGAGCAGCACTACCAGCAAATTTAAGGCGAAAGACAGCTTCCAGATGGTCTTTTTCATTTATGCCTCTACCAACCGTTCGAACTCTGCGAGATTGCAGATGTAGATTTTCTTTTTCTTGACCAGGATGACTTGCTGATTTTGCAGCTCAAGCAATACCTTGGTTACGGTTTCGCGTACTGTGCCTGTCATATCGGCGATTTGCTGATGAGTCAGCTTCAGATCAATCAGAACGCCCGATTTCTGTAAGATGCCATGCTTATCTGTCAGCCGCAGCAGCATCTTCATGATGCGAGTACGGGCATCGCGCATGGTTAGATCCGTAGTCATTTCGTTCGTCTTGCGCAAGCGGTCGAGGGCCGTTTGCAAAATACGCAGAGAGATCATCGGGTTCTGATAGACCAATGAGACAAAATCGCGGCGCTTCAGGACATACAGCGTCGTTTTTTCCAGCGTCTGGGCGGAAGCGGAGCGTACCTGCTCGTTTTCCAAAAGCGCCATTTCTCCAAAAAAATCATCATCACGGAAAATGGCGAGAATGACGTCTCTGACTCCGTCATCCCGATAGATTTTGACGATGCCGCTTTGAATGATGTAAAGCTCATCACCAGGCTCGCCTTCTCGGAAGACGTCTGTTCCCTTCTCATAAGTACGAGTCAAAAAAAGGGGAGACAGCTTGTCCAGATCGTCTTCCTCCAAATCTTGAAAAAAGGGAAAATTGCGAAGGAAATGGGAAGTATTCATGAGTAGACGAAACAACTCCTTTTTCAGCTGATCGCCAATGCCACCCCCAAGATGATGAGATGGAAGACTTGATCGCAGATGATCATCAGCCATTTGCTTCGGTCATCGGTCACTTGCATGACTTTGCGATACCAGAAGTACACAAAGCTGCGGCGATCGAGTATCACGTGGGAAACAAAAACAAGTACGATCGCCCACAAGGACAGCCCGCCAGGCACAAACAGATAGGCGAGCAAGGAAACAGAGAAGGTATAGACGAGACAGTGGGCCAGTAAAGGAACCCAGCGGTCGGCTTTGTACTTGGCCATCCATTCCGTTTGCAGCAGAAAATCTCCAATGAGATGTGCGATCAAGAGAATGTCAAATGCACTAAAATGATTCACGGCTGACTGAACTCCTCCCGTTTGGGGAAAAAGAGAGTCCCTTCCAAGAAAAGCGGAAGGGTCATCTAATCCCATAGTAGCATGCCGACTACAGTTTACACGGTTTCCCTCGAAAAAAATGTGGCGGCATTCACAAAAGCGAAAAGAGATTTAGGAAATAAGGCCGATCCATTTCCAGTAGGGAACACACAAGAGAACGGCCAAAATGACGGCGGCCGCATAAACAAGTGCGATTTGCTGTCCCTGGCGATGAGTAAAGGCCTTCCCTTCCGAACTGTAGTAGGCAGTCAGATAAGTGGGAGACTGATAGGCGAAAAAGAAAGGATCGGTAGCAAGCAAGATCACGAAAACAAAAATCCAAGGATGAATACCTGCCTGCTGGGCAAGCGGCATCAGCGCTGTCACGAGCAAAATCACGGCTGGATCGTCCCGGATGACCAGTGTCACTAGAAAGGATATGAGAATGACAACGGAAAGGAGCAGTGCGGGACTGGAAAGAAACAGGGCCATGTGATTTCCCAGGAAAACGGATAGGGCATCTGTGATCCCCAGCTCTTGCGTAGCTCCTGCAAAGCTGAACGCTACGCCGAGAAACAGCAGGAATGTCCAGTCAATGCCTGTAGACACCGCTTGTCGATCAAGCGTGCCGCTCACGACGAGAACG
Organism: Brevibacillus nitrificans; assembly: GCF_003710965.1. Classification (NCBI taxonomy): domain Bacteria; kingdom Bacillati; phylum Bacillota; class Bacilli; order Caryophanales; family Paenibacillaceae; genus Brevibacillus; species Brevibacillus nitrificans. The sequence continues at coordinate 137,990 of NZ_RHHU01000007.1, read as the reverse complement.
GCAAAGCCGATGAGCATAACCCATGCGCTGTCGATGCCGTGCAAGGGTTGAAGAACCAGCAACGTGATACTGGCGAGAGTGGTTATGACGGCGATGCGTTCCGTCCTCGTCCAAGGACCAAGCAAGCGCAGCTGCTCGTCTAGCACATCGTCTGAGATCGGTCTGACCTGGCGTACGTCGCGGAACATGAAATGCAGGACCACAAGCATGACCGCGGCAAAAACGAGGAACGCCGGAAGGGCATAGACGAACCATTGGAGCCAGTTGATGGGAACTCCGATGGAAGCCAGACCGTACGCCATCATGTTGGTATAGGATCCGGTCAGAACAAAAGGTGCGGTAAAGCCATAAAAAATCATGGAGGCAAGTCCCAAGCCTGCTGCGCCGCGGCTGTTGCTGGAAAAGCCCATGGATTCGGACAAGGTGCGGGCCAAGGGAACACCCAGCGATACTTTGGCAGAAGAGGAAGGGATGAGCGGATTGAGCAAAATGCCACCGGCAACGACTCCCCACAGCTGTCCTCGATAGTGTCGCGGAAAGTGCTTCAGTGCATTGAGTGACACGCGAAACAAGATCCCCGAGCGAGTGATGGCTGCGATGAATGCCATGATGAAGATCATGTAAAGCCAGGTGGTAGAGGCAAAGCCGGATAACGCTACCTCGGGGGGAACCACGCCTCCCATCACCCACGCCATGACCATGCCCAGTCCGACGATATAGTCGGGAATGATATTGACAATCCAGAGAATGACGGCAGCGATCCCGATTCCGATGAAATCCATCGCTGATCGGGACAGTCCACCGAATGGATCGACATAATGAAAGCACGCCAAACTGACCAATACAAGGACGGCCGCTATCCATACACCAAGAGGGCTGCGTTGAAAAAGTCCGCCCGCACTGCCGGCCAGCCTACGAATTTGTCCTCTCGCCAATTGCTGTTGAACCAGATGAGATCCAGGAGCTCTACCCCAACTGCTGCTTCCTGTGCCCGATTTTCTGGCTTCTGCCAAAGTCAAATATTCCATGGATTGCTGGTGTCTGCCTAGTTGAGCCTGGATGTGCGCAGCCCATTCATAAGTAGCGATCCATTGTTCATCCGTATAGTGCTCGCCGTGCTCGCTCCATGCGCGATCCAGAAGCACCATCCCGGATTGCGGTTCCACGCGCGTGATCCAGTACGACAAACGCTCAAAACGGCTGACGATGTACTCAGGCGGGCAGGCATCCAGCAATTTGTACAAACGAATATGGCTGCCAGCATCGAGCGATGATTTCACGCGATCGACAATTTCGAGTGCTTCCGACCAACGTCCGGACAGACTCAACAGCTCGACGGCCGCTTCCCACTCTTGTGCTGCTTCATAGTAAGCAAGCATCTCGGAAATCTGCTCAAGGATTTCTCCATGTCCATACCGGACCGTGGCGATTTCAGCCATCACTTGACGGGTATCTGATACGAGCGTATACCACCCAGGCGATGTATCGACTTCCTCGATGAACCGCCTTATCCTTGGCTCATTCTCGAGCGCTTCTTTCATGTCTATTCCCAATTGCTTTTCCAGCCATCTGCCGCTGATCCTCGGAAAAGGGGAGCAGCACAGCAGCAGGTGTACGAGCGCAGATGGGAAGTCATCCAGTTCCTTTGCGATCGCTTGGGAGGTCAATTCCTTGGTCGTCATCAGCTGCTCGTTGGTCGTCGTCAATCGACGTGACAGCAGTCGGATGAAATAGGTAGAGAGGGAGGGCAAATCTTCCACGAGAGCCTCGAAGGTCTCCCGGTCAATGATGTACAGCTCCGCATCCGTAGCTGCGATCGCTGTAGCTGATCGAGCCTCCCCCGTCAGCATGGCCATTTCTCCGAGCGTGTCGCCTTCACCGAGGACAGAGATCATTTGAGGGGATCTCCCGGACGTAGTGTCGACGTATAGCTCCAGCTTTCCATGCTTGATGACGTAGAGGCTGTCACCGGGATCGCCCTGGCGAAACAGCACCGTGCCCACTTTTACTGTACGTCGATCCAATTTCCCGAGCAGCTTGGCCAATTCTATATTGGATAATTGCGTAAACATTCCGATTTTTTGTAGCGATGCCATAGTTTGCCTCCCGCCCGTCGATCCGCTTGGAGCAGGGCTTATGCAGTTGAATTCGTTTCTTTTGATGACACCTCAGTAAAATAGCATAGTTATATCGCATTTGTAAGCTATCTAAAGTTAGTATTTTAGACAGACGTTGCGAAAAAGAATGAAAAATTCGTATGGATCAAATCCTGCTTGTCCACAATAGAAGTGAATTTGAAGTCTGAAAGGAGTGTTTGCATATGGAGGCTACTTTTGGCGCAGATGAGGTCATTAACAGAATCAAATCGATCCAGAGCAATGGAGGGTCGGTCAGCAAAAAGCAAGTAAAGCAAACGGATCCCGAGCTAATGAGAAACGCGTTGTTCTATTTCCCGAGCTGGGAGCACGCCTTGAAGAGTGCGGAAAACCTATAGAAAAAAAGGACTGTCTTTAGTTAGTCTAGCGTCAAGCATCTGAAACCGATCTCCATGCCGAACCTCGGAGGACGCATGGAGATTTTTCTTATGCCGCTCCAAAATAGATTCACAGCCACTCAAAGATAAGTTATAATTTTTAAAAAACAAAAAAGAGAACGCCGTTCTTATTTAGAGGACAAGAGGTGTGAGTTTGGAAAACAAAAAAACGGCCAAATTGGAAACGGGCGACAGAATTCTTAAAATTTTGGAATGCTTTACCCTGGACAAGCCGGAGTGGGGCGTATCTGAGCTGAGCGAGCATTTGCAGGTGTACAAGAGTGTGACGCACAGGGCGCTGGTCACGTTGGAAAACCGCGGCTTTGTCAAACAAAATCCTGTCAATCAGAAGTACACGCTGGGGATCAAGCTGTTCGAATTAGGGATGATCGTCGCCAATCAAATGAACCTGCGTTCGATCGCTAAACCAATCATGGAAGAGCTGTGCGAGCAGACGAATGAGACAGTCATGCTTATGATTGTAGATCATTTGGAAGGCATCTGCATAGAAAAAGTGGAGTCTTCCCAAAGCGTTCGCTATACGTCTCCGATGGGAAAAAGAGTGCCGCTTCATGCGGGAGCGACTACGAAAATATTGATGGCCTATCTGCCAGAGGATAGCATCCGGCAAATTATTGCCAACGGACTGCAGAGCTATACGAAATACACCGTATGCGATCCGGACGAGCTATTGCGGGAGCTGGCTGTGATTCGGGAGCAGGGCTATTCCATATCCGCGAATGATTTTTCGTTGGGCGGCATGGGAATTGCCGTGCCCATACAAGATTATACGGGCAATGTCGTGGCAGGTTTATCGATCTCTGGATTGGAACTTCGCATGAGCAAAGAATCAGACCGCCTTGTTTGGCTTTGCCAGCAAGCAGCATTTGAGATATCAAAGCGGATGGGTTCCAGATAATTTTTTTTGCTATTTGAGAAGAACGACGTCCTTCAAATAAGAACAAAACGATGCTCTAGCAAAATATCGAATGGTTCGGCAAGGGAGGTGAGGACCGAAAAAATAGGAGAACGATGGATACCACCCAAGGAAGCAACTGCATTGACTTCGCCATTCATTTTATTCGTTAGGGAAAGAGGGAGCTGCGATGAACGATTTGCAAAGGGAGGACATACAGAAAAGAGTCGCCAAGTGTATGCCCTGGATCCTGCTGTTCGAGTTTTTCTACACGTTTAATGACAACGTTTTTAACCTGATTACCCCCAACCTGTCGGAAGAGTTCGGGGTAACTCCGTCGACGATCAGCCTGATTGTGACTTTCAGCAAATTGTTCTTTGGGATTGCCGCCATTATTTATACGGCGTTGTCCGACATCATCAGCATACGCAAGGTCATGCTGTTTACCTGCGTTATATTTCCAATCGCTACTCTACTCGGGGTATTTTCCCAGCATAGCTTTACGCTTTTAATCATTTCCCGTGTCCTATTCGCAGTCACGATTGCAGCTCCAGTCGCCTTACAGATTATTATTGCGATCAAGTACTTTGATAAATTGACGGCTGCCAAATACCTTGGCTACAACACGGCCATCTACCAGCTTGCGAGTGCGGCGGGCCATTTGTTCGGCGGTTACATTACAGAGTACCTGCATTGGAATCTCGTCTTTTTGATTCCGCTGCTGACGATTTTCGGTTTGCCAGTCTTGTTCAAAAACCTTCCAAAAGAAGTGATGAAAAAAGGCTCCTTCGATGTGATTGGCATGATTTTAATGACGGCCATCTCTGCCTGCCTCATTACGTTCCTGACCTTTAAAATGAAATACCCGCTGCTCTTGGCTGGTGCTGCTGTATGTGCCGCTATGTTCGTCTGGCATACGCTAAAGAGCAAAAATCCGTTCTTGAAGCCTGAGCTTTTCAAGATCAAAGGAATCACACGCTCCTTGATCGTCGGCGTTTTGTTCTATGCGACCCAAATCGGCTTCTACTTTATTTTCCCGTTTATCGTGAAAGAAACGTACGGGATGTCCACCAGTACGATTGGCGCTTTCTACACGATCACGAACATCGCAGCGTTCATCATCGGTATGTTTACCGGGCGCATTATCAAAAAGATCGGGTACCGCAATATTGCCTTGCTTGGGGGAACGTTCATTTTTGCCGGTCTGGCCATGATTGCTTTCCTCGTCGGCTTTTCCGTCGTGTTTTCGTTCCTGGGCATGGGGCTGTTCAACATCGGCTACGTCTTGTTCTTCTCCGGCTATTTGACGAATTTCACGCAGCTGCTTCCCAAGCATCAGCAAGGTGCGGGGATCGGTGTGGAAAAGCTGGTGGTCACCATAGCGGCTTCCCTGGGGGGAGCGTTTGTCGCCATGCTGTACGGCCAGCCGTATATGATGACGAAGATCGTAGATTTTTCCTCCCACACGCAAACCGCTTTGTTTAGCAATGTTTCGCTCGTGCTCATGATCTTGATTGGTCTGGCAACATGGTTGTTCGTTAGCGTCTTCGGCAAGAATTTCAATCGCGAGGAAGAGTTCAGTCGCGAAGAGTCCAGTCAGACCATGCAATAACAAGCAAGCCTCTGGAAAGGAAAATAGCTATGCAAAAGATGCTGATGGATGTAGATACAGGTATCGATGATGCTCTCGCTATTGCGTATGCGACTTCTTTGCCGCATGTCGAGCTGGTGGGGATTACGACTACGTATGGGATGGCCCCTGTGGAATACTCCTATCGAAACACCTGCAAGGTCTTGGAATACGCAGGTGCCGATGTTCCGGTTAGGAAAGGCGCCGAAAAGCCTTTGCAGCGCAGCCGTACTTACAGCGGGAGAATTCACGGAACAGATGGGATGGGCAATACCTTGGGCCCCGTGAAAGACATGGTCTCCACGCAGCCAGCCGTTGATTTTATGATTGAGCAAATTTACCAATACAAGTCGGAGCTGACGATTGTGGCCACCGCTCCTTTGACAAACCTGGCTCTAGCGATTGCCAAAGCGCCTGAAATCGTGGACATGGTAGGTCGTGTCGTGATCATGGGTGGAGCGGTCATGACCCCAGGGAATGTCACCAAATTTGCGGAAGCCAACATCATCATTGATCCGGAAGCGGCGAATATCGTTTTTGGCTCGACCCTTCCCATTACAATGGTGGGCTTGGATGTGACTCGAAAAACATTGCTGACAACGCGTGATGTGGAGAGATGGAAGGAAAAGGATGACAAGCTGGGCAAGTCTTTGGCACCGTGCACGCAATTTTACCTGGACGCCTATAAAGAGCTTCATCCTTATTTGCAGGGGTGCGCCTTGCACGATCCTTTGGCAGTGGGTGTAGCCGCCTATCCGGATCTGGTGCAAACCGTTCCTATGTTTATTCGGGTAGATCTGGAAGAGGATGCTTTAGGCCGAACGACCGAAGACTTGTATCGGGAAGGCAGCGCTCAGCCGAATACCAAAGTATGTGTGCAGGTGGATGCAGACAGATTTATGAAAGACTTTTTCCACCGAATTGGATAAGGTTGCCAGATAGCTGGTCAGCCCTCTCAGTGGGGGCTGACCCGCAAAGAAGGGAAGGGTTTCTATGAAATGCGATATGATTATCAAAGATTGCAGCTTGCTCACTCCTGAATTTGAAGTCGTGGGGAGCCAATCGATCGCGATCGCCGATTCCAAAATAGTCGCGATCGGCAGCTATACCGAGCTGAAAGAAACATACGAGGCTGCAAGTGTTTTGGACGGAAAAGGGAAGCTCTGCATGCCAGGTCTGGTCGACGCTCACACACATACCTGTCAGCAATTGTTGAAAGGAAGAACGATGGATGAGCTCCCGATGATCTGGTCTCGGATCCTGGTCCCCTTTGAAGGCAATATGGACGAGCAGGATTCGTATGTAAGCGCGCAGCTCAGTTGCTTGGAAATGATCAAGTCGGGCACGACAGCATTCGCTGATGCAGGCGGGGTGCACATGCACAAGGTGCTTGAGGCGACGATCGAATCGGGCATGCGGGCAGCGATTACACGCTCATCCATCGATATCGGGGATTTTCTCCCGGATACGATGAAGCAGCCGATGGAAAAGATTCTGGATAACAATGAGTGGTTGTTTAAGCAATACCATGGCAGCGGCGATGGAAGAATTCAGGTCTGGTTCGGGATTCGCCAGGTCATGTCATGCTCCCCTGAGCTGATCCAGGCTGCGGCACAGAAAGCAAGAGAGTACAATACGGGTCTGCATGCGCATCTGGCGGAGCACAGGGATGAGGTCCGCTATTGTCTGGAAAAGTACAAGCTACGACCAGTCGAGTATCTGGATTCCCTGGGTGCGCTCGGGCCCAATTTGCTGACGGCACACAACGTCGTGTACTCCGAGCAGGAGCTGGAGATTTTGCGTGACCGAGAAGTGAAGATCGTCCATTGTCCACGCGCCAACTTCAATTCGCACGGATTCCCCAAAACTCCGCGGATGGTGCAAATGGGCATGTCAATCGGGATCGGCTCAGATGGCTCTTCCGGCTCAAATCTAAGCCTATGGGATGAAATCCGGGTATTTCGTTCCGGCATTCACGCCTACTGGGGACTTCCCGTTTTTGATCCACTCGTTATGCCGGCAAACGAATTGCTAAAAATGATCACGGTCGGCGGAGCACAGGCGCTCCAAATCGAGAAAGAGATTGGCACGATCGAGGTCGGGAAGAAAGCCGATGTCATCCTGGTCAACATCGAGCAGCCGCATATTTGGCCTACGCGAAATCTCGTGAATACCATCGTGGAATCCGTTACGAGTAAAGATGTGGAGGATGTCATTATCGATGGAAAACTGGTCATGAAAAACCGGGAAATGCTGACCCTAGACGAAGAACGAATCCTGTATGAAAGCGCAGCAAGAATGGAATCGATCGCGCAAAAGGCAGGCATTTAACGCCACCATCGCCCCGGTCGATCAACAAGGGCTGAGACGATACCGATACACGGGATGTTCCAGCAATAGAGGGGATCGAGTGGTCATAAAAGGAAGGGAGAGAGACTGGGTGAATGTGCCCGAGTCTCTTTTTTTGAGGAAGGTCGTCAAGGTAAGGCTTCGACATCATGCCGCGCAGACGTAAACAAGGTCGTCTGGTTTCTTCCCTGCTGCTTCGAAAGGTAGAGCGCTTGATCTGCAGCTGTGACAATCTGGATCGGCTTGCTCCCATCCAGCGGAAAGCTCGCGATACCCAGCGAGATGGTAATCGTAGATGTCGTCGGATTTTCCAACGCAGCAACAGCGCAGCGGAGACGCTCCGCGATGTGAGAAGCCAATTTTTGATTGGCGTCGAAGATCAAGATGGCAAATTCCTCGCCTCCGTAGCGAAAACAGAGGTCATCCTCCCGAGTTTGCTCCAGCATCGTTTTGGAGACGAGCTTGAGCACTTCATCACCCATGACATGTCCATAGGTATCGTTTATTTTCTTGAAATGATCGATATCCAGCAGGACCAATGAAAAGGGAATCTTGTTCTTGATGCGATCCTGGAGGGTGTAATCAAACATCTTTCGATTGTACAGCCTGGTCAGTCCATCGATTCTGACCTCGGTCTGCAGCTTGATTAGCCGCTTGTTTACTAGTCGCATGGCCATTCGTGTGCTCTGGTACAGCTTTTGCACTTCGTAAATCTTGGAGGTAGTCATCGGGATCTCGGTACTCTTCCTTCCCGTTTTTACCGTTCCCCCGGAAAAATGAGCCAGCCTGGATAGCGAGTTGCTGATATTTTTGGCGAGCAGCCAGACGATTCCGATATTGATTAAAAGGAAGGGCAGCGCCGTTGCTAGCAAGCTTTTGAGAAGCTGCAGATTGGATTCATTTACGCGGGAGGTCGGCGTTTGCGATACGATCCCCCATCCGGTAATGGGTTCATAGGCATAACCAGCAAAGAAAGAATCCCCTTTGCTGTTGACGACTTCAGCAGAGCCATTTTCTCTCGCCAGTGCTTTTTGAATCGCCGGGTTCATCGCGACGGACTCTCCTAGTCGCGCTTGCACTGGATGGAAGATCAAGCGGCCATCCTCATCCACGACGTACACGTATGAGCCGTCGCCGTAAAAATGCTCTTTCAGCATTCGATTCAATACATTGGAATCTTCTAGGTAGATGGTTCCGCCGACAAAGCCTTTGTATTGTCCCTGATGATCGAAGAGGGGGGCTGACACCAAGAGAATCAGTCTGCCCGTGACGCCGACATAAGGCTTGGAGATCAAGTGTTTTTTCAGTAAGATCGCCTGTTTGGCTGCAGGAGAAGTGAGCTTCGTACCTGGTTCAGCTCCTTCCACCATGGGGACGATCTGGCGTATGGTTCCTTGGGCATCCGCTATCAAAATGGAGTGAAATAAATTTTTATTTGCCGCAAACCAGTCCTGCAGATCGGCTGGGGGAATGGGTTGTCTTGAGCTGCGTAAAGCCAAAGCGTCCATTGCGTTTTGCATGCCCTGCAATACTTCTGTGGTGTTGCTCGCTAGCTTTCTGGCGTAGTGGAAGTTGTTTTCCAAAAAGTTGGCGGTAAGGGAGGCTGTATTGACGCGAATAGAGGAAATGACACCAATCAAGACAGTGAGGAGAACGGAAAACAAGACTAGCAATTCAAGAATAAATCGGAGAGTATAGGTTTTTCTCTTCGTCATGCCCAACACCTTTTCAATTGCACCATATAAAGCCATGAAATAATCTTTACCCCGTTTACTTGCAGATGAATCGTTTTTTCAAAGGAAAAAGCTGACCGTGCCGGAATGGACAGGAATAAGGTGGAGTAGAGTGCCATTTAAAAGGTATCGGCATTTCAAACAAGGGGCATGAGATGAGAATGAAAAAATCCCAGCCCCTTTACGGATGCTGGGATTTGCTCTCGAAAAAGCTTCGCTCCTCAATCTGGTATTTCTTGATTTTTTGATAGAGGGTCGAGCGGCTGATAGCGAGTCTTTCAGCAGCGAGACTGCGATTTCCACCGCATTCGGAAAGAGCAGCGACGATCAAGTCTCTCTCGGCAGCCGCTATGACATCCCGCTTGCTGTGCGTCAGGGCTGGCAGCTTTGCTGGGAGAGGGGGAGGGACTGGCAAGGAATGTGATTCGGCATTGGCGAGAAAGGCAGGCAGCGCCTCCGGGACGATCCAGTCTCCCGCGTTCAGGTTCATGGCCCTTTCCAAGACATTTTCCAACTCACGAACGTTTCCTGGCCAATGATGCTGCTGCAAACGCTCCAAGGTAGAAGGAGTGACGCCTTGTACCTGCTTCCCTAAAATTTTGTTCAGCTTTTGTACCAGATGACTGCAGAGCAGGGGCAAGTCTTCTTTTCGCTCACGAAGCGGCGGGATGGCGAGATGAATGACGTGAATGCGGTAGTAAAGGTCTTCACGGAATTTTCGTTCGGCAATCAGATCCTCGAGATGCTTGTTGGTGGCAGCGACGATGCGCACATCTACGGTCCTGCTGACGGTGTCGCCGATCCGGTCAAAGGATTTCTCCTGCAAAACGCGCAAGAGCTTGGCTTGCAACGCCAGCGGCATATCGCCAATCTCGTCGAGAAACAGCGTGCCCCCGTCAGCCAGTTCGAATTTGCCGGGCTTTCCCCCTTTTCGAGCCCCGGTAAACGCACCGTCGGCATAACCGAAAAACTCCGATTCCAAAAGCTCCTCGGGAATGGCAGCGCAATTTACTTTGACGAAGCGGCCAGGTCTCCCTGAGATTTCGTGGATGGCTTGAGCAAACAGCTCCTTGCCCGTTCCGCTCTCGCCTGTGATCAGGACGGTCGAGGAGCCCTGGGCAGATAGATAGGCCTGGTTTTTGATGGCTTCCATCGCGGAATTGCGCGTGATCACATGGTCGAAAGCCGTGCCTTGCACGTGGGAGCGCATGTATTCGCCGCGATAGTAGGTGAGCTCGTGCTCCAGGTTTTCCATGCGGCTGAACAGGTCTTTCATATGGGGAAGCTGGCGGAAAATGACTTTGGCAATCGCCCCCACCTGCTTGTTTTGGACGATGATCGGCATGCGGGTGATGACGCATTTGATGCCGCGGATGACCTGGATATCACCGACGAGCTCTTTGCCCGTGCGCAGCGTGTCCTCCAGGTTCAGCTCTGGCAATCTTTGCGAGGCTGGTGTACCGAGCAGCTCCTCCCGCGAAATGCCGTAAAGCTCCAGCAGCGCATCGTTGACCATTTGAAAGCAGCCCTGCTCATCGATGATCGCGATGCCGTCATAGGCCATCTCCAAAGCACTTTCGAGCATCCCCTCGAGACGCTTGGTCGTTTCCAGCTCGCGGGCCACTTTCTCATACGCAGTGAGATCACGCAGCACGGCAATTGCGCCAATCACTTTTTCGCGAAAAGAAATGGGGGTGTAGGAAGCCATAACGACAGCGGAAGGGAGCTGGACCTTTTGCGGCTCACGAGGGGCTTCGTTTTCCAGGGCGTGAATCATGCCGTCACTGATCATCGGCAAAAGAGTCTGGATGTGTTCCTCCATCACTGTGTCGGAGTTGATTTGAAACATTGCCGCTGCAGCAGAGTTGAACGTGTGGATATGATGCATGTGATCGATTCCGATGACACCGTCCTCCAGATTTTCGATCAGGGCGGTCATCTGGTTGATCAAACGACGCTCTCGCTGCAGGAAGCTTTGGATCAAGTCGCTTTTGGTGGAAACACCGAGGACTTTCCCAACGTCATCCACGATCACGGCATGGGCGACCTTTGCGGAGAGCAGGATCTTCCTCGCTTCCGTGACAGGGTAGTGAAAGGGAACGGTCGTCACATCGCGGTACAGATAAGGTGTGATGGGAGTGTCGAGCGGACAATTCTTGAGAATCATGCGGTAGAGCTGATATTTCGTGATGATCCCTTCCAGTGTGCCATCCTCATACAGGACGCATCCTACGTCTTGGCGATGCGCAAGAAACTGGGTCAGGACATATCCCAAAGTACAATCTGCCTGCAGAGCGACAAACTCTTTGGTCATGCAGCTGGACATGTTCACGAGCGTTCCCCCTCCTCCACAAGATGTGTGTTTTTTTGTACAAGTGTCTGAATATTACATCAATTGTATGCGAAAGAGGAATATTTTTGTAGGCGCATTCGCTTTTTTCGTGTATGCCAAGCAGTTGAAAGTGGCCCTTCACTTGCATAAATGGAAGCGTTAAGAAGGGAAAGGGAGGTGACGTGCCTTTGTCCTCATCCATTCATGCGATGAATAGAATGACAGTAGGCGGCATGTCGATGCGAGCTGCTATGACAACAGGCGGATGAACAGCAGACGATGCTGGACAACCGCCAATGAGGGGGAGAAATAGGCTTGGAGCAAAAACAATCCGTGTATGACTGGAAGCAAATCGTCGATCGCTTGCAGCAGTATTTGCGCTTAAAAACGACCCCGATCGGAATGAAGCTGTTTGCCACTCGCGAGGAAATGGAAGCCATCCACCGGATTCGTCGTCCGCAGGCCATACATACAGCGGATCAGATCGTGGCGCAGGCTGCCCGTTTAGGCTGGACGGTCGGGATCACGGCAGACGATCTCGTCTCTCCCCAGTGTGGAGTCGTTCTCGGGCTGCATCCTCGCACAGAGGAATGGCTGTCGGGGAAGAATATGGCCGGTGTCTGGTTTGAAAACGAACAAGAGGCAGCTGCCCATCAGCAAGCTATGACGGTCGTGCCTTTTGGACAATACGAAGCCATGGCAGTTTCCCCCTTGATCGCGCAGCGTTTTACACCCGATATTTGTCTGCTGTACGGAACACCGGGTCAGATGATTCTGTTCATCAATGGCTTGCAGTGGTCCGGCTACAAAAAGCTGGAGTGGAGTGTCGTTGGTGAATCGTCCTGCGCCGATTCCTGGGGACGTGCATTGCTTACAAGGGAGCCGAGCCTCTCGATCCCCTGTTTTGCCGAAAGGCGCTACGGAGGAGTTCTGGATGACGAGCTGCTCATGGCTTTGCCGCCCGAATTTTTGCTAAAAGCACTAGATGGACTCGAACAGCTTTCCAAGAATGGACTGCGCTATCCGATTCCCCAATACGGGGTTCAGATGGATGTTCGCGCAGGGATGCAGCATAGCTACGGATAAAGACAACGCGTTGTCATAGAGGAATCCTCTGCGGCGAGTAGTATTCTTTAGAGAGACTATTCGCAGGAAATGAGGAGAAGTGCATGAATAAAATTCGCTATGAGCGCAGGCGCTACACCGCAGGACCCACTCCAATCGAGAAGCTGGAGCGGCTTTCACAGGTGCTGGGGGGACCCACGATATCTATCAAACGCGACGATCAGCTGGGACTGACCGTGGGGGGAAACAAGACGCGCAAGCTGGAATACCTGGTGGCAGACGCCCTCAGGCAGGGAGCCGATACACTCATTACATGCGGAGCCGTTCAATCCAACCATTGTCGCCTGACACTGGCTGCCGCAGTAAGGGAAGGACTCAAATGCCAGCTGGTACTGACAGAGCCGGTCGACGGCTACAATCCGCAGGCGAACGGAAACCATCTGCTGTTTCATTTGCTGGGAGTGGAAAAGATCGAAGTGATTCCTGCGGGTGGTGACACACAGCCTGTGATGGAAAAGCTGGCACAGGAGCTCGCAGACCAAGGAAGAAAAGCGTATTTGATTCCGGTGGGCGGCTCCAATGAAGTGGGGTCACTCGGCTATATGGCTTGCGCGGAGGAAATCGAGCAGCAGTCCTGGGAGTCCGGCACCGTGTACGATTATGTGGTGACGGCGTCAGGGAGTGCCGGAACGCAGGCAGGTCTTTTGGCAGGCTTCCTCGCTCGCCAGTCCGACATAAAGGTGATCGGGGTAAACGTCAGCCGCGATCGTGCGGCGCAAGAAGCGAAGGTGCTGGACCTTTTCGCCAGCACCGCAGAAATGATCGGTCTGCGAGGGGAGATTCGTCCCGAGTCTGTTCGCTGCGATGACCGCTTCGTGGGTCCTGGCTACGCGATTCCAACCGAGGAAATGATCGAAGCCGTGAAGCTGGTTGCCCAAACAGAGGGTATCTTGCTCGACCCGGTTTATTCCGGAAAAGCGATGGCAGGGCTGATCGGCATGATCCGAGAGGGACGTTTTGCCAACGAGAACCACGTGCTGTTCCTGCATACGGGCGGATCGCCGGCACTGTATACGGTGCCGCAGCTGTTTATACCGGAGCGGTCCTAAAGGGAGAGGAAGAGCCTTGGTGTCGACCAGGGCTTTTTTCTTTGGGAAGTGGGCCGCCCTGTACACAGCCAAAACTTGATATGCTTTCTATACCCCTATCCAGTATAATAGAGTAGGAAAACCTGATCAGATAAGGGGGACGCATGATGAAAAAAACAGTGGAGCAGGGGTCTTTGGAGCAGGAAATTATGACGTTCGTGAGTGCGTTTATAAAAAAGACAAATGGAAGAGGACCCCGAGATGTCAAAGTGAAAATGGTAGACAATTTGATGCTGTATTTCATCGAGGGCATCCTGTCGCCAATGGAGAAATACATCTTGCAGTCCCCGCAAGGAAAAAGCACGATTTTCGAGGCGAGACGCCTGTATGTCGAAAATATTAAAGAAGAGCGCGTAGCCGCTTTTGAGAAGATATTAAATGCCAAGGTAATCGACCATTACATCGGTTGGGATTTGGACAAGGATTCAGCCGTCGGTGTTGTCGTATACGAAAAATAAAAGGGGTTGCATTATCAGAAAATTTGTTTTATAGTGAATTCACAACCAAAACAATCAAAGCAAAGATGATGAATCTTTGTTAGATATTGAAAACCATTGGGTGGTTCTTGGACAAATCAAGGACAGACCGTGGCTCATTAAAACTATTCGTTTAGTTTTAATGGTCAAGGTCTGTCCTTTTTGCTTTGAACAAAAAGGCAGGTGATGGGGAGCAGCACTAGTTCGAGCTTACGTACAGGAAGAGCATAGAAAATTCCATGAAGCGAGGAGAGATTGATAGATGAGTACTTTGTCGCCCATCCGTTTGTCCCAATTTATCGAGGAAAATAAAGATTTGCTGAAACCGCCGGTCAACAACAAAGTGATCTGGAAGGACGCCGAGCTAATGGTGCAGGTGATTGGCGGTCCAAACAAGCGCCGTGATTTTCACGTAGACCCATCGGAGGAAATCTTCTATCAGCTCAAAGGAGATTGCTATGTAGAAATCATCAACGCAGCAGGCAAGCGACAGGTCATTACGGTGAGAGAAGGAGAAATGTTCCTGCTTCCTCCGAACGTTCCGCACTCCCCGCACAGGGTGCCGGATACAATCGGCATCGTCATCGAGCGAAATCGCGCAGAAGGAGAGCTGGAGGATTTCGTCTGGTTCTGCGATCAATGCGACCATGAGATGCACCGGGTAACTGTTCAACTGACCAATATTGAAATTCAGGTAAAGGAAGCGATCAACGGATTCAATGGAAGAGAGGACCTGCGGACTTGCCAAAATTGCGGACACCAAATGCCGCCGGAAGCGAGTGAGTGGAAATGCGAGTAGATTTCCACACGCATATCATCCCGGAAGATCTGCCGAATCTGGCAGAAAAATTTCAGGGAGATCGCTGGCCGACTCTGCAGCGAACATGCACATGCGGCGCTAATATTATGGTGGCAGGCAAGGTGTTCCGCGAAGTGACGGATCAGGTTTGGGACCCTCAAAAGCGGATCCATGACATGGAGCGGGAAAATGTCGATATGCAAGTGCTTTCTCCCATTCCCGTCACGTTTTCGTACTGGGCTCCACCTAAGGAAGCGGAAGTATTGGCCCGTATCCAAAATGATTTCATTGCCGAAACGGTGAAGCAGTATCCCAATCGCTTTGCCGGGCTTGGAACGGTGCCTTTGCAGGACACGGAAACAGCTATCCGTGAAATGGATCGCTGCATGCATGAGCTTGGCCTTCGAGGGATTGAAATCGGTACGAATGTGAACGGAAAAAATTTGGATGATCCTTCACTGATTGAATTTTTCGAAATGAGCGAGAAGTGGGGAGTGCCGCTGTTTGTTCACCCGTGGGAGACACTGGGGAGAGACCGAATTACACGGCACAATCTCATGTACACAGTAGGGATGCCGAGTGAAACGGCATTGGCGGGGGCCAGCCTGATTTTGGGTGGTGTTCTGGATAAATTTCCTAAGCTGAAAATTTGTTTATCTCACGGGGGTGGATCGTTCCCCTTTATTCTCCCCCGACTGGACAAAGGCTGGAAGGTTTGGCCGCACTTGCGGTTAATCGAGCAGCCCCCGAGCTATTACGCCAAGAGCCTTTATTTTGATGCTCTGGTGAATGACCCGACCAACATCCAATACTTGGTGGATCGCTTTGGTCACGACAAAGTTTTGATGGGGTCGGATTATCCGTTTCTGCTGCGGGAAGTACCCCCAGGAGATACCATCGATCAGACCTTGACGGTTACGGAAGAACAGAAGCGAGCGATGCTCGGAGAAAACGCTCTACGCTTTTTAAATATGAAGTAAAAGGTGATGAAACAGTGAACAACGCAGAGCTTACACCCGAACAAAAATTGCAGGAGCTCGGCTTGATTCTGCCTGCTCCCCGGCAAGCTGTCGGAAATTACGTCGGCTGCGTGCGTGTAGGGAACCTGATTTTTACGGCAGGTCAAGGGACGGACGAGTACAGAGGAAGACTAGGCGAAGATGTTTCGATCGATGTGGGGTATCTGGCGGCAAAGCAATGCATGCTGAATCTTCTGGCTGTCGTCAAGCAAGAGATAGGGGAGCTGAGCCGGGTCAAGCGCATCGTGAAGATTCTCGGGTTCGTCAACAGCACCCTCGCGTTCACGGATCAGCCCAAGGTCATGAACGGTGCGTCTGATCTCTTGGTTCAGGTATTCGGTGACAGAGGCAGACATGGACGGTCTGCGGTCGGAATGGCACAGCTTCCGCTCAACAATGCGGTTGAGGTGGAAATGATTTTGGAGATTGAGGAGTAGGAGGAATACGATGAGTCCGATCATTTTTGATCATCACAAAAAAGTAAAGGATGCGAAGCTGTTCATCAACGGTGAATATGTGGACGCGATCTCGGGTGAGACGTTTGATACCATCGATCCTTCAACAAATGTCAAGCTGGCCTCTGTCGCCAATGCGAACGAGCAAGACGCAAACAAGGCGATTGACGTGGCGCAGAGCACCTTTGAAAGCGGCATATGGAGCAAAATGCCTGTGGATGAGAGAGCAAAGATTCTCTGCAAAATGTCCGATCTCGTCATGGATCGTGTAGACGAATTGGCCACACTGGAGACTCTCGATGTAGGCAAGCCGATCAAAGAGAGCCGCGGCTTTGATATTCCGCGAGCTGCCTGGAACCTGCGCTTTTTCGCGGAAATGGCAAAATACGTGGTTCATGAAAACTATGAGATGAACAAATTCATGTCCTACGCCAAATATGCTCCGGCAGGCGTGACCAGTCTGATTATTCCGTGGAATCTGCCGTTCATGCAAATGACCTGGAAAGCCTCGGCTGCTTTGGCAGCAGGCAATACCGTCGTAGTGAAGCCGGCCTCCTATACACCGCTATCTGCCGTAATGCTGGGGGAAATCGCCAATGAAGCAGGGCTGCCACCTGGAGTCTTGAACATCATTACGGGACCGGGGGGGACAGTCGGCACGGCGATGACGACGCATCCAGCTGTACGCCGGATTTCGTTTGTCGGAGAGACGACCACAGGCAAGACCGTTATGAAAAATGCAGCTTCCCAGCTGATTCCGGTTTCGTTGGAGTTGGGAGGAAAGTCCGCCAATATCGTTTTTGAGGATGCTGATCTGGATGAAGCGGTAGCAGGCTCCGTCGAAGCGATTTTCAAAAACCAGGGCGAAATCTGTCTGGCAGGCTCACGGTTGCTGGTGCAGGAGAGCATCTACGATCAGTTCCTCGGCAAATTCGTGAAGGCCGTAGAGAACATCCAAGTAGGGAACCCGCTGGATCCCGCTACGGATATGGGGGCGCTGGTGTCGAAAAGCCATCTCGAAACGGTAGACGGCTACGTGCAAATCGGCCTGTCTGAAGGGGCAAAGCTCGCGCACGGTGGCAAACGAGTGGCTGGACTTGGGGAAGGCAATTTCTATGAGCCAACCATTTTGTACGATGTGGACAACAAAATGAGAGTGGCGCAAGAGGAGATCTTCGGTCCTGTCATCGTCATCATTCCGTTTAAAACAGAAGAGGATGCCATTCGGATCGCAAACGATTCGATATATGGACTCGCCGGAGTGGTCTGGACAAATGACTTACGACGTGCCCACCGAGTCGCCGATCGGGTAGACTCTGGCCTGCTGTGGATCAACTGCTGGTATGTTCGAGATTTGCGTACCCCATTCGGCGGATCCAAAGCGAGTGGAATTGGACGTGAAGGCGGGCGTCATAGCTTTGAATTCTATACGGAAGCGAAAACCGTCACGATGAAGCTGTAGAAAAAGAGAGAAGTGGAGAGAGCAACGTGGAAGGAGCTAGCGAATGAGAGACTTAGTAGAAAAACTGGCAGACGAATTGCTGGAAGCCGAGAGAAGCAATCAGCCTATTTCTCCGATTACGGAACGCTTTCCGGATATCGACGTGACGGCTGCCTACCAAATACAGCTGAATGCCGTGCAGAAAAAGATAGCCAGAGGGCGCAGGGTGATTGGCAAAAAGGTGGGACTAACGAGTATTGCTATGCAGGAAATGCTAGGCGTAGACGAACCGGATTACGGGCATCTGCTGGATGATATGCAGGTCGCAGATGGGGAAACGGTCAAAATGAGTGGGCTCGTAAGTCCCAAAGTAGAAGCGGAAATAGGTTTTATTCTCGGCGAAGATTTGGTCGGGCCGAACGTTACCTATGTGGATGTGCTGATGGCTACCAAGTACGTGCTGCCGACGATCGAAATCATCGACAGCCGCATTGCGGATTGGAAGATTCGTTTAATCGACACCGTCGCTGACAACGGTTCGTCCGCGAAAGTCGTTGTCGGAAGCAAAATGAGTTCCATAGAAAACCTGGACTTGCGAAGCCTGGGGATGGTCCTCTACCAAAACGGAGAGCTTGCCGCGACCGGAGCGGGAGCCGCAGCACTGGGACATCCGGCTCAGGCAATTGCCTGGTTGGCCAATAAACTGCATGCGTTTGGCATTCAACTGAAAGCTGGCGAATTGATCCTTCCCGGTGCCCTTTCCAAAGCGTGGACGGTGAAACAAGGAGATACGATTACCGCCCATTTTGGTCCACTTGGTTCGGTTCGCGTGTCGTTTGAGTAGAGGGAGGGAGCACCAGTGAGCAAAGTAACAGCAGCGATAATTGGTTCCGGCAATATCGGTACCGACCTGATGTATAAGCTGGAGAGAAGCGAGGTCATCGATCTTACCGCGATGATCGGCATCGATCCGGAGTCGGAAGGATTGAAACGGGCACAGGAGAGAGGCTATCAAGTGTTCGCGAATGGTATTCAGGCCGTGATCGACCACCCTGAGCTGGCTGATATCGTCTTTGATGCCACATCCGCAAAAACACATGTGCGACATGCGAAGGTATTAAGCGAGCTGGGGAAGCTGGCCATTGATCTGACACCTGCTGCGAGAGGGCCATTCGTGAGTCCGGCAGTGAACCTAGGCTCCCATCTGCATGCGACAAATGTCAATATGATCACGTGCGGCGGGCAGGCGACCATCCCGATCGTGCATGCCGTAAATCGGGTAGCGGACGTTTCCTATGCGGAAATCGTAGCGACGATTTCAAGCAGGAGCGCAGGACCTGGAACACGCGCCAATATCGATGAGTTTACGATTACGACACGTCGGGGGATAGAAGAGGTAGGCGGGGCCGATGAAGGGAAGGCAATCATCATACTCAACCCTGCTGAACCCCCGATCCTCATGCGCGATACGATTTACTGCGAAGTCAAAAACGTGGATGAAGAGGCGATTCGTGCGTCCATTGCCGACATGGTCAAAACCGTGCAGCAATACGTGCCGGGATACCGTTTGAAGCAAGAGCCGCTGTTTGACGGGAAGCGGGTAACGGTTTTTCTCGAGGTCGAAGGCGCAGGGGATTACTTCCCCAACTACGCCGGTAATCTGGACATTATGACAGCAGCGGCGACTCGGGTGGCAGAGGATTTTGCCCGGCACCGGCTCAACCGGCAAAAAGCCGAAGCAGCGTCGGTGGAAGAATCCTAGAGAGGAGGGATCGTGCGAATGAACCGGAAAAGCGACAAGCCTATAAAAATCACAGAAGTATGCCTGCGGGATGGGAGCCACGTCGTCGCCCATCAATATACAGAGGAGCAGGTTCGCCCCGTCGCCCGCGCACTCGATGACGCCGGAATGCACTATATTGAGGTCAGTCATGGAGACGGATTGGGCGGTTCAACCCTGCAGTACGGAAGATCGCTGGTAGATGAACTGAAATTGATCGAAGCTGCGGTGGAGGAATGCAGACAGGCAACGGTTGCCGTTCTCCTCCTCCCTGGAATCGGGACCGTCCATCAGCTGAAGCAGGCACGGGAACTAGGGGCAGGATTGGTTCGTGTCGCTACGCATGTGACGGAAGCCGATGTTTCCGCGCAGCACATCCATGCGGCACGCGAAATGGGCATGGAAACACTTGGGTTTTTGATGATGGCGCATATGGCTCCAGTGGAGAAGCTGGTGGAGCAGGCTAAGCTGATGGAAAGCTACGGCGCGCAGGCGGTGTATGTAACCGATTCAGCAGGGGCACTGCTGCCTGATCAGGTGCGTGAGCGAATTCGTGCCCTTCGTCAGGCACTTGACATTGAGGTCGGCTTCCACGGGCACAACAATTTGTCAGTCGCTGTCGCCAATACGGTTGCGGCGATCGAAGAAGGGGCTACACGAATTGATGGGAGCGTCCGCTGCCTTGGGGCGGGAGCGGGAAATACCCAGACGGAAGTCCTGCTTGCCGTGCTAGAGCGCATGGGTCTCCAGGTAGGGATCGACCTATACAAAATGATGGATATAGCGGAAGACATCGTGGCTCCGCTGATTCCAAACCCGCAGGAAATCAATAAGGGCAGTCTGGTTCTCGGATATGCCGGTGTGTATTCCAGCTTCCTTTTGCATGCGGAACGGGCGGGAAAACGATTCGGCATCGATCCTCGAGATATTCTCATGGAGCTAGGCAAAAGAAAAGCGGTCGGCGGTCAGGAAGATTTGATCCTCGACGTAGCGGCTGAATTTGCCAAGGCGCAAAAACGGGAGGTGAAAGGATGACGTTGGCACAGGATGCAGGGATGGAAATCGTGGACTATCTTTTGTCCGCGGAAAAGGAACGTAGAGAAGTCGTGAAGGTGACCGAAAAGTACCCCGATTTGACATTTGCTGAAGCGTATGTCATCCAAGAAAAGCTTCTGGAGCGAAAAGAACAGGAAGGCGCCAGACGAATGGGCTTGAAGCTGGGGCTGACCAGCAAAGCGAAGCAGGAGATGATGGGCGTCCATGAAGCCATCTACGGATATTTGACTGATGACATGCTGGTACCGGAATGGCAGCCGCTCTCCACAGGACAGCTCATACATCCAAAGGCAGAGCCGGAAATGGCTTTCTTTATCGGAGAGGATTTGCAGGGGACGGGCATCACGGCAGAAGACGTGCTCGCGGTCACTCGATATGTGGCTGCTGCGATCGAAGTGATTGACAGCCGCTACCTCGATTTCAAATTCACGCTGGCGGATGTGATAGCCGACAATTGTTCCTCCGCCCGTTTTGTGGTGGGGAGCAAATGGGTTTCTCCTGTTGGTCTGGATCTGGCGAATCTGGGCGTGGTGATGTCCAAGAATGGGGAAGTGGCGACTGTAGGGGCAGGCGCTGCGGTCCTGGGGCATCCTGCGACATCCGTGGCATGGGCGGTAAACAAGCTGGGCGAACAAGGAAAGGGCCTGAGAAAAGGACAAATTGTCCTGAGCGGTGCATTGACGGAAGCGATTGCTTTTGAAGCGGGCGACCACATTTCGGTGGCTGTAGACGGGTTGGGCAGCGTTTCGCTGTCATGCCGCGAGTAATCCCCCTGTTCACGTTCCCATAGATAATTAATTCGAGATGGAGATGAAGGAGGTGAAGTTTATGAATTCATTCGCAGAAAAAATGTCGAAGCGTGTGCACCGTATATCGTACGGGGGGGATGAAAACCAGTTTGGCGATTTGAGACTGCCAGAGGGCAATGGCCCTTTTCCTGTTGCCATTGTCATTCACGGAGGCTTCTGGAGAGCAAAATTTGAGCTTGAACATATGAACAAGCTAGCGGAAGCTTTGACTGCTTTAGGTATTGCTACATGGAACATTGAATACCGCCGAGTGGGGCAGACAGGTGGAGGGTGGCCGGGTACATTTCAGGACAGCTCCCATGCAGTCGATTTCCTGCGAACGCTTGCCAACGCCTATCCGATTGATCTGGATCAGGTGATCACGATCGGTCATTCGGCAGGGGGACATCTCGCTTTGTGGCTTGCCGCGCGACACAAGCTTCCGCAAAACAGTATGTTGAAAAATTCCAATCATCCTTTGCGTCTAAAAGGAGCGATCAGTTTGGCGGGTGTCTCCGACCTTGAACTCATGCACGACATTCATAAATGGAAGGAATCGATAACGGGCGTCCATGACAATCCAACAGAGGATTTTATCGGAGGGATGCCAGTGGATCTGCAAAGCCGTTATGCGGAAGGCTCGCCAATAGCGCTTTTGCCGATCGGTGTTCCGCTCGTGCTGATTCATGGCTCACTGGATGTCAATGTACCTGTCGGGGTCAGCGAGCACTTCGTGAAAGCGGCGATGGCAGCCGGGGATTCTGTTGTATTTAAATCCATTTCGACGGCAGAACATTTTAAACTGATTGATCCTGAGTCGGACGAGTGGTCTATTATTAAGGAGGCAGTCATCAGGCTGCTGCATTAATCGTTTCGAATGATCAAAAGCCAATGAGAAGGAGATGCATGACATGAGCAACCAAACAAGTCAATTACAATCCATCACAGTAAACGGCCACGAAATTACCTATGATATCCACGGTGATGCTGCTGGGCCTGCAATCCTGTTAGTGAGCGGGTGGTGCCAGGATTACAGACTATTCAAAGATATCGTGGAGCCTTTGGCGAAGCAGCACAAGGTCATTCGAATGAACTGGCGCGGTCATACTCACCCGGATCTTCTGGTAGCTGACTTTGGTGTAAAAGAGCAGGCAGACGATGTGATTGCGGTTCTGGACGCACTGGGCATTGAACAAGTGGTTCCTGTCTCGACCTCGCATGGCGGATGGGCAAATATAGAAATTACCGATCGTCTTGGGACAGGAAGAGTACCGCGCACCATCGTGATCGACTGGATCATGAACGAGGCGGGAGAGGACTTCATCAAAGATCTGCAGGAAAGTCAAAAACCGGAAAGCTGGAAGGCAGGACGCCAGCATCTCTTTGATTTTTGGATCGGCGCGAGCGACAACCGCACGGTGATCGACCATATCGAGAAGGAGATGGCCAGCTTTGGCTTCGATATGTGGGCGCGCTCCTGCCGTGTGATTGAAAACGCTTACAAGATGTGGGGCTCGCCACTTAAGCGCATGGCTGCATTGAAGGAAAAGCGCCCGATCATCCACGTATACTCCCAAGCACCTGTAGCTGGCTACGAAGAGATCCAGGAAAATTTCATGAAGCAAAATCCGTGGTTCGGCTACCGCGTGATCAACGGCAAGACGCATTTCCCTACGTTGGAGTCTCCGGAACAAACTGCGAAAGTCATCAGCGATTTCGTTTCTGATAATTCGTAATCCCAGCTTGGTCCTGTAGCAATGCGCTTCTTAATTTCTGCTTTTCCACGATGAGGAGGAGGGCAAGTATGAGTATGAATCGGACTGTTGTTACCAACGGCTACATCATCACCTTGGATGACAGCCTGGGAGATATTCAGGGCGGTGCGGTCCTGATAGAAGACAATCGCATTGTGGCCGTAACGAGAAATGCGGAGGAATTTGCCGGCCTTGACGCGCAAGTCATCGATGCACAGGGCGGGATCATCCTGCCTGGGATGGTTGACAGCCATCGCCATACCTGGATGTCGCTGCTGCGCTCGATCTCTGCGGATGAGTCCTTGCCGGAGTTTCTGGTAAACACCTTCTATGGTCTGGGAGCTTTGGTCAGAGCCGAGGATATGGGTGCGGCCACTATGGTTGGCGCACTGGAAGCGATCGACTCTGGAGTCACTACGATCATGGACTGCTGCGATTGTGTCAACAGTCCGGATCATGCCACGGCTGCAGTAGAATCTCTGCGCGCATCCGGTATTCGCGGCGTTTATGCCTACGGTATGCAAGCCTATGATTTCCAGCCGCCCGCTTTTACTGCCCATGCTCAGCGCTTAAAAGATGCTGAAAGACTTCGCAAGGAAGCTTTTTCAAGCGAAGACTCACGCTTGCGAATGGGCATGCTGCTGAGTGATTTTGGTACGCTCCCCTTTTCCGAGACGGCATCTGAGATCTTGCTTTCCGGTGATTTGGGCCTGCTGGTCGCCTCCCATACTGGAGCGGCATCCACTTCGATTCTGCTGAAAGGGCTGCGTGAGCTGAATGACCATAGCCTGCTGCGCCCTGGCCATCTGCATATTCATTGCAACGGATTGACTCATCCGGAATGGGAGCTTCTGGCTGCAACAGGTGCGAAGGTTTCCATCTCGCCTGAGACCGAGATGCAGATGGGGATGGGGTACCCGCCATTCCGTGCAGCGCTCGAGCACGGAATCCTGCCATCGTTTAGCACGGACATCGTCTGCGTAGGCTCCGGCGACCTCTTCTCGCAAATGCGCCTTGGTCTGCAGTTCCAGCGCTGCATGGACAATCATTGCGTCCATCAGCGTGGTCACATGCCAAGCAAGATCGATTTGAGTGTGCGTGATGCACTCAAATGGGCGACCCAAGGGGGAGCGGAAGCACTGGGACTGGCTTCCGAGATCGGCTCGCTTACCCCTGGCAAGAAGGCGGATCTGATCATCGTTTCGCAAAGTCGGGCATTTGTACCATCCAGCTATCCAGCAGGCTCCGTCGTTCTGCAGACAACGGCCGCTGACGTGGATACGGTGATCCTCGATGGAGTCATCCGTAAGCGTCACGGGCAGCTGGTTGGCTACGATCTGGTCACCGTGCGCACCCGTGCCAATCAGGCATTGGAGCGCATCCAGCAGGCGGCAGCCAGACTCAAACGAAAAACTCCGGAAGAGGTAGCGCAATGGTTCGCTATGGGCGAGCGTATGGCGGGTGGAAACTTCGCTGGCGCTTATGCCCAAGGGATACCGGCAGGAAAATAGTCGCCATCATCTAGGAGCATTGGCACCGGAATTCATATTGAGGAGCTGGATGTTCACCCGATTCTCATCCGTTTTCGGGTGAACATCCACTCTGGCTTGCAACGACGATGTTCACGAGGTACATGGACGGTATTTTTGAACCGGTTCAGGGCAGAGTCGATTAACAGCTTGTTGCATGAAGGTATGATTAAAAGCATTTCTCAAAAGGAGAAAAGAGGGGGCAATTAGTATGGAGGCTCAAACAGCAAAAAGGATGACTCACGACGAGGCGGTGGCTAGGGCGAAAGCATTGGCGGCAAAGCTTCGTGGACGAATGAAGGAGGGAGAGCTGCTCTACCGACAGCCTGACGAAACGATACAGGATATTATGGATTCTGGACTGGCAACGATTTTGAAGCCTGCCCGCTTTGGCGGTCATGAATTAACGCTGGATGCGCTTGTGGATACTACGATCGAAGTAGCAAAAGCAAATCCTGCGGCGGGCTGGTGCTATACGTTTGTTGTCGCCCACCAATGGATGCTGGCAACTTGGCCACAGCAAGCGCAGCAGGAGGTATGGTCAGAAAATCCAAATGTGAACATTGCTACCGCATTGGCTTTTCCTCGAAATGAAAAGATCGTACGTGTCGAGGGCGGATATCAGCTAAGTGGAGAGTGGTCATTCTCATCCGGGATCGAGCATTCGGAATGGGTCATGGCGAGCAGTACGGAAAGGTCCTTTGCAGGAGAAGATCCACAGCGATACATGTTTTTGGTGCCCAGAAGTGATTATACGATCGTGAACGAATGGCAGGTGGCAGGACTAAAAGCCAGTGGCAGCAATGGATTTACGATATCGGATGCATTTGTTCCCGAGCATCGGGTGATTAATCTGTCGCAGTGGGCTGGCCCAGGAGTCACGCCAGGTATGTCCATCAATCGTGGAGCGTCGTATAACGTCCCTCTGTATTGTGCACTGCCTACTTGCCTGACTTCCGCCATCGTAGGAGCATCGCTCGGAGCTTACGAGTTTTTTATCAAAACGCTTCGGGAAAGATTGTCTAAAAATTCAAATAACGAATCGGGTGTACCCTCCCATTTCAAACAGAGAGTGACAGAATTGTCCGCACAGATAGATGCGGCAGAAACGCTGCTAAGAAAAGCACTGGATGTGATTCGCCCAGGCGGGGAATTTGACCTGGGGCAACGGGCAAGATTGCACCGCAATTATTCCTATCTCGCACGAAGCTGCAGTAGTGCTGTGGACGAATTGTTTCAGTTCAGTGGTTCAGCGGCTGTTTACGATTGGAACGTCATGCAGGTTTATTGGCGAGATGTGAAAGTCATGTCCATGCATGGATATTTGAACTTTGATGCGGCCAGTGACGTATTCGGTTCTTATGAGCTCGGTAGCAGCCAATAGCTGCGGACTGAACTGTTTATTGGAAAGGGGGATTTCGGTTGAAGCTGCTAGGCATATCCGGCACGATGATTGGAGCAAAAACCAGCATTCTCGTAAACCGAGTTTTGGACGAAGTTAAAAAAGCTAGGCCTGATATCGAAGTAGAACTTCTCGATCTTCGTAATTACCAGGTCTCCCTATGTGACGGGCGCAATCCGTCCGCCTATACAGACGATACAAAAAAGGTGATCGATATCGTCTCTTCGGCAGATTTTTATGTCATAGGAACGCCGATCTTTCAGGGATCAATGACCGGATCACTGAAAAACCTGCTGGACCATATTCAGCCGCAGGCTCTGCGAAATAAAGTGATGGGATTTGTGGCGAATGGCGGAACCTACCAGCATTACTTGGTGATTGAAAACCAGTTGAAGCCCATTGCAGGATACTTTCGGGCATATGTCGCGCCAGGCTATGTTTACGCACACACCGACCATTTTAATCAGCAGAATGAAATTGTGGATGAAGACGTGGGAAACAGAATCGCGAATTTAGCAAAAGAATTGATACAGCTGCAAGTAGGTTTAAAGACTGCCAATCACATGGCTGCAGCGAATCATGGAAACGATTGAGTCGTAGTTGGAGCGGTGTTTCATCGAGGAACAACTTGGAAATGGGGGATGAGGCTAGTGGGCAAAAAGAAAATTATCATCTCTGGCGCAGGTCTATCCGGTTTAACATTGGGAACGGCTCTCGCTCAACGCGGTTTCGATGTGCAAATTCTGGAACGATCCCCGGAGCTTCGGGAAATCGGGGCCGGTCTTTATACGTGGGAAAATGGATTGAAGGTGCTGGAAGAAATCGGAGTGTACGAGGAAGCCTGCGCGAATGTGGAATTCATTACGAAGCTGGACATGATCGATGAAAAGCAGGAGCTGATTCATTCCACACCTTTTACCCAAAGCAATCGCTTTTGCATTATCCCGCGAAAGGATGTCCACAGTGCGCTGGCTCGTGCGGCGATCAAAGCGGGCGTGCAAATGGAAACGAATGCATGCGCTGTTTCTGCTGATTGTTCAGGGACAGTTACTTTGGATCACGGAAAGACCTATTCCGCTGATTTGGTAGTGGGAGCGGACGGGATCTATTCAAACATCAGAAACTCGCTGAATATTCCCCACACGTTTGAAAAAGTAAATAACGGAGCGGTCAGAGCTCTCATCTCTCGTAAAGAAGAAGACAAAAAAGGCATAGCAGAGGAGCATTGGTCTGCTTACCGCCGCATCGGTATTTCTCCTTCTACTGAGCAGTTCATGTATGTGTACCTGACAGCTTCTTCTGCAGATGAGGAGGGGCTATCAGATCCATGGAACAAAAAAGCCTGGCTCTCCTCGTTTCCACATCTGGAATCCATTCTGGAGCGAATCGAACATACTCGCTTGGATCGTTACTTCTATTACGTATTTCTGCAATCGTGGTCGAAGGGAAGAGTCGCGCTGCTGGGGGATGCGGCACATGGGATGGAGCCCAATTTAGGACAAGGAGCGGGGGTAAGTATTACGAGCGCGCTAGAATTAGCCAAGCAACTCGAAAAGAACGACATCGACACCGCTCTAAAGGATTGGGAGAAGCTGATGAGACCGACTGCAGAAAAGACGCAGCTCTGGTCGAGAATATACGGCTCGGCTGCTGCGCAATGGCCAAAGGAGTTGCTCGGAATCCGTTCGGAGGTCATTCGCAAAACACTGGGATCCGAGAATGTTGATCGGATGATCAGTACCGCAGCGAGGCATGTGACGGGTGCAGGAGATGTCTTTTCGTTAACGGAAGTGCCGGACTTATAAGGATTACTGGCTACCCATGATGGGAGGATGATTACGTAAAGATGAAAAAGAGCGCACTCCGCAAATTCTCTGTTTCCCTGATACTGGCACTTACACTGACTGTCCTTCCTACTCCAACAGCGATACTCGCCAAGGATGCCTCGCAAAAGGAAGCCGCGATACTCGCCAAGGATGCTTCGCAAAAGGAAGCCGCGATACTCGCCAAGGATGCTTCGCAAAAGGAAGCCGCACCAACCAGCGATTTTAAAGTAACGCTTCTCGGAACGGGCACTCCGCTGCTTAGCATGAAGCGATTCGGTCCGGCTACGTTAGTGGAGGCTGGCGGTGAAAAATTGCTTTTTGACGCAGGCAGAGGAGTCGCTTTACGCATGAGCCAGATCAACGTAATGCCTGGTGAGATCACGAAGCTGTTCCTGACTCATTTGCATTCCGATCATACCGTCGGATTACCGGATGTGTGGCTGACAGGAACCTTAACCACAACCGGTCATCGGAGTACGGAATTTGAAGTCTGGGGGCCAGCAGGTACCCGAACCATGATGGAGGACTTGGAAAAGGCCTATAAACGGGATATTGATACGCGAATTGAACATGGCTATATCGTGCCCGAGGGTGCAAAACCGATGGGTCATGACATCAAACCGGGAATCGTGTATGAGAAAAATGGCGTTCAAGTGGAAGCTTTCCTGGTTAGCCATGATATTGATCCGTCTTTTGGCTACAGAATCAATTACAAGGGACACTCTGTCGTACTCTCCGGCGATACCACCTATAACGAGAATGTGGTTCAGCACGGCAAAGGGGCTGATCTTCTGATCCACGAGGTCGCTGTAGCAAAACCGGAAGATCTAGTAAACATACCTGCGTTTCAAAAAATTTTATCTGTTCATACGACACCCGAACAAGCAGGAAAAGTGTTCAGTCAAACAAAACCTAAGCTCGCTGTTTATTCCCATGTCGTACTGCTAGGTGACATGAGCGAAGCAAGTGCCCATCTCCTGTACCGGACACAGTCGACCTATGACGGAAAAGTAATCGTCGGCGAGGATCTTATGACATTTGAAATCGGTGAAGAAGTGAACATTACGGAGCGGTAGTACTTATCCTCATTATTGAATGAAAGTGGGCGATCCGCGATGAGTAAGAATGGGATCCAACCGAATCCTGGTTCAAAAACAAACGGTGGAAAGTCACAGCTCGCCGGTATCCTGATCGTTCTTTCTGCCGCAGCTCTGTTCTCCACCCTTGGGGTTTTAACCAACCTGGCATTTGAGTCCGGCATTAGCCCTGTTGCTTTTGCAGCTTGGCGTGAAACCTTTGGTGCCATTACCATGATGATTCTGCTTCTTTTTGGAGTGGGACGTCCTGCTCGTGCACAGCGTATCCCCTTTTCCCAAATCCCGAAATCGGAGCTGCGAAACCTGTGCATCGGGGCACTTGCTTTTATGACCTACAGCCTTGCTATTTTTTACGCGTTCGTCCACTTGACTGTGGCATTGGCGTATCTACTGTTTTACATCAATCCCGCACTCGTCACGCTGATCAGTACCGTCACAGGACGTGAAGTGTTGACGAAGCCGAAATTAATAGCGCTTTTACTCGCGTTGGGAGGCAGTACAATGGCCATTGTGGGGCAAATGTTTGGCACAGAAGTACGCTTCGATTGGATCGGAATTGCCCTAGCTCTCCTCGCTGCTGTCGGTATGTCGGTATACATCCTCGTAGGGCGCAGTGGCTATTCCAGTGTTCCAGCTTCGTACGCGACGACTATTTTTCTCGTTGCCGGTGCGATTGCATTTGCGATCATTGGTTTTTCGTTCGGTGACAAGGATTCGCTGCTGCTTCCATTCCAGGATGGTTCGCATTGGCCGCTTCTGATGTTCGCCGGTGTGATTGCAGCAGCCGTACCTACGATGATGCTCTTGACAGGGATCCGGATGATCGGTGCTACACGATCCTCCATGCTGCAAATATTTGAACCGGTTGTAGGCTCTGTTCTAGCTGCAATCTTTTTGGCCCAGCAGCTGTATTTCGTGCAAATCGTCGGAGGTGCCCTGATCCTGATCGCAGCTTACATCCTGCAGCGTTCCCCAGAGCCCGAAGTGGAAGCTGCGATCGCAGAGCCAGCCGGTGTGTCTGTTTCTGATCTAGGAAGCAGCGTCAAACAGTAGGGTAACGGAAAAAGGTCTGTCCACGACAAATGGAGTGCTGGACAAAGAAGCGTTCCTTGTGAAAAACTCGCTTTTTCAGGCGAGTTTTTTTGTTTCGCTCTGCTATACTGTTCTTAGCATTCATTTGATTCGGAAAGTGGGTAACAAGCCATGATCTTTGTTCAAGTCATTTTGCCGGTCTTGTTGATCTTTCTCTCCGGCTATATCCTCCAACGTATTTTCAAGCTGGACCTGAAACCGATATCGACGCTGGCTATTTACGTGCTGACGACCGCCCTCGTATTTCGTACCTTTTACAAGACGGCCCTGGATCTTCAGCTCTTTTACATCGTGATCATTTCGCTGCTGCTTCTGGCTGCCTTGATTCTGGTGACGCTCCTGACCTCCAAGCTGTTTAAATACGACAAGCAGCTGGAGAGTGCCGTGATGCTGTCCACCGCCTTCATGAACAGCGGGAACTACGGCACGCCGATCATCCTCTTTGCGTTTGGGGAAGCAGGCTTTACGTATGCCGTGCAGATCATGGTCTTTCACTCGATTATTATGGGAGTGTTCGGCGTGTATTTTGCCTCCCGGGGAAGAGGGGGAGTGGGGACGGCGATCAAAGCCATTTTCAAGCAGCCCTCCAATTATGCAGTGGTAGTGGCGATCCTGCTGCAACAGATGAATATCGTCATCCCCGAGAGCTACTACCAAGCGATTGATCTGGTTGCACAGGCAGCTATTCCTGTCATCATGCTGATTCTCGGCATGCAGCTGGCGAATGTGTCTTCCTCCAACTTCGCGTGGCAGCAGCTGAGTGTCGTGAGTGTGATCCGGCTGGTCGCATCTCCCTTGCTGGCGTATCTGATCTGTCTGTTCTTTCCGATCGATCCGCTGCTGCGAAATGTGTTGGTCATTCTGGCAGCGATGCCTTCAGCGGCGACCACTGCGATCTACGCGATTCAATTCAATATGAGACCGCAGTTTGTATCCAGCAGTGTGCTGGTGACGACTGTCATCAGTGTAGGGACGCTCACGTTTTTGCTGAATGTCCTGCATTAGGAGCGAGCAGGAAGCAGTTGACAATGGTTAATTTAGGAACTAAACTACATGCATGAATGATAAAAAACAAGTACCGCAGACCGGAAGCTATGCCATTGGACGATTCATTCAGCAGCTAAGAAAGCTGGAGAGGCATCCGCGTACCTTTGGAGACGGTGGAGCCTTAACCCCTGGCGAAATCCATACGATTGATGCGATCGGCACCGAAGGAAGTCTGCTCATGAGCGAGCTGGCACAACACATGGGCGTCACAAAGGGGGCTGTCACACAGGTAATCACACGCCTGCAGGCAAAAGAGCTGGTAGAGCGCGTCCACGATCCAGCAGACTTTCGCGTCGTTCTCGTTTCGCTCACCGAGAAGGGAAGAAGCGCTTATTTGGCCCACCAGCAATTGCACGAGAGCTTTTACAAAGAGTTGTATGCCCAATTCGACCAAAAGGAAATCGAAATCTTCGAAGCCTGTCTCGACAAACTGGTTGCTCATTTGCAACCTTAATTTTTTGGATATTTAGTTTAGTTTCTAAACTTTATTCTGTAAGTGTATTTCGAGGGGGAGGGATGGAAATGCGGTTGTATCGGCGCAGCCGTTTTGCTGGCAGGGTACCGTTTATCTGCGCGCAAAAGCGTTGGCAAACAAAAGGATGCTTCCACCGGTAGGAAATCGTAAACTTCCCCCCTTTTTTCTAAGCAGAAGCGAGCACGTCCTCCCTGTGTTTATCTCAAAATTCCGATGGCAATAATGGGGACAAGAAACGATGGTTACGACAGCAGGAGGTAGCTCGCGCATGACTAGCAGGTCATCACTAGATCATCGAAATCTGAATCATTCCCCTATCATGCACAAGTACGAAGCGGTTCCGATCGACCCAAGAGTAGAACACAATCTCGCGCAGATCATGAACGATTTGGGCAGAAGCGATGATGTAGTCGTACGGGAAATTCGCTATGAGAAAACGGGAGCGGTGGTCACGGCGATCGTTTACATCGACGGGCTATCAGACGCTGCTGCGATCAATTGCTATATTTATGATGTTTTAAACCACTCCATCAAGACAGCTTTCACGGAAGAACGAGAGGAAGAGATCTGTACGACGGTCCTCGCAAAGGAGCTGCTTTTCGGCATGGGTGCGATTCGCACAGTTTCCGAAATGGCATCCTTGTACAAATATTTGCTCGCGGGTGAAGCGGTCATTCTGATGGAAGGAGATGCCCTGGCCTATCACGCAGACGTTCGTGAATGGAACGGTCGTGCCGTTACGGAATCGACGACGCAGACGGTCGTGCGCGGTCCAAGAGAGAGCTTTACGGAGACGCTGCGTACGAATACGTCACTGGTCAGACGGAAAATAAAGGACCCGCGGCTCTGGCTGGAAACGATATCAATGGGGCGACTGACGCAAACAGACGTCACCATCATGTACATCAATGGGATCGCCAAGCCTTCGGTGATCGAAGAAGTACGCTCACGGATACGGGCTATCGATATTGACAGTGTTCTGGATAGCAGCTTTATCGAGGAATTGATCGAGGACGGAAAGTTTTCCCTGTTTCCGACTGTGTACAACTCCGAGCTGCCAGATAGCGTGGCGGCTCAGCTTTTGGAGGGAAAAGTAGCTGTTCTGGTAGACGGTACGCCAAACGTCTTGCTGGTGCCGACGCAGTTTATCAGCTTTTTTCAATCTCCGGAGGATTACTACCAGCGCCCGGTGTATGCAAGCATGCTCCGTCTTTTACGCTTTGGCAGCTTTTTTATCTCCCTTTTATTCCCTTCGCTGTACATCGCCATCACAACCTTTCACCGCGAGATGCTCCCGACCTCCCTGTTGATCAGCGTCGCAGCCCAACGAGAGGGAGTTCCTTTTCCAGCATTTGTGGAGGCACTGGTGATGGAAATCACCTTCGAGATATTGCGCGAAGCCGGTTTGCGTATGCCCCGTGCGATCGGTCAGGCGGTATCAGTCGTGGGGACGCTCGTGATTGGACAAGCGGCTGTAGAAGCGGGGATCGTCTCAGCGGCGATGGTCATCGTCGTCTCAGTGACTGCGATTTCCACTTTTACTCTGCCAGCTTACAGCATGTCGATTCCGGTGCGCATCCTCCGTTTTGTCTTCATGGCAGTCTCTGCGAGCTTCGGCTTGTTCGGCATCTTTATGGGGCTGTTTGTGCTGCTGCTCCATTTATGCTCCCTGCAATCCTTTGGCGAGCCTTATATGTCTCCTTTGTCTCCGTACCGTTCGACCTTCATGGAGGACTCACTCGTCCGCTTACCGAAATGGATGAGCTTTAAGCGTCCGGACACAGCTGTGGGGAGTGGAGAAAGAAGGTATCGGAGGCGATGATCAGGAGAGAGTGTGGTGGAAGTCGCAGCCTGTACAAAATAGCCTTGATTGTTCTCTGCTTGCTGGTATTGACCGGCTGCTGGAGTCGCCGCGAGCTGAATGACCTGATGATCGTGCTCGGGATCGGGATCGACTGGGAGGATGGCCAATACCTGGTTTCCTTTCAGGTCGTCAACCCCAGTCAAATCTCGATGCAGAAAAGAAACGAGGATCGTTCTCCCAGCTCGGTGTTTCAAGGGAGAGGCCGTACGATTTTTGAAGCTGCAAGGTCTCTGACTGCAGAGGCACCACGTAAGGTGTATATGGGGCATCTGCAGATGTACGTGATCAGTGAAGAGTTAGCCAGAAAAGGTATCAGCGACTTGATTGATAACTCGATCCGCGATAATGAAAACCGGATGGACTTCAATGTCGTCATCGCGAGGGGAGTCAAGGCACAGGACATTCTCAGGATGTACACTCCACTGGAGGAACTGCCGACGGACAGCATGCAGCAATCCCTTCGAACCTCCGAGAAAACCTGGGCACCGACCGTAGCGATTACGTTGGACGAAGTCATGAATAGATTGTCGGGACAAGGTCAAGAGCTTGCTTTAACCGGCATCAATCTGATCGGCAGCCCTGAAATGGGGGAGTCGAAGAAAAATATCGAGAAATTTTTTCCGCCGAGCCGATTGCGCTATGAAGGAATAGCTGTGTTCAAGAAGGATAAACTGATTGGCTGGCTGAACCAATCGGAGAGCAAAGGCTATACAGACATCACGGATAAACTACAAAGCACCTCCGTGGAGATACCGTGTGGCAGCGAAAAGTATGTAGGTATTGAAATCACTTCTTCCAAAACCGAACTGGAAACGAAGCTTAGCAAAGGAAAGCCGGAAATCACGATTCATATGAGGACCCATGCAAACGTTGTTGACCGCGTATGCAAGAATATGGATTTGTCCAAACCGGAGACGATTACTCGACTTCAAGAAGAAACCGGGCGGATCGTCCAAAAAAATTCGGAAGAAGCGGTCATAAGGACGCAGGAGCTAAAGTCAGACATATTGGGCTTCGGGAGCAAGCTAGAAAAGCAGCATCCGGAATATTGGGAGAAGATCAAGGATCGTTGGAACGAGGAAATCTACCCCCAGCTCGTCGTTCATTATGATTGCAAGGTGACGATCAGACAGACAGGAACGATAGGCAATTCCACCATGCGGCAGTGAAAAGGCGAGAAAGGGCGGTCCGCGAATGGCAGCATTTGTTGCAGTACTGGTTCTGTCATTTGGTGTTTTTTGGATGGAGGCTCCCAAGCTGGTCCAGAGAAAGCAAAAACGGGAGCTGACCGTTTTTATTTTGCTGCTGTTTGTATCTACAACGTGTTGTGCCCTACTGGCGCTGGATGTGAAACTACCAAATCCACTTGCCTGGTTGAAAGTCGTCTTCAGAGATTTTGTTTAGAAGAGGAACGGTGCAACGGATCAGGAGGCGCAGGTGAACCGATACGTCAACGCCCATATATCGGAGAGGCAGTTCACGATTTTAATCATTCTCGGGGTGATCGGAGACTCGATCCTCGTGCTCCCCACTGTCATTGCGTCCTCCGTAAAGCAGGACGCTTGGCTGTCGATGCTGATTGCCTTATTTTTCGGGCTTGCCGTGGGTGGGGTATTCTCCGGAATCGCACACAAGCAGCAGCGTAAAAGCCTGATTGAAGTGGCTCAAAGCAATCTGGGGATAGGGCTGGGGAGTGTCTTTTCTCTGCTTTTTCTGCTTGAAATGTTTATATGCAGCCTCGCGCTAGTAAGCGAGATGAGTCAATTCATGACTACGCAGATGATGCCGGAGACCCCTGCTGAAGCCATTATCATCCTGTACACAACGGTGATCATCATCGCCTATCGGTATGGAGTAAAGGCGTTTGCAAGAATGGGTGAGCTTTTGTTTCCGATGTTTCTCGGATTGTTTGTATTTCTCGTCGTGTTCCTGATCCCGCAAGTGGAAATATCGAATCTACAGCCACTTGCGGCTAAGGGCATGGGTCCCATGATAAGGGGAGTGCTTCCTGCCTTTACCTTCGGATTTGCGGAGATGTATATTCTCCTGATGCTCGTCCCCCATGTTGTAGGCAATGATTCGCTCACGAAGCCGATTCTGTGGGGATTTTTCCTGGGTGGAGCGATTTTGTTTGTCATTGTTCTGTTCTGCGTACTGGTGCTGGGGACGAATTTGATGCTTACGAAATACTATCCCACATTTGTATTGGCACAAAAAATAGAAGTCGGCAACTTTTTGGAGCGGGTCGAGGTTATCATTACTTTTCTGTGGATCATTACCGTATTTTATAAATCGCTCATTCTCTTTTTTGGGCTGGCGACAGGAATCTCGCAAATGCTCCGCTTAAAGGAGGATCGCATGCTGACGATTCCGCTCGGTATGCTTCTTCTGGTCGGTGCGGTTGCAGGAACACCCAATGTGACTGTTTACAATGAAATCATAAAGAACTACTACCCGTGGTTTGATCTCAGCTTTTGTGTGCTGCTGCCTGCTTTGCTTCTCCTCATGCTGAATGTGGCGGGGAAGCTGCGGAAGAGCGAGACCGAGTAGAGCCTGGAAGAGAGAGCTTCATCGATGGAAACCAGGCTTTGCGCGTGTGCGGAATCTCAATATTCTGCACCTTATCATCGTTTTGTGATTCGATCTCTCATCTAGCTATGAGGCGTGTTCTATGTAACTTCCCTACTCGTTTGCGTATCATTTGGATATAGAAAAAAGGAGAGGGTCATCGTGATGGAAAAGATAAATATCAGTCAGCATTTTTCTCAGTTTCAAGGTTCTAGCGGTCCCGAGGTAATAGGGGAAATCAACGGATCCTCCATCAAACTGGAAAAGCTCCAGGGCGAATTTGACTGGCAGCAGCATGATGATAAGGATGAGCTCCTGTATGTAATCAAAGGTCGACTGCTCATGATGTACCATGAGCGCAACATCTGGGTGGAAGCAGGAGAGCTGATCGTCATTCCAAAAGGAGTGGCTTACAAGATCTTCGTTCCAAATGGAGAATGTCATACGCTGTTCATTGAGCCCAATCAACATTTACAAGCAAAGCTTAAGAGATGCTCTTAACAAGGATAAATAGATCGTAAAAGCTGTCATGATCCGGCCAAGGGAGCGGGATTGTGGCGGCTTTTCTTGTTTTCTGAGCAGATAGGAAACAAATCATCTATACCATATAAAAACGTCTGATAATCTGTATTTTCAGAATTATGATACTGTTTTCGTAAAGTATTTCTACTACATACGAGGGGGCGACGATATGGGTACGACCGTATCTTTCAAAAAAATAGTAGCCTTGACGGCAATGGTGCCGCTGGTAGCTTCGTTGTTCGTGGGATGTAGCAGCTCGTCCACGAGCAACACAGCTGCGCCGAGCGGTACACAGGCAACGACAGGAGAACAGCCTGCTAGTGCGAGTCTGGAGCCGAAAAAGGGCGGGACCATCACCATTGGATTAAAAGACGAGCCGGATCAATTAGATATCCAAAAAACAGGGATGGCGGTCGCGAACCAAATCGCAGGAAACCTCGGTGGGGGACTGGTTACGCAGGATCCCGAAACGCTGGAATTCAAGCCTTATTTAGCGGAGAGCTGGACCGTGTCGGAGGACGGGAAGACATGGACCTTTGTCATACGCTCCGGTGTGAAGTTTCAGGACGGCACACCGCTGACGGCCAAATCGTTTGCTGAAACGTATCAGCGAGCCCTTGACCCACAGACGGCTGCCAAAGTTGCAGGCAGCAACCTGTCTGAGGTAGCTTCGGTGGAAGCGCCGGATGATAAGACGCTAGTCCTTACGCTCAAACAACCGTTTGCTCCATTGCTGCAATACTTGAGTGATCCGGGTTGGCTGCAGCCGCTGTCTCTGGAGGCGATCAAAAAAGCGGGGGACAAATACGGCCGTCAACCGGTGGGCGTCGGACCGTGGAAATTTGAGAGCTGGGAGAATGGTCAATCCATTACGTTCGTCCGCAATGAAGATTTCACCTGGGCGGATCCGATCGCCAAGAACCAAGGCCCGGTTTACCCTGACAAGCTCGTGTACAAATTTATCAACGAAAACCAAACCATGCTAGCGGCGCTCGAGAGCGGCTCGATCGATATTGCTTCCAAAATCGATGCCAAGGACGTGAAGAAATACAAGGATAACCCGCAGTATGAGGTAAAGGAAATGCTCCGCAATGGTCTGGGGCTGTTCATTATGATGAACACGAGAAAGCCGGTATTCCAGCAGCTTGAAGTCAGACAGGCTCTGAATATGGCGATTAATAAAGAAGCTATCATG
Source organism: Brevibacillus nitrificans (assembly GCF_003710965.1). Lineage (NCBI taxonomy): Bacteria > Bacillati > Bacillota > Bacilli > Caryophanales > Paenibacillaceae > Brevibacillus > Brevibacillus nitrificans. The sequence goes on along the minus strand of NZ_RHHU01000007.1, from coordinate 100,099 downwards.
AAGGCAGTCATACAAGGCGAAGGTGTTGTGGCCTACGGTCCGCTTCCTCCCTCCTTGTTTGGTTACGATGAAGGAGTAAAAGACTACGGCTATGCCTATAAAGCCGATGAAGCAAAGGCGCTGTTGGAAAAGGCCGGCTATCAGAAGAATGCGCAAGGAATCTACGAAAAGGACGGCAAGCCGCTGACGATGGAGATCCTGGCGCAAACAGGTACATGGGCTCAGGCTGCGCAAGTCATTCAAGCGATGCTCAAGGATGTCGGTGTCGATGTGAAAATCGTGACGCTGGAGTGGGGCGCTTTGGTTGACACGGCGACAAAAGGGAATTTTGATATGACGCTGATGGGGTACACGCTAAATGACCCGGACGTCCTTTACCTGTTCCTGCACTCCAGCCAAATCGCCAATGGTCTGAACTTCAGTGCCGTCAAGGACGACAAGCTGGACAGCCTGTTGATCAAAGGCAGAACGACAGTAGACAGCGCTGCCCGCAAGGAAGTCTACAAGGAAATCCAAAAATACGTCGTGGAGCAAGCATGGTGGGTACCGCTTTATACGGAGAAGCAGTTCAACGTGGTGCGTAAGCCGGTGGAAGGAGTACGGATGCATCCGTTGCGAGGCTTGATGTACCAAGACAGCTGGGTGAATCAATAATGAGACAGTTTCTAATACAGCGCTTGGGCTCCGGGTTGATTGTGCTTTTGGGCATCTCGATCTTTTCCTTTGCCTTGATTCATTTGATCCCGGGTGATCCGATTCGCATCATGCTGGGGGAAAATGCGACGGCGGAGCAGGTTCATGCCCTCCGAGAGCAGCTAGGCTTGAATCAGCCGCTGTTGACGCAGTATTTTCAATACCTCTCTCATGTAGTCCAAGGGGATTTGGGGACGTCCTTCAAGACGGGACGCCCCGTCCTGACGGAAATCATGGAGCGCTTTCCCGCCACCGTCAAGCTGGCAGCGAGCGGGATGCTGATCGCGATATTCATCGGCATTACGATGGGCATTCTCGCGGCCAGATTTAAAGATACCCTGCTCGACTTTTCTGCGATGAGCCTGGCTACGCTCGGAGTTTCTATCCCCAGCTTCTGGTTGGGAATTTTACTGATCATGTTTTTTACCGTGAAGCTGGGGTGGTTTCCCATTGCGGGCGGAACCGGCTTCATGGACCTTGTTTTACCAGCAGTTACGCTCGGTGTATTGGCTTCGACGGTGATCAGTAGATTGACGAGAGCCGGAATGGTAGAAGTGCTCACGTTTGATTACATTCGTACGGCGAGAGCAAAAGGGCTGGGGGAGAGTGCGGTACTGTTCGTTCACGCTTTTCGCAATGCCATGATTCCAGTTGTGACGATCGTGGGCTTGCAGATTGCATCGCTCCTGGGAGGTACCGTCATCATTGAGCGGGTATTTGACTGGCCTGGACTTGGGTCGCTGGCGATCAGTGCCATTGCGTCCCGTGATTTTCCCCTCGTCCAAGGAATCATTTTATTCATCGGGGTGATTTTTGTCCTGATCAACGTGTTGGTCGACGTTTTATACAGCGTAATTGATCCGCGGATCGAGGTCGGAAAGCTCAAGGAGGGAACATGACCATGAATCAAGCCAATCCAGTTCTGCCAGCCCCTCCGCCGGTCCCTTCGCAAAAAGGAACCAGCAGGATGACGTGGATTCGGGAGGACAGCTTTCTGGAAAAGCTGTGGCGCAATCCGAAGGCCCGATACAGCTTGGGAATCCTGCTGGTGGTGATCGCTGTAGGAATAGCCGGGCCGTGGCTCGCTCCGCACGACCCGACCCAACCGTTCTATGAGGACTTGCTTACAGGACCGTCGGCTGAGCATATGCTGGGGACGGATTCCATTGGCAGAGATGTTTTATCCAGACTTTTGCACGGAGCGAGGGTCACGCTGATGGTGGCCGTCATGGCCGTATCCATCACTTTCATTACAGGGACCTTCATTGGCGTGACGAGTGGCTTCGTCGGCGGCATCGTCGACCAGGTCTTGATGCGGATCATGGATATTTTGCTCGCCATCCCGAATATCATCATGGCTATGGCGATTGTGGCCATCCTCGGTCCGAGCTTGACGAATGCGATGATTGCGGTAGGGATCGCGGGGATTCCCAAATACGCCAGGCTGACGCGAGGTGCCACCTTGTCAGTCAAATCCTCGGGATATGTGGAGGCGAGCCGAGCGGTGGGAACCTCTCATTCCCGTATCTTGCTCTTTCAGATCATGCCGAATATCATGAGTCCTTTGCTGGTGTACACCACGCTGCAGATTGGCATCGCGATCCTGGATACAGCCGCTTTAAGCTTTATCGGTCTGGGGGCACAGCCGCCAACACCTGAATGGGGAACGATGCTCAGCGAAGGCAAGGAATATATTCACGATGCCTGGTGGCTGGCGACCTTTCCAGGTATTTCGATCACGATCGTTGTGTTTACGGTGAATATTTTAGGGGATGCCTTGCGCGATATTTTTGACCCGAAATCAGCTTAGTACGCTTTGGCGAGGAGCGTTTTCCGTTCCAAAGCCTTGACGGCGTGGATGAAAAATTCGACCAGATCGCGATTGCCGTCTCGTAAAAAAATGATATCGATCTTGCGCGTGAGCTGAGCACTTGGCTGTGGCGAAATTTCGTAGAGCAGGTTGTTGGACAGCTCCTCCGCTATACAGAGCTCCGGTAAAAAGCTGATGCCGACTCCGCGCATGACCATTTTTTTCGCTGCTTCAAAATTGTCTACTTCCATCATGATATGGGGATTGATCTGGTTTCGATGATAGTGACGCTGGACCAAGAGCCACTCAATCGTGCCATGAGCGAGAAGAATGTGCGGTTCTTTGCCCACCTTGTCCCAGGTCAGCTTCGAGGGAGGTATCTCTCGAAACGGATGATGCGGCGGCACGACCAGATGGAGTGTATCAGTGTGCAGGTGAAACGATTCGATCAAGGGATGCGACACCGTCCGCACCAGTCCAAAGTCGGCCTCCTTCTTCAATACCTTGTCCATGATATAGTCGGAGGACCCAACGAGAATCCGGATGTTGACGCCTGGGTATTTCCTGCGATAGATCGGGAGAATTTCCGGGAGAATATGCGTAGACATGAGCAGGGTACAGCCGATGGTCAAGCTTTTTTCCGCCAAAGGCTTCTCGCGCAGCGTAGAGGAAATCTCTTGATAGGCATGCAAAATTTTTTGCGCGTACGGTAGAAATTGCTTGCCGCGCTCTGTCAAGGCGATCTGCTTGCCGTCGCGGTGAAAGAGAGGGCCTTCCAATTCTCTCTCCAGGGACTGAATTCTGGCGGTGATAGACGGCTGAGTCAGGTAGAGCGCTTCTGCTGCCTTGTTGAAGCTACCGAGCTGAAACGCATACAAGAACGCCTCAATATTATCAAGATTCATCGCACCCACAACCTTTCAGAATATTACTACTCCTTGATATGAGCAGAAGTATAACACAAAAAAGCAAGCGAACTTGCGGATTGGAGGTGCCAAATGAAACGCCAACCGCCCGTACTGGAGGTAAAGGGCTTGACCACCCAATTTTCCGCCCGCAAAAAAGCAGTTACAGTCGTGGATCAGGTGGACTTTTCAGTGCAAAAAGGTGAGACGCTGGGCATTGTCGGGGAGTCTGGCTGTGGGAAAAGCGTCACCTCCTTGTCGATCATGCGGCTTTTGGGCAAAAACGGGAAAGTGGTCGCAGGCAGTGTCCTGTTTGAAGGAAAAGATATTTTGGAGTTGGAAGAGAAAGAGATGCGGACGATTCGCGGCAATCGGCTGGCGATGATTTTTCAGGAACCGATGACTTCCCTCAATCCGGTGCTGACCATCGGCAGACAAATCGGAGAAGTGCTGAAGTTGCATACCTCTCTCGGACAAGAGGAGCGAAAACGTCGTGTCATCGAGCTGATTGCCCAAGTGGGAATTCCACGCGCTCAAGAGATTTACGGCGAGTACCCGCATCGTTTATCTGGCGGAATGAGGCAGCGTGTCATGATCGCCATGGCGATGGCTTGCCGTCCGCAGCTGCTTATCGCCGATGAGCCTACGACTGCCCTCGACGTGACGATTCAGGCCCAGATGCTGGGGCTGATCCGTGAGATGCGCAAGGAAACGGGGATGTCTGTGATGCTGATCACCCATGACCTTGGCGTCATCGCGGAAATGTGCGATCGCGTGCTGGTCATGTACGCAGGTCAAGTCATCGAGTCGGCGGATGTCCGTACGCTGCTGCGCCATCCCAAGCATCCTTACACCAAAGGACTGATCCGTTCTGTGCCCCATCACTCTCGGGGAGAAAAGCGGCTGTATGCCATTTCGGGGAATGTCCCTTCACCGGGTGAATGGCCTACAGGCTGTCGTTTTGCTGCAAGATGCACGGAGGCGATGCCGATCTGCCACCAAGAGAGTCCTGCCCTTACGACCTTGCAGGATGGCTCCTTTTGCAGATGCTGGCTGCATGATGACCTTGTGCCGGCAGAGGGGAGGAGCATCCCGTGACGAAACCGATTCTGGAAGTAAAAGGATTGAAAAAGCTTTTCGCCGCAAAAAGCGGCTGGTTTCAACCTACGGAGTATGTGCAGGCAGTAAATGGAATCAATCTGACTGTTCATGAGGGAGAGACGTTGAGTATTGTGGGGGAATCAGGCTGCGGAAAATCGACGACGGGCCGCTGCCTGCTGAGATTGCTGGAGCCTACGTCAGGTGAAATCTGGTATCGGGGAAAAGATTTGACGAAGCTGGCGGGAAAAGAAATGCGGGCGATGCGAAGCCAGCTGCAGATGGTGTTCCAAGACCCTTTTGCTACGTTAAATCCCAAGCTGACCATTCGCCGTATCCTGGAGGAGCCGCTGATCGCGCAAAACGTCCCGAAGGCGCGGCGGGCAGCATTAATTGAAGAGACGATACATATCGTAGGCTTGAACCCCTCCCATCTGGATCGCTATCCCCATCAATTTTCAGGGGGACAGCGGCAGCGGATCGGAATCGCTAGAGCGTTGATGCTGCGTCCCCAGCTGATTGTGGCGGACGAACCTGTGTCCGCTCTGGACGTGTCCATTCAGTCACAAATATTGAATCTTCTGCAGGACCTTCAGGAACAGTTCGGCATGACGTATATTTTCATTTCCCACGATTTGGGCGTCGTTGAGCACATATCGGACAGGGTGGCTGTGATGTATTTGGGAGAGATTGTCGAGCTTGCGGGCAAGGCAGAGCTGTTCCAAAATCCACTCCATCCGTATACGAAAGCGCTGATTTCCGCCATCCCGATCTCGGACCCGGATGAACAGAAAGAACGCATCATTTTACAGGGAGATCTGCCTTCTCCGGCGAGTCCGCCAAAGGGATGCCGCTTTCATCCCCGCTGTCAATCGTGCATGGATATTTGCAGGACAGAAGAACCCAAAGAAACATACGTACTCGGACAAATGGTTAAATGCCATCTGTACTCATAAGAAGCGAGGAGATGTAGCGCATGTATGCGAATATCAACGGAACGCGTATTTTCTTTGATGTAGAAGGAATGGGATGGGTACCGGATGGGCCGATCCTGCGTCAGAAGCCGGTTTGCTTTGTCCTACACGGGGGGCCGGGAGGGGATCACACGGGCTACAAGCCAGGCTTGACTCCGCTGGCGGAGGAGATGCAGCTCATCTATATCGATAACCGGGGGAGCGGGCGTTCAGCAAAAGGACCGCAGAAGTCGTACTCGCTCGAAAACAACGTGGAGGATATTGAAGCACTGCGCAAGCATCTGGGATTGGACAAAATCATCCTGCACGGACATTCCTATGGGGGGATGGTTGCGCAGACATATGCTTTGCGCTACCCGGACAATGTGGCAGGGCTGCTGCTTTTGACGACGTCGCCAAGCTACGAGTTTTTGCATAAGGCCCAAAAAATAGTGGAGCAGAAGGGCACAGAAGAGATGAAAGCAATCGCCCAGGTATTGTGGGAGGGGGCATTTTCATCTCAGGAGCAGCTTTCCTCGTTTTATGAATTGATGGCGCCGATGTACTCGGTGACGCACAACGCCGATCCGAATGAAGAGGAGAGAAAAGCGGCGATGGATGCACGTGCGCGTTCCAACCGCAGCTTCGAGGCATTGAATGAAGGGTTCGGCGGATTCCTAAAGACCTTTGACCTGCGCGACAAGCTCTCTTCCATTCACGTGCCAACACTCGTCATGGGGGCAAGACACGACTGGATTACCCCTGTGGAGGACTCTGAGGAAATCGCAAGTCTGATACCGGAAAGCGAACTGGTCATCTTTGAGAACAGCAGTCATAGCGTCATCAAAGACGAGCATGCCCATTACGTAGCGACGGTGCTGGATTTTGTTCAAAGAAGAATCGTGTAGGATAAGGAAACTTTCAAAGCTCCCGCGGTGCCTGCCATCGACGGGAGTTTTTGCATGAAAAAGACTTGCTGCTCAAGAGGACTGGCAAACCTACAATCCTACCAGGTGATTATGATAGAATAGACAAATCTGGCGGTAGAGGTATATAAATAAGAGAATGTAAGATTGCCAACTCGTTTTTTTGAGGTGATGCACGTTGTTGGACGACAGTGCCTATATATTGATTAAAAAAGGCGATCCTGACCAGCTGCACAAGCGAAAGTTCTTGTCCAAGGACGCTTACACGATTGGACGCCGCGGGACGCAATTTCAGCCAGACATCGCTTTCTCCAGCTTGTACGTATCCAGAAAGCATGCCTTGTTGCAAAAGATGGGTGAGCTGTTCGCCATTACGGATTTGCAAAGCAAGCATGGTACACAAGTCAATGGAGTGGACGTTTACGATACGCCGCAGCTGCTGCGGCATGGGGACCATATCAGTCTGGCGAAAGGAGCCGTTGAGCTGATCTTTTTCGCGGAAGGGAGCGAATTGGATGCGACTCGCGAGCTGTCGTTGCCCATGATGCAAGCGGCATCCGAATTGCCCGGGCTGCTGATCAATCTGGAGCGACGGGAAATTCGTCTGGACGGCAAACGGCTTCATCTGACAGGAAAAGACATGGACCTGTTGATGCTTCTGTACCAAAGGGCCAATCAGGCAGTAAGCTACGAGGAAATCATGGTCCTGATCTGGCCGGAAAGACTGGCAGGCTCGGACAAAACGATTCCCGATGTGGGCAAGGCTGAAATCAATGCGCTGGTCTACCGGCTCCGCAAGCGATTGGGGCGTTACGGCGAAAACGTCACGACCATCCCTCGCTACGGCTATATGTGGGAAATGGAAGAAGGAGGCTGAGGATGAGCCTCCTTTTTTGTGCATCGGTGAACGATACCCTTCTCCCATACCCCTGAAGGTTTCTTCACGCCAGCCGTCCTCGTAGCGGTCATTTTGCATAGCGGAAAAAGGATGCAGCGTTTGCAGGATCAGCACGCCATGCGGGGTGAGCAGGGCTGCCATCGATTCCTACCACATCGATGCCTTCCTCGTTGAGAGTGCGTGCCAGCCAGCCTTCCCCACAGCCTACATCGAGGACTCTGCTCGGTCGATAACGGATGATTTCGTCCCGCACGGCTTGATTCGTGACGAGCTTTCTGCATTTGCTACCCAGCTATAGTCCAGTTTGAGCTCCAGCTCTTTCATGACCATCTTCCTCCAGGTATCGTTCGTAGTCTGAATATTCAACATCATATCACACCTTTATGATCCTGCTTATATGGGTGCATGAGGATTTCTCCATATATTTTCCAATGCCTCTATATTATCTTGGGGAATGGGAAGGGAGAAGATCCTAGTGCGAAAGACATGGATATGGTTTTGGACGGTCTTCGTGGTCGTCTTGGCGGGATTTGGCGTAGTCTATTGGAGCCTGTGGCAGGACAGCCCGCAGCGAGAGGGAGAAAAGGCAAAAGAGATGTTTTCGGCGTACACGGCTCACTGGCAAAACGGAGAGTTTGCACAGATGTACGAACAGCTTTCGGCTAAGACCAAACAGCAAATGACAAAAGAGCAGTTTATCTTGCGCTATCAAAATATTTATGAGGGGATCGAGGCGAGTCACGTCACGGTTGAGCCCTTGTACAACGGTCCACTCGAGCCAGATGAAGATGGGACCATCAAGCTGCACTATCGTTTCAGCATGGAGACCTTTGTAGACCCAATCGCCTTCACAGGGAAAGCGACCTTGGTGAAGGAGCAGCAAAACGGTAAGGAAGGCTGGTATGTCATGTGGAATCCGTCTTTCCTGCTGCCGGACATGCAGGATGGGGACAAAGTGCGGGCTTCTACGGTGGCACCCAAGCGCGGTGAAATCGTGGATCGTGCAGGTCGACCACTGGCAACCAATCGCGTCGTTGTGGAAGTAGGCGTAGATCCTAGCGAATGGAGCGAGCTACCGCAAGCCGGTCAAAGCCAGGTAGGTGACATCCTGCAGCTTTCCTCAGAGGAATTAGCTGGCTTTTTGAAGGGAAGCTCTGCCGCGAAGAGTACCTTTATCCGGATTGCGACACTGGCGCAGGACGATAAACGACTCTTTCAACTGACGGGTACCAAAGGAATCGTCCTCAGAAAGAAGCAAGTGAGGTACTACCCCTACAAGGAAGCAATGGCACATCTGATCGGCTATACAGGCGCGATCAGTGCCGAGGAACTAGAGAAACGAAAAGAACAAGGCTATATATCCTCTGACCGAATCGGCAAGGTAGGACTGGAGCAAATCTACGAGGAGCGTTTGAGAGGGTCTGCAGGTGGGCGAATCTCGATTTTGAATGCAGAAGGAATCGAGAAAAAGCTCATTGGGGAAAAGCCCGCAAAAAACGGGGAGACCGTGAAGCTCACCATTGATGCCGAGCTCCAAAAAGAGATTTACGAACAGATCAAGCAGGAGGCAGGTACAGCCGCAGCTATTCATCCCAAGACGGGGGATATCCTCGCGCTGGTCAGTACGCCAGCCTACGATCCGAACGATTTTGTTCTCGGCATGTCATCGACGGAGTGGAACGAGTTGAATACCCATCCGCAGAAGCCACTGCTCAATCGTTTTGCGCACAGCTATGCTCCAGGATCGACGTTTAAACCGATTACGGGAGCGATTGGTCTCGACACCGGCGCGATCACGACGCAAGAGGAGAGAAGCATCGCAGGGCTGCACTGGCAAAAGGATTCATCATGGGGGAATTACGAAGTTACGCGTGTCAGTGACTACAAAGCTCCGGTCAATCTGCGAAAAGCACTCGTCTATTCCGATAATATCTATTTTGCGCAGACGGCACTGGCGATCGGCGAGGATCCCTTTTTGCAGCAGGCAACCGAATTTGGCTTTGGAGAGGCGATCCCGATCCCTTTTCCAGTAGAAAGATCCAAGCTGACGAACGCAGAAATGAGAAACGAGATTCAACTGGCGGATTCAGGCTACGGTCAAGGGGAAGTGACGATGACCCCGCTGCATCTCGCCTTGGTATACAGTGCCTACGTAAACGATGGCAGCATGGTCTATCCTTCGTTAATCCAGGGGGAGCAGCATGAGCCATTCTGGAAGCAGAACGTCATGACGAAAGAAAGTGCCCAGATCATTGGGCAGGATTTGCTGCAAGTCATGGAGGATCCGCGGGGAACAGGGAGAGGAGCGCGTGTCGCCGGTCATCAGCTTGCGGGGAAGACAGGTACAGCTGAGCTCAAGCAAAAGAAGGGCGAGCTTGGGCGTGAAAATGGCTGGTACGCAGCTTTCAATGTCGATGATCCCAGACTCCTGCTCGTGATGATGGTAGAGGATGTCCGTGGGCGCGGTGGCAGTCATGTGCTGGACTCCAAAGTCAAACGGATCTTTTCACAGGCCCTGCCCTAAGAAAGAGAAAAGAAAACAGGACGAAGGCTGTCTTTGCTCGCATGAACCATGAGCAAGGGCGGCTTTTTCTGTTGGGTTTTGTACGAGAAGAAGAGAGCTGCCTATCAAAAAATCAGTATAATAGAGAGACAAGATAGCTCGGCGGCAGACAATCTCATCAAGGAAAGAGGAAGAATCATGATTGCCAGTGAAGCATACCGACAGTTGAGACAGATGATTTTTTCCCTCTCAACGGTTTTTCATGGAGTGTGCTCGGATGAAAAAGCATTTTTTCTCGAACCGAAGCCGTATCATCAAATCGCCTTTATCAAAAAACAAAAAGGAAAGCTGCAAATCGCAGAAGCAAGCATTCGAGTCGAGGCGGGCGATATAGCGTTTATCGAGCCCTACCAGGCGGTCGAGCTAGCTGCGGAGCGCGAGAAGGAATTGGAGTATTTCTTGGTCGGTTTCTGCTCCTGGAAGGAAGAGAGTGGCATAGCCTTGGACGACCGCCAATTTGTCCGGGGCGAAAGCGCGTTTCCGTTAGCGGGGACTTTGCGGGTACGAAGCCATTCGCAGGTGCTTCATTTGATGGAGGAGCTCCAGAAAAGCTTTGTATCCAAAAAAGAGGACGAGCAGTTTCGGCAGCGATTGCTGTTCGAGCGAATCCTTTATATCTTGGTCAAGGACATGGCCTCGATCGAAAAACGGGAAGATACGCTGGGCAGCATCGAAGAAACGATCCAGTACGTGGAGCAGCACTACATGCTGAATCTGTCGTTGGAAATTTTGGCGAGCAAGGCAGGAGTCAGCGCAAGCTATTACTCCCGGATGTTCAAGACGCTGAAAGGGGTAAGCCTGTCCGATTACATCACGAGCCTAAGAATCAGCCGGGCAAAGGTGCTGCTGCTTTTACCGGCGAGTCGTCTGCGGGATGTGGCACAGAGTATAGGCTACAACGACGAGTTCTACTTCAGCAAGATGTTTAAAAAGGTAGTAGGACTGTCGCCATCGGAGTACATCAAGTCGCAAGTCAGACAAGATAATTCATGAAAGTGAGCATAAAACTGCATGGAATGGGCAGGGGACGCTGGATATAATTCTTATTGAAAATGATTTTCAATTTCGATAGAGTGGTATCTAGTTAGGGGGATCCTGTCATCATGAGATCAAAAAAGGTTTTACTCGGCTTCCTTATGCTTTTTACTTTATCTGGGCTTCTAGCAGGCTGCGGGGCATCGAATCAGAATGCAGCGCCCGCATCGAATGCTCCTGCTTCCACCTCTGAGGCGACGCCTGCCGCAGCCCAGCCAGCGCAGGATGAAAAACGGGTCGTCAAGCACGAGATGGGGGAGACAGAGATTGTCGGTACGCCACAGCGTATTGTCGTCATGGATTTCTCGTTTGCGGATGCATTGGTCACGCTTGGCATTCAGCCAATCGGGATGGCAGATGACAACGATGCGAACCTCATCGTCCCTGAGGTAAAAGAGAAGATCGGTACATACACATCGGTTGGATCCCGTTACGAACCGAATATCGAGCTGCTGAGCTCCCTGAACCCGGATCTGATCATCGCTGACTTGAACAAGCACAAAGCGGTTTACGACAAGCTCAAGCAAATCGCGCCAACAGTTGTTTTGAACGATCACCAAGCCAACTATGAGCAGATGCTGAAAAACTATATGGTCATTGCAGAAGCGGTGAACAAAGCGGACGAGGGCAAGAAACGTTTGGAAGAGCATAACGCCAAGCTGGCCGAAGTCAAGGCAAAGCTTCCCCAAGGCGATGCACAACTGAAGGTACTGCCTGCGGTTGTCAACCCTACCGGCTTCTTCGCTCACTCGAACGCTTCCTATGCCGGCTCCCTCATGGAGTATCTCGGTATGCATGATGCGGCGAAGAGCGAAGAGGCGTATCCGAAAACCAACCTGGAGCAACTCGTGGCTCTCAATCCAGATGTCCTTTTCCTGATGAAGACAGAAGAAAAAACGATCGTCGATGAGTGGAAGCAAAATCCGCTCTGGAACCAAATCAACGCGGTGAAGAACGGGAAGGTGTTTGAAGTGTCCCGCAACAAATGGGCGCTGTCACGCGGCCTGATCGGTTCGGAATTGAGTGCACAAGAGGCGATCACGCTTTTGTCTGGCAAATAAAAAACAAGCGAGCGGGATGGGTGCATACGTCAAGCACCGATCCCGTCATTTTTTCTGGGAGGAGGGATGAATCGGATGAAGGGAGCCGCAAAGGCTGGAGTCATAGCAATCGGAGCAATCATTCTGCTTTTGCTCGGACTTGCTGGCAGTATCTCGGTAGGGTGGACCGATATGGGGCTGGGGAGCGCTGTGTCGGCTTTATTTGACTCATCCGGCTCCAAGGAACATATCATCGTGACGACGCTTCGCCTGCCGCGTGCACTGTTGGCGGCGATCATCGGGGCGAGTCTCGCAGTTGCAGGTGCGATCATGCAGGCGATGACGGGAAATCCGCTCGCGTCGCCTCAGACGTTTGGCGTCAATGCGGGTGCTTCCATGGCGGTGGTAGCGAGCCTAGTCTTGCTGCCGAATCTGCCGATGCCGTACTTTGCGTTGATGGCGTTTGGCGGCGCGATTTTGGGCGGGTTTGCCGTCTTTTCCATGGGATCGGCGGGAGGGATGACACCTGTCAAGCTGGCTTTGGCAGGAACGGCAGTGCATCTGTTTTTGTCCTCGATTACCGAAGCCTTTATCCTGTTTCATCAGCACTCGACGGATCAGGTGCTATTCTGGCTGGCTGGCTCGCTCGATGGTGCCGACTGGACAGACATTCAGCGTGTTTTTCCGTGGGCAGTTGCAGGACTCTTGCTGTCGTTTCTCATGTCGCGGTCAATCAGCGTGATGAAAATGGGGGAAGACGTAGCCAGAAATCTAGGGCAAAATGTGATGCGTGTGCGCCTTGTATGTGGTGTCATCGTCATCGTCCTGGCCGGCTCAGGGGTAGCGGTGGCAGGTCCAATCGGCTTTGTCGGACTGATGGTTCCTCATCTGGTCCGCTATGCGGTTGGCGCACAGACACGCATGTACCTGCCGCTAACTGCTTTGGCGGGGGCCGTCCTGCTGGTAGTCGCAGACATTTTGTGCCGTTTTATCGCGTATCCGTACGAGTCTCCCGTTGGTATCGTCACCGCTCTTTTAGGTGCTCCTTTTTTTCTCTATCTGGTCAGTAAAGAAAGGAGAGGTGCATGATGCGCAGACGTATGATCGTGCCGCTCCTGCTGGTATTGCTCGTGATCGCTGCGATAATCGGCATCGGCACGGGAGCTGTGTTTATTTCACCGCGTGAGGTCGTGGAGGCATTGCTCGGGACAGGAACGAAAAACCAGATGTTTATTATCGGGCAGTACCGCTTGCCTCGTGTTGTGCTTGGGATACTGGCAGGAGCAGGGCTAGCCGTATCTGGCGTCATTTTGCAGGGAATGATCCGCAATCCACTGGCCTCCCCCGATGTCATCGGGATCACGAAGGGAGCAGGATTAGCTGCGGCTATTGTTATTTTCCTGTTTCCGAAGTCGCCTGCTGTTCTCTTGCCACTGGCGGCATTTGGAGGTGCAGCAGTGGTAGCCCTCGTGCTGTATCTGTATACGAGACGGCGCAGCGTCCAGCCATCGACTTTGGCTCTCGTGGGGATTGCCATTGGTGTCATCTGTCAGGCCGGCATTCAATATTTCATGGTCAAAAATCCAGGCGACGTGAATTCCGCATTGCTCTGGATGGCTGGAAGCTTGTGGGGGAGGGGCTGGGAGCACGTACTGGCCGTCCTGCCCTGGCTGCTTGTCTTTATGCCATTGACACTGCTCTTGTCACGTAAGCTGGATGTATTGTCGCTCGGTGATGACGTGGCAGAAGGCCTGGGAGAGCGGGTAGACCGTTTGCGCGTCCTGCTTTTGATTACGTCTGTCGCTCTCGCAGGAGCATGTGTCGCAGTCGTTGGATCTATCGGCTTTGTCGGACTGCTCTCCCCGCACATCGCCCGCAGACTGGTTGGCGGTCAGCACACATTGCTAACCCCCGTCGCTGCCCTCATCGGTGCGCTGCTCTTGGTCGTGGCAGACAGCATCGGCAGAGGCATACTTCCCCCGATGGAAGTGCCCGTCGGCATCATGACGGCAATCATCGGAGCGCCGTACTTCTTGTTTCTGATCGCTCGCGAAAGAAAAAATAGCTTCTCGTAAACAGGCTGGCCAAGCTCGTTGCAATGACGGGTTTTGGCTGGTTTTTTCTCTTTTTTCCTCCCCTCTATCTCCAAACGGAAAAGACTTTAGCCTTTTTTTAGATTTGATTTAGAGGCGGTTTAGACCTAGGGGCTATTCTTTGTTCAGGGCCTTCCAAGCAAGGCGCTGAACCTAATGAGGCGGTGAATGACCATGAAGAAAAAAGGGTGGGGCATCGGATTGAGTGTCGGACTGGGTGCGATCGTGCTGTGGGGAGCCGGTTTGCCCGTGCAAGCGGACAATTCCGGACTGGCAGCGTATCAGGCAGCGATGAAGCATACCAAAACAGAACCGAATCTGACGGCGCATGTCAGCGTGGGTATTACGGACAACGGCAAGGACTTGATCCACGTAAGCGGTGAGGCAAAGGTCGATCGGGAGAAGCAGGAAGCGAGCGTGTCCGGTGTCATCCAAGACATTCTCGGTGAAAAAGAGCAGAGCTTTCAAGCCTATCGAGAGGACGGAAAGGTGATCGTCAAAACAGACGGCAGCGACACGTACCGCATTCTGGAGAAAAAGAACGGGGCGACAGGGCGCTTTGAACGCGAGCATGCAGAGCCGCCGGTGATCGTGGAGCACATCCGAAACATTGCGCTGGGTAACATTCGTGAGCTTTCCACCGTGGAAAATCTGCCGGATGGGAGCAAGCAAGTCAGCCTGGAGCTGACAGAGGATAAGCTTCCTATATTTGCAGACAAAGCAGCGACGATGCTGTTCGCCAAGATTGCGGAGCACAAGCAGGACGCACCAGCAAAAATCAGCCTGCCTGCTCTGCAAGGGGATGTTGATGTCGAACAGGTATCCTTTCATGCCAGCATTGACGCGGACAACCGGATAAAAAGCCAGGATGCCCAGATCCACGTATCGGGGAGTGACGCGGCAGGGGAAAAGCATGAGCTCGTCCTGAAAGTAGACGTAGCTCTCAGCGGCTATTCCCAAACGAAGGTAGAGCACGTCGATCTGACGGGAAAGCAGGTAGAAACGCTGGAGGAGTGGCAGCATCCCGTATGGAAGTAGCGAGACTTCAGATCGGGTGAGTCCGCCGAGGCTGTATAGTATAATGCTTGTACGGCACCAATCGGAAAAATGTGGGAGTTTTTGCTGCGCTAGTAAAGGAGGGGAATGAACGCCATGTCTATCAAGACCAGACTTCTGCTATCCTATCTCGCCATGATTGTCGTACCTGTCGTCTTGTTCGGATTGACGGCATCGACGCTGGCTACGTTCTTTTTTGGCGATATGGAAAGAGGGGGCATAGATCGTGGCGGACCTCCTTTCGCCAATCTGTTCAACGAGCAGAGCGAGGTGTTCGCAGGCGTGAAGTTCATGGCACAGCACGATCCCGACCGTCTGCTGGACCCAGACGTACTGAAGAGCGTGGACGGTCAGCTGGGTCCACTACAGGCGGCCGTTGTACTTGTGAAAAAGGGAGCGGTCGTGCATGCATCGCCCACAGTCAGCAAGCCAGAGCTGGAGCAGCTCATGACAGGGGCGTGGGATAACGATAGCAGGCCGTGGTCATGGAGAAAAGAGAAGAGCGTCGAGACCCTCTCATTTACCTACAAGGATCAGAGTGCAGGCATAGCCTATTTCCTTACTGACAACAAGCCCCTGCTGTCCCTGGGAAGAAATTTTATCCTGTCGCTGGTTTTGTCGCTTTTGGTCATCATCGTGCTGACGAACGGGCTTCTGACTTATCTCGTCTCCCGCAGTATCATCAAGCCTTTGAATGCCTTAAAGCGGGTGGCAGGAGACATCAAAGAAGGGAACCTGGAGAGATCCTTTCGGCTGAATCGAAAGGATGAGCTGGGCGAAGTGGGCGATGCCTTTGAAGAAATGCGGGTACGACTGCACGACTCGATTCGTTTGCAGCTGCAGTATGAAGAAAAGCGCAAAGAGCTGATCGCCAGTATCTCGCATGATCTCAAGACACCTATTACCGGTATTCAGGCGTGCGTGCAGGCGATGACGGACGGCATTGCCGATTCTGAAGCAAAAAGGGAAAAGTATTTGAAAATGATCGGGATCAAATCCGAGCAGATGAACCGGCTGATCGACGAGCTGTTTCTGTTTTCCAGGCTGGACCAGGGGAAGCTTCCTTTCCATTGGGAGGAGATGGACATGGCGGCTTTCTTGAAGGATTTTACGGAGGAGTTGCAGCTTGACCCGCGCTTGGAGGATGTCGATGTGAGCTGCAGCCTGCCCGAGCTGTCGCCCGTTCTGGTCATGGCCGATCGCGAAAAGCTTGCGAGGGTGTTCATGAATGTGATCGACAATAGCTTGAAGTACCTGCATCAAACGGAAAAGAGAGTTCGTCTGACGCTTTCCCATGACAACGAGAACGTGATGATCGCAATCGAGGATAACGGGTCAGGCATCGAGCCAGAAGCGCTCCCGTATATTTTTGACCGCTTTTATCGGGCGGACCCATCGCGCAACACAGCGAAGGGCGCAAGCGGACTCGGGCTTGCGATCGTAAAGCAAATCATCGAGGGACACGGGGGCAGCGTGACAGCGGTGAGCCAGATTGGCGCGGGAACGAGCATTTGCATGACCATACCAAGACGCAAGGGGTGAACGGGTTTGCGACCTATTCTGATCATTGAGGATGATCCAGTCATCGCAGAGGTGGAAAAGGATTATTTGGAAGCGAGCGGCTATGCGGTGGAGGTCGCGATGACCGGCGATCTGGGGCTTCAAAAGGCGCTGACGGAGGAGTACGATCTGATCCTGCTCGATTTGATGCTGCCGGGAGTGGACGGCTTTGAAATATGCAAGCGTGTGCGAGAAGCCAAAAACATCCCGATCCTGCTCGTCTCCGCCAAAAAGGAGGATGTCGATAAAATCCGCGGCCTGGGTCTGGGTGCAGATGATCATATCAGCAAGCCGTTCAGCTTGGGAGAGCTGGTCGCCCGCGTAAAAGCGCATTTGTCCCGCTACGACCGGCTGCTTGCAGATCAGACGCGGAAGCTGCCTGCAGAAGAGCTCAAAATACGCGGAATCCGCATCGATAAGCTCGCGAGAAAGGTATTCGTAAATGGGGTAGAGACGATTTTGACCAGCAAGGAATACGATCTGCTGCTCTTTTTGGCGTCTCATCCCAACTGGGTGTTTAGCAAAAATGAGCTGTTTGAAAAGATATGGGGGATGGATGCGTACGGAGACAATGCAACCGTAACCGTTCATGTGAGCAAGCTTCGGGAAAAAATCGAGACAGACCCTTCGAATCCCCAGTATATCGAGACAATCTGGGGTGTCGGTTATCGTTTTCAGCTGTAAAGAAAGTCAGCAGCTCGGGAGGTGTAAAAGATGAAGACAATCAGCATGACGCAGAAAAAGTGGCTGCTGCTGCTTCACGTGATCTTCTCCGCGATCATGCTGGGAGGGGCGGTCATTTTTCTGGTCCTGAGTATTGTTGCCGGAACCACTGGAGATTCACAGGTCGCTCAGGCTTGCTATACGGTCATGCATATCCTATCCGCGAGCTCTGTCCGCGCATCGACGATTGGGACGCTGGTGACAGGCATTCTTCTGTCGGCTTTTACCCATTGGGGCTTCCTGCGTTATCACTGGATTCTTGCCAAGGAGGCTCTGTCTGTTGTAGCAATCCTTCTCGGACCTATCGGGATGTACGTTTGGACGGCTGGAGCGCTTCACGGAGGAAACGGGGATATGCTCTTGATCGGGATCATCCTGCAGATCATTTCGCTAGCTGCTATTTTTCTGCTGTCCGTATTTAAGCCTTGGGGAAAAAGAATACCCAAGTAGCTTTCTCTTTCATGCTTCGTCTCCCATCGAAATAATTATCAGGTATGATGAGAGCAACAACCGGACGAGAGAGATGGGAGCGAGAGGGATGAATCCAATTTTGTTTGCGATTTTGGTCGTGGTGACAACGTCCTTGATGGGATCTTCATTTGCGATTGGAAAGATTGGTTTGACGTATGTTTCACCACTGCTTTTGGTAGGGATGCGCTTTACGCTCGCCGGATTGCTCATGGCGCTGTGGGTGCGGAAAAAGCCCCTTCCGGCAACGCTGGGAGAATGGGGGAAGGTCGGTCTCATCGGCTTTTTGCAAACGGCAGCGGTCATGGGCTGCATCTTTCTGAGCCTGCGTACCATCACGGCTGGCGAGTCTTCCATTTTGACGTTCATGAATCCGCTGCTGGTCGTCATCTGGGGAACGGTTTTCCTCGGCATGCGGTATCGTTTCAGCCAATGGGCGGGGGTGTTGGTCGGGATTGCAGGTGTCTTTATTACGCTCGGATCGCATTTGCAATGGGAAACAGGGACCTTGTTTGGCATTGGCTCCGCGATCTCCTGGTCGATTGCCACGATTCTGGTGAAGAAATGGGGCATTCATTTCAACGTGTGGGTGATGACGGCCTATCAGATGCTGGCGGGAGGAATCGTGCTGCTCATCATGGGGGTCACGCTGGAGGTGCCGAAGCTGATCGTCACGCCAACCTCGGTGTTCATCGTGCTCTGGCTGGCAATCATGGCATCGATCGTCCAGTTTGCCACATGGTTCTATCTGCTGAACCAGGGAGACCCGGGGCGGACCAGTGCCTTCCTGTTCCTCGCCCCGTTCTTTGGCGTGCTGTCTGGCTGGCTGCTTCTGGATGAAGTCGTGCAATGGCATGTTTACGCAGGTGGGCTGCTTATTTTCGCAGGTATCTTTCTCGTAAACTGGACGTTTTCAGCAAAAAGGCAATTGCAGCCTAGTGCAGCTCAAAGTGACCGGGCGGGATGAACGGTTAGTGTACGGATTCCTTTCCTTGAGAAATGTCTACTCCGAACTGTTCATAGAGCCCAGCTATCCCGGCAGGAGTGAGGCGCACCGCACGTCCTTCCGGCAGTCGTTCGATCCAGCCGAGGTCAAACAAGCGATTGGTCAAGGACGCACCGAGCACACCTGCCAAATGGTGACGGCGCTCGCTCCAGTCCAGACAGGGGCGGGCGAAGCGGCGGCGGCTTTTGGGACTGAATTCCACATCGACCCCGAGGCTTTGCAGCTTTTGTCTCCCTGCTTCCGTTAAGACAAATTCCTGATCCGCTTCTTCAATCATCTGCAGAGAGAGCAGCTGATCCGTCAGCGCAACGCCTACTTCCCCCGCCAAATGATCATAGCAGGTACGGGCAAAGCGCATGGCACGGACCTGATCGGCCTCGCGCAGAGAGCGGATCGGCCTCGGAGTTGCGATGGCGAGCAATGCTTCCAGAGCGTGCGCGACTTCTGCGTTGGCCAAACGGTAATAGCGGTGACGGCCGTAGGAATCATTCACTAACAGGCCACCTTCGACGAGCTTGGACAAATGGGAGCTGGCGGTTTGGGGCGTGATGCGTGCCGCACGCGCAAGCTCACTGGCGGGCAGCGATTTGCCACCCAGCAAAGAGAGCAGCATAGCGACCCGGGATGGTTCTCCGATCAACGAAGCGACCTCACCGATATTAGGCACAGAACTCATCTCACATAACCTCCTTGGATTGCAATGATAATTCGATCATAAACGAAATGTAATTGTCTTTCAAGCCAGTGAGAAGACGAAAAAGGCTGCCAGCACCGGAATACTTTCCGATGAGGCAGCCTTTTGTTTGGCGTAAATCTAGACTTTAAACTGCTGCACCAAAGCTTGCAGCTCTTCTGCCATCTGGGATAGAGACGCAGCAGAGGAGGAGATCTCCTCCATCGAAGCCAGCTGTTCCTCAGCTGCAGCAGAGACGTTCTGTGTGCCAAAGGCAGTGGATTCCGCTGTATGCGCGATGACATCGATGGAGTGAACGACTTGCTCGGCACCTGAGCTCAGGACCGAGGTGGCGGTCGTCACTTCCTGGATCTGGGCGGTGACATTTTGAATGCCTCGGAGGATTTCGTGGAAAGACTGTCCGGCACCGTTGACGATATCGATACCTGCTGCTACCTCTGCTGACGTGATTCCCATGGCATCTACGGCATGGTTCGTTTCATCCTGAATGGCTGCGATCAGCCCGGTAATTTGCTTGGTAGAATGGGCGGATTGTTCCGCGAGCTTGCGTACTTCATCCGCAACGACGGCGAACCCTCTGCCGTGCTCTCCTGCACGGGCCGCTTCGATCGCAGCATTCAGCGCAAGCAGGTTGGTTTGCTCCGCAATCGAAGTAATGACCTCGACAATCTTGCTGATTTCAGCAGAGCGCTGCCCAAGCATTTGAATGGAGGCAGACAATCCGCCAACAGTGTCGCTGATCGAGCTCATCTGGGTAATAGCCGTCCCGATCGCTTGATTTCCTTGGGCGATGATTTGCGAAGCTTCCTTCACTGTGGCAGACACTTGCTCCGTGCTGGCCGCGATTTGCTGCAGACGAGTCGACATGCCGGTGACCGTCTCAGAGGCTTGCTCGACAGTGCGCGCTTGCTCATCTGTACCTGTGGCGACTTCCTGCATGGTGACAGCGATCTGCTCGGTCGCTTTGCTGGTTTGCTCGGCGCTTGCTGTCAGCTGCTCAGAGGTAGCCGCCACATGCTCGGCACTCGCCCCTACTCGTTGGATCAGACCACGGAGGTTTTCCGTCATGTCATTGAAGTCAGTAGCGAGCTGTCCGACTTCATCCCGGCTTTGCACAGCGACTTTTTCAACCGTCAGGTCACCGGCTGCCACTCTTCGTACGGATACAGCCATCGCTTTGATCGGCTTTGCGATTCGACTGGCAAAAATCCACGAGATGATAACGCCGATGAGGATGAATAGACCTAAGAAGAGCAGCAGATTGTACAGCACCATTTTGGCTGGTTTGTTGTAATCCTCCATGTAGGTGCCCGCACAGATGATCCAGCCCCAGTGCGGGTCCTGCTTCGCATAGGTGATTTTCGGAGCCAGGACGTTTGGATCGTTTACGGACGCCCATTGGTATTGGGTGTAGCCGCCGCCGTTCACCGCTTTTCCGATGATTTCCTGGGTAAACAGGCTGCCATCAGGCCCTTTGGCATCCCAGGATTCCTTGCCCTCCATCTTAGGGGAAGCCAGCATGGAGCCTTTATCGCTCAAGACAAAAATGTACCCATTTTCACCCACGTCGATGTTTTTGTTGATCGTACGCGTGCCGTCCGCCTGTTTTGGACCGAGAATATGGGCTTTGACCTGCTCCTGGGCCTCCTCTTGGCTGATTTTCCCTTCCTCAACGTACTTTTGCAGCGAATCGATCATCTCAATGGTGAAGTTCACGTTGTTTTTCAGAGCGCGTGCTCCCAGCTCGTTGAGGTTGTTATTGGCGGACCAATAGCCTTGCACCCCAATGACCAGGCTCGGGATCACCAACAGAAATAGACACATGAGGACAAGCTTGGAGCGTAGAGAAAAAGTACGAGTGCGTTTTTTGACTCCCATGATAAAGAACACCTACCTTGCTGATTCTTTTGTTGTGGTTCTACGAAATATATCGACAATAGAGAGTGAAAAATGAAGTCAGAAAATAATTAATATATACAAAAATGGGTATAAAAAAACTGCCTGTGCTAGAAGGGAAGTGCTAGCAGGAGACAGTTTCTTGTAAGGCTTCCTATACTTTGAATTGCTGGACCAGCGCTTGCAGGTCCTCGGCCATTTGCGAGAGAGAGCCAGCGGATGAGGTGATTTCTTCCATGGAGGCAAGCTGCTCTTCGGCTGCAGCAGAGACGTTTTGTGTACCAGACGCAGTCGTTTCTGCCGTGCTCGCAATGCCTTCGATCGAGTGGGTGATCTGTTCGGCACCTGCATTCATTTCCACAGTAGCCGCTGTTACTTCCTGAATTTGCTGGGAAACCGCCTGAATGCTGCTCAAGATTTCCTGGAAGGAATGTCCCGCAACGTTTACGACCTCGATTCCTGCGGCAACCTCAGTCGTCGTTGTTTCCATCGCTTCGACGGCTTGGTTCGTATCGTTCTGGATCGAAGCGATCAGTTCCGTAATTTGCTTGGTGGACTGGGCCGATTGCTCCGCAAGCTTGCGCACCTCGTCGGCAACGACAGCAAAGCCCCTGCCATGCTCGCCAGCACGTGCAGCTTCGATCGCAGCATTGAGAGCCAGCAGGTTCGTCTGTTCGGCAATGGACGTGATCACTTGAATGATGTTGCTGATTTCTGCCGAGCGTTGACCGAGCATTTTGATAGAGGAAGCCAGCCCGTTTACAGTCGTGCTGATCGAGCTCATTTGGGCAACAGCTGTATGGATGGCTTGATTTCCGCTCGTGATTGCTTGTGAGGCTTCTTCTACGGTAGAGGATACTTGTTCGCTGTTGGCGGAAATATGCTGGAGTCGTCCAGCCATGATGTTCATCGTCTGCACGGTATCTTCGACAGTGCGAACCTGCTCATCCGTGCCAGCGGCTACTTCCTGCATGGTGACAGCGATTTGTTCCGTTGCTTTGCTCGTTTGTTCAGCGCTTGCTGTCAGCTGCTCGGAGGTGGCTGCGACCTGCTCCGCGTTTTCTCCCAGATGAGAAATGAGTCCGCGCAGATTGGCTGTCATGGAATTAAAATCATGGGCAAGCTGTCCGATCTCATCCCGGCTTTTTACTTGCAGCGGCTCGACAGTCAAATCGCCCTCGGCTACACGATTGACGGAAGAAGCCATGGAGACAAGCGGTTTGGTAGAGCGGACTGCAAAAATCCAGGTGACGATAACTCCGGCTATGAGGGAAATTCCGAGAATCAGGAGCATGTCAGCCAAAACCTTGTCGGCAGGAGCATTAAAGTCATCTACGAACGTAGAAGCGGCAACGATCCATCTCCAATGCGGATCCATCTCGGCATAAGCGACTTTTTCCTGATAGGTGCCTGGTTTTTGGCTGTCCTCCAATTGATAGACCGTATAGCCGCCTCCAGCGATGGCTTGTTTGATCAAGTCCTGCATGAAAAGCGTGCCATCAGCTCCTTTTCGCTCCCAGGTTTCTTGGCCTTCAGAAGAAGGGTTGGCCAGCATGGTTCCTGTTTCACTAACGACGTACAAATAGCCGTTGGCACCCACGTCAATATTGGGGTTGATCGGGCGCGTACCATCGGCTTGCTTTGGTCCGAGAATGTGCTGCTTCACCTGTTCTTGCGCGTCTTCCAGGCTGATTTTGCCTGCTTCGACGTATTTATGGAGGGCATCAATCATTTCAATGGTCAGCTTGACGTTGTTCTTCAGCGAACGCGCCCCTAGATCATTGAGATTGGCCGTAGCGGAGTAGTAGCTTTTCAATCCAATGACGATACTGGGTACTGCGAGTAACAGCAAGCACATGATAATCAGTTTGTAGCGAAATGAAAAAAAACCGGCTTTTTTTCCTGCCTTCATGCTGATTCACCTCGTATCCTTCTTCGCAAATTTTGTTCATCATAATGCAGTCTCTGAGCTGAATGAATGCGTAGCGACATAAGAATAAGGGCACAATCGAGCGTTCAGCAGAAGAAGAAGTCTTATGATGTCATTTATTCTTATCGTCAGAACCTCAGTGAGAGTTTAGTGAATTGTTACATAAGAAGACGCTTATATCGTCCGTTTGTGCGGGGACTAGAAAACGTATGATAATCCAGCTTTCAAGTGCTGTAACAGGGGGGAAAAGGCGGCGGGAAAGTGGGTAAGTGATTTCCAGCAAAGCTTGAAATCTATTAGGCTGCGTCGTGAATGTATCGCACGGCTTCTGCAAGGAAGCGAATGGCTAGTAGAAATGGTATGATGGAGAAAAGAACGTTTTTTGGATGGAGGAAGTATCCGATGAAATTTATTGATAATCAAGGAATTACGGATCCCCGAATCAATTTGGCCATCGAGGAATACGCACTGAAACAGCTGCCGGCGAGCGATGACTACTTGCTCTTTTATATAAACGAGCCTTCGATCATCATCGGAAAAAATCAAAATACTATCGAAGAAATCAACGCTGCATACGTAAAGGAAAACAACATCCACATCGTCCGCAGATTGTCTGGCGGGGGAGCGGTTTATCATGACCTGGGCAATCTCAACTTCAGCTTTATTACCAACGACGACGGCCAGTCCTTTCACAACTTCCGCAAATTTACGGAGCCAGTCGTACAGGCATTAAAAGAGCTGGGAGTCGAAGCCGAGCTCACTGGCCGCAACGATATCCAGGTGGGCGAGAGAAAGATCTCCGGCAATGCACAATACTCTACCAAGGGACGTATGTACAGCCACGGGACGCTCCTGTTTGATTCGGAAATGGAGAATGTCGTATCGGCGTTGAAGGTAAATGCGGAAAAGATCCAGTCCAAAGGGATCAAATCCATCCGCAGCCGCGTTGCCAATATTACCGAATTTTTGGAGCGGGACATGACGATCGAGGAGTTCCGTGTGGCGATCCTGCATTCCATTTTCGGCGGCGGAGAAGTCGAGGAATACAAGCTCACTGAAGAGGACTGGGAGAAGATTCACGAGCTGTCCCGCGAGCGCTATCAAAGCTGGGATTGGAACTACGGAAAATCGCCAAAGAGCAACTATCGCGCCACCAAGCGCTTCGAAGGCATCGGCACGATCGAAGTGCAGCTGGATATTGAGAAGGGGCGCATTCAGACGGCCAAAATCTACGGAGACTTCTTCGGGGTAAGAGATGTAGCGGAGCTGGAGGCGCTGCTTCGAGAAATACCGTATGATCGTCAAGCAGTGGCAAGTGCACTTGCCGACACCGACCTCCGAGCGTTCTTTGGCAATCTGGAGCAAGAGGCATTTGTGTCCCTGCTGTTTGGATAAGGAAAGGGGGCGGCACCATGTCAGCCTTGTTGGAAGTAAAAGGGATCACAGGTGGCTATTCGGCTAGCCATGCAGTAATCGAGGATGTCTCCTTTCGTATTCAAAAAAACGAGATTGTTGCGCTGATTGGCTTGAATGGTGCCGGGAAGAGCACGACAATCAAACATATATTGGGATTGCTGGAGCCTCAAAAAGGGGAGATCAGCATAGCGGGAAGAACCTTTTTCGATGATCCGGATTCGTATCGTCACGCGTACGCCTACATCCCGGAATCTCCTATCTACTATGAGGAATTGACGCTGTGGGAGCATCTGGAGCTGGCGGCGATGAGTCACGGCCTGTCCAAAGAGGAATGGGAGGAAAGGTCGCTCCCGCTGCTCAAAGAGTTTCGCATGGAAGCAGCGAAGGATCGGTTTCCGCAGCAATTTTCCAAAGGAATGCGCCAAAAGCTGATGATTATGATGGCACTGATGGTCCAGCCCTCGCTCTACATCGTAGACGAGCCGATACTCGGGCTCGATCCGCTGGGAATCCGCACGCTGCTGACTTGGCTTGCGCGCTGCAAAGAGCAGGGGGCAGGCATATTGATGTCCACCCATATTCTGGCTACCGCGGAGAAGTATTGCGACCGCTTTATTATCTTGCATAAAGGCAGGATCAAAGCGCAGGGTTCGCTGGATGAGCTGCGCCAGTCCACGGGAATGACGGGGCACTCGCTGGACGATATTTATTTGCACTTGGTCGAGGAAGAATGAAGATGGATGTAGATGCGCTGTTTCGCGAACGAATGCAGCGGTTTTCCACTGAGCTAATCCGCTACGGTCAGTATATGGCAAATGGAGGCGTGCTCATGGTCGCCGTCTTTCTTTGCGGGCTATTGGCCTACTACTACCCGAGTCTCGTTCAGGCGATTCCTTCGTGGGTTCCCGTCCCGTATTTGCTTGCCCTGGTATTTGCCTTTTTGGTGACGAAAACGCCGCATCGGACCTTTTTGCTAGAGGCGGACCTGATCTTTTTGACGCCTGCTGAGACCAAAATGGATCGGTATTTTCAAAAGACGCAGGTCTATAATTTTGTGGTCCAAAGTATCGGGCTGTTTCTCGTTCTGTTGCTGTTTTTGCCTGTGTATCAAGGAAAGGTTGGGATGACAGGCGCACAGAGCTGGCTGTATTGGGGAGTGCCGTTGATCCTCAAGGGCTGGAATGTGTACAGCAGCTGGATCATTTTGCGCCTGCCGGACAAGAAACGCCAAAGCCGCTTCACGTTGGCGCGATTTATCCTGACGTATTACGTGCTCGCATGGATGCTCAGCCAGGGAAGCTTTCTTGCTTACCAGCACGTCCCGTATGGTGCCGTTGTCTGGATGGTGCTGCTTGTCTGGTTTATGATTCGTGTCCAGTCCATCGCAAAACGCCATCGATATCAGTGGTATATGTTTTTGGAGATGGAAAACAGACTGCGCCTGCGGTTTTACCAGATCGCCAATCAGTTTCGGGATGTCCCGTCCCTGCAGCTGCGAGTCAAACCGCGCAGGTGGCTGCTGTGGACAGCGCAGCTCATTCCTTATGGAAAAGCGAATGCGGCACGGACTCTGTACGTGAAGCTGTTTTTGCGATCGGGCGATCTCGCGGGTATTTACTTGCGATTGGTTGTGATCAGCTCTCTCTTGATCTTGATTCTGCCTGGAGCGCTGGGGAAGCTGGCGGTCATCGCGGTCTTTCTCCTGATGTCGGCAAGTCAGCTGAAAGGAATGGGCGGACAGGCACGCCATCGCAGCCAGACGTTCTTGTTGCCTATCAACGAAGAGCAGAGGAAGGCAGCGGCCGTATGGGTGCGACGGGTACTTTTGCTCGTGCAAGGGGCCGTGAATCTTTTGATAGGACTCGCCGTGTGGAAATGGTGGTTCTAAAGATCGGGCAAGAGGCTTGGCTAGCAGTTGCGTAGTCAAGCCTCTTTGTCATGGGGCATTGGGCAAGGTGTGCAATAGCCGCTTTTGCTCGGCGACATCCGCTAAGGCAAAGAAGCATTCTCGTGTGGGAGGTGCGCACAAAATGTCCTTCCCCTGTAAAGAAAATGTAAAGACCGAAGCAAATCCAACCATTCATTCTTCCTCCATCATCCAAAGGTAAGGCAGCTTGTCTCTTCGGCAGGCAGCTTTTTTATGTCTGAATCCCTAGCGACAGCATTTCGTTAGGCCCCTGGTTGTAGGTAGAAAATATGTGTTTTGTTGCGATTTGAAGCCTTTGTATGTGTTATTAATATCAAATTTACTGTTTTTACTTTGGGGTTTCATGAAAGCTTAACATTACACTTCTACAATCAATTTAGGAAAACATTCCAGCCCACATGCAATGAGGCAGGAGGAAAGGGAGGATTGGTATCCTACCATATGAGCTCGGCGAGAAGATCTACCAGGTAGAAAAAGGGAGAATCTAGGAGGAGAGAAATCATGAAAAAAGTCCTCGGCAAAAAAGGGCTTGCTGCATTTTTGACCGCTACGACTCTGATGACGGGCGGCGTAGTTGGACAAGCCCCGTATCTGAATGCAACTGTTCATGCAAAAGAGACGACGGTAAAAGAACTTTCACCTGAAAAGCAACTCTATCGATTCCTGTTTGAAAACAAAATCGAGGATGGCTCCGACGCTCATTATCCTGTAGACGTTCACGGAAAACCAAAGTATACACAAGGTCGAGCAGGATTGGGCAAAGCCGTTCACTTCCAATCGACGTCCAAAGACAATGCAACCTGGGTTGATCTAGGTGAGAATGATAAATTGAAGTTTGGAGCGGAACAGGATTTCACCGTTTCCTTTTGGGTGAAGTCTCCTGGTGTGGATGCAGATCCCGGCATTATCTCCAATAAAGACTGGTCAAGCGGCGGAAATGTGGGCTGGTTCATCGGTCTGCAAGGCTCTACGCTGAAATGGAATTGGCGGACATCCGAGAGCTCTCGCCTGGATGCGACTATTGCAAATGTGGCAAATGATGTCTGGCACTATGTAGTCGTGTCCCATGATCGGGATGGACTGGCGACGATCTACCTCGATGGAAAGGTAGCGCAGACGATTGACATCAGCAAATCCAAGGGCACGATCGATACCCGCTTCACTACCAAGATCGGATTGGACGGAGCCGGAAACCATTTCGGAAGCCGCTACGATGTTCAATTAGACCAAATGCAAATTTTGGCTCGTACAGTGACGGCGAAAGAGGTTGCAAGTGTATTTGCCAGTGCTCCTAAAATTCCGGTGAAGAGCGTGTCGGTGGATCAGACCAAGCTGAATCTGAAGACAGGCGCAACGATGCCGATAACGGCGATAGTCGCTCCAAAGGAGGCATCCATCCAAGATGTGAAATGGAGCAGCAGCGATAAAGAAGTCGCCAAGATCGTCATGGTGGATGGCCGCCCAACGGTTGTAGCCGGCAAGCCAGGAAAAGCAAAAATCACGGTGAAAACCGTCGATGGCAGCAAAACAGCGAAAGCCGATGTCACGGTGACCAACGCGATTGACGTATCAGGGGATGGATTACTTAGCGAGGATGATCTGACGATTATTGAAAAATACCAGGGCAGCCGATCGGGAGATAAGCTCTGGGCAAAAGCGCAGACTGCGGATATCAACAACGACAAAAAGGTAGACAAAAAAGACCTGAAAATGATGAGCAACAAGCTGGCGCCTTATCAGGATGAGTTCCTTTACAAGCGGGTTGTGGTCATTGGGATTGATGGAGCAGGCGACGCTGTGAAGAACCCGGAGGCAAATGCTGCGAATATCCTGAAGCTGATGGAAGAAGGCGCGGGAACCTTTGAAGCCAAATCGATGCTGCCCACGATCAGTGCGCAAAACTGGGGAGCGATTCTGCACGGTGTCACACCAGAGAAGCATGAATTGACGAACGATATCGTAGCAGCGAATCCTTATCCAGAGAAAAACGCGTACCCGTCCTACATGAAGCTGCTGAAGCAAGAGCGTCCAAAGCTGGCGCAAGCGTCCTTCGCTACGTGGGGCTCCATCAACATCGGGATCATTGAGGATTCCGCTGGTGCGGTCAAGCAAAACAGTGGAAACGATCGAGATACGACCAAAAAAGTGGTCGATTACATCCAAAAAGAAGGAAAGAACGCCCGCAGCATCTTCGTTCATTTCGATGAAGTCGATGGAGCTGGACACAATCACGGCTATTTCACACCGGAATTTTATGAACAGCTCCAAAAAGAGGATGAAAATGTGGGAGCTATCCTCCAGGCATTGGAAGAGACGGGGCTGATGGAGGACACCTTGGTCATCGTTACCACGGATCACGGCGGTAAA
Organism: Brevibacillus nitrificans; assembly: GCF_003710965.1. NCBI lineage: Bacteria > Bacillati > Bacillota > Bacilli > Caryophanales > Paenibacillaceae > Brevibacillus > Brevibacillus nitrificans. The sequence goes on along the minus strand of NZ_RHHU01000007.1, from coordinate 71,042 downwards.
GGTACAGGGCATGGTGGTTCGTCTGAGGAGGAGCAGACTATTTTCTGGGCAGCCAAAGGTGCCTCCATCAAACCGGGAACCGAGCTGTCTCAGGTAAGAAATATGGATACGGCTGCGGTAGTAGCACGCGCTCTGCGACTCGATATCCCGAAAAACTGGGATGCCCAAATTCCAAAAGGGTTGTTTGAAGAACAATAAAGCATTTCATATGCAGCAAAAAGGCTTGCGCTCCTCATTCCAGGACGCAAGCCTTTTCCTGTTTCCTCGTTATTTTTTCGGCACGGTTACCTGCACGACTTTTTTCGTCTCATTGCCTGCTGCATCTTTTGCCACATACGTGATCGAGTAAATGCGCGGTGCATTCTTTTTGCCTGACCCAGTCCGTTCTGCGCGGAGCAGGAACGAGGTGTCTTCTGTGCCGTAATCCGCTCCTTGAATATCATCCGGGTTCATATCTGCTTCATTGCTTGTGATGGATACCAGCTCTACGGAATGAAGCCCAGACAAGGAATCATGATACTTTAGCTTCACCTGGATGGGAACCAGCTCGTGGTTGACGGGCCACAGCTTGGATTTGTTGACCGATACGTCAAGCTTTGGGGCAGTCCTGTCAATTTTCAGCTCGAACTTTTGCGGTTCTTCTCCATTACCTGCAAGATCGGTGCTGCGGTACTGAATCTGGTAGATGCCCTCTTTTTTGACGGAGACGGCTTTTTTATAGCGCTCCCATTTTTTCTTGGTCAGCTGGTACTCGGTTTGTTTCACACCGGATTGATCATCTATGGCAGACAGCGTAAAGGAGACGGATTGGTTGAACCAGCCTTGTGCAGAGGGCGCGCATTTCTCGCATAGCTTCAGTGTGGTCACCGGGGGCGTGGAATCCTTTTGCTTTCGGACAATGGCCTGAAATTCTACTGCTTTGGAGGCGTTCCCTTTGGTGATGGTTGCCTTCAGGGTGACGGACTCTTCGTCTTTCTCGGGGGGAGGAATCTCCCCGGTGGGGGCAATCACGTCAGGCTTGCTGGACCACCAAGTGATCGTTGTCCCGTTCATGCCTGCGGTGGGAAGATCCACTCTGGGCGGGACGTATTCCATATAGCTCATCGTCTCTTGCAGCCATGTGACATCTTGGTTGACCGCTTCCTCATCCTCTGGAGAATAATCGGATGCATGTACAGTCGCTTCGATGGAATCGCTGGGCAAGAAGCCGGGAGTTTCCGCTGTGAATGCCAGTTGGTCACCTTCTTGAAGGGATACCCCTTCGGCCAACGGAATGTTGAAGAACTGGGAATCGTCGTCGTTGACGTTTGTGATGCCTTGGGCCACCGTTTCGTCATCTCTTGTGATGGTTACGAGAGATTTCAAACCGTACAGAACATCGCCGCGGATTTCTCCGCGAATCTGGGTATCCTTTTCTTTGATCGTTGTCAGTTTGGTAGGAGGAGTGGTTTTGGTAGAGGAGGTCGGCTGCACTTCGACTGGGACTGTGTAGGTTTTTTCTTGGGTAGGATCGTAGATTTGAAATGTGATGATGTCCCCTTTATGAAAGAGGGACGTATCGAGGTAGGTTTGGTAGCCCCAGGTGGAGCGGCGATCTTCTCCGTAGGTGGTAACCGTGGCTAGCAGCTTGTCGCCTTTGCTGATCGTAATGGTCAACCAGCTGACAGGTGCGGACATGTGAAAGAATTTGCTGTTCTCGTAGAGTACGGGCTGGTAGGGACTGTCCTCTTGCTCGGCGGCCTGAGCCAAACGGATGCCCCCACCAAGCGATAGCGCAAGCAGCAGCAGACTTACCCAAAAATGAAAAAGCCTTTTTCTAACCCTCATAATTCCTTCACCCTCTCTTTGATTTACAAATCTTTGATATAGTTCTTTCAAAGAAAAGAAAGACCTTCCTTATTTTGTAAATTTAATAAAAAGCCCCTCCAAGCACGAAGGAAATCTGACTTTTGTCCTGACTGCTCAGAGGGGTTTTTAACCATCTAGCTTTGCAATTGCATTAATATTTGCGGGTCCTTGATCTTCGTATCTTCCGCCAGCAGCACTACTTTGGACAAAATTTCCGCCGTCTTTGGATCTTCGTCGAGGAAGGGCAGGAAAAGGCGTCCACGATGCTGCGAGTGTACCGGGATAATGTGCAGGGCACCAGTTGCCTGCTTGAAGACCATGCCACTGCCCAGATGAACCGCGAACTCTCCCAGGCTTCCTTCGATGCGAGCATAGTTGCCATCGATACGCACGTTGCCGAGCTTCAAAAGACGCAGCGATTCCGCAACGATGACGCGGCGCATTTCGACGGTCGTCAGGCTCGCTTCCGGATCAACGCCGCCGACATGGGCCACGCTGACCACCAGATCGACATCGCGCATGACTTCTGAGAAAAGGACGAGAGGAACGTTGCTCAGCTCCACGTTCTTGTAGGTCGCGCGGTCGACAAATTGAATGACCTCCAGGGTAGGCGCTTCCGTATCCGAAGGGGAGAACCAGTCCGCCATGGCATGCAGGCTGGCAATCAGGTTTTCGGAATAAAAGACCTTTTGCAAGCCTTCCTCATAGCTGACCGTCCACTGCCTGCCCTTTAGGAGAGCGACTGTTTTCTTCGGCTGCACCTGATAACCTGCATAGCGGCGTGAATGTGTGGCGTGGGCCAATTCATCCGCATTCGGCAGGTACAGCTCTCGAAATACTTGCTTAAAAGGCTGTCGCAGCTGGCGCTCAAACAGATCGCGCTGGAAGGCACTCCATTGTCCACTCTCATACAGATGGACGGGATGGGCAATCAGCAGTTCATCTTCATCCGTCAAGCCGACCAGCTGACCAGACGGGGCTCGCAAGGAAGCAATCTCCCCCTCGTAGTAGCCGAGATGGTCACCGTATTTGAGCACCAGAGAACGGAGAAGGGGACGAATAACCGGATTGCCATCGAGTGCAGCCAACTCTTTACCGGTAAAGGAGTTGCCCGACACCATCGAGCGCTCCATCTCTTGACGTGCGCGGCGATACTGCTCGGTAAGCTCCGACTTCAGCTCTTTTAGATGCAGCAGGTACTCGTGCTTTTTGTACTTGGCTGGTACGGATTTCAGCTCCTTGCCTTTTCGGCTGACAATCATATCCGCCTGGCCATCCTCGTCGACAACCAGCTGGACAGTGGTCTCCTCGTCAAGCGCGTACGGTTCGAAATGAGCTCGCATCTCATCGAGCTTGCGGGCTTCCATGTCCCATTTCAGACGCGTGACATCCCGATAACCGGCATTGCGCGCCAGATTGTCCAGGGCGATCTGCGAGCTGACACTTTCACTTGCCCGGCGCTGGGCACCGAATTTTTTGCTCTGCAGCAAAAACTGCTGGATGAAGTCGTAGCGCTGCCGCAAATCCAGCTCCTCCCGCAGCGGGATCAAGCTGTAGCTGAGCAGGTGATCCTTATTGCGTTTTTCTTGGACCGAGGTCTTCATTTTCTCGAGATCGAGCTTGCCGAGAGTAGCATCGGCAAACAGCTGCGAACGGCGATGATTGGAGCCAGCCGAGATGTATTTGGCACACTCATACAGCAGCTTGAAGCGTTTTTCACCCAACGTTTGATACGCCTCCTGGAACCAGCGGATATCAAAGGCGCCATCGTTGAAATCCTGCGGCGTAATGGGCGAGTAGTGAGCGACGATCGTCTCTTTTTCGGCTGAAAAGTTTTCGTTGATGTGTGCGTGGAAATACCAGGCGGCACTACGCAGACCTTGCCATCCCAAGTGCTCCGCGACCAGGTCGATCCACTGAGGGGCGTACATGGCAGCTTCGAGCAGACGTTTTTCGGTAATGCCTTTGTGCTCCTTGAGCAGCTCGCCCAAAAGCTTGCTATCTTCACCCGGGCGCGGATGGCAGTTTTTCAGAAGATGGCTAAAGGCTTCCTTCTTGGTGAGGCTTCCGCTGTAGCTGTACACATATCCGCGTACGAAAGCATCCTGATCGAGCCCTGCCAGCAGCCGAACCCAGTACCGCATGCCCTCAATGCGCTGGAGCCTGGTCACGAGCGGTGTCACTTCTGTCGGAAGATCTCCGCGTTCCAGCTCGATGCTGACGATGCGGTCTACGGCTGTATCACGGATGGCCATAATCTTGGGGCGATCCTGCAGAGAGCCGTATTGCCCCGAGGTCAGACTCCACATGTAGCTTGCGCTGTCCCCGCTTCCAAGCAGGGCTTTGTACAGCTCAGCTTCCCCGATCCATCCCTTTTCAAAGGCGCGCAGGCGTTCATCGAGCTGCAAGCAAGAGCTGTTCTGAGGGTCGTTTACGACTCGATCGAAAGCAAAGGCGGAATGGTAGAACGTTTTGAATGAGCTGTCGTCGTAGGCGCGTCCACGTGCCATGTACAGCCATGGCTTTGCTACCAATTCGAAAACGCCGGACTTGTTGTCTTGCTCCCATGCTTCTGTTTCCTGGATCACCTTGTTAAGGGCAAGATTTACGCAAGCAAACGTCTCCGCTTTTTCGCTGTCTAGGAAGTAGGCGCGAACGATCTGCTGGACTTGATTGCAATACGTCAGCTGGGCAAAAGCCTGCTGGATTTCCAATAGAAAGGAGAGGGGGTAGATGTGCCCGATATACGCTTTGCGCCAGCCCTCGAGCAATTTATGCTTTTGCATTTCGCTGTAGTCCATCTCGTTGGAAAAGCAGCTGTAGAAATGGTTCAGGGTTTGGTCGAAATTCTCCAGCATCGTGAAAAAGGAAAGCTGCATGAGTCCATGTGCAGACATCCCGCTTTGCTCCAGATAGCCACGCCACTCCTCGTGCAAAGGGTAGCGCTCCAGGTAAGAGCCTTCGACCTCTCTCTGATAGGGGTACAGCTCGCGCAGGTTCGTTCCGATTAAATACGTATCTTTGTAACCGGAATAGTACTCGGAAACGTACTCCACATCGCGGTGGGTATGTACAAGTGCATCCAAGCCCTGGATGAATTTCTTTACGTCATCTAGAGAGAGGGTGAAGACATCTTTCTCCAACGAAAAAGGGGCAGTGTCTTGCTTTTCGAGGAGCCATGGCTCTGTTACCTGAGGATCAAACAAGCCAAAGCCCTTCGTTTTACTGACACTGTTTTGTTTCCCGAGTTTATCCAGGAGAGCGGCTTCCTTTGCGGTCGGGCTGTCGATGACCGAAGCCAAAGGACGCAGGCGCTCGAATTGCTCGGTACGCTCACGATCCTGATAGACCTCTGCCAATACCTCCAGTCCGCCCAAGCGCTGCAATTCGTTTTTGGCTTGCAGCAACCGGTTCAAGGAGGCGGCAAGCAGCTCTTCCGGCTGACCCAGCAGCAGGGTAATGGTGCTTTGACGGAGGGATCCGGTCTTTAGCTTGAGCAGATCCTCCATAGCTCGCAGCTCTTCTTCGGACAGCTGCATGCCCGTGACTTGCTTGAGCGCGTTTTCGCGGTTTTTCATGCTTTTATCCGCCAAGCTCTCGAAAACAAAGCTGCGCAATACCGGATGATGTTTGTCGGCTATAAAATGGGACAGCAAGGCACCGCGCTGATCCGGGCTGATTTGATCCTTGCGAGAGACGATCTGCGCGATCCAATCGCTGTCCATGTCGTAAGCAGCCAGATAAAGCAGCTTTTGAATGGGCAGGTCCGAGGTGTACTGGATGTGTACGAAATCCAGCGCTTTCGATGGAGCGGAATATTCCTTGGTCATCCCGTCAAACATGGCAAGCAGCAAGTGAAAATCGCGCAGGCGCTCCTTTTTGTCCTCGAGAGGCTCTACCCGTTCAAAGGAGAGGGTAGGACTGTCCGGGTCAGCATCTGGACTGCGCCAGAGCGGGTAGTACTGATAGCAGTAGTTTGTCAGCACCCAGTATTGCAGCTCGGGATCAGAAGCATCCAGATGCTCGCGGGCAAGACGCAGGCGCAGCTCGCGGTTTTGGCTATTCGCCAGCACATAGAGCGCGACGATTTTCTGGTGGCGCTGCCCGTTGCCCATCAGCTGCTCGATACGCTCGTACAGATCTTTTTCCTCGTACACCGCAGTTGCCCACAGTGCGATATACACTTCGTTGGCGTTGGTGCTTGCGAGCCACTGCTCACGGACTGAGGAATCTGTCAGAGCGCGATATGCTTGCTCGATCAGCTGTCCGGCTACTCGTTGACTGGCTGCTTCGAGAGCCATACCGGTCCAGACGCTAAGCGCACGGACGACCGAGCTGTACCGAATGTAGCCTTCGTCGATGATCAGCTTGAGCATGTAAAGATTGGCGGCCAGTGTTCCTTCATCCATCCGCTCGACAATGCTCTGCCGCAGCCCCTCTTGCAGCCGGGCAGCCTTAAGCAGCTCACCAGCCATCTGGTACATGTCTTCCTGATGACTCATGAACATGCCTTTGATCATTTCGTGAGTGAGAAGAGCCGTCTGATTCTCTCCGTAGATGATGTCCTTCAAAGCATCTCGGACAGGCTGGTTGCTCTGATCGAGCTCATACGCGATGACGTCTGCGAGGACCAGACGAATCTGATAGTTGTTCGATAATGAATAGTTCGGCACACCCAAATATTCGGACAGGCGGAACTGCTCTTTCTCCATAATCAAAAGGGAAACCGTCTTTTGGATGAGCAGGTTCATTTGCTGCGATGCCTCTGCCGTTCGGAACGGTCGTCGCACATATCCCTGCGAATACGGGTAGGAAGAGGCATGGCGCACGATATACTTGTGCACGGGGGCAAGCTCTTCGCCAAGCAAATAATCGGCAGTCTGGATGAGCGGCTCAAACAGGCGCTTCTCATCGCCAGCTGCCAAATCGTGCAGCTGTTTTTTGCACGCATTCATGTCCTGATCGTCTATGTATCTGCTATTGCTCATTTCGGCCAGCAGCACAGCCAAGCTGTGAAGAGGCGCAGGAACATTTTTCAGCCGTTGTTCGATCATCAAAGGATCTCCTTTCACCATAAGCTTCCTGCAAGCATCGTAAATCGGATCAGCACAACATCGTCGTCTTCTTTCAGGGAAAGAGGGACATCGAGCGACTCTACTTCTTGCTCGCAAATAAATACGCGGTACAGTCCATCCTCAAAGGCGAGAATCGCTGTATCGATCGCTTTGGTAATATCGGGTGCAGCGTCATTGTAGATGGCACCAAATCCGACCTTGCCACTCTCCGCTCGCTCCTGCACTTCTCCTTCGGTCAGATAAGGAACGAGGGAGAGCTGCTGCTGTCTTTCCTGCAAGCCGCGAACGTTCCACTCTACCAGCACAGAGATCAATTCCCGCAATGTCTGAGGTGACGGCTGCAGTTCAACGGGGATGCGGGAAAGCGCGTTTTTGCGTTTCCCGATGCTTTTGACAGTGACGGACAGTCGCATAATCAGAGTCCCTCCTTTCAAATTCAACTACACTCATCTTACTTAATATTGGGTTGTTTTTCCAAATTGTTAGTACCTTTTGCGCAGGTTTCGATACAAGGACCTATGCGGCAAGGAGGGGAGGTGGTGCTTTGGGCTTACATTATGACGGGGGACGTATCTCAAGAATAGAGAAAGCGGCTCTCTAAGGAAGGGGTACCACGGACAACTTCGCAAAGGAGTCACTTTTGGTGATATTCGCTAGGGAAATCCTTGTTCATCCGAGATATAATTGTTGTAGATAGTAGGTCGCTTTTGGCCTGTATCAATCTACTTGGCACGATAGGTAAATGAGCATGAACGATCTTTTTATGGATTTTTTAACGATTTTGCTGCCTACTTATTTCTTTTTTTATATGGCCATTACTTTATTTTTTCGAAACAAGAAAAGTAAGGTAAATCGAGTTGCTTCGCTGCTCATGTTAGCTTATCTGTTTTATTTTCTAGGGGAATACCTGAAAACGTCTTTGCTGCCCGAGTATCAGATGCAGATTGTTTTGTATGGAAATGGCCCGATGCTCCTGCTGATCATTTGCTTCTTGGTCCATCTGTGTATACTCATTGGCGGTCCTGCAACGATTTCATTAAAACGATGGTTACCCGTCATTTATACGACACCGTTTTTCCTATTATTTGCATTTTTATTGAGCAAGGATCATCGGGTATTATACAACGCTGCTGTGACGGATGGCCGCAGTCCTCTGGATCCGCTGTTTCTGCTGCTCACAGTTCTGTTTGTAGCGGGTTATATACTGCTATCGGTCCTTATACTCATCGTTTCCTGGTTTCGTACGCGTGAAAAAAAACAAAAAAAGATTTTGCTGTCATTGCTGCTCAGTTTGTTTGCCCTATTTTCTTGGTTTGTCCTGGTCACGTCTCTCCTGCAAATGAAGGTTGTAACCTCACGCAATGCAATGATCCTTTATTTTGTAGGTTATTTATTCTGGGGGATTGCCCTTCGTCATTTGATCGGGAAACATGATCTGATGCCGGATTACCGCAAGCTTTTTCATATCCTATTTAAATCCGCTCCGAATGCCATACTTCTTTTGGATCAAAAGGGTGTAATCAGAGAAATGAATCCCAAGGCAAAACAGTGGTTTGAAGGGATTCCCGTTGGTGATGTGTTGAGTCACTTTCCCTTTCAAGATCAGCAGAATTTTAGTGACTGGTTAGCGCTGTACTGTCAGGAGAAGAAGTACGAGGCCCAAGGAGAGATGCGAATCTATAACCCTAGCAGAGGCTATATGGATTTGCTTATGGGCATTGATTTGATTGAGGAGAACGGTGAGGAGCTGTTTGTCATACACCTTACCGATGCTACTTCTCTAAAGGAAACGGAACGTAAACTACTGGAATCGGAGAGAAGCTACAAGTACCTGGCGCACCATGATTCTCTAACCGATCTGTATAACCGGACAGGGCTCCAGGCACAACTGCAGCAAAAGATGGAACAGCGCGAATTATTTGCTCTGGTATTAATTGACCTTGATCACTTCAAGCCAATCAACGACACCTACGGGCATTTCGTTGGGGATCTATACCTGAAGCATATTGCACATATGTTAACAAAAGATGCACAGCCAGGTGATCTGATAGGACGGATCGGGGGAGATGAGTTTGTATTGGTCATCTCTTGTACGGATCAAAGGAAGGATGTAAATAAGATGGTAGAGGAGCGATTATCGCTTTTCAACAAGCTGCCCTTTAACCATGAAGGGATTGAAATCCCGATTACCTTTAGTGCAGGTGTGAGTTTATTTCCGAAAGAGGCTTCTGACATGACGACGCTACTGAAGATAGCAGATGAGGCCATGTATCGGGTGAAACGTGCATCGAAGATAGGGATGTAAACCTTTTGCTAGAAAGGGCGTCGATCACTACATTTCTTTATCGAGCACATGCTGCGATTTTTTTAATGTAAAACCCATTCGATTATAGAATGGGACGGCATCTGATCTAGTCAGATTGGTACGCACTCTAATTTTTGTGAATCCGGATGCTGCTGCCCACTCCTCACATGATTGTACTAATTGTTTGCCAATCCCATTTCCTCGATAGGCGCTGTCGACGATCAGTCCAGCTATCTCAACAAATGGTGGCGATTCGATTAAGAAACGTACATGAGCATGAATCCATCCATGCAAAACGTGGTTTGATTCCATCACATAAACAATATGGTCGTTATGGTTACAGATATAGTGGAGTCTCTCTTCAAGTTGGGCGACATTCACTGGATAGCCCAGTTGGCTTGAGAGCCTAGCGATCTCTTGGGCATCGCTCAGCAATGCTTTTCGAATCAAATGAACAACCCCCTCGCGATGGAAGATAGCATATTGAATTTTAGCATAGTAGCATAGAGGTGTAATCGGTATTAAGGACATGGGAGCAAATGTGTTACTAGTGGCTGCGAAGAACCGTGCCCTCATTGAGCTAAGCAGTATCGATAACGAAAAAATGTACCACGACAAAGCTGCCGCGATGATGATCGGCAGCTTTGTTACGGTAACGGGCAGAATATTAGGGAACGATAGTATACCTAGAAACTGGAGGCTAAAAACAGATAAAATTAAAAAGCAGCCGTGATAGTTGCATTTAATTTGTACTTATTCGGCTATTTCATCAAGGTCTTCGTTGTAAGCCAATATTCCGCGTTTAAAGTAATGAAGTTTTTCATCTGAGGTAGTTTCCATTAAATTTGTAATCAGCAGCTCAACGCTTTCTTTGTAACTTTGGCTATTGTACAGGGCCATAGCGAGAAACACTTTAATTGCCCGGTTCTCTGGAAATTCGCTCATTCCTCTGCGTAACGTCTCAACGGCTCTTTGGTAGTGTCCCCAGTAGCGGTATGTACTCCCCAATCCCATTAGGCATCTTTCAAGATCAGGCCCAGAAAGACCCAATTCAAGAGCTCGCTCATAATATGGAATAGCTTCACGTCCAAGGCCGGAATTGTCATGGGCTATTCCGGTTTGGTAATTGATCTCCGCATCATCAGGGTAATAGGAAAGTAGTTCTAATAAGTGATTTCTAACCTCACCTAATATTGCTTGATCTTGCTTGGCTCTTCCTTCTTCACGCCGTTCAATTAATTTGCTCAATTCGTCTCTTGTCATATTTTCACATCCCAAGGTTGGAAATCTTAGATGAGACTATCTTAACATAAAAATGACTCTCATTTCGCTAACGGGTATCAGGCTTGCAAATATGCGAGCACCAGCATCATCCGCCGGGTGTATCCACATCGAGGAATTGTTTGTCGAATAAAAAGAAGATCAAAGCCGGCAGATTTAACCTGCGCGTTAACAAACAAGAAAAAGACACCAGTGGCGTCTTTTTCCGTCAGTGAACGAGAACACAGGTAGGAGCCCATCTCAGCCAAGTGAAGGACGATCATCTCTACCATACCTCAGGCTTCACCACCATGAACCATAACATGGTCAGCAAAAGAAACAAATAGATCCAGATCGAACGTGTAAGCGACTGCACCCATTTATCCTTGTCCTGGTCAGCTTCATTAAACTTCCGTATCTTCGGCGAAAATGCGCGTGCCAGGAAATACAAGGAGCATACCAGGATCAATACAGTTATCACGATCCAGGACGACTTCCATGACCAGTATCCACCCATGACAAGCAATACCCCGGATATGACCAAAATATGACCGGCATGCTTCGCCAAACGTGTGGTAGACCTGAATGTATCTAGATAGGCTTGTTGTTTGGCGAGGTCAGCCTCTCGCAATTTTTTCATCATGGGTAACAGAACAAAAAACGGGCCAATGGACATCATAGCACTGAGAATATGTAGATAAAGAATCGTCTTATATAATAAAATGCTCACCGTTATTTTTTCTTGTCCGGGCTAAATTCATGGACCCACACTCTCATTTGCGGCAGCCAGGGCATCCCTGGATGAGAGGATAGAATGGACTCTTTATATTCCTCTACATTTGAATACCCCTCTTGCTTGGCATGCTCATCCGTTAACTCCCCGAGCGACTGTGAATAAACCTTGTCAATTACAAAATCGTGACCTTCGAGCGTCATGATTTCACCGACATCTGCATAGCGTCCATTGCGCCGTGTGGCTGTTTTTTGTCCCGACAATACTTTCTCGATATCCGGCTTCACGGTAATTAAACGATCGATTGTACAGGTTTTTGGCGGCAAAGCGTCAGAACCCATTTGATTTTGCATACGTGCCATCCTCCTCTTTTCTTCAAAACCACTTTATCATAAGTCGAGCGATGAATGCACAAACACACGACTTTGAACGGAAGGGTCAGTCTTTAACAGTCACGATGACGCCTTCCCGACGAGTGGCGCTACGCAAACATCAGGGGCTGGGGATGATCCAGCAGCCTTGTGAAAAAGCTATTGGGCAGATATGGTCATCTAATTGACTGTGATGTCATGTTCTATAATGTAGTTACCAAAATGGAAAAGATGGTGAAGTGAATGCAACAACGAAATATGATCGTGTTAGGCATTTCCGGAAGTCTGCGTACGCAATCCTCTAATACACGGTTGCTCTCTTCCATCGGAGGAATGTTGCCCGCTGGTATGGAATTTCGTATGTATCAAGGGCTCGCGTCTTTACCACATTTCAACCCGGACTTAGATGGTGACGAAACGCAGGTGCATAGAGCTGTGAGAGAATGGAGGGAGGAATTGAGGACAGCGGATGCGTGCGTGATATGTACGCCAGAATATGCAAGAGGAGTACCAGGCTCGTTAAAAAATGCGCTGGATTGGGTCGTATCCTCCGGTGAGTTCATGAATATGCCGACAGCTGTCTTGAGCGCTTCTCCGCATCCAGATGGCGGCTCAACAGCTCTGCATTCGCTGACACTAACCTTAAAGATGATGAGCGCAGCTATTCCAAAGGATGCAGCGATTGCGGTACCATTCGTCAGCAGGGTGATGGGGGTGGATGGCAGTGTAACGGATTCTACCACATTGTCATCGCTGCTCAACATGGTTCGTGCTCTGTCAAAAGCCATCCCAAATTAAGCGGTTGGTTATTGAACCAGCGGGATCGATAGCGGAGCAAACACAAATAGAGGCTGCTGGTGCTAATGATATGCTCCCCTTTAAGTAGACAGGTGAAATAATAAAACCTGCTAAAAAAGGGGAGCTTTTTCATGGTGTACGGATACAAAGGGCTAGAGATTCAATCTCGCAATCGAACTTACTCGGTGGAGCTTAAGCTTCGAGCCGTTCAAGATTATCTACGGCCTTAGTCCCATGGAATTCAGGGCCAAGGCCGCTTAACCGATTTTTATTATTTGTTATGTCTACTTGACGGGGTGCAGTTCAGATTGACGGGTGGCTTTTATGTGCTTATAGGCCAGTTTAGCAAAATGTAACATGGCTTATTTGAGGGGCTGCGACATTAAACCTATTTGAATATAAGTGCTGGCAATACCAAGTGAAAAGATAAGTAGAATGCGAGAATACTTGCAGGTTATTGTGTTTTACAACGGGAAAATGATTGGACAGTACAACAGTGAATTGTGGGGCAGAAACCATAAATCACCCTCACTATCTCATAAATTCTGCAAGTCTTGCGAAATTGCCTTGATTTTGAATACCCTCGAACATACGAGATATTTGGACTCTAGGTAGAGAAAGATTCGCTTCGAGAGTTGTAAAGACCATTTCCTGACTGATTTCGGGAATATCCAGAATATGGGCCAACCCTGGGTGTTTTGATCGTATCTTTTTTTCAATTTCTGGTAGAATCTCTCCTTCTAATTTACCTGCCATTAAACGAAGTAAAATAGATAGGGCAATATTTTGCTCGGGAGATAACTTTTGCTCCAATACCCAATCGTGGTAAGTGAATTTTTGAGACAAGTGGGTGCCTCCTTAGTACGGCTACTTTATCCGTTTAATCGATTTCCAAATAGACACAATATTACATGTGCTAAACGTAATCGTTCATAAAACTTATTGAAATTTCTGGCTCTCTAGCAAAGCATCAAAAGCTGCTGTAGTTGATGTTGTAGCTTCTCTAAGCTATCGAGCAGTTTCCTGCAATGGCATGGTAATCTTGAAGATATTACAAGCCAAGGGGTGAAAGTATGGCACTTGTTCGTTTGGCCGCATTTGAGGACATACCACATCTTGTTCAAATGCGCTGGGACTTCTCAGAAGAAGAACATCCAAATCAAGCGGTTTCCTTTGAGGAATTCCATAAGGTATGCAGTGAATTCTTAGAAAAAGCGATAAAAAGCGGAAATTGGTACATTTGGGTTGCAGAAGTTGATGGAAGTCTTGTTTCGCATATGTATCTGCATTTAATACATAAAATTCCAAGGCCAGGGAAATCTCCAGATCCTCATTACGGTTACGTTACCAATGTCTATACTCGCCCTGCTTTTAGGAACCAAGGCATCGGATCCAAAATTCATAATACCATGGAAAAATGGTCAAAAGAGCATGGGGTCGAGTTTCTTATACTTTGGCCAAGTAGCGATAGCGTGCAGTTTTATTCAAGAAATGGCTTTTCTCGATGTGAAGAAGCTATGGAAAAGCACTGGGATGGAGCAAGTATTTGAAGACAACATTACGCTGCTGCGATCACCGGCAGCTTATACGATGCTAATAGGCAGGTTTACGCTAAAGCAAGCATCAAACAAAAGAAATCCAAGCCCTGAACTGTCTAAGGGATGGATTTTATGTCCGATTACTTTTCTCCTAACATGCCATTAGGAAAGTTGGGGTGATTATTGTGGGAGGAGTTACTTTCACGAATGAAGCAAAAGGCCACAGAGAATTGCAAAAGCATGAATGGATGCCGGATACCTCAACGATCTAATGGCGCAAAAGCTTGATGCTTGCTAAGTGCATGTGCCAGTAAATAGATCACAAGTTGAATGGGAAAGGAGTAGATATACTCCCATTTAATAGGGATATACAAATCCAGCCATGCAATAATTGGTTCGGCAACAAACGAAGAGATGAGCGCAAAAAGAATAGCCTTAATCAATGGACTAAAGTTGGGTTTTATTTGTAGGAAGAACATCACAGTAACAGGCATCAATGTAATATCCCATGGAATGTAAGAAGGCATTACAGGGAAATCTTAGGGGATCTTGCCACCTCCTCATCCGTCCTCGATAAGCAATGGTTAATGAACTTCCCCTCCTATTATTTCTTTACAATTTATGACGCCTATACAAACACCGTGGAAAATAACAAACTCTTTGATAATGCTCAAAGACAATACCTTATAGAAAATTACCAACCAGTGGGGCATCTCATCACAATTGGAGATGAAAAACGATGCAAATTTTAGCTACGTTTGAGTATTCAACATTACTTGAAATAGCCATTACAGAACTTGAAGAAAAGGGGATAAAGGCCATTTACGCAGTACCGCTTGATTTGCGGAAAAAGGAACCGAGACTTCTTGATAGTATCCATCGAGCAGATGAACTGTCATTTATCGATAAAGGCATGATATTTGCCTTTATGTTTGGTACTATCGGTGCTAGTAAAGGGTTCGTGTGGCAAGGAGGACCAATTATCTGGGGAGCTGCTGGTGCAATTTTAGGTTTTCTTATTGGAGTTTCCCTGAGTTGGTTCATTTACCTTTTGAAACGAAACAAAAATGAACTTCAAAAGGGGAAAAAGGGAGAAGTCATACTAATTGTTCAGTGTGAAGACAATCAAGCAACAGTCGTAGAAGATATACTCTGGGACCATAAAGCTCTCGGATTGGCTAGAACTAGATAGGCAAAGAATGAATGAATTTGGGTTGTTCTTCCTGGATGACTCACCGGGAGTCTGATAATTGCGGAAAGTTATGAAACAGAAGATGTAGAATGCTAAACCCCCTCACCCGCAATAACTAACACAGGCAAGGGGGGCTCCTTCTTATTTCTTTTCGCTGAGTTCCTTCAAAGCTTGCTCCACAAATTTACTTTCCAGCACCTGCGTCGTATCCAGCTTCTTCTTGATGGCTCCCACGGAGTAGAGGAAGTCGGCCTGCTCCTGGTGGGCCTTGGCAAATTCCGGGGTGATTGGGGAGAGGATCGGGGCAGAATTTTTCAAAACGCGGCTGATGATCTCGCGCTCCAGCTTTTTCGTTTTGACAAATTCGTCCGTCACTTCATCCAGGTGAGAGACGTAGTATTGACGCACCTCTTCATAGGTTTTCAGGAACAGGACGGTCAGCTCGGGATGATCGACCGTAAAGCCGGTGCGTGCGATCAAAAAGCCGGGGGCGAAGATGTTCAGGTCGTCGCCGGTCACGAGCGTCTTGGCGCCGGTTTGAACGAGGGCGGTCGTCACGTATGGCTCCCAGGTCGACCAGGCATCGATCGCTCCGGTATCGAGTGCAGGTCGTGCCTCATCCGGCTGCAGGTGAATGATTTGCACATCCTTATCCGTAAGTCCTGCCCGATCCAGCACCATGTACAGGAAGTTGTACGCGCTGCTGCCTTTGGCGACGGCGATCTTTTTGCCCTTGAGCTCCTTGATGTCTGTGATCGGGCTGTTTTTCGGGAGGACGATCGCATTGTTGCGTTTGCCGTCACTGGTGACCGCGATTGCTTTAAAATCCACGCCCCCGGTTTGGGCGGAGACAACGGGAGTTCCGCCTGTGCCGCCAAAATCAAGTCGTCCGGAGGCAATGGCTTCAAAATGGGGAGGACCGCTGGCGAATTCATGCCACTTCACCTCGGCACCTGCTTTGGCAAAGGCTTCTTCAAAAATGCCTTTGTCCCGGGCATAGGAGAAAATGCCGGTGCTGCCCTGAATGCCGATGTTTACGACGACTTTCTCTTTTGCGTCTGCTGCCGCCGCTTGGGTCTGTCCTTGCTGTGGAGCTGCGGCAACCTGCGTTTTGCTCCCGCAAGCTGCCAGCACCATCATGGTGAGGATGATGAACAGTGATAGCCAGATGTTTGAATGTTTGGGGGTACGCATTTGTAGGGATACTCCTCTCTAGTGGCGCAGCCAAGTTTATGGCTAAGCGCAGGTGATGGGTGAATTTCTCGAATTTTTCCCGTGTCCTTTACTGATATTGATGCGTTTCCGCAAAGGAATTGACGGGGGAGTCCAGTCCGTAATGATCCCGCAGCGTTTTTCCTGTGTACTCGGTGCGGAATAAGCCCCTGCGCTGCAGCTCGGGAACGACCTGGTCGAGAAAGTCATCGAGGCCGCCGTTTGTGAGCTGAGGCATGATGTTGAAGCCATCGGCGGCATCTTGGGTGAACCATTGCTCCAGCTCATCTGCTACCTGCTGTGCGGTACCTGCTATTGTCTTGTGCCCGCGGCCTCCAGCGAGTCGCAGCAGCAGCTGGCGGATCGTCAGGTGTTCCCGTTCTGCCAGATCCCGGATTAGCTGGGTGCGGCTCTGATGGCCAGCGATTTTTTCGGTAGCGGGCAATTCGGGCAATGGACCATCCAAAGGGTAGGAGGATAGATCAAAGCCGATTCGATTGGAGAGCTGGAGCAAGCTGTAGGCAGGATGGGTCAGCTCGTGCAGCTGCGCCTCTTTTTCTTTGGCTTCCGCCTCGCTTGCGCCGATGATTGGGCAGATGCCCGGTAAAATGATTACCTGCTCAGGAGAGCGTCCGAATTGAGCTGCCCGTGCTTTGACGTCCGCATAGAAGCTTTGTGCGTCTGACAAGGATTGCTGGGCGGTGAAGATCGCTTCCGCATATTTTGCAGCGAAATCTTTGCCATCCTCGGACGACCCTGCTTGCACGAGAAGCGGACGGCCTTGGGGAGAGCGTGACAGATTCAATGGGCCACGAACGGCAAAATGTTTGCCCTTATGGTTGATCTCATGTACCTTGCTGTTGTCTGCATATATACCGGAAGCCTTGTCGTGGATGATCGCATCGGCTTCCCAGCTATCCCAGAGCTTGAGGGTGATGTCGAGAAATTCCTGGGCGCGCTCGTAGCGTACATGGTGGTCAGGGATGCGCTCCAGATTGAAGTTCTGCGCTTCGCCATCTGTTCCCGAGGTGATGATGTTCCACCCGGCGCGCCCCTGACTGAGATGATCGAGTGAGGCAAAGCGACGGGCGACGTTGAAGGGTTCGTTGAAGCTGGTCGAGACGGTGGCGATCAGCCCGATTCGCTCGGTTACGACAGAGAGCGCGGATAGCAGCGTGAGCGGTTCGAGTCCGCTTACGGCACCGTATTTGACTGCTTTCCGCGAGGCTGCATAGCGGTCGGCCAAAAAGAGCGAGTCGAGCTTGGCCCGCTCAGCTTTTTGAGCGAGCCCTTGCAAATGGGCAAAATCGATGATTTCCTCTACATTCGCAGCGGGATGCCGCCACGCTGCCTCGTGATGCCCCAGACTAGACAAAAACAGATTCAAATGCATCTTTCTCAAAACGGATCACCTCTTTGGACAAATAGTTGGAAAGGACGCAAAGAGGCCTCTTTCCCATCAGCAGCGATGGAAAGGAGGCCTCCAGTAGTCCGGTCGGCGATTCAAAATGAATTCCGAGTTGCAAGGTATGAAATGGATGATAACAAACGAGAATGGCATGCGTCAACCAGAAAAATGGAAAGGATTTTTTTCCTGACACCCTTGACGTGTGTTCGAATACGGTGGTACGATAACGCACAATACCGACAAAACAAGTTTGAATAATTGGTTTTATTGCCGACCAGGCCGCTGGAGGCACAGTCATGTGGGAAAGCCCGCGATGATTGTGCCTTCTTTTTTTTTCAAAATCTCATGGTAGAAAGCAAAGGAGTGGGAGTGAGATGGGAAAATCAGCGCAACAAGTAGAATTCGGGTGGTTCATCCCGACGACAGGTGATGGAAAGTATATCGGGGTTGAGCCACAGCGGGAATCGACGGCGGATTATATGATCCAGGTCGCGCAGGCAGCAGAGCGATCAGGATTTACTTTTGCTCTCATACCAACTGGCGGTGCATGCATTGATTCCTGGATTGTCGGATCTACGATTGCTGCGCATACGCAGGTGCTAAGGCCACTCGTCGCGATGCGCCCTGGCCTGATCGCTCCCGTCTTGGCTGCGAGGATGGCTGCTTCCTTGGATCAGGTGACGGGAGGGCGGGCCTTGATCAACATCGTGTCGGGAGGCAGCCCACAGGATTTGACTGCCACAGGCGATCCATTGGCAGATGATCACGATGCGCGGTACGAGCGGACACGAGAGTTTCTGGATATCGTGAAAAGCGTTTGGACGAACTCCCATGAGCAGACGGTCAAATTTTTAGCAAGCAATCAGACAGCGCAGCAAGGGAAGGAGCCGCTTCACTACTCCGGGCGCTTTTACGAGCTGAAAGGCGGGGCAAGCCTGCCAGCTCCTGTGCAAAAACCGCATCCTCCCTTTTATTTTGGCGGCAGCTCGCCAGCAGGGAAACGGGTGGCGGCAGAGACAGCCGATGTCTACCTGATGTGGGCAGAGCCGCTGGAATGGATTCGCGAGCAGATTGCTGAGGTAGAAGCCTTGAAGACGGAGCTTGGGCGTGAACGCGAGCTGCGCTACGGGCTTCGCGCGCAGGTGCTGGTTCGCGAGACGGAGGAGGAAGCGTGGAGAGAGGCGTGGGAAATCATCAGCAAGGTTGATCCACAGGCGCTGCTTGCTTCTAGCCAGCGGTTCACCCAGACAGATGCGACCAATCAAAAACGGCAAAACGAGCTGAGAGAGAGCTCTCGTGCCAACAACTTTGTCATCGGGCCCAATCTGTGGACAGGGCTGTCGACTGTGCGTGGAGGGGGAGCTGTATTGCTCGTCGGGACACCTGATCAAGTAGCGGATCGGATCTTGGAGTACATCGACTTGGGTATTTCCTCCTTTATCCTGTCGGGGTACCCCCACCTCGAAGAAGCAGAAATCACAGGTGAACTGCTTTTGCCAGCCGTAAAAAAGAAGCTGGAGGAAAGACAGCAGACAGAGGGAGTGCGCGCATGACCTTTCTTTTGGAGATCCATCAGCTGGACAAAACATTCGAGACGCCAAAGGGAGCGACCCAAGCGCTCAAAGACATCCGGTTGTCCGCCAAGGAAGGGGAGTTCATTACCATCATTGGGCCGAGTGGCTGCGGGAAAAGCACGCTCCTGAAAATCATCGCCGGTCTGGATACCGAGCATACGGGGAACGTTTTGC
The DNA here is from genome assembly GCF_003710965.1 of Brevibacillus nitrificans. Taxonomy (NCBI): domain Bacteria; kingdom Bacillati; phylum Bacillota; class Bacilli; order Caryophanales; family Paenibacillaceae; genus Brevibacillus; species Brevibacillus nitrificans. The sequence continues at coordinate 51,554 of NZ_RHHU01000007.1, read as the reverse complement.
TTGCTGATCAGCAGGTGACAGGTCCAGGCATTGACAAAGGGTTCATTTTTCAGGAATCCCGGCTGTTTCCGTGGCTGACGGTGGAAAAAAACATCGCGGCCAACCTGTCCTTGAAGGATCCTGCGGTGCGGCAGCGAGTGGATGAGCTGATCCGGCTCGTTCGTCTGGAAGGCTTTGAAAAGGCATATCCTCGCGAGCTGTCGGGAGGGATGGCGCAGCGTGTAGCGATTGCCCGAGCCTTGCTGCGCAAGCCGCGAGTACTTTTGCTGGATGAACCGTTCGGAGCACTGGATGCCTTTACCCGATCCCATCTGCAATCTGTTCTGCTCGATATTTGGCAGGAAAACAAGACAACCATGATTTTTGTGACCCATGACATCGATGAAGCGATCTTTTTGGCGAACCGGGTAGTCATTATGAATGCACGGCCTGGCTCTATCAAAAGAATCATCCCGATTGACCTGCCCTTCCCACGGAAAAAGGCGAGCCGATCCTTTCAGGAGCTGCGGCATCTCGTCTTGAACGAATTTGAAAAAGTAGACGAACTCGAATTGGTGGATAGCTCAGGAATTTGATGGAGGTGAACGAGGAATGAGCAATCAAGCGGAAGGCTATTCTTCGGCTGCGACAGCGACTACGGCAGCATCAGCCAGGCCGACCATAAAAGCCAGGGAAAAAGCAAAGACACGCAGCAGTGCCAAAGGGATCGTTTGGCTAAAAGGGCTGATCCTGCCGGCGACGGTCCTGATCGTTTGGCAGCTGGCTGGTGAAGTGGGCTGGGTATCGGAGACGATGCTTCCCACACCTTGGCAAATCCTGCTTGCGGCAAGCGAGCTTTTGGCAAGCGGGGAGCTGTTCGGACATTTGCAAATCAGTATATCCCGGGCAGCAACGGGTTTTCTGCTTGGGGGAGCGATTGGCCTTTTGGCAGGGCTGGCGGTCGGCTTTTCTCAGCGTGTGGAAACGACGCTTGACCCTTCTGTGCAGATGCTTCGGACGATTCCCCATCTCGCGGTGACTCCGCTGTTCATTTTGTGGTTTGGCTTTGGCGAGTTTTCCAAAGTGCTGTTGATCGCCAAAGGAGCATTTTTCCCTTTGTATGTGAATACATTCCTGGGGATACGAAATGTGGATGCCAAGCTGTTTGATGTAGCCCGCGTCCTCCAATTCAGCAAATGGAAGCAAATCACCCAGCTGGTCCTCCCGGCAGCGCTGCCGAACATTTTACTCGGTGTACGACTGTCACTGGGAGCAGCCTGGCTGGGACTGGTTGTAGCAGAGCTGATGGGCTCGAGCGAAGGGGTAGGCTACCTGATCATGGACGCACGGCAGTTCTCGCAGACCGCGATCGTTTTCGTGGGGATCGTCATTTTTGCTCTCGTAGGCAAAGCGACTGATTCGCTGGTGCGCTTCTTTGAGAAAAGGTGGCTGAAATGGCGGGATAATTTCAACGGATAGAAAGAAAAAGGCAAAGAGAGGGGCGAGGAATTTGCGTTATCAACGACTGGGAAGAACGGGGCTGAAGGTGTCGTCGGTGAGTTTGGGGACGATGGCGTTCGGACGTTGGATCGGGGAAAAGGAATCTGCGGAAGTGCTCGATGCTGCTCTGGATGCAGGAATCAACCTGATCGATACCGCGGATGTGTACGGCAGGGGAATGGATCTGGGCAATCCGCTGCAAACGGGCGAATCGGAGGAGATTCTGGGCAAGCTCTTGCAAGGAAAGCGCAATGAGATCGTGCTGGCCACCAAAGTGAACGGCCGAGTAGGAAACGGAGTCAACGATGCAGGGCTCAGCCGATACCACATCATCCGCGCGGTGGAAAACAGCTTGCGGAGGCTGCGCACGGATCACATCGACTTGTATCAGGTTCATCGCTTTGATCCGCAGACACCGCTAGAGGAGACGCTGCGCGCTTTGGACGATCTGGTACATCAAGGAAAAGTCCGCTATATCGGTGCCTCCAATTTTGCGGCTTGGCAGCTGGCAAAAGCACATGGGGTCAGTGAGCGGCTGGGCCTGCATCGATTGGAGAGCATTCAGCCAGAGTACAGCATCATCAGCCGCCAGATTGAGCAGGAGCTGCTGCCTTTCGCAGAGTCGGAGGCGGTCGGAGTGATCGTATACAGTCCGCTGGGCAGGGGGCTTTTGACAGGAAAGTATCGTCAAGGAGAAGCGCCTCCACAGGGAAGCCGGGGAGCGGCAGGAGAACAGCGTTTGCTTACCTTGCTGGAGCAGGAACGCCATTATCAGATCGTCGAGGAGCTCAAGCCTTTGGCGGAGGAGCGAGGCTGGACACTGCCACAGCTGGCGCTTGCCTGGGTGCTGAACAACCCAGTCGTGACCTCTGCTATTTTGGGTGCCTCCCGTGCTTCCCATGTGACGGAAGCGATACGCGCGCTCGATAAGCCGCTCTCCCCAGTGGAAATTCAGGAGATTGACCGCATTACCCGCCGAGCGGGGACCAGACAGCTGACCAACTAAAAGGAGCGAAAAACAGATGGCGAAAATCGTTGTTATTTCAGGAAGTCCATACGAAGGCTCGAGATTGGATACGGTGCTGACACAGGCCGATCGACTCCTGCAGGAAGCAGGACAACAAACGGAGTGGATTCATGTCCGCGATTTGCCAGCTGATGATTTGCTGCACGTCCGCTTTGACAGCCCAGCCATTGTGCAGGCAAATGAAAAAGTCGCGCAGGCGGATGCTGTCATCATCGCCACGCCGATCTACAAAGCGGCTTATTCTGGGGTGTTGAAAGCCTTCCTGGATCTTCTGCCGCAAAAAGGTCTGGAGAACAAGGTCGTGCTCCCCGTTGCGATCGGGGGGACGATTGCCCATTTGCTTGCCATCGACTACGCACTGAAGCCGGTGATCTCTGCTTTGGGCGCCAGACATGTGCTGGCAGGTGCGTTTATTTTGGATGCTCTCGTGAAAAAAGGTGAGGATGGAACAGGGGAGCTGCAGGAGGAAGCCGCTGCACGATTGAAGGATTCGGTCGGACAGCTGGTGCAGGAGCTTTCCTGGCTGGCAGAGCGGGGAAAGGTTGGGCATACAAGCTAGCCGCATAAAGAATCGTGAGCAAAGCCCGGATGATTGCCGGGCTTTTGTGCATCCACCGATACCTCCTGCAGTTTGGGGGCAGGATTCCGCTCCTGCTATGTGTAATTATTTCCTGCTATAACAAAACCACAGAAGGAAACGAGGAGGGAAAGCGCGTGTCACAACCTGAAAAGAAAGTCACTTTTACTCATCCAGAGACGATGCCCAAAGGTTTCGGATATTCTCATGTAGTGGAAGCAACTGGCGGCAGAACGATTTACATTTCCGGACAAGTCTCTTTGAACCAGGAGGGTCAGGTCGTCGGGGAAGGAGATTTGGCAGCACAGACGAAGCAGGTCTTTGAAAATATCAAAGCGGCCTTGGAAGCGGTAGATTCCCGTTTCGAAGACGTCGTGAAGCTGACGATTTTCATGACGGACATTACGCAGATTCCAATCGTCCGGGAGGTTCGGGACACCTACGTGAACACGCTCACTCCTCCAGCCAGCTCAGCCGTTGAGGTGAGCAGGCTCATAAAGGAAGAGTTTCTCATCGAAATCGAAGCCATTGCCGTGGCGAATGCGCGCTGACCGGTTGGGGGACACTACTGGAAAGATGTGGGTAGTAAACACGGTACGAAAAGAAGGCAGGGAAAATCAACATGTCAGCGACGTATAAAAAGGTGTTTTGGGCATCCGGGTTCGGGTGGATGTTCGATGCGATGGATGTAGCACTTTTATCCTTTATTATGGTAGCACTGCGACAGGAATGGGGATTGTCCGGTGAACAAGCAGGCTTGCTTGGGACCGGCAATACCATCGGAATGGCGATCGGGGCGGTGGCTGGCGGATACCTGGCAGATCGGGTCGGACGCAAGCCTGTATTTATGCTCACGCTGCTGTTGTTCGGGGCGGCCTCTCTGGCGAGTGCATTTGCCACAGGCTTTTCGCTCATGCTCCTGTTCCGCTTCCTGATCGGCCTTGGTTTGGGGGCGGAGCTGCCGGTAGCTTCTACCTTGGTGAATGAGTTTGCCCCTCCGGAAAAGCGTGGCCGCACCGTGGTCCTGCTGGAGAGCTTCTGGGCCGTAGGCTGGATACTGGCCGCCATCATTTCCTACTTCGTCATCCCAGTTTACGGCTGGCGGGTAGCTGTCATCATTGGGGCATTGCCGATGGTGTACGCCTGGTACATTCGCCGCAATGTTCCGGAGTCGCCGAAGTTCCATCAGCGTGAGGAACGTGTTCCTTTAAAAGAATTGCTCACCTCCCACAAACGGGAGACGATTACGCTGTGGATCGTCTGGTTTGCCATTACGTTCTCGTATTACGGCATGTTTCTCTGGATGCCCTCGGTGCTGGTCGACAAGGGCTTTACGATGATCAAGAGCTTTCAGTACGTCCTGATCATGACGCTGGCCCAGCTTCCCGGCTATTTCGCAGCTGCCTATCTGGTGGAAAGATGGGGAAGAAAGTACACATTGGCGACGTTTCTGTTTATGACGGGCGTCATGGCGTTCGCTTTTGGCGGCAGCACCGGTACGGGAGGGCTTCTGCTGACGGGAGCCTTGCTCTCCTTCTTTAATCTAGGGGCATGGGGTGCTTTGTACGCGTACACGCCGGAAAATTATCCGACTCCTTTGCGGGCAACCGGAGCAGGCTTTGCCTCGGGTGTCGGAAGGATTGGCAGCATCATCGCTCCTTACCTGGTAGGGCATTACTCCGCGCTTCATTATAGCTACACGTTCATTTTCAGCATGTTTACAGTGGTCCTGCTAGTGGGGACAGTCGTCTTGCTTGCGATGGGACGAGAAACACGCGAGAAGCGAGAGACGAGTATCGCGTAAGGCTAGTAAAGGGCTAGAATGGCAGTTGCTTCGGCAATGACCCTCGTCTTCAGCTCCTCGGGTTGAATCGCCTTCATGCTTGATCCGTAGGAGAGCACCATTTCGCAGGCAGACTCCAAGGTATGAAAGTGCACATCGGCCTCCACCCATTCGCTATCGACAGGATGGGTGGATTTTATTTGGACGTAACGCTCCTGCTTCAGGCGTTCGAGGGACGATTCCCGGATACGGATTTGCGCTGGGTAGCGCGGCAAGCTGGCTTGGAAGGCAGCGGTCGATTGCTCCCAATAAAGGCTCAAATCAAAGTCTTCTGGTCTGACAAAGGATTCCTCCAGAATCTTGGCCTCGACAAGCCGGGAAATGCGGTATGTCCGCAAATCTCCCTCGACTTGTGCGACGAAATACCACGTGCTGCGCTTGGCGACGAGTCCGAGTGGATGAACGGTTCGTTCCACCGTCTCCGTCCCCCTCCCGTACCGAATAAAAAGGACGCGCTCCTGCCACACCGCTTCCTGTATCGTGGACAGGCAAGGAAACGTCTCTGTCGATTGATGCCAGCCTGCACCGTCAATATGGATGCGCTGACGGACGTACTCAGCATTTCGCCTGCTCGTCTCAGGTGTAGCAGCCAGCAGCTTTTGCCAGGCGGCTTCAAAGCTTTCCCTCATTCCGAGGTCACCTAAAGGCATGGTCGGGGACACGAGCAGCAAAGACTGAAGCTCACTTTCCTTTAAGCCCGTCAGATCGGTGCGATAGCCCTCGGACAGAGCCCAGCCGCCGTTGGTCCCACGCTCCGCATAGACCGGTACGCCTGCCATGCAGAGCGCTTCCATGTCCCGATGAATGGTTCGTTCAGATACCTCCAATTTTTCTGCGAGATCCTTTGCTGTCATCCGTCCATGGTTTTGCAGCAGCAACAGGATCGAGACTAATCGATCTGCTCGCATAAAAGCCCTCCGTTCGTTTGCCATTTTCCTCTCCATCGTATCTTACCGAATATGACAGCCGTTGTCATATTGGAACCGATACAATAGCGGTAAGTATTGCAGTGAATCATTTATCCAAAGGAGTGACAGACCCATGAGCCATTCAATCAAGACCATGCAGGGAAAAGTGGCAGTCGTAGCAGGCGGGACGAGAGGAGCGGGCAGAGGCATTGCCGTCATGCTGGGGGAAGCAGGAGCGACCGTTTACGTGACAGGACGCAGCGTGAGAGGGAACCCATCGGATTTGGGTCGATTGGAGACCATCGAAGATACGGCGGAAATGGTGACCGCAGCAGGGGGAGTGGGAATTCCGGTACGCGTGGATCATTCGCAAGCGTCCGAGGTTGCCGGCCTGTTTGAGCGGATCAAATCAGAGCAGGACGGTCAGCTGGATTTGTTAGTCAACGACATTTGGGGAGGAGAGTCTTTGACAGAATGGGGAAAGCCTTTCTGGGAGTGCTCTTTGGACAAAGGAATTCTTATGCAGGAGCGGGCGATTCATACGCATATGATCACGAGCTATTACGCTGCGCCGCTCATGCTTGCACGAAAGAGTGGCTTAATCATTGAGATCACAGACGGGACAGACTACCGGTACCGTGGCAACCTGCCCTACAGTCTCGCAAAAATCTCGGTGATTCATCTGGCGCAGGCGATGGCGGAGGATTTGCGCCCGCATGGCATTGCTGCGGTGGCGTTGACGCCAGGCTTTCTGCGCTCGGAAGAAATGCTCGATTATTTTGGAGTGACCGAAGAGACGTGGAAGGAAGCGGCAAAACAAGATCCCCACTTTCTGATGTCAGAGACGCCAGACTATATCGGACGCGCTGTTGTCGCACTCGCGACCGACCCACAAATAATGAACAGGTCCGGGAAAGCCTTCAGTACATGGGGGCTGTCCGACGAGTTTCCTTTTACGGATCGGGATGGAAGCCGACCGCATTGGGGGAACTACGCAAAAGAACAGGGATTTTAAGGAATCAATAAGCAAGGAAGAGCCCCTCAGCACCAGAAGGGGTTCTTTTGCTTTTCCAAAAAATCTATGATTTCTGCTAACTTTTTTATTTCCTACTGATTTCCTCTCTTTTTTTTTGATATACTCATGATGGTTTAGCTCATGAGGTAGGAATGGTGAAGCCCTGATGGATTTTTTTCTCGATATGAAAACGATCATCCTCACTTTGGTTGTTGGCCATTTGTTTACCGTTATCTTGATCAGCGCGTACTGGCGGACCCACAAAAAGGACGCAAAGATCAACGCCTTTTTCTTTGCCAAGTGTACGCAGGCTCTAGCGTGGCTGTTTTTGGCACTGCGTGGGGGATTGCCAGATGCGATTAGCATCTCGCTTGCGAACTCTTTATTGTTTGTAGGGGCTGCATTAGAGACGATCGCTGTTCTCATGCTGCTGCAAGCGTTTAACCCGACTACCCGGAAAATATATGGAATATTGACTGCATGGAATGTGATTGGTTTTCATCTGATCATTCTCTTCTGCAACCAGGAAGACATCCGAATCGCCTTTGCCTCTTTGGGAACGGCTTTGTTTATTTTTTTTCCCGCATGCAAGCTTTTCAAAGAGAGTGGGTCCTCCCTGCTGATGAAAATTATGGGCTCGCTTTATTTGTTGGTCATAGTGGCTCTTTTGGGAAGAGCAGTGGCAGCCGTTTTGTCTGGGAGCTCGATGGGGCTTTTCACGCCGGGACTCTCTCAGACACTCTCCTTTTTGTCATTGTATCTGGTGATGATCCTCGGAAACACAGGCTATGTTCTCCTGCTGAAGGAGCAGTCGGATCGTGATTTGGTCCGATTAGCCAGTCTGGATGATTTGACCGGAGTCTTCAATCGCCGAACATTTATTTATCGAGCTAGAAAATGCATCGAGCAGTGCGCCAAAAAGAAGGCTCCGATTACACTGCTGCTTTTCGATGTGGATCACTTCAAGCAAATCAACGATACCTACGGACACGTCGCGGGTGACTACGTCCTGCAGGATTTGACCCAGAAAATCATGCGGCAGCTGGCTCCCGGCGACTTATTCGGCAGGTACGGCGGTGACGAGTTCGCCATTATTTTACCGGGACAAGACGAGCAAAGATCATCCCGATTGGTCGAGCAAATCAGGGAGACGGCATTCCAGATGAGCCGGGCGAATGTAGAGGTACGCTATACATTGAGCATGGGCCTGCTTACCGTTGTGCCCAATCGCCATACGGAGCTGGAGTCTTTGTATCTTTCGTGCGACAAGGCTTTGTACCAAGCGAAACGAAATGGACGAGATGGGGTAGCGCGCGCTGTGAGTGAAGCATAGGAGAGAAAATTTGGTGTCAAAGGATATGTAATTTTCGATATAATAAAGGAAGGGAAAGAAAAGTAGGAAAATTCGTTCTGTAAAAGGTTGATTGCGATGACTACCAATCGGAAACATACTCCCTTCCTAACGAAGGAACTAGAAATGGAACGCTACCCGGTGGTATCCGCCAAGATTGCTGTTCCGCAAAAACATGTGCATTACTTGACGCGTCCGCGTTTGCAAAAAAAGCTCGAGCGGTATGCGGAGTATAAGCTGACAGTGGTAAGTGCTCCTGCAGGTTTTGGCAAAACGACAGTCGTTAGCGATTGGATCGAAAAAAACGCCGTTCCAGCGATATGGATCTCACTGGAGCCGGGAGACAATGCTTTTGCCCGTTTTTGGAGCTACCTGGCAGCGGCCGTGGATCAGCTCGAACCGGGTATTGCTGATCGACTCAAGCCCGTCCTTCATTCGTTTACCCAAGATTCTGCAGAAGCGATGCTCTCGCTTTTTGTCAACGAGCTGGCACGCATCGAAAGAGATCTTGTCCTCGTTCTGGATGATTATCATGTGATCGAAAATCATGCCATTCATGAGAGCCTCTCTTTTCTGATTGATCATTTGCCCTCGTCCTTCCATCTGCTGATCATCAGCCGCTCCATGCCCCCGATTCCCCACTCCCGTCTTCGCGCCTATCAGGAATTGCTAGAACTGGACAGCAATGATTTGCGTTTTACTTTCGAAGAGATCCGAGATTTACAGGCGAAAGTCATGGACACACCGTTGTCTAGTGAAGAGCTGAACGTACTGGAGAAAAAAACGGAAGGCTGGGTAGCTGGCCTTCATTTGGCGTTTCTTTCGCTGGCAGGGCGCAAGGATACAGCGTCGTTCCTGCAGGCATTTTCAGGAAATCAGCGCCATGTCGTGGACTACCTCGTCGATGAAGTCCTCCACTGTCAAACAAAGCCGCTGCAAGCCTTTTTGCTTCAGACCTCGATCCTGAGCCGTATGAATGTGTCCCTCGCTCAAGCAGTCACAGGAGAAGCTTCTGCCGCTGTCCTTCTTTCCCAGATTGAGCAGGACAATCTTTTTCTGATCCCGTTGGACGATATACGCAAGTGGTATCGGTACCACCATCTCTTTGGACAAATGCTTCGGAATCGACTGGAAAAGGAGTACAGCGACGACCATATCGGGTCGCTGCATCGCCGCGCGCATCGTTGGTATCAGGAAACAGGCGATTACGGCGAAGCCATTTTGCATGCACTGGCTGCCAAAGATTTTGAGGTGGCTGCCAGCTATATGGAGAAGAGCTTCCCTTTGATCATTCAGAGTGGAGAAGAAGCGCTCTTGCAGCGATGGCTGGAGCAGCTGCCGTTGCAAAGCATCCTCGATGTTCCCAATCTATTCTACTTTGAAGTGACGAGGCTGGCTTTCCAAGGAAGGATAGGAGAAGCCATGCTCTATTTGGAGCGGGCAGAAAGCCTTTTGCGGGAGGGGATAGGACAGATCTCGCCAGAAAAAGCGGAGGAGCTGGAGACAAAAATCACGCTGTATCGCGCATCCATCGCATACTACCAGCACGATATCGACTCCTTTCTAGCACTGGTTGGCGCCAATAAAGAGGGAGTGCAGCAGTTCGGACAGATCGTGCACGTGATGAACCTGGGAGAAGCCATGCTGTACCGCGGCCCAATCGGTTTTGGTGGCAGGCTGTCCAAAATGGCGTACCTCACCTCGATCCTCTCTGGTTCCGAACAGACAAGAGCTCTTTTGCATGGAGCGCTGGGAGGATATGCCCTCATCTTTTTAGCCGACTTGCACTATGAAAGAAATCTCTTAAGCGATGCAAACAACTATGCGGATCAAGCCGTGCGCTATGCACGTGTGACGAAGCAGGCTGGTGTGCTGGCGACTGGATCGATTTTACACGCAAAAGGGAAGCAGGCCGTCGGGCAAAATCAGGATGCCCTATTTCTTTTGCGTAGAGCGCGGGAAGATTTGCAGCAGATGCAGGCGCCTCGATGGCAGCAGCTCGTGGAGGCCTGTCTCGTCAGAATGCAGCTGGCAGCAGGACATACCGGAGAAGGCGAGAGATGGATCGCACAGCGTCATATGCAGGTCACCCAGCTGCCAAGAGTTTCCCAAGAGTACGAAAACCTGACTCTGGCGCGCGTGCTGATGGCGCAAAAGAAGACGGCAGAAGCGAAATCGTGGCTGCATCTGCTTTTGTTGGTGGCTGAGCAGGCGAATCGTGTGGGGAGCCAGATCGAAATCCTCCTCTTGCAAGCCCTCTGCTTTCATGGAGAAGGGCAAAGAGAGGAAGCGTTCAAGACATTGTGGAATGCCCTTGACCTGGCAAGGACAGAGGGGTACATCCGCATATTCTTGGATGAGGGCATGCCTATGGAAGAATTGCTGGAGAACGCGACTCAAGCGGATGGGCTGCAAGACGAGGAAACCTTGGCGTATGCAAAAAAGCTGCAGCTGTTGTTCAATCCTCGAGAGGGAGCGGCAGCATCGCTCGTCTCCTTTACGAATAGAGAGAAAGATGTGCTGAAATACATTAGCGAAGGCTTGTCCAATCAAGAAATTGCCGATCGGTTGTTCTTAACCTTGGGCACGACCAAGAAATACGTGCATACGATCTTTCAAAAGCTGGAAGTGAAGAATCGGGTGCAGGCAGCCAAAAAAGCAAGGCAAATGGAGCTGTGAGGGATCAGGGAGCATCGAAAGAGGGGAATTCGAAAAAGCCGGCGACAAACGTCGGCTTTTTCTCTGCAAGCTAAGCTTTGGTTCGACCAAGCGCCCTCCACTTGCGAACATCACCTGACAACAGCAAATTGGCAATCACACCCGCAACCAATCCCCAGAAGGCCGCGCCGATCCCCGCAATGGAAATACCGGAGATCGTGACGAGAAAGGTAATGAGGGCACTTTCTCTTTGCGACATGTCGCTCATCGCCGAGGCAAGGCTTGAGCTGAGAGAGGCAAACAGTGCGAGTCCAGCGATGACCGCGATCAGCTCCTTGGGAAAGGCGGAGAATACCGAGGCGATGGTCGCTCCGAACATGCTGAAAACGAGATAAAACGCTCCGCATGCAATTCCGGCAATATAGCGCTTGGACGGATCAGGATGGGCTTCTTTTCCGGTGCAGATCGCAGCAGTAATGGCAGCCAGATTAATCCCGTGCGCACCAAAGGGGGCAAGTATGATCGAAGCGACCCCTGTCGTCGTAATGAGCGGGCTGGCAGGGGTATCGTAGCCGTCCGCCTGCAGCACGCTGATACCGGGAGCGTTTTGCGAAGCCATCGTTACGATGCACAGCGGAATTCCCAGACCGATGATGGCATCTAAGGAAAACGTAGGCAGCGTGAAGATCGGCTGCACGAGAGCGACCTGGATGCCTCCCAGTTCAAAGCGATTCAGTAAAAAGGCAGCGATCAGCCCGACCAGCAGCGAAAAGACGACGGCGTATCGCGGCATCCAGCGCTTTGCCAAGAGATAGCAAACAATCATAGGCAATGCCAGCGCAGGCAGCTCTTGCAAGGAGACGAAGACCTGCACGCCAAAAGAAAGCAGGATTCCCGCGAGCATCGCCGTGGTAATCGCTGGAGGAACGTATCGCATGATCGTAGAAAAAAGGCCGGATACCCCAAGCAGCGTGATGATCACGGCAGAGAAGAGATAGGCTCCGATCGCGTCAGAGAACGGATAGACAGACAAGCTGGTAACGAGCAGAACGGCACCCGGCGTCGACCAAGCCGTAATGACGGGTGTCCGATACCGGATGCTGAGTACGATCGCCGTCAGGCCGCTGCCGATGGAAATCGCCCAGATCCAAGAGGACAGCAGTGCGTCACTCAGGTTGGCTGCCTTGGCTGCCTGAAAGACGATCAATAGAGGTCCCGCATAAGAGACCATGGTGGCGATCAAGCCCACGATAAGGGCAGAGACGGAAAAGTCGGCAGGAATCCTTTTTAAAAGAGAAAAAGACCCATGCTGTTGATGAGAGCTCACGAAAAAATGCCTCCTGATGAGGGTCAGCTCAAACTGTTGCCGGAACCCTTTTCATTTAAAATGTAGCGAATGGTGCGCTTGGTGATATTGAGCTTTTTGCTGAGCAGCTGGCGATCGCCCTTTGTTTCGGTCAGACCCTTTTCAATGATCGACCGGCCGATTTCTCCTTCCAGCAGCTTGATCCGCCTGAGCAGATATTCAAAATCGAAGCCGTCAAGAGAAGTGACGTTTCGAGTGATCGCTTCGACAAAGCGCTCGCACTCGCGATCAATTTGCTGGGTGAGCGCCAGTGGGAGCTCTTGTACAGGAGAAGGTGAGTGAGAATTCTGGATCGCCTTTTTGCGCAGACTTGCAGGAAGATGCTCTGCCCGCACCGTCTCGCACTCGTGGAGGGCAAGCGTCTGATTAAGCACGTTCATGAGCTGCCGCACATTGCCAGGCCAGTCGTAGCCTTGCAGCAGCTCCAAGGCTTCCTGGTCGATTTCACATACCTTCCCATTTCGTTTTTGCATATAGGCGTATGCGATGGTCGGGATATCGGCTGCTCGTTCACGGAGAGGGGGAATGGACAGCTTGATCCCTTCGAGACGATATAAAAGGTCCCGGCGAAAGCGATTTTGTTCGACCTCGTGCTCCAGATCGCGGTTGGTGGCCGAAATAAATCGAATGTTGCTCTGCCCGACATGCTCTGCACCAATTCGCATGAACTCACCGGTCTCCAAGGTGCGCAGCAGCTTCACCTGGATGGAGGAGGGAGCTTCTCCGATTTCATCGAGAAATAAGGTCCCGTTGTGAGCGAGCTCGAACAGACCCTTCCTTGCTTTGAGAGCGCCGGTAAAAGCCCCTTTTTCGTAGCCGAACAGCTCGCTCTCCAGCAAGGTTTCAGGAACCGCCCCGCAGTTAAACGCTACGAACGGCTGCGAAGAGCGAGAGCTGGCACCGTGCAGAAACCGGGCCATCAGCTCTTTTCCTGTGCCAGTTTCGCCTTCGATCAGGATGTGGATCGCTTTTTTTGCGAGCTTTTTTGCGATCGCCATGACCTTTGCCATCGGACTATCCGGGGCGTACAGGATCCCGTACTGGGCAGCTTCCCGCGATAGCTCGCTTTCTTCCACCGTAGACGACTCCAAAACGGCATCAATGATACGCTCGAGATCGTCCAGGTCGTCAAAAGGCTTTTCCAAATAGTCCCTGGCTCCCCATTGCATCGCGGTAATTGCGGACTTGATCGTGCTGTAGCCGGTCATGATCAGGACCTCGCAGGAGGGGAAGACCGCCTTGATCCGTTTGAGCAGCTCCAAGCCATTGGCATCCGGCAGCTTTAAATCGACCAGAGCAGCATGGAAGCCCTCCGTTTGGACCTGCAAAAGGTGTTCTACCTCTTTGCCTGTATTCGCCACGGTGACCTCGCAGCTTTTTTGACGGAGAAAGTAGGTAAAAAAGGAAGTGACCTCTGCTTCGTCATCCACAATCAGTATCCGTTTTTTCTCCATTTCGCGCCTCCTCTCGTAAAAGCGGCAGCAGCAGGGTGAACTGACTGTACTTGTTTTCTTCACTTTCGACAAGCAGCTTTCCTCCATGGGCTTCGGCAATTCCCAGACTGACAGATAAGCCGAGGCCAGTCCCTTTCGTGCTCTCCTTGGTAGAGTAGAAGGGGTGAAAGATTTGCGGCAGCTGCTCTCCCGAGATTCCTTCGCCGTTGTCGTAGACAGACAGTCCTACATAGGCTTGCGCTTCGTCCTCAAGCAAAAATGTGCGCAGCTCGATGCAGGGATTCTCTCGACCCGCTAGAGCATCCCGTGCGTTGAGCAGCAGATTGATCACGATTTGCTCGATTTGATGCCGGCTCCCGTGAAACTGCAGCGGCGGCTGAGTCAAATGCTTCGTGACCGTCAATCCCGATACGGAGAGCTGATAGCCGATCAGCCCGAGGGCGTCCTCTACTACTTCATCGATGGAAATGGTAGAGAACACATACTCTTCCTGCCGGGAGAAGGTAAGCAGGTTTTGAATGATTTTTTTGCAACGCACGCCGCATTGGTAAATGTCATTCATTAAAGGAGCAGTCGGTGTTGCTTTCATTTCCCGAAGGAGCAGCTGGGAGTTTCCGAGAATGGCGGTGAGCGGGCTATTCAGCTCGTGAGCGATCCCGGCGGCCATTTCGCCGATGGCGGCCATCTTGGCGGATTGGACCAGCTGTGCTTCGATTTTGATCTTCTCGCTCACATCCTGAAAGAGCAAGATGTTTTCTACCGATACCCCTACGTGACTGGCAATGAGGGAAAAGAGCTCGGCATCCTGACTATCTGCCGACTGCTCAGCCTTCTGCAGCAGAGTAAGATAGCCAAAAGCCTGATTGCGCTGACTGTGCAGCGGCACGGACAGAGCGTGATGGTCAGGGAACATCGCTTCAAGCATGACCTTCAAAAAGTCTTTCAAAGGGCGGGTGGGCTGTTCGACGAATTCCGGGACAACGCTTGTATGTGTATGGCACTGCCATTGCCCATCCTCCTGCGAAGCCAGATAGGAAGAGAGCCGTCCTCCTTTTGTCAGGGTAAGAACAAACCGGGCAAACGGGAGAATCTGCGAAAGCTGGCTCGCAATGTAGATGCTGGTCTCCGGCCAAGAGGCATTGATCGAAAGCTGCGTCAGCTGGTTGATGACGGCCAGCTGCCTGTTCTTCTTTTTCATTTCCTCCACGAGGTAGGTCAGCTCCGTGTAATAGCTTTTCCGAGAGGATTGGATGCCGGTCAGCTTCTCGAGAATTTCCTGTTTGTTTTGCATAGGCACGCCTCCTATAGAGCTTGACGGAAAAGGGTAGCGACATCGGTGGCATTCATGTCGCGAGGATTTGTCGTCATGCAGACGTCGAGCAGGGCATGGGCGCTCAACAGCTCAATCTGATCGGGGACGAGTCCGATCGCAGACAAAGACTCGGGACAATCCAGATCTCGTGACAGCTCCTTTACTGCTTTCAGGGCCAGTCGGGAGGATTCAGGAAGGCTTACCCCCGCCGTGCTTTCCCCGAGGCATTCGGCGATGTGCCTGTACTTTTCGGGGGCTGCAATAAAGTTGTATTCGAGCACATGGGGCAGCAGGATGGCATTGACCTCGCCATGCGGCGCATCGAGAAAGCCTCCCAGCTGATGGGACATGGCGTGGACGGCACCGAGGATGGCATTGGAAAAGGCGATTCCAGCCTGCAGGCTTGCCATCGCCATCGCCTGCTTAGCCTCCTCGTTGTACTGACTGGCAACGGAAGGGCGCAAATGCTTGGCGATCAGACGCATCGCCTGCAGGGAATGGACTTCGGTCAAGGGGGTAGCGGCGAGAGAAATATAAGATTCGATGGCATGCGTCAAAACGTCCATGCCTGTATTTGCCGTGAGCTGCCTGTCCTTTGTCATCAGTGTTTGTGGATCGATGATAGCGATGTCAGGGATCAGAGATTTGGAGATGATGGCCATCTTTACTTTTCTGGCACTGTCTACAATGATGGAAAATTGTGAAACCTCTGATCCGGATCCAGCGGTAGTTGGAACCATGACCATGGGAGGAAGCGGGTGAGTGATCTTGTCTACGCCTTCATAATCGACGATGCTGCCGTCATTGGTCCCGAGTAGCGCAATCGCCTTAGCCGCATCGATCGCACTGCCGCCGCCAACCCCGAGGATGGCGTCGCACTCCAGCGCCCGATACTCGGCGACACCTGCGTGAATTTCGTAATCCTTGGGATTGGCAGTCACATTGGTCCACAAGTGGTACGCGAGCTTTTGCTGACTGAGAATCTGCATGATGCGCTCGACCCAACCCGCGTTTACGACACCTGGATCGCTGACGAGAAAGACGCGTGTCGCTCCCAGCCTGCGCAAGCTTTCGCCGATCTGAGCTATGGACTGGTTGCCAAAGATGATTTCCGGAGTCATGAATTTGGAAATTTGCATGCATTCGTCCCCCTTTTTCCACTAACTAGTAATACCGCAAAGGTGAACAAATCCCTCTTCTGGCCAAAAGGTTGGCTAACGGGCCGATTTTTCGGCTAGTCTGGCCGAAAGAATGGCTCGCTTTCATGAGAAGGTTGCCAAAAGACGCGGAGAATAAAGCGCTTTCAGCTTGGCATGACGCTTGCTACAAAGAATGGCATCACACAAACCCATGCGGCTCATGCCGAAAGTGGGAATAAGGGAGGAAATAAGGGATGAAGGCAGCGGTAGTCAACGAGTTTCAAAAAAAGCTGGAGCTGAAGGAAGTAGCGGTGCCTGAAGTAGGGTATGGGGAAGTCCTGGTCAAAATCAAGACGTGCGGGGTGTGTCATACCGACTTGCACGCAGCCCATGGGGACTGGCCTGTGAAACCGAAGCTGCCCTTGATTCCAGGACACGAAGGAGTAGGGGTAGTCGAAAAGCTGGGTGAAGGCGTTACTTCTTTGAAGCTGGGAGATCGGGTAGGGATTCCGTGGCTGTTCTCTGCATGCGGAGAGTGCGACTATTGCCTGACTGGCTGGGAAACGCTTTGCCAACAGCAGCAAAATGGGGGCTATTCCGTGGATGGCGCCTACGCTGAATACTGCGTGGCACCTGCAGCCTACGTGGCGCGTATCCCAAGCGAGCTCAGTGACGTGGATGCAGCGCCGATCCTTTGCGCAGGCGTGACCACGTACAAAGCACTGAAGGTCGCAAACGTGAAGCCAGGGGATTGGGTAGCCATCTACGGAATCGGGGGCCTGGGACACGTCGCGCTCCAGTACGCAAAAGCGATGGGGTATAACGTAGTCGCAGTCGATATCCACAAAGAAAAGCTGGATCTGGCAAAAGAACTCGGAGCCGATGTGACCGTAAACAGCAGCGAGGTAGATCCGGTGGCAGCAATTCAGGAGCAGGTTGGCGGCGTACACGGAGCAGTCAGTGTGGCTGTTACCAAAAAAGCGTTCGAGCAAGCTTACAAATCCGTCAGACGCGGCGGCTCCCTCGTTGTCGTGGGATTGCCAAATGCCGAGCTGCCGATCCCGATTTTCGATACCGTTTTAAACGGTGTAACAGTAAAAGGTTCGATCGTCGGAACACGTAAAGACATGCAGGAAGCGCTGGACTTCGCTGCCCGCGGCAAAGTGCGCGCGATCATCGAGACGCAGCCGCTCGACAAGATCAATGAAGTATTGGAGCGAATGGAAAAAGGCCAAATCAACGGTCGGGTTGTTTTAACGATGGAGTAGGAAATCAATCAATTAAGGCTGTCACGCTGGTAGAGACCAGGCGTTGGCAGCCTTTTTGCATCGTTCATCCTGCACGGATTTGACGTATTCATCATGATCATATTTCAAAAGTGGAGATATCAAAAAAACGAAAACGGGCTACCTGCACCTATAGTATGATTTTTCAAAAAACAAGATTTTGATACCATAATAGAGAGTCGGACAGACGATTTAGGGGTGATTGGATTGAATCTCGGTACGGTTTTTGATTGTGCGGTAAGTCGGTACCCGTTCCATGTCGCTCTCGTCGAGAATAACGAGCGATACACATTTGATGAAATAAACGAGGAAGTAAATCGGTTGGCGACTTCCATGTTGAAGCTCGGTGTAGCTAGAAGAGACCGAGTGATGATGCTACTCAAAAACAGGAAAGAAGCTGTATGTATGTTTTGGGCGACTCAAAAGCTCGGGGCGATATTTACCCCGATCAGTATGAGGCTATCGCCAGAGGATACCCAGTATTGCATCAACGATTCAGAGCCCAAAGTCGTCGTATATGAGAGCAATAGCCGTCGGGCGGTGATGGCTGCGAAATTTAGTGAGCGCCCCATTTTTATCGGGTTGGAACAAGGAGAGGGGGATCTTTCCTATGCCGACTTGGTGAAGAGAGGGACGCATCCGTTTGAAAGTGTAGGGGTGGACGATGAGGATATCGCTATCATGCTGTACACGTCGGGAACTACTGGATTTCCAAAAGGGGTGCCTCGTTCCCATAAGAATGAATACGCTTCCACGATCGCGCACATCATTCAAAATTCATATGCAACCTTCGATAGCACACTGGGCGTGATGCCTTTATACCACACGATGGGAATGCGTTCTTTGTTGGCTATGTGCGTGTTGAACGGGAAATACGTGCTGGCTCCAAGCTGGGATCCTCACTCTGCACTCACACTGATTGAAAAAGAACGGATTAGCTGCTTATACATGATTCCCCGGCTGTACCATGAGTTACTGGAAGATTCATCTAGTTCCCAATCAGATCTGTCGGCACTCAAGAAGATCGGCTATGCGGGCGCTCCAATGTCAGAAGCGTTGATCACGAAGTGTTTTCAGCGAATACAGCCAAAACATTTCGTCAATCATTACGGCAGTACCGAAATCTATACTTTCACTACTTGCTCCACACTGGACAAAAAGCCTGGTTGTGCTGGTAAGCCAGGCATTCATCAACGAGTAAAGCTGGTCACACCTGATCCTTCGGGCGGTTCTACTCCGCAAGACGAGGTACCTGCTGGTCAGGTGGGGGAGATCATCATTCATGCCGGCTCGGACGAAGCGTTCAAAGGATATTGGAATCGGCCTGACGCTACACGAAAGGCCATCCGAAACCAATGGTACTTCACAGGAGATCTTGGGAAGTTCGATGAAGATGGGGATTTGTACATTGTGGGCAGAATTGACGACATGCTGATTTCAGGAGGGGAGAACATTTCACCGATAGAGGTAGAAAAGGTGCTTTCCAGTCACCCGAAAGTAGCAGAAGCAGTTGTGATCGGGCAGGAGGACGATAGATGGGGCCAGATTGTTGTTGCATTCATCGTTCCCCTCGATCCGGCGGTAACGGTGCAGGAGCTCGACCAATACTGCAAACATCACGCGAAGCTATCCAATACAAAACGACCACGGAAGTACCTGTTTGTCGACGAACTTCCGAGGAATGCTTCTGGAAAGATTATTCGACGAGAGCTTTACAACGGTCTGACAGGAAGAAACGACGCATGAGAAAGAGGGGATAATTTTGTCTGGACTGCTCATTATCGATGATGAAATAGAAAGCAGTGAAGATATCCGATCGATTCTTATGGGAAGCCAGTACAATTACCTTCCAATTTATGAATGTGATAGTGCGCAAAAAGGATTGGGACTTGTTCGTAACTATCACCCGAACATGGTGATACTCGATTTGTCATTGCCTGATTTGGACGGGATCGAATGCGGTAAGATGATCCTGGAACAAAGTCCGCATATTCCCGTCGTCGTTCTCACGCATATCCAGATGTTCGAGGTAGTACAAGCCGTCATCAACGCGGGTTTTTCAGGGTATCTGTTAAAGCCGGTTTCGAAGATAGAGTTCCTTGGCACCTTAAACAGGCTACTGATACCGCAGCTGTTTAAGGAAACCCAGTCGGTGAGAAAACCAGGCGTTTCCCAAGAACCGGTTGAGATCGATTTCGGAAATCCGATTCAGAGCGCCATCCACTACATTCATAGCCAATATCACGAGCCAATCACTCTGAATGATGTCGCAGACCGAGTCTATCTCAGCGGGTCCCATTTTAGCCGATTATTTAAAGCGGAAATGAGGATCACATTTATCGAGTACTTGACCAAGCATAGGGTGGAGCAGGCAAAAAAACTGTTGAAAATGACATCGCTACCCATTGAGGTCATTGCAAACAACGCTGGTTTTACCAACGCTGGTTACTTCGCGACCACTTTCAAGCGTTTGGAAAATATAACCCCGAGTGAATACCGGCAGATGTTTTCCAGTCTTCTTTCCTAAAGGGAAGATTGAGCAAAAATGTGGAAACGAGATTGGAAAAAATGCAAAACCGCACAATTCAAAATATTCCTATGATAGAAGCATGCACTTCCAAGATTTGAGGTGATACAGAATTGATGGAGATCTATGAAGGGTTGAAGCACTGCCTGGAAAACAAGGAACGAGCAGTCCTAGCGACAATCATTGAAGTAGACGGGTCCACCTACAGGCGTGAAGGGGCGAGCTGTTTCATTACAGAAGACGGCAAAGTGCTGGGGACCGTGAGTGCTGGGTGCGTCGAAGGGGATTTGTTTGAGCATGCGAGGGACGTTCTCGAATCGGGAAGAGCGCGAACGCAGCATTATGATTTCCGGTCGGAGGAAGATTTGCTCTGGGGCATGGGAGTAGGCTGCAATGGCGCTATGAAGATTCTTCTGCAGCCATTTGATCCCGTTCGATACCCTGCATACACCAATCATGTGTTCCAGATGTATGAGAAGAAAGCCTTCTGTCGGAAGGAGTTTATTGTAGGTATCGTAATTGATACGGCTGATCCTTCCACACATCAAATTGGAACCCCTTACATTTTTGAACAAGATGAGCGAAGTACGCCGAGGATACGCAATGGATCCAGGGGGCTCGTCCATTGGGAGTTGAAAGATGTTCAAGTCACCCTGTACGTGGAGACGGTTCAGCCTCGCCCCATGCTAGTGGTATATGGAGCGGGTCCGGATGCAATCCCACTGGTTCAGGGAGCGAGCAGGCTCGGATGGCATGTGACGCTCATTGATCATCGAGAACATGCACTCTGCCATCAGGCCTTTGCATCAGCAGACCGATTACAGCTAATCAGTCGAGAGGATTACGGGAATCTTTACGTGGACGAGAATGCGTATGTCGTAGTGATGACTCACAATTACCTGCTGGATGCAAAGGTAGTGAAAAGAATGATTGACTCTACGATCCCTTATCTGGGCGTACTCGGTCCACGCAAAAGAATAGAGCGGATTCTCCAGGAAATCAACACAGAACAGAAAAGGCCTATAGTCGTTGATTTTGCAAAACTGCATGCACCGATCGGATTGGATATCGGAGCTGATTCACCCGAGGAAATCGCCTTGAGCATCTTGGCAGAGCTCACGAGCTGCCGGAATCGGCGAGGTGGCCAGTCCCTGAGATTACGCAACGAACCGCTGCATGAGCGAAACGAGTTTGTCTCAGAGAAAGTACTGGCACAAAGGTGAATTCTAGAGTCGGGATTGTCATAATGGCTGCAGGTTTTTCTAAGAGGATGGGCTGCCAGAAATTGCTCTTGCCCTATGGACCCCAAAGCCTGTTGAGGCACGTAGTTAAAAAAAGGGTTGAATACAACAGCAAGAGAGGCCGTTGTTGTACTTAATTCTCAGTTTGAAGATTTGTTTAGTGAGATATCGGATTTGCCTATCTGGGTAATCGACCCGTTGACGGTGGACTTGTGTTGCTGGCAGATCAGCCGGGAATCGAGCCAGCCGTCCTAGAAGTGGTGATTGACCGGTTTGGACAGACAGAAAAAGGAATCGTTCAAGCAGCAATCCAGTTTGGAGGGAGCGGCAAGTGAACAAGCAGCATATTGGCAAACCGATGGCGCGAGTAGAGGATGCGCGGCTGACGTCTGGGCAAGGCAGCTTTATCGAGGATATGAACCCGCTGCCCAACATCCATCATGCCGCCATCCTGCGCAGCCCTTATCCCCATGCCCGTATCAAGGCGATTCGCACGGAACAGGCCGAACAGATGCCTGGCGTGAAAGGAATCGTGACGGGCAAAGATGTGGTGGAGTTGACCCATCCGTTTCCGGTAGGGGTAACCGCTCCGGTCAAGTATTACTCCTTGGCGGTAGACAAAGTCCGCTATGTAGGAGAGCCAGTGGCCGTTGTCGTGGCGAAAAACAGGTATCTCGCAGAAGATGCGCTGGAGCGGATTGAAGTGGAGTACGAACCACTCCCTGCCGTCGTCGATATCGAGACGTCCCTTCTTGCGGACAGTCCCATTCTTCACGACGAGGTAGGCTCCAACATCGCCAACCACCGCACATTCTCGTATGGAGACCCCGACAAGGCTTTCCGCGAGGCGGAGCTTGTGGTGAAGCACAAATTCATGTTTCCCAAATACAGCGCCACACCAGTGGAGACGTACGGAGTCATCGCCCACTATCAATCAAGCAGCGACAGCCTGACGATCTGGTCTAATTTCCACGGTCCGTTCACCTTGCAATCGGTCATGGCGGCAGCTTTGCGGATCAACAGCAACCAGCTGCGAATCATGATCCCCAAGGATGTGGGGGGAAGCTACGGAATCAAGTCGGGGGTATATCCCTACATGGTGCTGATGGGGGTCGTCTCGAAAAAGGTAGGCTTGCCCGTGAAGTGGATCGAGGATCGCCAGGAACATCTGATGGCGAGCTCGAGCGGAACGGACAGGGTGACCTGGATCGAGGCAGCCGTGAAGCGAGATGGGACCGTGACTGGCTTGCGGATGAAAATGGTGGATAGCGTCGGGGCTTATGTCCGGGCACCTGAGCCAGCTTGTCTGTACCGGACGCACTCCAACAGCACCGGCGCCTATCGGATCGAGCACCTTGCCATGGAAACCATCGCGGTCATGACCAACAAAAGTCCGACCGGGCTGATCCGGGGCTACGGCGGGCAGCAGATGTACTTTCCGTTGGAGCGGATCATGCACATGGTGGCGACGAAGCTGGGGCTGGACCCGGCTGAAGTCCTGCGGCGGAATTTGATAGCCAAAGAGGAATTCCCGTATCAGACGCCGTCGGGTGGAATTTACGACAGCGGTGACTATCGGCAGGCGTTTGAAAAGCTGATGAGCATCGCAAAGTACGAGGAATTTCGGAAGCGCCAGGCAAAAGCCAGACAGGAAGGCAGATATTTGGGGATCGGTTTGGCTTGCATCGTCGAACCATCCGGCTCCAACATGGGCTACATCACCGTCGCATTGACCCCGGAAGAGCGGGGAAGGTCGTTGCCAAAGTCAGGGTGCGCGGAAGGTGCCACCGTCTCGATTGATCCGATGGGCGGCATCAGTGTCCGAATCAGCACGGCCCCTACTGGGCAAGGGCATGAGACCGTCTCGGCGCAGATCGTGGGGGAAGTGCTTGGAGTGGACCCGCGAACAATCAAGGTGATCGCCGAGATGGATACGCTGACCAGCCCATGGTCGGTAGCCTCGGGCAGCTACTCCAGCCGCTTTGGCCCTATCGGATCGAGCGCCGTTTATCAGGCGGCGGGAAAAGTCCAGGAAAAGCTGCTTCGGATCGCAGCCGATCAACTGGGGCGCTCGCCTGATGAACTGGTCATGGAAACGGGCAAGGTTGTGGTGCGAGACGACCCATCCAAACAAATCTCGCTCAAGCGGCTTGTCGGTTCCGCCCACTGGAACCCGCAAGGATTGCCGGCGGGAACGGAGCCAGGCATTCACGAGACCGCCTTTTACACGATTCCGACTGCGCTGCCTCCCGATGAAAACGATTTGATCAATGGTTCGGCCACCTACGGATTTGTCGCCGATGCGGTCACAGTCGAAGTCGATCCCGCGACCGGCGATGTGCAAATCCTGGACTATTTCACCATCCATGACGCAGGCGTGCTCCTGAATCCTCTTATCGCCGACGGCCAGATCATGGGCGGGTTGGCGCACGGATTGGGCGGCGCGCTTTACGAGGAGCTGGCCTACGACAAGAACGGTCAGTTTCTGGCAGGGAGCTTTATGGATTACCTGTGTCCGACAGCTACAGAGATTCCAAAGGTGACCATCGCACACATCGAGACGCCATCGCCATTGACGCCTCTCGGGGCAAAGGGCTTGGGAGAAGGCAATACGATGAGTGCGCCAGTAGTGATCGCCAATGCGGTTGCAGACGCCATTTCCCCATACGGTGTCACGATCGACACGCTGCCCTTGTCGCCGAACCGGATCTGGTCATGGATACAACAAGCGAAGAGCAAAGAGGAGGAATTGGTATGAACGGAAATGGATCTGTCGAGCTGAATGCCTCGGTCGAGCAAGTATGGGCAAAAATCCTCAATCCCGAGGTGCTGGCCGAGTGCATCATGGGGTGCAAGGAATTGGTGCTGCTAGAGGATGGGAAGTACCGCGCCGACCTGGCAGTAGGAGTCGCCGCGGTGAAAGGAAAGTATGACGCGACGATTCAGTTGACCGATGTGGAAGAGCTGAAAAGCTACAAACTGATCGTACGCGGAGAGGGGGCCCCGGGCTTTGTAGAAGCAGAAGGCCTGATCGAACTGATCCCGGCAGAAGAGGGAACCACCACACTCACCTATGCGTACCAAGCAGAGGTCGGGGGGAAGGTAGCGTCGATCGGCCAGCGGATGCTTGGCGGGGTCGCAAAGCTGTTGATCTCAGACTTTTTCAAAAAGATGAAAAAACAAGTGGAAAATGAACAAAAAACAGCCTGACATCAGATGCGGAGGGGTTTGAGGTGAAACCGGCAGCTTTTGATTATCTTCGTCCCTCCAATGTGGAGGAGGCGTGTCAACTGTTATTGGAGTACGGGGAGGAAGGAAAGCTGATCGCTGGCGGACAAAGTTTGCTTCCGATCCTCAACATGCGGCTATCCACTCCCGAGTACCTCATTGACATTAGCGGATTGCAAGAATTGAAGTACATCTACTCGGAAGGGGATTGGCTGAACATCGGGGCATTGACACGGCAGCGAGATGTAGAGAGATCGGCCTTGGTGAAGGAAGCGGCACCGCTCCTGTCGGAGGCACTGCCGTACATCGGGCACATGCAGACACGCAATCGCGGGACGTTCGGCGGCAGCCTGGTCCATGCCGACCCGACCGCTGAGATTCCCTTGTCACTTTTGGCATTGAACGCGTCGGTCGTCGTTCAAAGCGCAGAGGGGGCCAGGGAGGTCGAGCTGAACGATTTTTTCATCACGTATTTGACGACGGACATCATGCCTGGAGAGATTTTGCGGGAAGTGAAGATTCCTGTGGGGTCGATTCCCATGGGCTACTCGTTCCAAGAGTACAGCAGAAAACACGGAGATTTCGCGCTGGTGGCGGCGGCATGCGTATTGGATACCGACGAACAAAATCGGATCACGGCAGTCAGACTCACGCTGGGCGGAGTAGATGCTGTTCCGGTGCTCGCAGCGGATGCAGCGGACTTGCTCATCGGTGAAAAACTGACAGACACCCTGCTGCAGGAAGCCAGCCGCGCAGCCTCCGCACACGTCGATCCCGAGGGAGACCTGCACGCTTCGCGGGAATACCGCCTCCATCTCGCGCAGGTGTTTGCTGCAAAGGTAATGGAAACCGCATACAACCGCGCAGTAGCAAAGGGGGGGACAGCGTGATCAAGGTAAATCGGAACGAATGGTTCAACCTCCGTATGCAAGTAAACGGCAAGCGCTATGAGGAGCGTGTCGAACCGCGGAAGCTGCTGAGCGACTTTTTGCGGGAGGATTGCGGCCTGACTGGGACTCACGTCGGCTGCGAGCATGGCGTCTGTGGCGCATGTACGGTGCTGGTGGACGGCAGCGCCGTCCGCAGCTGCCTGATGTTTGCCATTCAGGCGGAGGGAGCGGAAATCACGACGGTGGAGGGACTCGCCCAAGGTGGCATACCTCATCCTCTGCAAGATGCGTTTTCCGAGTGCCATGCCCTGCAATGCGGTTTTTGTACACCGGGAATTCTGATGTCCTCTGTGGAGTTTTTGGAGACCCATTCCAATCCAGGTACAGAAGAGATCAAAGACATGCTCTCGGGTCATTTGTGCAGGTGCACGGGGTACAAGGGAATTGTAGAAGCTGTGCAGAGAGTGGTACACAGACAGAAGGAAGGTGAAGAAGCGAGTGGATCTGGGGACGCTGTTTCAATTTGCAGTCGAGCGACACCCGCAGTTTGAAGCATTGGTGCAGGGCGACAAACGCCTCACGTACGAAGAGCTGAATCAGGAGGTGGACCGGGCGGCATCTGGTCTGCAGGCTCTCGGTATCAAACGGCGCGACCGCGTGGTACTCGTCCTGAAAAATCGGATGGAAATGGTCATCCTGTACTGGGCCATCCAAAAAATCGGTGCCGTGTTCACGCCGATCAATTTCCGGCTGACGTCGGAAGAGATTGAATATTGCGTCAAGGATGCCCAGGCGAAAGCAGTCATCTATGAACCGGTCAGCGAAAGTGCTGTCCTGCAGGCAGTAGGCGGGGTGCAAACGCTGAAGATCGCCGTGCTGGGGGCGAGGGGGGCGGATGTCAGCTATGAAGACTTGCTGACCAAAGGCAGCGGTGAGGTGAAGCTGGAGGCAGGGAATGGCGATGACTACTGCCTGATGCTGTACACGTCGGGAACGACGGGGAAGCCCAAGGGCGTGCCTCGCACTCATCGCAATGAGTACAGCGCGGCGGTAGCGCACATCATTCAAAATCATTACTCCGTCCAGGAAAGCACGATTGGCGTCATGCCCTTGTACCACACGATGGGCATGCGTTCCCTCCTCTCGATCGCCTTCCTGAACGGAAAGCTGGTCATGACACCCGATTACGATGCCCGACTGGTCCTCGAGCATCTGGACAAAGAAAAGATCACGTGTGTCTATCTGGTGCCTACCATTTTTCATGATCTAGTATACCATTCCGATTTTGCCAAGTATAACCTGTCTGCGTTAAAAAAGTTGGGCTACGCAGGCGCGGCCATGACGAAGGCGTTGACCGAGGAGATCATCGCCAAGCTTCAGCCGGTGGTTTTCGTCAACCACTACGGTTCGTCGGAGGTGTATACCTTCTCCATCTGCAATTATTTGGATCGCAAGCCAGGTTGTGCAGGCAAGCCTGGATTCCACCAGCGGCTTCGTGTCGTGGTGGCGGATCCGGAGGGCGGCTCTGGGCCTGACGATGTCTTGCCACCCGGTGTTCCCGGAGAAATCATTGTCGACCTGCGCTCTCAGGAAGCCTTTCAAGGTTACTGGAATCGTCCCGACGCCACAGGCAAGGCACTTCGTGAGGGCTGGTATTTTACCGGTGACATGGGCGCGATAGATGAAGATGGGGATTTGTATGTCTTGGGGCGCGTGGACGACATGATCATCTCTGGGGGAGAAAACATCCATCCGCTGGAAGTGGAAGATGTCATCGCCAAGCATCCAAAGGTAGCGGAGGTCGCCGTCGTCGGCTTGCCGGATGTACGGTGGGGGGAAATTGTGACAGCGTTTGTCGTGCCCAAGGACTCCCGATTGACGCAGGAGGAGCTGGACGAATACTGCAAGCAATGCAACTTCCTGTCCAACTTCAAGCGTCCCAGAAAGTACGTGCTAGTCGAATCCATTCCGAAGAGTCCGGTGGGGAAAATCCTGCGGCGGATGCTGCGGGATGGCCAATATGAAGCAGGATTGACAAAAAAGGAGAGTGTATCGTAATGGACAAACACACACAAGCAGGCGCAACGCTTAACCAATGGGATCATCTTCGCGTTGAAAAGAACCTTGAGAAGAAAACGGCGACGGTCGTTCTGGACCGCCCGGAAAAAATGAATACGCTCAGCTTTATCGCCCGTTCGCAGCTGAATCAGATTTTCCAGCAGCTGAATGAGGATGATGAGGTCCGCATCATCATCTTGAAAGGCGAAGGAAATCAAGCATTCTCCTCTGGCGGAACCATCGCGCAGTTCATGGAACGCCATCCGGAAGAGCTTTCGGTCCTCCACAAGAATGTGGCTGCCCCCGAGCGTTCGTCGAAGCCGGTGATCGCCCAGCTGCAAGGCTATACCTTCGGGGTGGGCTTGGAGATTGCGATGTCCTGCGACTTTAGGATCGCTTCGGACACCACCTTGCTGGCGCTGCCGGAAGTCAAGCTGGGGATGATCCCTGGAAGCGGCGGGACGCAACGCATCGCCAGAATCGCCGGTTTGGGCCGCGCCAAGGATATGATCATGCGCGGACGCCGGATTCCTGCGGCCGAGGCGTATCAATGGGGGCTGTTGACGACGGTCGTTCCTCAGGAAAATTTGGATCAGGCAGTGGCTGACCTGGTCGACGAGCTGCTGGAATATTCGCCGCTAGCCCTTCGTGTCCTCAAGCAAGTATTAAACGCTTCGCAGGAAGGACCTCTCAGCGCAGGACTGGAAATCGAGGGTTACGCATACGGCATGCTGCGCAGCACCCATGATTTCCGTGAAGGCGTCGAAGCCTTCAATGAAAAACGCAAGCCCAACTTTCTTGGCGAGTAAAGCCTCATGAAATAGCCCGGGGACTCCCCGGGCTGCAATAGGCTCGCATATATCTGAATATTTCGTGAGTTATTTCAAAAAGAGGTTCTTGGAGGTATGAATATGTCCATGGTGAACGATACGAGCGCGCCTACGCTGACGCGCCCGCCAAAGGTCGAAGTGAGCCGTCGCCAGATGATCAATGCGTCACTGGCCTCACTCTTGGGCTGGTCACTCGATTTGTTTGATTTGTTTGTCCTGCTGTACGTCGCTCCCGTGATTGGTCAGCTCTTTTTTCCGGCCGATCTTCCTACGCTCTCATTGGCCGCCGTCTATGCTTCCTTTGCCGTCACACTCTTGATGAGACCCATAGGCTCAGCGCTGTTCGGTTCCTATGCAGACCGGCTCGGGCGAAAGCGAGCGATGATTTTTGCGGTTACCGGTGTCGGGATCTCCACCGCCCTGTTCGGTGCTTTGCCGACTGTGCAGCAGGTAGGCGTGACAGCAGCCGTCTTGTTTCTCATCCTGAGACTGATTCAGGGAATATTCGTCGGTGGTGTCGTGGCGTCTACACATACGATCGGCACGGAGTCAGTCCCTCCGAAATGGCGCGGCTTCATGTCAGGGTTGATTGGTGGCGGAGGTGCGGGCTTGGGCGCCTTGCTCGCTTCGATTGTGTACTTTATCGTTTCGGAAGCGTTTCCAGGTGAAGCCTTCAACGAGTGGGGCTGGCGGTTCATGTTTTTTGCGGGCATTCTAAGCTCCATCCTGGGGCTGTTCGTCTTCAAATCACTGGAGGAGTCCCCGTTGTGGTTACAGGCGAAACAGCAGCAAGCCAGTGAGGAGAAACCCGAGGCCTCCCCCGTAAAAACGATCTTCTCCCAATATTTATCCGTCCTGCTCGTGAATCTGCTCCTCGTGATCGGCGGGGGCACCGCTTATTATCTCACCTCTGGATACTTGCCTACCTTCCTCAAAGTAATCAACAAAATCCCCAGTGGTACAGCATCGCTGATTCTCATGGGCGCAAGTGTAACCGCTATCATTTCCGCTGTCTTGTTTGGTTACCTGAGCGATGTCATCGGCAGGAAGAAGACATTCATCATCATTGGCATCATCAACCTGATCGTCCTTCCGGTACTGTATCTTGGCCTGGGGAGCGCAACGACGATTCCCATGATTACTGGTTACGCATTTGCCCTCGCCTTTTTGGGAAATGCTGCATATGCACCGATCCTGATATTCCTCAATGAACGCTTCCCGACATCCATTCGCTCGAGCGGAACAGGACTTTCCTGGAACATAGGTTTTGCTGTGGGAGGGATGATGCCCACGTTTGTCACCCTGGCCAGTGGCGCTACGGAAAACATCCCGTTTTCGCTGATGTACTTTTCGATCGGAGTCTTTGTCCTGTATGTGATTGGTAGCTTCATCGTTCCGGAAACGAAAGGGAAGTTCGAGTAGCACCTGAGCCAAAGAGAGGGAAGGTGGATAGAGACGATGGCGTACGTGACGGAGCAAAAACCTGCAGATTACTGCAATTATGTAGGGGGAGAATGGACGAAATCATCCTCTGGCGAAACGCTGCCATCCTATAATCCGGCAACTGGGGAATGGGTCGGCACCGCGCAAAATTCCTCAGTATCCGACGTGGAACAGGCGATCGACAGGGCATACGATGTTTTCCAAAAAAGCGATTGGGGCTATAACCCGAAACGGCGCTATGAAGCATTGCTCGGCTTCGCACAAAAAATCGAGGAGAACCTGGAGCGGCTGGCCACGGTTTTGACCCGCGAGCAAGGGAAAACCATCAAGGAATCGCGGCAGGAGCTAGCTGGATGCGTGGATACCCTGAAGTATTTCGCGGGTGCGGCCAGGACGGTATTCGGTCGCTCCGTCCAGCTTGAACCGGGCAATTTTGGCGTGATTGCCAAGGAGCCAATCGGCGTGGTGGGGATCATCTCCCCATGGAACTGGCCCGCGCTTCTGATGATTCGCGAGCTTGCGCCAGCTCTGGCAGCGGGAAACGCGGTGATCGTAAAGCCGGCCAGCCTGACTCCGGTCATTTCTGTCGAGCTGTTCAAACTGATCGCGGAAGTGCCGCAGTTCACCAAAGGCATCGTCAGCATCATCACGGGTCCAGGGCGCTCGATCGGGGCAGCCATGGGTGTCAGCAAAAAAATCGACATGATCAGCTTTACTGGAGATACCTCGACAGGCAAGACGATCATGGAGCTGGCTACGAGCAATATCAAGAAGCTGGCGCTGGAGCTAGGGGGCAAATCTCCCAATGTGCTGTTTGCGGACGCCAATTTAGACAAGGCGATCCCACTCATCGGCCGATCCATTTTCATCTCCGCCGGACAAATCTGCATGGCCGGCTCGCGGCTGCTGGTACACGAAGCTGTCAAAGACGAGGTATTGGCCCGCTTGAAGCAGTACGCCGAGAATCTTTGCGTCGGCAACGGGCTACTAGAGTCTACCGACATGGGGCCTGTGATTAATCAGGATCAACTGGAGCTGGTTACCGAGTACTGTGAAATTGGCAAGCGCGAGGGGAAAATGATTACCGGCGGACATCGTTTGAGCGGGGGAGAATTTGATCGAGGAACGTTTTTTGCGCCAACGATCATCGACGAGCTTTCGCCAAGCTGCCGCGTAGTGCGCGAGGAGATTTTCGGTCCTGTCCTCGCCGTTCAAAGCTTTGCGAACGAAGAGGAAGCACTTGCGATGGCGAATGATACCGATTTCGGATTGTCAGCGGGAGTGTGGACGAACGATCTGAACCGCGCAATGCGCATGTCCAAGGGTATCAAAGCGGGGACGGTATGGATTAATACGTACAACAAAAATTTTCCGGAGGCGGAATTCGGTGGCTACAAACAGAGCGGCCTAGGTCGGACCCGCGGAGTCGACGGGCTGATGGAATACTGTGAAACCAAGCATATCCATTTCGAAGTGGAATGAACCGGCATCGAAAGGAGACTTTGCGATGAATGGAAACCAAGTCGTGCAGGGAGCTGATTTTTCCTTTCACCTGCCGACCGCAATTGAATTCGGCTTAGGAAAAGCAACCCGTCTCGGAGAAATCCTGTTGCCGCTGGGCGTGAAAAAAGTGTTCATCGTTACCGACAAAGGCGTCGTTTCCGCTGGTTTGCTAGAAGGCGTGACGTTCTCCTTACAGCATCAGGGGATCGGCTACGACATTTATGCGGAGGTGGAGCCTGATCCGAGTCTTGAAACGATTGATAGGGGTGCCGAATATTTTCTGAAGCAACCGTACGATTGTGTGGTGGCCATAGGAGGCGGCAGTCCGATTGATACGGCAAAGGGAATCCGAGTCGTGGCCACAAATGGTGGAAGCATCGGCCAGTACGCAGGCGTTCACCGGGTGCCGACAGCCTCTCCCATACCGCTGGTCGCGATTCCAACTACGTCAGGGACGGGCAGCGAGGTGACAATCTTCGGGGTCTATTCGGACTGGCACAATCAAGTGAAAATTACCGTGACCAGCCCTTATATGGCGCCTACCCTGGCCTTGATCGATCCGGCCTTGACGATTGGCCTGCCATCAAAAATGTCAGCGGCCACCGGGATTGATGCCCTCGCGCATGGAATCGAAACGTATTTTTCTCTGGGGTCGAGCCCCGCGTCTGATGCCCTGGCCCTGCAAGCCATGGAAGTGGTGGTTGCGAATCTGCGCAGGGCGGTTCATGACGGCTCTGACATGACAGCGCGAATCGGGATGTCACACGGCAGCTTGCTCGCTGGGATGGCGTTCAACAACGGTTTTTTGGGATTGGCTCATGCGATCGGCAGTGCCCTATCCGGACACTGTCATGTGGCCCACGGTGTCGCCATTGGATTGCTTTTGCCGCACGTCGTAGCGTTCAACACACCAGTGTGTCCGGAGAAAGCGGCAAAGCTCGCCGTGTTGATGGGCGCACAGAAGAAGGCAGCGGAGGGCGTCGCCCAACTCGTTTGGGAGATTGGGCTTCCCACTCGAATGCGCGAAGTAAACGTGAAGGAAGAAAAGCTTGTCGATATCGCAAGGGATTCCTTCAAGAGTGGGATGATGAAATTCAATCCGCGTAAGCCGACCGAACAGGAGGTGCTGGAGCTTTTACAACGCGCGTTTTGATAGCCAAATGAAATCGCAAGGAGGCAGCTGATTATGGGTGAACAGCTGAATCAAAATACGGTTGATGACTTCATTCCCAGCCTTAATCAGACAACGGATGAAGTGGCATGGGATCTGTACCGCAAAGCGATCCGTTTTGGAACATGGGATCCTGCGGCGATTGACCTCGGTCAGGATAAAAAAGACTTTGAAGCGATCGATGACGATTTGAAAGGGTACCTCATCCATTTCTGCACAGGATTTCTCGATGCGGAGGAGAACGTGGCACTGAAATTTTGCCCATGGGTCATGCTCGGTTCTTCCACGGAGCAACAGGCATTTCTCAGTACGCAGCTGGTAGAAGAATTCAAGCACACCGAGTTTTTCATGCGCTATTTCCAAGAAGTGTTCGGTAGGGAGCGAATCGTTGGCGTGAAAAATATCGTCCAGCAAAAGCTTGATGATCGCGTGAAAATGATGCTGGCTGCGCTTGAAAAAGGGGAAGAGGAACGCGAGGCCGCATTGGTGGAAGGATTGACCCATTACCAAGGCATCATTGAAGGCGTTCAGGCGATGACCGGATATGATGTGTACGAAGCGGTGTTCGGAAGCAAAGGGCTTTTTCCCGGATTGGCGGAGGGCTTTGCCCGAATCAAAGAAGACGAGGGGCGTCATGTCGGTTTCGGTCTTCGCATGCTGAAGCTGCTTGCCCGTAATCCGGAGCATGCAAAGCGCATTCGCGGACTATACGACGAATACTTACCGTACATTTTGATCCGTTATGATCAGCCGGTCATTGTGGATGGACGGGAGTACCCAACGCCGCCGGAAGTTCAGGGTCGTGAACGGTTGACGAAAATGTTCGAGCGCAGGCTGAAGGATATCTTCGGGAAACCAGTTTCCAGATAAGGGGGGACACCACTCGACATGAGGGCAAAAACGTTGCGGACGTGGCTGGAATATCTTCAATCAACAGACCGGCTTGCTGTCATTGAAAAACAGGTTCATCTGGAGTATGAGATTGCCGCCGTCGCCAAAAAATTGGATGGGAGAAAAGCAGCCTACTTCACTCGGGTGGAGGATTATCGGGTTCCCGTTGTTTCCGGCATTTGCTCGACGAGAGAGCAATTTGCGGAAGCTTTGGAAACGGATCAGTTTGGGTTGATACCCAAATTTACAGATGCCGTCAATTCCCCGCTCCCCTGCAGGCAGGTGCAAAACGGGGAAGCTCCGGTAAAGGAAAACATCGTATTAAAAGAAATAGATCTGATGAGGATGTTTCCGATTCCAGTGCATCATGAGAAAGACTCGGGCAACTACATCACCGCCGGTCTTTTTATCGTGCGCGACCCAGTCACTCGGAAGCAAAATGTGTCCATTCACCGTCTGCAAGTATCGGGGAAGAATCGCCTGGGGGCCTTGCTTCTGCCACGGCACACCTTTCATCTGTACAAACAGGCAGAGGAGGCGGGAAGACCACTTGAATGCGCCATCGTCATCGGCGTGGATCCGGCCACGCTGCTGGCGTCGCAAGCGAGTACACCGTTCGGTGTGGATGAACTGGAGATAGCCGGTGCCCTGCGCAATGAACCGCTGGAAGTAGTGAGGTGTGAAACGGTCGACATCGATGTTCCTGCTTTTGCGGAGATTGTACTGGAAGGCAGGATACTACCTCATGTCCGGGAGCCGGAAGGGCCGTTCGGTGAATTTCCCAAATACTACGGCCCGAAGAGCGACAAGGAGGTAGTGGAAATCACGGCGGTTACCCACCGCAACAATCCGATATTTTACACGATTGTGCCGGCTGCTTATGAGCATTTGCTGCTGGGCGGGATTCCGCGCGAGGCCAGTCTGTTCCAAACCGTCCGGCAAACGGTTCCGAGTGTGAAGGCTGTCCACATGAGTTCTGGGGGGACCTGCCGTTACCATGCGATCGTCTCGATCAGCAAACGAAACGAGGGGGAGGCGAAAAACGCGATCTTGGCCGCGCTTGCAAACAGTTTCGATATTAAGCATGTGGTTGTCGTCGATGAAGACGTGGATATCTATGACATGGAAGAAGTCGAATGGGCCATCGCCACCCGTTTTCAGGCGGAACGAGACTTGGTCGTCATTCATGGAGCACAGGGATCTAAATTGGACCCTTCTACGAACGAAGGAGTGGGTTCGAAGGTAGGATTTGACTGCACCGTACCCTTAAACAGCGAACCTATGCGGTATCTTCGCATAAGGATTCCTCAGTACGACGAGATCAAATTGGAGTATTACTTGAAATAATAAGGAGGCATCACTCCTAAGTCCTCTATTCGTTCAGGCCTTTTTTTGGAATGACGGTGGAATCGACGCGTGAGAGGAGTGGGGCTTGCGTGACGGGCATGATCCATGCTTTCTTCCTTCTTCTCGTGTTTCTGTCAGAGGTAGCTGCAATCATCGCGTATGGGTATTGGGGATTTCAATTTCATTCCTCTACATGGGTCAATTGGGCGCTGGGCAGCCGCAGCCGCCCTATATGCAGCGGGGCTCCCCAGATTGGCCTTTCTGTTTGGACTGTGTGTCCTCGTGTTACATGGAATGGACTACATGTTAGCTGATAAATAGCCGATCGTCGAAGTGACCGTCCGGGTAGTGCACCCCGGGCGGTTTTTTCTGTCCGTGCATGGCCTACGCACACAATGGGCATTTGTGCATAGGCTGTTGATAGCTTTTTGTACAGATAGGAATGAATATATCGAACGAAGTGAGAAAGCGAGACTTATGCCCTTTGGGTACTAATGCTCCGTCAATAGGCTTGGCGTAGCCAAGTCTTACGGAAAAAGAGGTGATGAGGTGATACGCCCGAGAAACCTGCCTGACCTGATCGCGTCGCTCCTGTGCATAGCTTTCGGTTTCATCGTGAGCAGGGAGGCTTATCGGCTGGAGAGCTATGCAGATTCCGTGTACGTCGGAGATCATACGTTGCCGTTTCTATTGGCGATCGTGTTTGTCGTGCTTGGCGCAGCCCTGCTGTTCCAATCGTTTCGGGCCAAGACGGGAGAGGAAGAAGCCGCAGCCCATGACCCCGAGTCACTGGCGGGGAACAGGGAAACATCGCGGTTGATCCTTTGCTTTGTCACCCTTTTTCTCTACGTTTGGCTGCTGGATTGGTTTGGCTACGTACTGGCAACAATGCTGGCTTCCTTTGTTTTGTTTCGCCTGATCGGTTTCTATCGATGGCTGACTTCTCTCTTCTTTTCCATTCTGCTCACCGGATGCTTGTATGTGGTGTTTATCTATTGGCTGCAAATTACTTTTTCGCGTGGATCTTTTTTTGATTGAAAGGAGGGGAGAACCGTGGATACCATTCAGCTTTTGATGGATGGGTTCTCTTCAGCGCTGTCGCTGGAGAATCTGCTCATGGCTGCGGTGGGGGCCTTGGTAGGAACCTTTGTAGGAGTGCTGCCCGGCCTCGGCCCCACTTCAGCTATCGCGATTCTCCTTCCCTTGACCGGGGTACTTGAGCCGACACAAGGCATCATTATGCTGGCGGGTATTTACTACGGAGCGATGTACGGAGGATCGACGACAGCTATTTTGCTCAATATTCCGGGAGAGCTGTCATCCGTGCCGACATGCTTGGACGGATATCCGCTGGCAAAGAAAGGGAAAGGTGGCCCGGCGTTGGGGATATCGGCGATCGCCTCATTCGGCGCTGGGGTGCTGGGTGTGATCGGTCTGGTCTTTTTTGCGCCGATTTTGGCAGATCAGGCTTTAAAGTTTGGGCCACCCGAGTATTTTGCGCTCATGCTGCTCGCCCTCACACTGATGGTCAGCTTGTCAGGAGGTTCTTTAATCAAGTCATTTTTAATGGGGGCATTCGGCTACGCGCTCTCGCTGGTCGGTTTGGGACCCTCTTCCGGTATGCCCCGATTTGATTATGGCGTCTCACAGCTGATGGGCGGCTTTGACATGATCAGCATCATTATTGGGCTGTTTGCTGTGATGGAAGTATTGAGAGGAATCGAGGAAAGACGCTCGGGAGCAACGATTGCCAAAACGGGAAGCGTCTATCCAGGCAAAGAAGAGCTGAAGAAAAGCGCGGCGCCGATGCTTCGGGGAGGGCTGGTCGGTTTCTTTCTCGGGCTGCTTCCAGGCTGCTCTGCGGCGATTACCGCCTTTCTCGCCTACGATCTGGAGAAAAAAGTATCCAAGCATCCGGAGCGTTTTGGCAACGGTGCGATTGAAGGAGTTGCTGCTCCGGAGGCTGCCAATAACGCAACGAGCAGCGCGGGCTTTATTCCCCTGTTCTCGCTGGGAATCCCCTCTTCACCTCCACTGGCGATCCTGCTTGCGGGCTTGATGATTTATGGTCTCACACCGGGACCTGTGCTGTTCGAGCAGCATGCTCCGTTTGTCTGGACGGTCATCGCCTCCATGTTCGTAGGCAACACCATGCTCCTGATCCTGAATTTGCCCATGGTATGGGTGTGGGTAAAGCTGACACGAGTGCCCTATGGCATTATGGCACCGATCATCCTGATGTTCTGCACGATTGGGGCATACAGCGTGCGAAACAGCCTGTTTGACGTCGGCACCGCTTTTTTGTTTGGGGTACTTGGATACTTGTTTCATAAATACAAATGGCCTGTCGTCCCACTCGTCCTGTGCTTTATTTTGGGACCGCTTCTGGAGGAGTCCTTCATTCAGACGATGGCGATGGGAGCAGGCAACATAGCGATTGTTTGGAGTCGACCGATTTCATTGGTGATTTTGATTGCGGCCGCCGCGCTGCTGGTGATTTCCATCCTGCTGAACAGAAGGACCAACAAACGGGTAAGGGAAGAGCAGGCGCGTGGGAGCGATGTCGCAAGCTAGTCAAGTACAGGAGGGGTCAGGGTTGAAAGCATATAAGCAATGGGCAACGGTGATGATGTCTTTTTTGATGGCGGTATCGATCAGTGCATGTGGGGCGAAGGAAGCTCCCTTGGCTGAACAAAGTGCGCCGAAGCCGGCACCTGCAGCACCTTCCTATCCGACCAAACAAATTGAGTATATCGTGCCTTATTCCGCAGGCGGCGGCGTCGATCTGGTCGCGAGGGCAACAGCAGACTATTTGAGCAAAGAGTGGGGGCAGCCCATCGTTGTCGTGAACAAAGCAGGTGGCGGGGGAGCTGTCGGAGCCGAGTATGCTTTGAAGCAGGCAAAGCCGGATGGCTACACAGCGCTGGCGGTCAACGTCTCGAATACGACGATGCTGACGGCTGGGATGGTTAATTCCCCAGTGAAAAATGAGGATCAGATTTATGCAGCACGGATTGGGAAAGGAACGCTGGCTTTTGCAGTCAAGGCGGACGCTCCCTGGAAGGATTTCACCGAGTTTTCCCAGTGGGTCAAAGAAAACCCTGAGCAACTGACCTGGACATCGGTTGGGCCAGCAGGATTTTCAGCCTTTGGCGTAGCGGAATGGATGGACACCATCGGCGCTGATTTTTCCAAGTCGAGGATGATTGTGACCAAGGGTGCCTCGGATTCCGTACCAAAAGTGGCAGGAGGACATGCGGTTTTGGCCGTGCATACGGTAGGAGAGATCATGCCAATGGTGCAGGCTGGCAAGGTGAAAATTCTCGCGGTATCCGGCACGGAAAGAAGTCCCTTTTTGCCAGATGTTCCTACGGCAGAGGAGCTGGGGATCAAAGGACTGACCGTTTTCTGGTGGACGGGAGTATCGTTTGCCAAAGGAACGCCTGATTACGTCGTGGAAAAATGGCAGGAATCGATCGCCAAGATGGAGAAGGATCCAGCGTTCGTGAAGAAGCTGTCGGAGATCCAGGTGGAAGCCGCCTATGCGAAAAGTGCTGATTTTATCCAGGATGTCAATCAAGAGACGGAGTATTACACCGGGCTGGCCACGAAAAAGAACATTCGCAAATAAGGTTTTTCCGATAGCAATACCTGAGCTGCATTTCAAATGAATGGCAGCTCTTTTTGGACGTGGTTGGAAAAGGTCGTAAAACGGTCTGAAAAGAGGATTTTTCAGCATTTTACAGAAGTCCATAATGATGGATAAAAATGAACAGGAAAAAGACAGATAGAAGCATCGTTAGTGGGGGGAGAAAATTGGCACTGCCAGGAGTGTGGGAACGATATAAGCAGCAATTTCTAGAAAATATCAGTGATGGATTTATTTCTTTTGACCGCCATTGGAATGTCCTTCACGTGAATACGAAAGGAAGTCTCCTGCTAACTAGCGAACGCGACGTACTGCTCGGGACGAACGTCTATGAGCATTGGCGCTTCAATGAGCCGGAATTTTTCGCGCAGCTCCGTCAAGTATCCGAGAGTCAGGTGGAAGCTGTTTTTATTGAATATTCGCAACGATTGCATGCGTGGTTTGAAGTAAAAGCCTTTCCGTCCGAGGAAGGGATCTATGTATTGTTTCGGGAAGTCGCCGCTTTTGTACAAAATGTGCAGCAGGAAAAGCAGTATTTTCATTCGCTCTTTGAACAGCATCCCGATGCCATTTACGCCATGAATCTATCTGGCTATTACATAAACGTAAATCCAGCTGCAGAAAGCTTGACCGGATATTCCCGGACGGAGCTTGTGAACCAGCATTTTCAAATGCACATTCATCCACAAGATTTGCCGCAAACGAAACAATGCTTTGACGCGGCAGCGAAAGGAGCCTCGCAGCGATTCGAAGCGAGGATTCGGACAAAAACGGGTGAAATGATCCGGATGAAGTTTACGAACATGCCGATCATGGTCGAGGGATCGATCGTTGGCGTGTACGGAATTGCCCAGGATATCACGCAGCAAAAAGAAATGGAAAATGCTTTGCAGATGAGCGAAAAGGCACTCGCGCATTCGCAGCGGATCGCTCGCGTGGGACACTGGGAAATGGTATTTGAGAAGCGGGTGTCCTATTGGTCAGAGGAGACCTTTCGGATCTTCGGGTTTGAGCCGCGACAGGAGCCCGTCTCCCTGGACCTGATTATGGCACATATTCACCCGGATGATCAAAAATGGGTTGAGCAGCAAATCAACCGTGCGCGTCATGGTCATCCCCTGCGCGTGGAATATCGGATTTTGCGTCCAGATGGAGAAGAACGCATCGTACTGTCCCAACGTGAGGTTCATTCAGATAGAGCCGATTCGACGAAAATGTTTGGGATCATTCAGGATATAACGGAGCAGAAGCGGACAGAGCAATTGCTGATCGAAAGCCAGCAACGGTATCAGTCGCTGATGACGTACAACGCGGATGGAGTAACGGCGATTGATTTGACTGGTGCGTACATCGAGGTCAATCCTGTCTTTGAACGGATGACAGGCTATCGAAAAGAAGAGCTGCTGCAGCTCTCGTATAGCGATTTGCTTGGGGAAGACGAAGCGGCGCAGGCAGGAGGGATTTGGGACTCGTTTGTCAAAGAAGGCGCTCCGTTTACTTTATCCTCAAAGCTGGTGCATAAAGAGGGACACGTGATTGAAGTGGCGACACACCATATTCCCATCATCGTGAATCGAGAGGTGACAGGCTATTTCACGATCTGGCGCGATACCTCTGGGCAAAAGCAGACGGATGAAATCCTGCGGCAGTCGGAAAAGCTGGCAGCAGTAGGGCAGCTGGCAGCAGCAGTCGCTCATGAGGTGCGCAATCCACTGACCTCTTTGAAAGGCTTTACCCAGCTTCTCCAGCATCAGTTCCCGACAGCGGACCAAAGCTACTTTGACATTATGAAGGGCGAGCTGGAGCGAATCGAGCTGATCTCGGGAGAGCTGCTGGTATTAGCCAAGCCCAAGCCAGAGCGATTCGAGCAAAGATGCGTCAACCAAATCGTAAACGATGTGGCTCTGCTGCTGGAATCGCAGGCCAATATGAGTGCCGTGGAGATCGAGCTGACTTTGGAAAGCGAGCTGCCTCCTATTTTTTGTGATGAGAATCAGTTGAAGCAGGTCTTTGTCAACATCATGAAAAACGGGATTGAGTCGATGAAGGACGGCGGAAAAATGAAAATCGCTTCGCAAAGACGCGCCCAGCATCTCGCTCTTTCCTTTACCGATGAAGGCTGCGGGATTCCGAAAGAAGAGCTGGATAAGATCGGGGATCCCTTTTACACCACGAAAGAGCAGGGCACGGGACTGGGCATGATGATTACCCAAAAAATCATTCAGCATCACAAGGGTGTCATGCAATTCGAAAGTGAAGTAGGGAAAGGGACTACCGTAACTGTCTTACTGCCAATAGAAGATATGTGAATGGTTTTAATTTTCTGTTATAATTAAAAAATATTTGCTGCAGTGACAGACGCAAGCTGGATGGAAGGCGGTAGGCATTCATGTTGATACGAGTAGCCGTAATTACACCTGAGGACTTTGCCCCGCGCATTACGGCGCACGCGGAACATTTCAACGACATTAAATTCACGACATACATATATCGGAATCCAATGGAGTGCGAGACGCTGGTGCAGCAAATTCAAGACTGCGACGTGCTGCTGTTTGCAGGGCCGCTTCCCTATTATTATGGGACAAGACGTTCTACCCGAAAGCCACAGCTGCCTTCTGTCTATATTCCTTCAGATGAGTATACGCTCACCTTGAACCTCGGCCATATCTTGCTGAACCGCGAGGAAGGTTTGCGCTTTTTATCCGTGGATACTCCGAAACAGATGTATTTGGAGCAAGCGGTTGCAGAATGGCAGCTGGATAACAGCGGCTGGCACGTGAAAGATTACAGCCAGATCGTCGATGGGGAGGGCACGCCTTTTGATCCCGAGGATATGATCCGTTTCCATCGTGAAAACTTCGAGAGCGGCAGGAGCAATCTGATTCTGACCAGTGTCGATTATGTCTATGAACGGCTGCGGCTGCTAGACATCCCGTGTATCAATATGATCGTACCGGAAAAGAGCATTCGCGAAACGGTGGCGAGGGCAGCTCACTTCGGACAGCTGATGATCAGCGAGAATGCCCAAATCGCAGTCGGACTTGCGGCGATCAACCAGCTGGAGGAGGGAGGCGGCACTCAGCCGGACGCAGGAATTATGCTGCAGCAGATGCTGCTTGATTTAGGAAAAGAGACGGATGCCTCGATCCAGCAGCTCGGCTTGGACCAATTTATCATCTATGGGACCCGAGGAAGCATTGAACAGATGACACGCAACTTCACGCAAATGCCTGCGATGGGAAACATGGAGGATTTATTTGGCGTGAGCATCAGTATGGGGTTTGGCTTTGGCATGACGGCAAAAGAGGCGGAAGCTCATGCACGGATCGGGTTGTTTCATGCTCGAAAGCAAGAGAGAAACAGCAGCGCGTTTCTGGTCACTCACGAAAAAGAGATCATCGGTCCCTTGAGTGCAAACAGCAAGACCTTTCATTTGAAGAGCGAAAATCGGGATTTGCTGCACGTGGCCGAGCAAACAGGGATTAGTGTGGCGACGGTCAGCAAGCTATCTGCGTTCATTAAATTGCGCCGAGAAAACAGCTTTACCGCAACAGATCTCGCGGAGTACCTGCAGCTGAGCAGGAGAAGTGCGGAGCGTGTTTTGAAAAAAATGGTGAATCATCAGTTTGTCGTACCTGTTGGCGAGGAGCAGCCTTATCGTCAGGGAAGACCAAGAGCCGTTTATCGAATCAATTTTTAGAAAATTCTCTTGACTGCCGTGTTTATTTTTCGTTATATTTTTTAATAATTAGCGACGAGATAACGACGTTTGTCGGTAATGGATGAAAAATAAGGGGGGATTCCGACATGGCTTCAAGAGTACCTCACGTTTTTGTTATTTTGTTTTCCGTTATTTTACTAGCAGCAATCGCTACTTACGTGGTAACGCCTGGTGAGTATGATCGGGCAGAGGATGCCAATGGCCGCATGATCGCCGTGGATGGCAGCTATCATCCAGTCGAAGCAGATCGAGCAGGCTTCATGGATGTCTTTCAAGCGGTCTATACGGGGATGACCGGGGCAGCGGACATTATCTTTTACATTTTTATTGTAGGTGGCTCGTTCGGTATTTTGCGCTCGACGAATGTCATTGAAGGCGCAGTGGGGAGTATCTCGAAAAGGATGGCGGGCAGGGAAAAGCTCATCATTCCGGTGCTCATGGTGTTCTTTGCGCTGGGTGGAGCGATGCTGGGTCTGGCGGAGGAAACGATTCCGTACATCACGATTCTCGTACCGCTCATGCTGCGGCTTGGCTTTGACTCAATGACAGGGGCTGCTGTCGTTCTGCTCGGTACTTCCGCAGGATTCGCCTCTGCCTTTATGAATCCATTTACCGTCGGGGTCGCCCAAGGAATTGCACAGATCCCGGTATTTTCGGGAATGGGTCTGCGCTTGATTATGTGGGTGGTGTTTGTCGGGGTCAGCATCTGGTTTGTGATGCGTTATGCAGATAAAGTGAAAAAGGATCCGCAGAGCAGCATTACTTACGACAGCGATCTGACACGGAAGGAAAAGCAGTCTCCTACCGAGCAGTTTGTCGGCTTGACCGGGAGACAGAAGCTGGTTTTGACGATCCTTTTGGCTACGCTGGTCGTACTGGCAATTGGGGTTTCAAAGCTCGGCTGGTACCTGACAGAAATCGCTGGCTTGTTCCTTTTGATGGGTGTCCTGATGGGGATTGTTTCCAAGCTGTCGTTAAACGATATTGCCGAGGCGTTCATCGAAGGCTGCCGTACGCTGGTGATGGGAGCATTGGTCGTCGGGGTTGCTCGTGGGATTCTCGTTGTTTTGCAGGATGGCAAGATCATGGATACCATACTGTACGGGCTGGCAAATGCGGTAGGCTCCCTGCCGACCAGTCTGACTGCGATCGGGATGTACTTCGTGCAATGTCTGATCAGCTATATTATCCCGTCTGGCAGTGGACAGGCTGCAGTCACGATGCCAATCATGGCTCCGCTTGGCGACCTGGTTGGTGTGACGCGCCAAACAGC
The DNA here is from genome assembly GCF_003710965.1 of Brevibacillus nitrificans. NCBI lineage: Bacteria > Bacillati > Bacillota > Bacilli > Caryophanales > Paenibacillaceae > Brevibacillus > Brevibacillus nitrificans. The sequence continues at coordinate 8,367 of NZ_RHHU01000007.1, read as the reverse complement.
TGTACTTGCTTTTCAGTTAGGAGACGGTATCTCCAACATTTTCACGCCGACTTCCGGCTATTTCATGGCAGGTCTCGCATTGGCGGGCGTCTCATGGGTGAAATGGGCCAAGTGGCTGCTGCCGTTGATCATCTGCCACTATATCCTGGGTGCCGTTTTCGTGACGATTGCGCACTTGATTGGCTATCAGTGAGTCCTTGTAAATAGAAAGGCGGATCCACAGTGAAAATTACATCGATTACCGTCTCAGGCATCAAGCTTCCCCTGATTCGGCCGTTTATCGTGGCTTACGAAACGTACTACGACATGCCCACACTGCTGGTCAAGGTGGAGACAGATGCAGGAATCACGGGGTACGGAGAAGCGACTCCCGACCAGCATGTGACGGGAGAGACCTGGGAGAGCACGTACAGCACACTTGTTCATCATCTGGCACCGCTCGTGATCGGGGAAGACCCGTTTGCAATCGAGCATCTTCACGAGAAAATGGCGGAGACGATTTACGGTTCTCCCTCCGCCAAAGCAGCGATCGATCTAGCCTGCTATGACATCATGGGCAAAGCGACAGGCCAGCCTGTCTACAACCTCATCGGAGGGCGCTATCACGAAGTCATGCCTGTGCCGTTTGTCGTCAGCATTATGGAGCCGCAGGTCATGGCACAGCAGGCAGCCGAGGCACTCCAAGACGGATACACCACGATCAAGATCAAGGTTGGAACAAATCCAGCCGTTGACGTGGAAAGAATCAAGGCGGTGCGAAAAGCGATTGGGGACAAAGTACAGCTGCGGGTCGACGCCAATCAGGGGTGGAGAAACAAGGCGCTGAGCATGTGGGTACTGGAGCAGGTAAAGGACTGCCATATCGATTGGATCGAACAGCCGGTGGTCGCGGACGACATAACAGCGCTGGCTGAGATTCGCCGCCAGATTCACATCCCGGTGATGATTGATGAAGGTGTGCACGGAGACCGCGAAATGCGGGAAACGATCGTCAAGCAGGCTGCTGACAAGCTGAACATCAAACTGATGAAATGCGGGGGCATCTATCCCGCACTGAAGCTGGTTGCCCAGGCCGAAATGGTCGGCATGGAATGTCAGGTCGGATCGATGGTCGAATCCGCCGTCGCCAGCGCGGCAGGTGCTCATCTGTCTGCGGCGAAAAAGACGATTATTTCGAATGAGCTGGTTGGGCCCATGATGTTCGCGCGGGATGTAGCAGAGTTCCCGTATGAGAAGAAAACGATCAGGCTGACAGAGCGACCGGGCCTGGGACTCGACGTCAACGAGCAGACCATCGCGGAACTGACGCAGATGTCTGCGGTCATTTCCGGGGAAAAGTAGAAGAGAAGGAGAAAGAGCGAGGGATCAGAGCCCTGCGCTCTTTTTTTGATAGGGGGCAGGGTGATACGGGAATTTAGGATGTTGGGAGATTGGGAGTCAACATATGTTCTGCTAGATTAACGGATTGAAGCGTGAGGAAATGGAGGAAGCAATGAAATTATTGCTTTGGTGTTTTGATGACGAACCAGTAACGATGACATTTGAAAGCTTTCAAGTTCAGTATTTAACAGGATGGTACAGTGAAAAGTTACTGACTGTCAGTAACAGTCTCACGATAATTTCCAGCCATTCTTTTTACGAGGGAATGTACCTGATCAATATGCCAAACAGTATCTGAGAGCTTTAGATGGAGTTGGATTAACAACGCTACAACCTCATCTACATTGTCAGTAGGTAAAGACTTATATGAGCTGAGAATTCTAGTCAAATCACTGAGAACTTGAGAATAGTCAATAAGGTCATTCTTTAATTCTAAAAACTCTGTAGCCTGAATAACCTCAGAATTGCATTTCTGATTCAGTTCTTCAAGTAAGATTACTATTTGCTCCATTTGGTTGAACAAAGAGATTCACCTCATCCACAAGTTTCACTTTAATTAATCACAATAGCTATTGAGGAAAATTACCTGTCTTTGAACCAAACTAACACCTTGTTAATGAATTTGTCGACAGGAATACTTGAGGGATTAACGAAGAGACCCGACAAATAATCTTCTAGGTATCCTTTCAACTCCGAGTTTCCAGTTGAAGAATGGAGTAAGCTGACAACCTTAATAGAATACGAGTCATATTCATCTTCCGGTGCTCCCATTTCAATGAAACCCATGGGATCCCAATCGTTCATAAGCATCCGGATATGCTTTAAATCCTGGGAGTATCGTTTTTTCATTGCTCCATTCATAGAATCCTCCTTTATTTGATAGCAGTTTATCACATCGAAGAAGGCAGTAAAAAACAGTAATCGAGGGCAACTAAATTGTACGCTAGAGGCGTAAACGAAGTGGTCATTCTTAGATGGGTTTTATCGGGCTTGGGGGGAGCTGCTGTTGGGCTGGGAGCGCTAATCTATCATTAGGTAGCTTAACAAAACGGTATTTCAGTGCCTTATATGGTGGTTTTGAATGTCTTGGAGCCAATAATAACCTAAGAAAATCAATACAGCTAGGGTAGCTAAAACGTAGAGCCATCTGATGTAGAGAGACGTAGAAGAAACAACGAGACCCCAAGCTGTAAGTAAACTCATCACCAGTACCATGAAATCACTCCCAATAGAATGAAATACGGGTTAGGTGATTCATGGTAATTGAACCGAAACGCTTATTAATTCCACCAGTAGTTGTCAATAATCTTGGCTGGTCACGAGGATATTTTGAAACAGTTGGGCATTCTTATAGCCCAGAATGTAAAAAACGAAAAGAAAAACAAGCTCAATAAGATAATCAATATCCGCATGGGAAAGTCACTCCTTCATTCGTAAATCTTGCCCTTACGAGACACTAGAATCTCGAAAGGGTATTTTTTTTGCAAATCAGCAAGTATCAAATCGAATCAAAGTTAATAAAAATGAGTCAGAGTAAATCATCAACCTTTCCTTTCATGACTGGCTGGTTTCAGAGGAGGAGTTTGCCATCCTGCAAGCGGAACGCTACGAAAAGATTACACAGTACGTGAATCAAAAAGGATTTGCTTCCATTGCTGAGTTGACGGAGTTGTTGGATGTATCGAAACCAACCGTGCTACGCGATCTGCTGAAGCTGGAAGAACAGCAACTGATCATTCGCACCTATGGCGGAGCGGCCAGTCTGCACAAAGGAACGAATTTTGAGCCCCGGCACTCCGAAAAAGAAAGGCAAGCAGCGGAAAACAAGGAAATGATCGCGCAGCTGGCACTCACCTTTATCCATCCGGGGGAGACGATTCTGCTCGACAGTGGTTCGACGGCGCTGATGCTGGCAAAGCAACTGGTCAAGGCGAAAAACATTACGGTCATCACCAATGACATCAAGAGCGCGATGTGCCTGTGTGAAAACGAGGCCATTGATCTGGTCGTGCTGGGAGGCCAAAGGCGCAGAGGTGTATACAGCCTCGTCGGTCCGTTTACAGAGATGCTTCTGCAAAATTTGAACGTGGATAAAGTGTTTTTGGGAGCAGACGCTGTCGACATTCAAAAGGGAATTACGAACTCCAATATCGATGAACTCAACATCAAGAAAGGGATGATAGCCATAGCCAAAGAGGTGATCTTATTGGCCGACAGCAGCAAATTTGAACAGGTTGCGTTTTCTCACATTGCCAATTTGGACGTGTTGGATGCCATTATCACTGACAGACATATTGAGCAAAAGGGCGTACTCAAAGCGCTGCAGGAGAAGGGAATTTACGTTCACATTGCTGGAAAAGTCCAGAAGGGAGGAAAAGAAGAACCCAAATAAAGGGCACGAGTAGCGTTGCGAGTTCATTTTGGAGGGTGAAGCAGATGAAAACAGTGATTATCGCCTGTGGGGCAGGCATTGCGACATCTACGTTGATTTGCGACAGAGTGAAACATTTGTTGAGTGAAAACGGGATTGCTGCGGACATCATTCAGTGCACGGTGGCGGATATTGCCGGACACGCGGCAAGGGCAGATCTGATCATTACCTCCATGAAACTGGAAAACAGGTACGACAAGCCAATCGTGACGGCGATCTCTTTTTTGACCGGCATTGGGCGTGAGCAGACGGAACAGGAGATTTTGGGGCATCTCAAATAAACGCGCTGACGAAAAGGGGGAAGAAGAATGGAAGCCATCCTGCAAGTTTTTACTTATCTTAGCGATCTTGGCTCCATGGTGATGATTCCGATCATCATCGCGATTGTCGGTCTCTGCTTTCGACTCAGTTTTTTGCGGGCGATCCGTGCAGGTGTCACGGTAGGGATCGGATTCGTGGGCTTGAACCTCGTGCTCGGCATTATTTGGACGTATATTGGCCCCATTACTACTATTTTCGTCGAGAAATTTCATCTGCAATTAACCGTGATCGACGCTGGATGGGCGGCAGCGGCAGGCGTCGCCTTTGCTACCAAGGTGGGGGCCGTGATTATTCCCTTTACCCTTCTTGTCAACGTCCTGATGCTGATCTCCAAACAGACGCGTACGGTCAATATCGACATCTGGAACTACTGGCATTTTGCTTTTACGGGCGCAGTCGTCATGACCGTTACTAGCAGCATGGTCTATGGCTTGTTGGCAGCGGCAGCCCATTGTATCGTCGCACTGAAGATGGCGGACCTATCCGCAGAGCGCGTCCAAAAGGAAATCGGCATCCCTGGAATCTCCGTCGCGCAAGGCTATGCGATCTCTTCTGTCCCTGTTTACATGCTGTTGGAAAAGCTGTATGACAAGATTCCTGGACTGCAAAATCGCAAGACGGATACCTCGTCCATCCAAGCCAAGCTCGGAGTGATGGGCGAGCCGATGATGATCGGGTTGGTTTTAGGGATCCTGATTGGCATCTTTGTCGGCTACGATCTGAAAAAGGTTCTGGAGCTGGGTATCGCGATGGGCTCCCTGATGCTGTTATTGCCGCGGATGGTAAAGGTCATTATGGAAGGATTGGTCCCGATATCGGAGGGGGCTCGCTCGTTTATGGAAAAACGTTTCAAAGGCTCGGAGTTTTACATCGGGCTTGATTCCGCTGTGACGCTTGGACACCCGACGACCATTACGGTGGGCATTTTGCTCATACCCATTACTCTTGTATTGGCCATGATTCTTCCTCTTAATTCCACGCTTCCTCTGGGCGATTTGGCAGCGACAGCCTTCTTTATTTCCATGGCTACACCCATTCATCGTGGAGATTTTGTCCGCACGCTGATCAGCGGCACGATTATGATGGCAATTGTGCTCCTGTTCGCCAGCTATTTTGCCCCCATCATCACGGATACGGCAAAAAATACGGGCTTTACGTTCCCCGAAGGCGCGACGCAAATTACTGCTCTGTCCGCGGGCAACTGGGTGGCGTTTGTGATCAGCAAGCTGATGTCGCTTCAAGCGCTTGGGGTAGCGATTGTCGTTGTCCTGGTGGGGGCTTTGCTGGCATTCAGCAAAAAGCTCGTGTTGCCCAAATAAAAAAGCATCAACAGGTTGGAGGGAGAGGAGTCGTGCAATGACTTGGCTAAAAGACGTGTTGGGGACGGAAAAGGCGATTATCGCAATGTGCCACATCCTGCCGCTACCGGGAGACCCGTACTACGACAAAGGAAAAGGAATGGAGTACGTCGTCGAGATGACCCGCAAGGACTTATTAGCCCTACAGGAGGGTGGCGTCGATGCCGTCATGTTTTCCAATGAATTCAGCCTGCCGTATCTGACGGATGTAAAAACGGAGACGGTCGCCGCGATGGCACGGATCATCGGAGAACTAAAAAAAGAGATTACCGTACCGTTTGGGGTGAACGTCCTATGGGATGCGAAAAAATCACTAGATTTGGCTGCTGCCACCGGAGCCGGGTTCGTCCGTGAAATCTTTACGGGCGTCTACGCGAGCGACTTTGGCACATGGGATACGAATGTAGGAGAGACTACTCGGCATCAGCATCGGATCGGAGCGGAACAGGTGAAGCTGCTGTTTAATATCGTTCCGGAGGCTGCCAAGTACATGGCTGATCGTGATATCGAAAGCATCGCCAAATCCACAGTTTTTAACAATCGTCCAGACGCGCTTTGTGTCTCGGGGCTGACAGCGGGAACCGAGACGGATGCACAGCTGCTGCAAAGGGTAAAGGCCGTCGTACCGCACACAGTCGTACTGGCCAATACGGGGATGCGGCTAGAGAATGTGGAGCAACAGCTCGCGATTGCAGATGGGGCTGTTGTCGGGACCACCTTCAAGGTCGATGGCAAATTTGAGAATCACGTCGATCGGAATCGCGTTCAAGCATTCATGGAGAAAGTCAAAGCTTTTCGCACTCACTGGCAGTCGGAGGCCGAGGTACCATGATCATTTCCCCTTCGATTGCGTCCGCAAATCCGTTGCGTCTGGAGGAGGAAGTCAAACGACTGGACACGACTCTGTACACAGACCTGCATGTTGACATCGAGGACGGTCACTTTATTCCCAACATCACATTTGGCATGAAAACCGTGAAAAGCCTGCGCGACGTGACCGACCTCCCGTTTTCGTTTCACTTGATGGTGTCCAATCCATTCAACTATCTGGAGGAAATCTGCGCCTGCCAACCAAGCGTGATTTTCGTTCATGTCGAAGCACTCGATTACCCCAGCTCGTTTGTTGACGCCGTGCAGCGTAGAGGAGTGAAGGCAGGGCTGGCATTTAACCCCAAGACAACGACTGCGCCTTTTCACTATGTGTTGAGCCGCGCCGATGCCGTCCTGATCATGACAGCAGAACCGGATGGACAGGGACAGCAATTTATCCCTGCCATGATAGAAAAAGCGAAGCAAGTCGGAATGGCAGCTCCCTCCATTGAACGGTGGGTAGATGGGGGAGTCACTACTGATCGACTGGAGGAGTTGGAGCGTATCGGGGTTACCCATGCTGTGATGGGCAGAGCTTTGTTTGGGCAAAAGTAGGAAAGCTCCGCCTTGACACAACGAGATCATCAAGGTAAGTCATATAGTAACTTGAATCGGAGACGATCTAATAAAGGGGATACGCTTGTTTATTGAAGCTAACCGGAGGCGTTAGGTCAATGAACCAGAGGCAGTCTAGGAGTTGTTGATCGTGCCCTGGATTGCCTCTGGCTTTCTATTAGTTCCTAATACTACCATTGCTTTTTCCCTCTATACCTGCTAGTATTCTAATTCTTGACGCAGAATTGAGCCAAAAGCTCAGCCGAGAAGAGTTTATTCTCTGATCAGGAAAAGGAAAATTGTGTAGGTGGGGTTAACTCAAGAAGGAAGCGATCCCGTCAGCCTCCACCACTATCATATCGTCGCGGGATGGAGCAGCTCGGTAGCTCGTCGGGCTCATAACCCGAAGGTCGCAGGTTCAAATCCTGCTCCCGCAACCAAATTTTCTCCTTGTACAACCTGCTCAAGGAGGATCAAAGTGCCCGTTGGGTGTAATCAAAATGGAGCTGTGGTGAAGTTGGAGTTCACGCCGGTCTGTCACACCGGAGGTCGCGGGTTCGAGTCCCGTCAGCTCCGCCATTTTTTGTAGAATGGCAGCAGAAACAAATGAGGCTCGGTAGCTCAGTCGGTAGAGCAGAGGACTGAAAATCCTCGTGTCGGCGGTTCGATTCCGTCCCGAGCCACCATAATAAATGTGCCGGTGTAGCTCAATTGGTAGAGCACCTGACTTGTAATCAGGGGGTTGTGGGTTCAAGTCCTATCGCCGGCACCATGTTTTCTTTGGGGAGATAGCGAAGTGGCTAAACGCGGCAGACTGTAAATCTGCTCCCTCTGGGTTCGGCGGTTCGAATCCGTCTCTCCCCACCATTTTATATTTGGCTTTTGGGATACAGCCGAGCGGTAAGGCAACGGACTTTGTCTCCGTTACTCCTAGATTCGAATTCTGTTCCCCAGCCATATTTGCACGAGCCATTAGCTCAGTTGGTAGAGCATCTGACTTTTAATCAGAGGGTCGAAGGTTCGAGTCCTTCATGGCTCACCAGTTTTTATTCATCAAAAAGTGAAGCGTGCCGCTGGAGCACATTCCGAGTCCTTTTCGGGGACTCCGGTATTTTATATGCGGTCGCGGTGGAATTGGCAGACGCACCATCTTGAGAGGGTGGCGGGGCGACCCGTGCGTGTCTCGCTCATACCATATCATTCTAAGTACAAGAGTGAAAAAAGCACTTGAATTACTGATTCATTCATGTTATATTAATGTTCTGTCCGCAAGAAGTTTAATGCGACAGAATAAATTAAGTGGAATTGAAAAAAGTGTTGACTTGTTTCTCTTGATTTGATAGTATGAAATTCCGCGGTTAAGGCCGCTGGACAAAATGCTCTTTGAAAACTGAACAGCGAAAGCGTTGATGAGTCTATCATTAATGATTTGCCAGCTTTGAACCAGATGCA
>NZ_RHHU01000006.1:0-121438 GCF_003710965.1 Brevibacillus nitrificans | reverse complement strand
ACTCTTAGCAAACATGCAGATCCAGTTTTGAAGGCACGAGGCAGCCATCCATGGGGGATGGTTTTTTTATTTATCAAGAAAACCTTCCTGCTGGAAAAGGCAAGAAGGTTTTTAACGTTTATGTACGCCTTCAACGCGCACGATATTTACATAGGCAAGGCATGAGGGTTAATTTGATGAATCTGTTTCATAATAACGGTGGGAAACGTTTCAAAGTGATGCTCGAGAAAATGCTCAACGAGATATCGCTCAGCCAAGCCATAGGACAACGTCAGCTCTCCCCACCACTCCGTTTCGTAGCGGCAGAGCATGCTAAGCAAATACAGAAGGAGATAATGGCTTGCCCATTCTGGCAAGGGGAGGGAATCGGTAGATCCGTTCCAAAAATACAAGTTCGCTCCTTGAAGACGAAAGAGTGGGTGTTGTTCCAATGCAGGGAGGGCAAACTGGGGAATGAGCAGTTCTTTTCCTTTCCCCTCTCTCCAATGAAACTGCTGCGTAGGGATAGCAGCTGTCGATAACCGGCGGATATATTGGGAAAAGGTTTCCGTGGAGTACGCTAAAGCTCCCTCTAATCCTTCAGGAAATGAAATCGATACCCAAGGTCCAGCTGTTTTATGAGCTGCATTCCCTTCTGAAACGGAAGAGGGCGGTGCAGACAGTACTGCCCAATGCAGACGCTGCCAGAGGGCAGGCGTTTCGGAGAGCAGAGCACAGGACTGGCTCATGGCGGGTATAGAAGAGAACAATTCATGTACCAAATAGCGATCCTGTAAGGGAGACAGGCCAAATAAATGAGCCAAATGTGCAAAGAATCCTTCCTTTTGGGGGCGGATCTCATCTTCCGTCAGTTGGTATGCTGATCGTTTCAATTTCCGTGTGGTTACCCCGTGCTGCAGGACGCGGCTGTTTTGTGGGTAGGAGGGGTCACGAGTCAGCAGCATTCCCTTTAGCAGATGGGAGCATCCATAAAATAAAAGCAGTGGCCGAACAGAGAGATCAGCAGCTTCGGCATTGAGGTAATATTGCCTAGCTAGCCTCCAGAAATAGAGAAATCGTGTACTTTGTTGAAAAGCTAGGCGGTCGTAATGCTCGAGCCCTAACGTTTCATAGCAAGAGGATAAAAACTTTCGGGAAGTCGGTTCAGTTTCTAAAAAACGAAAGGCTTTCCAGGCATTATCCATACGAATCCACCTTTAATAATTTTCGTAAAAACAGCTAATTACACAAGCTCATTTTTTGATTTATCTGGATAATTCATTATAAAACCGAACATTTTATGCATTCCTTGACAGTAAATTATGCCGTTTGCTAAACTGGCTTAAACTATCACCGAGAGGGGCTTGCTGCTGTGCGGGAAGATAAATTCGTAAAAGAAGGTTTGACGTTTGACGACGTATTGCTCATTCCAGCAAAATCTGAAGTTTTGCCGAGGGATGTTGACCTTAGAACGAAACTGAGCGAATCGGTTACCTTGAATATTCCTCTTATCAGCGCGGGTATGGATACAGTGACCGAATCTGCACTTGCGATCGCAATGGCTCGCCAGGGTGGGATCGGAATCATCCACAAAAACATGACCATTGAGCAACAAGCGAGTGAAGTGGATCGTGTAAAACGTTCGGAAAGCGGTGTTATCACAAATCCATTTTCCTTGTCCCAGGATCATACGGTGCAAGATGCTGATGCACTCATGGGAAAATACCGGATCTCCGGTGTGCCGATCGTAGATGGGGACAACCATCTGATTGGGATTTTAACGAACCGCGATCTTCGTTTCGTCCATGATTTCTCGACACCGATTCATGAGGTTATGACAAAAGACAATTTGGTCACCGCACCAGTAGGAACAACACTGCTGCAAGCAGAAGCCATCCTGCAAAAGCACAAAATTGAAAAGCTGCCACTAGTGGACGAGAATAACATCCTGAAAGGCCTCATTACCATCAAGGATATTGAAAAGGCCATTCAGTACCCGAATGCGGCGAAAGACAAACAAGGGCGTTTGCTTTGCGGGGCGGCAGTAGGCGTTTCCGGCGATACTTTCGAGCGAGCAGCTGCATTGGTCAAGTCCGGTGTAGACGTGCTGGTAGTAGATACAGCTCATGGCCATTCCAAGGGTGTGATTGACACGGTAAGAGAAATCCGCAAAGTTTATCCGGAACTTACCATCGTTGCAGGAAACGTAGCAACTGGTGAGGCAACCCGCGAACTGATCGAAGCCGGAGCTTCTGTCGTGAAAGTAGGGATTGGACCAGGATCTATTTGTACAACTCGTGTTGTAGCCGGTATCGGTGTCCCACAAATTACGGCTATCAACGACTGTGCCCAAGTAGCGCGGAAATACAATATTCCAATTATTGCCGATGGAGGCATTAAATACTCCGGTGATTTGCCAAAAGCTATTGGCGCAGGCGCATCTGCGATTATGATCGGCAGCCTGTTTGCTGGTACAGAAGAAAGTCCGGGGGAATTTGAGATTTATCAAGGCCGACGCTTTAAGGTGTATCGCGGGATGGGCTCCATCGGTGCGATGAAAGCGGGAAGTAAAGACCGTTACTTCCAAGAAAACGAGCAAAAATTGGTTCCAGAAGGCATTGAGGGTCGCGTTCCTTACAAAGGACCGTTGTCCGACGTTACGTTCCAAATGATTGGCGGTTTGCGTGCGGGTATGGGGTATTGCGGAGCGAAAACGATTGAGGATCTCATCGAAAACTCGCAGTTTGTGCGGATTACAGGTGCTGGCTTGCGTGAGAGCCATCCACATGATGTACAAATCACAAAAGAGGCTCCAAACTACTCAATTTCCTAGGAAACAATTTAGTTCACAGGACCTAAACCTCCCTTTCCATCTAGGTGAAAGGGGGGTTTTTCTATCGTTTGCCAAAGTTTACAGTCCGAAACAAGCTTCAAGCCTACCTACTAACTATGGTAAACTTAGATTGGTGTGTGCGTTTAGTAGGAAAATAAGAACGACAGAAATGGGAGAGTGAGAGAATCTAATGAAACGAAAGACATGGACAAAGCGTTTAACAGGTCTGTTCCTTTCTGTCGCTGTATTAGCTACAGCAATGGGAGGAGCAGCGACTAAGGCCGATGCGGCACCTGCAGCCGATCTACAACTGGCAGCGAAATCTGCCATTCTCTTAGAGGCAACGACCGGTAAAATCCTGTATGCCACCAATCCCGATGTGCCATTGCCGCCTGCTAGTATGAGTAAAATGATGAGCGAATACCTGGTGCAGGAAGCGGTTAAGCAAAAGAAGATCAGCTGGGACGAACAGGTTCCCGTAAGTGAATATGCCTTTTACGTTGCAAAGATTTCGGATGCATCCGGTGTGTATTTGAATGCCGGCGAATCTTTTAGTGTAAAGGAATTGTACAAGGCGATGGCAGTTGTATCGGCGAATGATGCGACTGTACTGCTTGCAGAAAAAGTAGCTGGCAGTGAGCCAAACTTCGTGCAAATGATGAACAAAAAGGCAAAAGAACTCGGTATGACGAACACCTCTTTTGTCACCTCTACGGGGTTGCCAGCAAATGAACTGGGTCCATACTCCGTGCAAACGGATCAAGTAGAAAACCTGATGTCGGCTCGTGACTCCGCGATTCTCGCACGCGCGCTGATCCGTGATTTCCCGGAAGCGATCGAGGTATCCAAAATTCCACGTTTGACGTTCCGTGAAGGCAAACCAGATGAGCTGAAAAAAGCAAACTACAACTGGATGCTGCCAGATCTGAATAACTACTATCCAGGTGCTGATGGTCTGAAAACAGGTTATACCCAAGCTGCCGGATATTGCTTTACAGGTACAGCTACGCGTGACAATATGCGTCTGATTTCCGTTGTCATGGGTACCGAGAATGAGACAAAGCGCTTTGTTGAGACGAAAAAACTGTTTGACTACGGCTTCAGCAACTTCAAGCTGACCAAGCAAATGGACAAAGGTGCTACGATCAAAGGCTTTGAGACAGCACCAGTGAAAAATGGTGTTGAGCTGATGGTAAATGCAGCAGCAGGCAGTGAAGTGAACGTTCTGACCAAAATTGGCTCCGAGGCGAAATTCACGCCAACCGTTACCTTCCAGGAGCTGACCGCGCCGATCAAGCAAGGTCAAGTAATTGGTAAGCTTGTGTTGAAGGAAGAAGGCACCAAGGACAGCGATTACTTGCAGCCGGAAGATGCAGCAAAGGCTGGAGTAGACATTGTGGCTAGCCAGGAAGTGGAAGAGGGAAGCTGGATTCGCCTGTTTTTCCGCAGCATCATCCAGTTCTTCGGCAACTTGTTTGGAAGTGTTACAGGTAAATAAAGCACAGGATCCCCATCTCTTTGTGAGGTGGGGATTTTTTTTGCATTTTTCAAGTTTACAGAAATAGGGGTTGTTTTTTTCTGTATCTTTCGTTTACAATGACCTTAACAACGAACCATAACACCACATAACAGTTGTGGTCCTAACTTCGTGATATAGGGGGAAACGAAATGGTACAGGTAGGAACATCCCGCGTGAAAAAAGGTATGGCTGAAATGCAAAAGGGCGGCGTCATCATGGACGTAATCAACGCTGAGCAAGCCAAAATTGCGGAGGCAGCTGGGGCGGTAGCTGTAATGGCACTGGAGCGCGTACCTTCTGACATCCGTGCAGCTGGCGGCGTAGCACGTATGGCTGACTTGGGCATCGTAGAAGAGGTGCTGAATGCAGTATCCATCCCTGTTATGGCAAAAGCACGCATTGGTCATTTCGTGGAAGCGCGTGTTCTGGAGTCTATGGGTGTTGATTACCTCGATGAGAGCGAAGTACTGACTCCTGCCGATGATCTGTACCATATTAATAAAAAGGATTTCACTGTACCATTCGTATGTGGTGCGCGTGATCTGGGTGAAGCACTGCGCCGTATCGGTGAAGGTGCATCCATGATCCGCACCAAAGGTGAGCCAGGAACCGGAAACATCGTAGAGGCAGTTCGCCATATGCGTACGATGATGGCTCAAATTCGCAAAGTGCAAGCAATGTCCTACGACGAGCTGATGGCCGAAGCGAAAAATTTGGGAGCTCCCTATGAGCTGCTCGAGCAAGTGCACAAAAACGGCAAGCTGCCAGTCGTAAACTTCGCAGCAGGTGGGGTAGCGACTCCTGCCGATGCTGCTCTGATGATGCAACTCGGCTCCGATGGCGTGTTTGTTGGATCGGGTATCTTTAAATCCGAAAATCCTGAGAAGTTTGCCCGCGCCATCGTCGAAGCAACGACTCACTACGATGATTACGAGCTGATCGCCCGCGTGTCTAAAGGCTTGGGTAGTGCCATGACAGGTATTGAGATCTCCAAGATCCGTGAAGCAGATCGCATGCAAGACCGAGGCTGGTAAGGTGAATGCTATGAGAATCGGTGTACTGGCCCTGCAAGGAGCGGTAGCGGAACATGTTCGAATGCTGGAAGAGGCAGGTGCAACAGCCGTTGCTGTGAAAAAGGTGGAAGAGCTGGACGAGCTGGATGGTCTGATCATACCCGGCGGTGAGAGCACGACGATCAGCAAGCTGATGCATAAATACGGATTTATGGAAGCTGTTCGTGAGTTTGGCAAAGCAGGAAAGCCGATCTTTGGCACGTGTGCGGGAGCTATTCTTTTAGCGAAGCGGATCAACGGACAAGAAGACTCTCACCTTGGCCTGATGGACATCCTAGTAGAGCGCAATGCCTTCGGTCGTCAAAAGGAGAGCTTTGAAGTTACGATGCCTGTAGCGGGAGTAGCAGCTGATTATCCTGCCGTCTTCATCCGGGCTCCTTATATTCGGGAAGTTGGGGAGAACGGAGAGGTACTTGCAAAGTACGAAGAGAAGATCGTCGTGGCAAGAGAGGGACATTACCTGGCAGCAGCATTCCACCCCGAATTGACAGAGGATAATCGTTTGCATCGGTACTTTCTCGATATGGTGAGGGAGCACCGGAGCTAAACAAACCAAAACGGAAGCAAGGCCTGCATCGAAACGATGTAGGTCTTTATTTTTGCAGCAAGGTCTGAACGGTGATGAACGGGGAAATACTGGGTCCTAGCAAGATAGCTGCCCTTTACACAGGTATAGAACCTGTAGTACAGTTAACAATAGAAGCAAGAATTTATGTGAATGCGATGATGAGAACAAGTACTTTGCAAGAGCTTGGCCTAGAGAGTCGGTGGTGGGTGCAAACCGAACCAGCATGCGAAGGAATCCATCTCGGAGTGGCAAAGGATCAACTTTGTCCGGAACCGTCCCGTTATGACGGAAGAGTGGACCGATGCGAGGAGTTGTGCGCATTTGTCAACGAGGGTGGCAACGCGGGTATACAACACTCGTCCCTTACCAGGGGACGGGTGTTTTTTGTTTTCCAGATAAGACTCTATAAAAGGTCTTATCCAGTATAAAGGCAGCTAAGGCTGCGGCCAAAGGCTTGGCGTAGCCAAGTTTTCTAATGGATAATCTATTCGGAGGGATTCTCACATGTTGGACGTAAAAGTACTGCGCCAAGACTTGGAAGAAGTAAGACGCCGTTTAGCCCATCGCAATGAGGATATTACGGCACTGGATCAGTTTGCAGAAGTGGATGAAAAAAGACGCCAGGTCATTCAAGAAGCGGATGCTTTGAAAAACAAACGCAATACTGTATCTGAACAGGTTGCGGTGATGAAGCGTAATAAAGAAAATGCCGATCATCTGATTGCAGAAATGAAAGAAGTAAACGACCGCATCAAAGTGCTGGATGAAGAGCTGCGTCAGCTGGATGAACAGCAGGAACAAATCCTGTTGAGCCTGCCGAACCTGCCGCACGAGAGCACGCCGGTCGGAACATCGGAAGACGACAATGTAGTGATAAGGAAATGGGGTGAGCCTCGTCACTTTGATTTCGAGGCAAAACCACACTGGGATCTGGCTAGCCAGGCAGGTATCCTCGATTTTGAGACGGCAGCAAAGGTCACAGGAAGCCGATTCGTGTTCTACAAAGGGATGGGCGCTCGTCTGGAACGCGCCTTGATGAACTTCATGCTCGATTTGCACGCAAATGAGCATGGCTATGAAGAAGTAATCCCTCCGTATATCGTCAACCGTACAAGCATGACCGGAACAGGCCAACTGCCGAAGTTTGAAGAGGATGCGTTCAAGCTGGAAGGTCCTGACTACTTCCTGATCCCGACAGCGGAAGTTCCTGTGACGAATATGCACCGCGATGAAATCATGGATGGCGCAGAGCTCCCTCGCTACTACGCCGCTTACAGCGCATGTTTCCGCTCGGAAGCGGGCTCGGCTGGACGCGATACGCGTGGGTTGATTCGTCAGCATCAGTTTAACAAGGTTGAGCTGGTCAAATTCACCAAGCCAGAAGATTCGTATGATGAGTTGGAAAAGCTGGTGAACAACGCTGAGAAGGTATTGCAGCTCTTGGGCTTGCCCTACCAGGTCCTGAGCATGTGTACGGGTGATTTGGGCTTCACAGCCGCGAAGAAGTATGACATCGAAGTCTGGATTCCAAGCAACAACACGTACCGGGAAATCTCGTCGTGTTCGAACTTTGAGGATTTCCAGGCGCGTCGGGCGAACATTCGATTCCGCCGCGATACCAAGTCGAAGCCTGAATTTGTGCATACCCTGAACGGCTCGGGCCTCGCGATTGGCCGTACGGTTGCCGCGATCTTGGAAAACTACCAGGAAGCTGACGGATCGATCGTGATCCCAGAAGTATTGCGTTCGTATATGGGTGGAGTGGAAAAAGTCTCCCCTAAATAAATAAGTAGCAACACAGGCAGAACAGCTCTTGATCCCTAGGGACAAGGGCTGTTTTTTTGTACAGATAGGTACAACGATGGTCCGTCCTTCGCTTGGTCTAGTCAAATCATCCTGTGTACTAATACAGAAGGAAAAATTTAAAAAATCATGTTGCACTGTATCAATAGCTGTTATATAATAAAAACAAATCTTAAGAATATTGTTTTAATACAGATACGGAGGGAATGGGAAATGGACTGCTACCGTTGTGAGGGAAACGGCGAACAAAATTGCACGAGGTGTGGAGGAGTCGGTCACGATGAACATGGGGTGGCTTGTCACCATTGTCTGGGCGATGGTCATGTAAGCTGCAGCCATTGCAGTGGAAGCGGATATCAGGAGTAGGAACCATTTTTTTTGCGTGGTCTGTACTATAATACATTTTAATAATCAATACTGTACCATAATAATGTTTCTTCTGATGGAGGAGGAGCTCATTTGACTACGATTCCAACCAATCCGTATCCGCTCGAGCTGAGCATTACCGGAGAAATGCATGATGGGTACCGCGATGTTCTTACGCCAGAAGCCATTCAGTTTATCATCAAGCTGGAACAGAAATTTGGAGACAGACGCCAACAGCTGCTCGCTGATCGTCAGGAGCGGCAGTTGAAAATAGATGCGGGGCAGCTGCCGGACTTTTTGCCCGAGACGGCACAGATCCGCAAAGCAGAGTGGACGGTGGCTCCTTTGCCAACGGACTTGCAGGATCGACGTGTAGAAATTACGGGTCCAGCGGGCGATCGAAAAATGGTCATCAATGCACTCAACTCAGGTGCACGTATCTTCATGGCTGACTTCGAGGATGCGAATTCCCCTACATGGGAAAACACCATCCAAGGTCAGATCAACATGAAGGACGCAGTACGCCGCAATATCTCCTATACGAGTCCCGAGGGTAAACGGTATGCCCTTCAAGAGAAAACAGCAGTCTTGATCGTACGTCCGCGCGGTTGGCATCTGGAGGAAAAGCATTTCAGGCTGGAAGGCAGAGCGATTTCGGGGAGTCTGCTCGACTTTGGCCTCTACTTTTACCACAATGTCCAGGCGCTGATGGCCAATGGTACAGCTCCTTACTTCTATCTACCCAAGCTGGAGAGTCATCTGGAAGCTCGATTGTGGAATGATGTCTTCTTGTTTGCCCAGGATGAGCTGCATATCCCGCGCGGCACGATTCGGGCTACAGTCCTGATCGAAACGATTTTGGCTGCTTTTGAAATGGACGAAATTCTGTATGAGCTGCGTGAGCACAGCGCTGGCCTGAACTGTGGGCGGTGGGATTATATCTTTAGCTACATCAAAAAATTGCGGAATCAACCTGATGTGATCACCCCAGACCGGGCCCAGGTCACGATGACGGTTCCTTTCATGAAAGCATACACGTCGTTGGCAGTAAAAACGTGCCACAGACGGATGGCTCCATGCATCGGGGGGATGGCTGCGCAGATCCCGGTGAAAAACGACCCGGTCAAAAACGAGGAAGCGATCGCTAAAGTACGTGCTGACAAAGAGCGCGAAGCATATGACGGTCACGATGGTACTTGGGTAGCGCATCCTGGCTTGGTACCGGTGGCGATGGAAGTCTTTAACCGATTGATGCGAGAGCCTAATCAGATCTGGTACAAACGGGAGGACGTACAGGTAACGGCTAGCGATTTGCTGGCTGTACCAGAAGGAGTCATTACCGAGGAAGGCGTCCGTACAAACATCAGTGTCGGTTTGCAATATGTAGAAGCTTGGCTGAGGGGCTACGGTGCCGTTCCTATCCACAATTTGATGGAGGATGCAGCGACAGCGGAAATTTCCCGAGCCCAAGTATGGCAATGGATTCGTCATCCACGCGGCGTCTTGCAGGATGGGCGCAAGGTCACGGAAGCTTTGGTGAAACAGATGCTGACCGAGGAACTGCAAGTATTGAAAACAGCAATCGGTCTAGAGCGATATGAAACAAGCAAGTTCCCGTTGGCAGGCCAGTTGTTTCTACAGCTTGTGACGGAGGATGATTTTGAGGACTTCCTAACTGTTCCCGGTTATACCTATCTTCAATAAATAAAAAAATGAGTGGGGGAAACGAAAATGGGCAAACAAAACAAGCAGGAAGCGATTAAGCAGGTAGAGCAAAGCTGGAGCCAAGAGCGTTTTCAAGGGATTACCCGTACTTACACAGCAGAGGATGTCGTCCGACTGCGTGGATCCGTTCAAGTGGAACATACCTTGGCGCGGCTCGGAGCAGAGCGCTTGTGGAATTTGCTTCATACGGAGCATCACATCAAGGCACTGGGTGCATTGACAGGGAATCAGGCGATCCAGCAGGTAAAGGCAGGGCTTAAAGCGATTTACTTGAGCGGATGGCAGGTAGCGGCAGACGCGAACCTTTCCGGGCAGATGTATCCAGACCAAAGTCTCTATCCTGCCAACAGCGTTCCGCAAGTGGTAAAACGAATCAACCAGGCGCTTCAGCGGGCAGATCAAATCGATCAATCGGAGGGGGGAACCGACACGCATTGGTTCGCGCCAATCGTAGCCGATGCAGAAGCAGGGTTCGGCGGTCCTCTGAACGTATTTGAACTGATGAAAGGCATGATTGAAGCGGGAGCAGCGGGCGTTCACTTTGAAGACCAGCTCGCCTCCGAGAAAAAATGCGGTCATATGGGCGGCAAGGTGCTGATTCCGACCCAGGCAGCTGTTCGCAACCTGATCTCTGCCCGTTTCGCTGCTGACGTAATGGGGGTACCAACGATTATCGTAGCTCGTACGGATGCAAATGGCGCCTTCCTCATCACGAGCGACATCGATGAAGCGGATCAGCCTTTCCTCACAGGAGAGCGAACACCAGAAGGATTCTTCCGTCTGCGCGGTGGTCTGGATGCAGCTATTGCTCGCGGTCTGGCATACGCACCTTACGCGGATCTGATCTGGTGCGAGACATCAGAGCCAAATCTGGAGGAAGCACGCTGCTTTGCCGAAGCGATTCATGAGAAATTCCCTGGAAAGCTCTTGGCCTACAACTGCTCCCCATCCTTCAACTGGAAGAAAAAGCTGGATGAAGAATCGATTGCACGTTTCCAGGAAGAGCTGGGTGAGATGGGCTACAAATTCCAATTCGTTACACTGGCAGGCTTCCACGCTCTGAACTACGGGATGTTCGAGCTGGCAAGAGGCTATCGTGATCGCGGTATGGCTGCTTACTCCGAGCTGCAGCAAGCTGAATTCGCGAGCGAGGTACACGGCTACACGGCGACACGCCATCAGCGTGAAGTAGGTACCGGATACTTTGATGAAGTCGCGCAGGTTATTTCCGGGGGAACTTCTTCGACGACAGCACTGAGCGGATCTACAGAGGAAGAGCAGTTTCAGCATAATTAAGGCAATGCCAAATGTCTGAGTAAATAGAAGGCGATCAAAAAAGAATGGATAGAGACTCAGATTTTCTCTGAAATCTCTATCCATTCACGATTTACGCGTGGAAACTGCGGATTTCTTCCGATTCTTTTTTTAAGGTAGTAGCGTAGGCAATGAATCCAAGAGCGGCAGTTACGATGAGCAGCATGATCGTAGGTGTAAAGTCTCCACCGGACATATCTCTCATCCAGCCCATGATGTAGCTGGAGAAGCCACCTAAAATATTGGTGAAGCCCATAATACCAGCTGCTTTCCCGGCAGTCTCTTTCGTGGAATATTTCACGACAAACAGGTTTACTAAATGGAACATGCCTCCCTGCGTACCCATGGCAATTCCGAGGGATACTCCGGCAATCAGTGGATTGGTTGCGAAGTAAGCGGACGTGAGGAACAGCACGCATAGGATGAACCAGATGGAAGCGAGCAAGCCCGGGCGCTTCTTTTTATCAGCTAAAAAACCGCCGAGGATGACGAAACAGAGCGCGAAGATCCAAGAGAGGGATGTAATACCGGCCATCGCTTCGCGGGAAAAATGCTTGGCTTCAACCAAATACGTTGGCAGCCAGATGCTAATACCGAAAAAAATGAAGTAGGACATCAAATTACCGAAAAACACGATCCAATACCGGTAATTGGTGAGGAAGCTCTTTTTCTCTTCTGAAGTTCGAGCAGTCGTCTCAGCCAAACGGATGTGAGCTAGTTCTTTTTGGCTGACGCCAGGATGTTCTTCCGGAGTATTGCGTGCCAAAAACACGAACAGCGGAAGGGAGATAAAGAGAGTAAAGCTCGCGAGAACGTAGAACGACACATGCCAGCTATACGTTGTGATTAAATACGTTAAAATCAAGGCACCGATGGCAGGTCCCAAATAGTTGCCGATAATCCATGATGCTTGAGCCCGCCCAATTTCCCGACTGTTAAACCAGTTCGAGATGAATTTTGCTGAGACCGGAATCATCATGCCTTCTCCAAGCCCAAGGATAATGCGGCTGAGCATAAACATCTCATACGATTGTGCCATACCTCCGGCCACCATCGTCACAGTCCATACGCTCAGGCCAATGATGGCTGTTTTCCTTGCCCCGAGCTTATCGATGATAACGCCCCAGAAAATATTCGACACAGAGTAGGCGATCGTAAATATTAACGTAAGTAAACCGACTAACGCGTTTTTATTAGGCCCGGTTAATCCGAGATCCTGCAGGAATTGGGGATCGGTCTGAATGATGGAAATGCTTAACTTATCAATTTGTCCAAAAAACCAAAAGAAAAAGACCGGTAGAGCTACGTAGAACCAGCGTTTTTGCTCAGTAAGCATGCGAAGTTTCACCTCGATCGTGGTAGTTGATTGACATAGGGGCATCTTTGGGCGGAGTCCTCTTTTTTCGAGTAGGCTTTCGTGTAGGAGCGGGCTAGTGTGAATCTACGAGTAAGCCTCCTTTCTTTACATTTCATCGTTTTAATTACAAAACATATGTTTTGTAATTAAAACATTAAAGCGAATTATAATAGTATTTCGAATATTAGTCAATTCCGTGAAAGTTATAAAAGGGACAGAGGGAGTCACTGCTGTATTTGCCAAAAAGTGAGTACCTGCATATAATAAGAAGGTAAGCGTGTTGTCAAACTATGTCCCCGTAGCTCAGCAGGATAGAGCGTCAGTTTCCTAAACTGTAGGTCGGAGGTTCGAATCCTCTCGGGGACGCCATACAGGTGCAAATGGTTGTTCGAAATGCGGTTCTCTATTACTTAGAGAGCCGCGTTTTCATTTTGCGGAGCTTCTTCAGCGTCAACTCGTCCACCAGCACCTAACGAACCCCTCGCAATTTCCTAGCTGTATATCCGAGGCTCTCCATTTAAAAAAATGCACGGATGTTTAGGCGGGCACTCTTTATCAAACTCTACAGAGAACAGGCTACAGAGGAGGATTGGAGTTTGGCCAGCTACGTGCAGTATTTTAACGACATCCTTGCGACATTCAACAATCTCCCAAACAAGCTGCTGAATGTGGTTGCGACGATCAATGAACCCCTCAGGAGCTTGACTCACACGTTGATCGTGACCAATGTTCTATTGGGATTACTCTTTCTAACCTCTCTTGTGAACATCTATATGCTATGGAGATATGGCAAAAAGTGAGCCCGTTACCGATGGTGTTCATCTCTAAAGGCATGGCTTAAGCAATAAAGGGAGGGAGAAAAGGGTGAAGCTTGTCGCTTCATCCTCTTTTTTATTTGCTGGCGGCAAAAGATGTCGCTGTATGGAGGAAAATGTAGACGAGCCGAGAACTTCTTACCTCAGGATGTATTTTCCAAAAAAATAAAGAGGAGGGGGAGCGAGTTTCTTGGTGGTACGAGTAAAAAAGAGCTTACTAGCTGTTTGTTTCCTGATGATGCTGATGCCCCCGTCATTTGCCGAAGCAGCTACCCATGTCGAGGTCGCAGTCGATCAGTTAAATATTCGTAGTGCGCCTGGAACAACCACGCAAATCGTGGGAACGGTCACAAAGGCAACGCGACTGCCAATCGTTACGGAACAAAAAGATTGGACACAGGTGAAGCTTGCCAGTGGAAAGACGGGTTGGATCAATAACAAGTACGTAAAAATGATCGAGGTCCCTCAGATCAAATACGTTAAAAGTACCGTAGACATGCTGAATGTTCGGGCAGAACCAAATGCAACTGCCCAAATCTTGCAGATTATCGATAAAAACGGCGTATTTTTGCAAGTAAAAAAACAAGGGGATTGGGCACAGATCAAGCTTTCCGATCAGGCAAATGGATGGGTAAACGTACGCTATTTGACTGAAACAGCTGCGCCAGCACCTACCCCTGCCCCGGCACCAACGCCGATTCCGACACCAACAGAGCCAGTCGCTCCTACGTATCCGGTTGATGCAGGGACAGGAACGATTGCACTGACCGAAGGAGTCGATGTGTACACGGCTCCAGACTTTTTGGGCACAGTGCTTGGTCAATTGAGCGCAGGAACGATTGTCAACCAATACGGCTATACAAATGGCTGGTATACGATCAATTACGCTGGAACGTACGCCTACATCTATAAGCCGATCGCACCGGATGAGACAGGGCAGACGGTACCGAGCGAAGTATCCGTGACTTTAGATCCTATTCCTTTACCGACTCCTGCACCAAATCCAGATCCCGCTCCGACACAGCAGGAAGCCTCGATTCGGGTAAAAAATGCCGATACCAATCTGAGAAGCGGCCCCGGAACCAATTATCCGGTCGTGGGGAATGCTCAGCCGGGTCAGGTGTTTCCCATCGTGCAATCGGAAGGTGACTGGTATTTGATCCGGATGTCCGACGGCTCTACCGCCTACATCGCCGGATGGATTGTAGAACTGATTCAGCCGACGACCAGCACCCCTTCTAACGGTGTAGATCCCTTGGGTGTAGGCTACAACGGCGGAATGGTCGGAAACGAAAAAGTGTACATCTACTCTACGCATAACCGGGAGTCGTGGAGAAATGTTGCCCGCAATACACAGGGAAGCTCTGTTGACGACCCGGAAATCAATATTACCTTGGTTGGAAAACGTTTGGGTGATCTGCTGCAAGCCAAAGGGATCGCGACAATGGTCAACCAGGATGACTTTGCCCAGAAGCTGGCGGAGCAAAAGAAAAGCTTCGCGATGTCCTACACGGAATCGTATAAAGCGGTGGCGGCAGCGGCAGCGGTGAGCCCGAATCTGAAATACATTTTTGATATACATCGGGATAGTGACGAGCCGCGCAGCAAGGTCGCCATCACCATCAACGGAAAGACGTATTCGCGAGTTTTGTTCGTAATCGGAACAGCCAACCCGACTTACCTGGAAAACAAGAAACTGGCGGAAGCTCTGCATGCACGATTGGAAACGAACTATCCCGGCTTGTCCCGCGGAGTGATTTTGAAAGGAACGAACGAAGGAAACGGCGTCTACAATCAGTCTGTTTCCGAGGGAAGTCTGCTGCTTGAGTTTGGCGGAACCAACAATACGCTTGAAGAGTGCTACAACACGGCAGAGGCCTTCGCCGACGTGTTCACCAACTATATGCTGGAGTCACAAATCGCATTTCAGTAAAGACAAGCACGATTCCTTCGCCACCAGAAGCGGGGGAGTCGTGTTTTTATCTGTAACGACGGTATGAGGAGGTCCCTATGTCAAAGATAAATGACCAAGAGAGACAATTGCTAAAAGGAGATTGTGATAGCTGCTATGGCTTGTGCTGTGTTGCACTGCCCTTTGCAGCTTCATCTGATTTCGCCGAGAACAAAGACGGAGGCCAGCCCTGTAGCAACTTGCAGTCCGACTACCGGTGCAGCGTCCATAGCAAGCTAAGGGACATTGGCTTTCGAGGATGTACCGTGTTTGACTGCTTTGGAGCGGGACAAAAGGTCTCGCAAAAAACGTTCGAGGGCAGCGATTGGCGTCAGCATCCGCAAGTGGCGAGGCAGATGTTTGAAGTGTTTCCGCTCATGTGGCAGCTGCATGAGCTGCTCTGGTATTTGACGGAAGCACTGACACTGGACGCCGCTCACTCTATCCACGACTCCCTCAAAACTGCTTTGGACGAGACAAAAAGACTGACAGAGCTTCGTCCGGACGCGCTGCAAAAAGTAGATATAGCCGCTCATCGGGCACGAGTAAATGAGTGGCTACTCAAGACGAGTGAGCTTGTACGGGCAAAAGCGGTGTCCTCGCAAAAAGGGAAAAAGAAGACATTCGGCAGAGGAGCCGATCTGATCGGTGCCAAGCTCCGAGGGGCGGATCTTCGAGGCGCAAACCTGAGAGGGGCATACCTGATCGCTGCTGACCTTCGGGAAGCGGATCTGCGAATGGCTGATCTGATCGGCGCAGATTTTCGGGATACGGACCTGCGGGGAGCAGACTTGTCCGACAGCCTTTTCTTAACCCAGCCACAACTAAATGCGGCAAAGGGCGATGCTCGTACAAAGCTGCCACCCTCGTTTACACGGCCAACACACTGGTCCTAACGAAACGCTTATCTGGATAAGCGTTTTTCTTTTTCGCGCATTGCGTCCGATTCCTTACCTATGTTATTATTTTGTTTGCTGCAACATATATGTTATGACATGTAAATGGAACGGCGAAAGGGGGAGCATTTTTGAAGCTGGATGATGCGGTAGGGTTTTTGATCAATAATACGGGTCGCAGCATGACGCGGTTTTTGACGAGTGCGTTCAGTCATATGGATGTCACGACTGAACAGTGGTCGGTATTAAAAAGCTTGGAGGAAGAAGACCGACTCACGATAAAGGAACTGAGTAAACGAGTAGGAAAAGACCAGGCGAATGTAACGAGAATATCGGACCTGCTGGAGCGTAAGGGATATCTGGTCAGACAGCCAAACCCGGAAGACAAGCGCTCCTCGTTGGTCTGTCTGACGGAAGCGGGAAGAGAGATTACCAATCAGCTGATCCTGATCGACGAACACGTCCACGAGGTCGCGCTCAGAGGAATACCAGAGGAGGAAATCGCTTTTCTGAAGCAATTGCTTTCAAAAATCAGAGAGAATGTAAACGCGGAATAGAAAGAATGGTGCCGCGTGGATAGGAGAGAGATTCATTTGGATAAACAGCCCCTATGGACCAGGGACTTCATCAAAATATGCTTGAGCAGCTTGTTTTTGTTTATGACGTACTATGCTCTCGTCGCGACGCTGCCGATCTATATCATGGATACGATGCGCGGCGGCGAACGAGAAGTGGGCTTGACCTTAACGTTCTTTATTATCGCGGCTGTAATCGCTCGACCAATCGCCGGGAAATGGGTGGATGAGCTCGGCAAGAAAAAGGTAGCCATCCTTGCATCCGCTTTGTTTATGCTTTCCGCCTTCACGTACGCGGGAGCTCTCAGCTTTCTTTTTCTCTTGGGACTGCGCTTTGTGCACGGGCTGAGCTTCGGGTTTGCGACTACCGCTATGGCTGCCATTGCCACCGATCTCGTTCCTGAAGCCCGAAAAGGGGAAGGCATTGGCTACTATGCGCTGTTTATGAATTTGGCGATGGTCATCGGTCCGTTTGTCGGGCTGCTGATCATGAACACGTATAGCTTCTCCGTTTTATGTATGCTGATCTCCGTATTTGCTATCATTTCCTTCGTTTGCGGTGGATTGACCAAAGTGCAGGAAGCTCAGGCATCTGTGAAGAAGAGAGCGGATCAAAAGTTTGATTGGAAAAACTTCATTGAACCAGGTGCGATGCCGATCTCACTGACTGCTTGTCTCATGTCCTTTGCCTACAGTGGACTCTTATCCTTTATCCCCGTCTATGCCAAAGAGATTGGGGCAGCAGAGGTATCGAGCTATTTCTTTGTGATTTATGCAGTCATGATCGTACTGTCCCGACCATTTACCGGGAAGCTGTTTGACCGGATGGGCGAGCATGTCGTCATTTACCCGAGTATTATTTTGTACGCAATTGGGCTGATTTTACTGAGTCTGGCAAACGGACCCATGCTGTTCCTGGTAGCGAGCGCGGTCATTGGACTAGGCTACGGCAGTGTCTTCCCGAGCTTCCAGGCTATCGCGCTCAAGTCCGCACCGACAGAGAGAAGAGGGGTGGCGACGGGAACCTATTATTTGTTGTTCGATTTGGGAATGGGGATCGGATCATTCGTGCTGGGGATCATTGCTTCGGCCATGAATTTCAGCTCGATGTACTTGATCTCCTCGCTGATTGTCGCCTTTGCGGGAATCGTATATTTCCGTCTGTACCATCAAGCCTCGAACAGGAAGAAGCTGCAGGAAAAACGAGTAACGCTGCCCGCATCCGGTCAGTAAGCAGGAAGAGCCCTACCTTTGTGGGGCTTTTTTTTCTCCTAAAAAAAAGTGCCGTCCGCCACACGGATGCGGCTTCGAGCACTTGGAGATACGATCATTTACGCGAGGTTCTTTTTGCCGAAAAGGGCATTATCCAGACTGAGCTTGTTGCTGCCACTGATTGCGAGGGATGCCGTAATGGCGAGTAGAGCCAATTCCAGCTCGTAGCCGGCGCCACCATTGCTGCCCATAAACCCAGCAGCCAGCTTTGCTTTGATGATGGCACCAATCATGACAATCGCCAATACACCAGCGAAAATGCGCGTACCCAATCCGAGAATCAGTGTGATCCCGCCAATGACTTCAACGAAAGCGACAAAATAAGCGATAAAAGCAGGCAATCCCATGGTGCCGAAGAAGCCTGCGACGTTATCCAGGCCCATTTGGAACTTGGCGATACCGTGAATGACGAACGTGATCCCAGCGATAAAACGTAAAACAATGGCACTCCATTCAAAACGAGAAGACATGTATAATTACCTCCAAGAAGAATTTATTTTAAGTAACATAGTTACTTTTCGTTAGTTAGTTTATAATAAGAAAAGTTTCATGTCAAGAAACTAATCTCTCTAAGAAAAAACACCCAATCGAAACGGAGGAGAAAGCGCCCGTTTCCGCGCATTCTCTTTTGAAGGATCAGCAAAAGAGCGTTATACTAAAGGAGAATGAGGTGATTCCGATGAAACAGTCCTACCTTTGTCCGAAATTCGAAAAAGGCATGCAAATGCTTGGGAAGCGATGGACAGGGCTAATCTTATATCAGTTACTGGAGGGACCGCAGCGTTTTTGTGCGCTGGAAGGCGCTCTGCCAGTTAGCGGAAGGCTACTTTCTGAAAGATTGAAGGATCTGGAGAAGGAAGGCCTTGTGCATCGCGAAGTCTTCACCGATTGTGCCCCTGTACGGGTAGAGTATTCTCTCACACAGATGGGGCTTGCCATGGAGCCCGTTTTAAAAGGAATCGAGAGCTGGGCACAGGAATGGATCGTGCTGGACCCAAAGGACCCGGCGGATTGCGACCGTTCCAATGGGTAACTGCTGAACAACAAAGAAGCGCCGAAATGACACCGATGCTGGATGCGATGGATAGGAATAAAAATAAGCCCGGAACGGATAAATGAAGTGCACCCCTTAGAATAGACATTGGAAAAACCCCTAGGGAAATCCGATGTAATTCTAGGGGGTGTATTTTTATGGCAATGAAAGGTCAGAAGTATAAGTCGTATCCTGAATCCATGAAAATGGAGGCGATTCGTTTACATCTCGAGGAAAAGTGGACTTATCGGCAGATCACCGAGCACTTTGGTATTCAAGATAAAGACCGCGTAAAGAAATGGATGAAAAAGTATAAACAACTTGGAGAGTTTGGCTTTCTCGATCAGCGAGGTCGACGCCAGGCGTATATCGACCAGGATCGATATGTCCAACAGTTGAGACGGGAGAATCACATGCTAAAAAAGTGTTGGGAAATTTGGATGCGGGAGGTGCAGCACAGAAGTACTCCATCATAAAAGCAGCAGTTGGCGAGTACAGCGTCACGGAACTTTGCAAGCTGTTTGGCGTTTCAAGAAGTGGATACTATGCGTATGTAAAGCGACAGAATGCTGATCGAGACAGACCGGTGAGAGATCTCATCCAGAGTGTGTATACGAAGTATGATGGGAAATATGGATATCGACAAATCCAATTGTTTTTGCTGCACGATCATGGAGTGTGGATCAATCATAAGAAGGTTCTGCGTTTGATGCAAGAAATGGGACTCCGTTCTCGAATTCGTCGCAATCATTATGCTTCATCTGAAGGAGGACGAGTTGCTGAGAATGTACTGCAGCGTGATTTCAGAGCACAGGCTCCCAATCAAAAGTGGGTAACCGATATCACGCAGTACCGTGTGAAAGATACTTGGCTGTACGTATCGGCCATTAAAGATTTATTCAATAACGAGATCGTGGCTTATCACATGGACGTTAAAAATGACAGACAACTCGTCCTTCAAACCTTTACGAAAGCCTTTGAAAAGACGAAAGACGTGACTGGATTGATCGTTCATAGCGACCAAGGATGCCAGTACACGTCCTACGATTACCACGACATGCTGCCTACGGTTGGCGCCCAAATCAGCATGTCGAGGAGAGGCAATTGTTACGATAATGCCTCTATGGAGAGCTTCTTCTCGCATCTCAAAACGGAAGGACTCTACCCTTATGATATCCGAAATCTGGATGAGGCACAAAGACGAATTGAAGAATATATCCAATTTTATAACGAAAGTCGACCGCAACGAAAACTGAAAAAGCTGACTCCGGTAGAGTACCGACGCCAGCTTACTGCCTAGGGCTTTTTTCAATGTCCACTAAATGGGGTCTTGACCATAAACCGTTACCGGGCCATTTTATTTTAGAGCTTTGTGATTTCGTCCTTCAACAGCTCGGATTGTGTACCGAAAACGACTTGAACGCTGCCCTGACCAAGCTTCATGACACCGGCAGCACCGAGGTCCTTTAGCCCTTTTTCGTTGACGATCTTGTCGTCTTTGAGGACGAGGCGCAGACGAGTGATGCACGCATCTACGTTCACGACGTTTTCTTTTCCGCCGATGAGAGTCAGTACTTTTTGTGCTTTCTCCTGCATGGTATTGGTGCCTCTTGTTGTGCTGACTTCGACATCGTCATCTTCACGTCCAGGAGTCTTGATGTTCATCTTCACGATCAAGATACGGAACAGGAAGTAGTAAACGACTGCAAACGCCAGACCGATCGGGATAATCAGCCATGCGTTGGTGGAGAGCGGGAAGTTCAGCCCGTAGTCAATCAAGCCAGCAGAGAAGCCAAAGCCGTGCTTGATGCCCATCGCTGTAACGATATACCCGGATACCCCGGTCAAAACCGCGTGGATGACATACAGCAGGGGAGCTGCGAACATGAACGCGAATTCCAATGGCTCTGTAATCCCTGTCAGGAAGGAAGCGAGCGCAGTACCGATAAAGACAGAAGCGATTGCCTTGCGTTTTTCCGGTTTTGCTGTGTGAATGATGGCAAATGCAGCTGCAGGCAGAGCGAACATCATGATCGGGAAGAAGCCTGTCATAAACATACCAGCGGATTTGTCACCCGCGAAGAAACGATTCAGGTCACCGTGGACAACCTTTCCTGCTGCATCGGTAAAGTCACCGATTTGGAACCAGGCAATGGCGTTTAGCACGTGGTGCAGACCAAATGGGATGAGCAAGCGGTTGAAGAAGCCGAACAAACCGGCACCCAGTGCGCCCAGACCGACGATCCAGTTACCCATGCTGGTCAAAGCGTCTTGGATTGGACCCCAAACGATCCCGAAGAGCAACCCGATGATGACCATGCTAAGTGAAGTGATGATAGGAACGAAGCGTTTTCCCCCGAAGAAGCCCAGCCATTCCGGGAGCTTGATGTTGTGATAACGGTTGTAGCAGTAAGCAGCAACCCCACCTGCGAGGATACCGCCAAGAACACCCATGTTCAGCTTCGCATCATCAGCGATGAACGGCATGGCAGCCGGTACTTTGGACAGCACGGCAGTCAGTACCATGTAGGCGATCACAGCAGCCAAGGCGGCTACAGCGTCCCCAGCGAGACCGATTGCGACACCGACGGCGAAGATCAAAGATAAGTTATCGAAAATAGCAGATCCGCCAGCGAGCAGGAAAGGCGCAATGTACTGGTTCAGGAAACCACCAACAGCTGATCCCAGGTGAAACTCGGTTTCGTAGTTGATGGCACCGAAGCGAAGCAAGAGCGCTGCGGCCGGCAACGTGGCGACTGGGAGCATCAGTGCTTTCCCAATCTTTTGCAGAAAGGCGAGCATAAGGAAAACCTCCTTAGGAATGAGATGTATATCAGCAAGCCGTTCTCCGGATGAAAGGCAGAGGATGAGAGCACGAAGATTGCCCGGAGAAGACTATTCTGATCGATGTGATTGAAATCGCTTACAAGCTCTGGGGTAAAACAACAAAACAGTTACTCTGCTTTGTTGTTCAAAAACGCAACGACGTCTTCGGTAGTCGAAAGAGTGAGGACGTGGCTTGCGGTACGTTTGGCTTGCTCTATAGTTGTGGTGCGGATGCGTTGTTTGACTTTTGGCATGACGGATGCAGCTCCGCTGAATTCATCCAGTCCTAGTCCGAGCAATAGCTCTGTTGCGACAGGATCGCCAGCCATTTCCCCGCACAGTCCTGTCCAGATACCAGCACGGTGCGAGGCCTCGATGACCTGGGAGATCAGACGAAGAACCGCCGGATGGTAATAGCTGTACAAGTCAGCGATATTCGCATTCATGCGATCGACGGCCAAGGTGTACTGCACAAGATCATTGGTGCCGATACTGAAGAATTGGACCTCTTTGGCAAACGCATCTGCCTGCAGGCATGCCGCTGGGATTTCCATCATCATGCCGACTGCGATGTTCTCGTCAAACGCGACGCCTTCCTCGCGAAGCTGCGATTTGGCTTGCTCCAGAATGCTTTTAGCCGCTCGCAGCTGCTCGAGGTGAGAAATCATCGGAAACATGATGAGCAGTCGGCCAAAAGCACTGGCACGCAGCAGAGCGCGAAGCTGAACCTGGAACAGCTCTGGCCGTGCGAGCGAAATACGAATGGCTCGGAAGCCGAGAAACGGATTTTCTTCCTTTTCGAGAGCGAGAGCAGGCAAGTGCTTGTCGCCGCCCACATCCAAGGTACGGATAATCACGGGCTTGTCGCCAAAGGCAAGGGCTACACGCTTGTAAGCCTGGAACTGCTCTTCCTCATCAGGAAGGGTACTGCGGTCCATAAACAGAAACTCGGAACGAAACAGCCCGATCCCTTCTACTCCCGATGCGACCAGCGCGTCTGCTTCTTCCGGGACAGCCATGTTCGCCATCAGATGAACGCGGTGACCATCGAGGGTCTTTGCAGGCAGGTCCTTCATAGCTTCGTAGGCAACTCGCTCGATGGCTTCCTCTTCTGCTTTTGCCTCGTAGCGCTTGCGAGTTTCCTCGTCGGGAGCGGGGTACAGCTGGCCAGTCGCGCCGTCCAAAATGAGCAGCGTCTCGGACTCCATTTGTGTAAACAAAGCCTCCCCTACACCCATCACAGCGGGAATGCCAAGTGATCGCGCTAAAATGGCTGCGTGCGAGGTAGAGCCTCCCTTTACCGTCGCGATGCCCCGTACGTGCGACAGAGGCAGCTGCAGGGTTTCGGAAGGGGTCACATCTACGGCAATGAGGATGAACGGCTCTTCCGGGAAGCTCACCGATGATTCTTCTCCGGAAAGGTTGCGAATGAGGCGTCTGCTCACATCGCGAATATCGTCAGCTCGCTCGCGCATGTAGGCATCGTCCATGCTCTCGAACAGGGAGATGAATTGATCGGCTACCTGTGAAACGGCTGCGGAAGCACTGAGAAGCTGGTTTTCAATGGCGCTATTCATTTCCCCTGTGAACGCGGGATCGTCTAAGAACGCGAGGTGTGCGGACAGGATGGCTGCCTTTTCTGCTCCGAGCTGTTCTTCCGTCTGCACTCTCAGTTGCTCCAGCTGCTGGCGGGCAAGCTCGATGCTTTGTGCGAGACGGGATTGGTGGCTGCTTACATCAGCAGAAGAGATGGCTGTCTCGTGCGCAATTGGTTGATCCTGAGACAGCCGGACGATGGGAGCGATCGCGATGCCAGCAGAGACCGGAATACCTTTTAACATAAGTAACTCACCGTCCTCTTTCTGGAGTGTGATTAGCTTGCGAATTCCTGCTGAAAAAGCTGTTGGATTTCAGCTGCGACGCGCTCTTCGTCAGAGCCGTCGACTTGGATGGTCAAATGATCACCTTGGGAAATACCTAAGGTCATGATGCCGAGAATGCTGCGACCGTCAGCCATTTTCTCCCCTTTGTTCAAGGTGATTTTGGATTGGGACTGGGACGTGCGGCTAACGAAGAGAGCTGCCGGGCGAGCATGCAGCCCGCCAGGGGCCGTTACGGTTACTTGAAACTGAATCATGGGGACCTCCTGTTACATGAGCCTCTTGGCCGATTATTATTTGAGAAGAACGGTCATGATCGGCTCGCGACCAGCTTGCACGTCAGCTTTGGCTACGACGTTCTTTTCTGCTACGACATCGCCATTGGTAATCACGATGGGAGTGACAATCGGGCAACCGGCTTCTTTCAAGACAGATGCATCAAACTCGATCAGCTTGTCGCCAGCTTTGACTTGATCACCGACAGATACGAAGGGAGTAAAGCCCTGGCCTTTCAATTTGACGGTATCAATCCCGATGTGCATGAGAATCTCCAGACCGGAGTCGCTGGTTAAACCAATCGCGTGATGAGTAGGAAACAGGTGAGTGACTTTGGCGTCAATCGGAGCGAGCAGGAGCCCCTCGGATGGCAAAATCGCTACACCATCGCCAACTACCTTTTGGGCAAAAACAGGGTCTGGCACCTCGGAAAGAGGCACGATCGCGCCAGTCAGTGGTGCAAGAAAAGTGACTTCTTCTTGTTTCTTACGGGAAAACAAACCGCGTAGCATAAGTTCCTCCTTTTGCGTTGAACGAAAATAGGCATGAGCAGGTTAAACACAGGACATCTATACTATGTCCGTATGTTCTAACCGCTCATGCCTAGTCGAACCTAGTAACACGCAGGTTATGATCAATTTATTGTTGTAGCAAACGATAGACGTGCATGGCCATATAGCCAATTTCGTCTTCAGGTACTGTTACTTCGAGTCGGTTTGAAATGTAAGCAGCCAGCTCAGAGGCAAGCTCGTAAGCGTCCGGGATCGTGGTTTTGACCCGGTCCAGCAACGGATTTTGAATCGACTTTTGCTGACGGATACGCTCTACGGCAAATCGCAAATGAGTGATCAGGCGAACATAATCGACTGTGCTGCGTTCGATGGTTTGGCCTGTGCGCTGTTCGACGATGGACACCAGTTCGCTGATGATGTTGGCAAATTGAACTGCCTTGTTTACGGGCAAATAGCTGATTGCTGAGTGTATATGCAGGGCCAAAAAGCCAATCTCACTCTCGGGAATATCCAGGGAAAACGCCTTCTTGATCATGTCTGCCGCCCGTTTCGCCAGCGCGTACTCTTTGGCGTACAGCGTCTGGACTTCAAACAGGAACGGATTGACGATCTCCATGCCATTTCGCAGCCGATAAATCGCAAACTGGATATGGTCGGGCAAGGCGACGTGCACGTGCTCGTTCAGCTTCGGTGTGATCTCAATCGCGATCAAGGCGATGATCTCTTCCGCAATACCGACGACAGCAGGGTCTACTTGACTGAGTATCGTCTGATATTGCTTTTGATGACTTTCACTTTCCAATCGAAAGCGCTTCTCCACACGAGGGTCCTGGGCAGGAATGGTGTTCCCGGGCTTTGCACTAAATCCGATGCCTTTTCCGAACAGCACGATCTCCTGATGGGAGTCAGGCTCTTCAACCAGTACGACGTTGTGGTTCAACACGCGTGTGATCGTATATACTTTTTTCTGTTCTCGGGACAACCAGTTCACCACCTTTGTTACATAAAGAAAGAGCCGAAAAAACCTTTTTATCAATTAAAAAGATCTTCTCGGCTCATGCCTGCATAACCAGTAACACGCCTGTGTGAAAACGCTTCAATTGATTTTTATCATAGCTCACGTTTTTCTGGTTGTCAATCACCCTGTACACCGGGCTTGTACGCCCTATTTTACCAGCCAAAATTCTATCGACGAGGGCAGGGGAATATTAGAAAACTTGGCTACGCCAGGCTTTGTGGCGGAGCCTTAGTTGCACTTATACCAAAAAAACAAGCTGACGGCTATGAAGGGGAACCCGCCAGCTTGCCTCTTATTTGGTGAATTTGTCTGCGATGGTCGAAGCACAAAAGGAATTTGGCTTGATTTCTGCCCGAAAATGGTTGGTTTCTGCTAGGCTTAGCAAGGACTGGATAAACTTACGGGTAGGACCGTTCGCTCCGATGTCAAAGTGCAGGCGAATAGGGGTATCGAGCTGGCGATCACGGAGGTACTGACGCACTTCTGTAGCGAGACCCACTGCGTACATCGCTTCCTGAAAAATGCGCTGCTGCAGGGAGGAGTAACGCCTTTCCTGGAATTTGTGATAGAAAAAGGTGCCTCCATGACCAGGGCGAATCACCGTAATGACTAGCGCAAAAAAGGTTCCACGGCTTTTGAGCTGCGAATCGGCTCCCACGATAATCTCAAATGGACCGGCCATTGACGAGATGGTTTGCTCGATATGGGAGAATACATCCTCCTTGGCAAGCAGCCCTCTAGTCGGACTGTGAAAACAATCGAACAGAGAATTTGCAGAGGTTAAGCCCACTCACATCCCTCCAGATAGAGGCAATCTCTAGTTTCCAAATCTGATCCGTACATCATTAATGTATGTAATCTCGCAGAGAGTATGTGAACAGGTCGGACAAAAAACTTATCAGGTAAACGATGCAGCCGGAAGGAAAGCGGCAGGAGGAGTACATTTCGCTTTCCGTACAGCATGCAGCCATGTATGCTTAAAGGAACGAAGAAGATATGATGAAGAAAATAGTTTGTCCTCATTTACAAAACATGTGATTAATCATGAAGATAAAGGTGTGTAAAAAGAACCGTGATAGGATCTCATCTGCAAGAGCATGAACGATATATGAAGGCGGCCATGGAGGAAGCGCAAAAGGCGGCTGCGATCGGAGAAGTGCCGATTGGCGCCGTCGTCGTACGGAACGGGGAAATTGTAGGACGAGGGTACAACCTGCGGGAAACGCAAAAGGATCCGACGCTCCATGCGGAAATGATCGCGATCCGCGAAGCAAGCGAGCGGCTGGGCGGCTGGAGGCTGATCGGCTGCACCCTCTATGTGACGCTGGAGCCGTGCCCGATGTGTGCCGGTGCTATCGTTCAGAGCAGGATTGAGCAAGTCGTTTACGGTGCACGCGATCCCAAAGCGGGCTGTGCCGGGACGCTTATGAATCTGCTGGAGGAGCCGCGCTTTAATCATCAGGTACCGGTAATCGAAGGTGTACTTGCAGAGGAATGCGGGCAAATGCTGAAGGATTTCTTTCGCTCCCTGCGTCAGAAACGGCAGTCCAAAGAGAGCTGAGCGCACCTGTTCTGCAGGCCATGAAAAAAAGACCGCTGGCATCGTATCCTTGGATGGAATGCCGAGCGGTCTTTTGTGTTTCCTGAATCAGCAACAATAACCTTCCGCTAAAACGCGGGCGCTTCTCCTTGAGAAGGCCGCGATATCGATAGAGGGTTTCTTATCGCTGGTTTTGCAGCATGTCCAGCTCTTCATCCGTCAATTCGCGGTATTCCCCCGGCTTCAGAGCGGGATCCAAATGCAACGGACCCATGCGGATGCGCTGCAAGTAAGTCACGTGCAGATCAAAAGCTGCAAACATTCGTTTCACCTGATGAAACTTGCCTTCCATGATGGTGACACGAATCTCGGAGGTTTCACCGGAGGAGAGGATTTCGAGCTTGGCAGGCAGAGTCGTGAAGTCCTCCAGCTCAACGCCTTTGGCAAATTCCTCGACGTGGCGCTCCGTTACCCGGCCATCGATCCGGGCGAAGTACTCCTTGTCCACTTTCTTTTTCGGAGAGAGCAGACTGTGGGAAAGCTGCCCATCGTTGGTCAGCAGCAAAAGACCTTCCGTGTCGATATCCAGGCGACCTACCGGGTGCACCTTGATCGCCCATTCGTAAGGCAAAAGATCTACTACCGTTTCATGTACATTGTCTTCGGTTGCAGAGACGACCCCGGGCGGTTTGTTCATCAGAACGTAGACCCAGCGTTTAAAGTTGAACGGCTCTCCATCGACGACGATATTTTGCTCTTCTGCAATGACATGCATGCCGGGATCGGTAGCGACGACATCATCGACTACGACCAGCCCCTGCTTGACCAGGACCTTCACTTCCTTGCGCGTGCCAAGACCCATATTGGCCAGTACTTTATCTAAACGTTCACGTTTCATGGATGTTCCTCACTTTTCTTCTACTCTAGGACAGGTATATGGTTATTAGTTTGGCCTAATGCAGCTCGCAAATCAAGAGGAACACCAAGGATTAAGTCTTGCAATTTTACGGTGGATTTGCTATAGTTAGTAATGTTTCTGACTGAATATCGATTCTGGAGAGATACCCAAGTGGTCATAAGGGGACGCACTCGAAATGCGTTAGGCGTCGTGAGGCGTGCGTGGGTTCGAATCCCACTCTCTCCGCTTATTGTGAAAGCATGATTTTGCCGACTGGCGAAGTCGTGCTTTTTTCATTTTTTGACAGGACCCTACAAACAAACAAGCTGCCATCGCAATCGCTCGATGACAGCTTGTCCATGAAAGACAGGTTATTTTGCTGGAGTTGCTGCAGTTCTCAGTTGTTCGTTTTGCTTCAAGAGGTTAGTCAGGCCAAAACGCCCGAAACCACTGCCCTTTTTTATTTCTTTGCTACCAAATCCAGGTACTGGAAACATTTTAAAAATCCCCCCTTCTGTCAATGTCATATTATGTAAATCATAACATTGGAGGTGAATTAGCGTCAATTCCTGGTATTCGGATGATTCAAATAAAATAGTAGACGGTCAAATTCTGTCGAATAAATATTTTCCGTGCCATTATATCCTTCTCTTTTGCCAATAGGCTGCGCAAATTTGCTATACAGACGGTTGAGATAGGGATGATCCTCTCTTGCGGAAAACTGGAAGAGTTTGATGGATGGATTCTCTTCGGCAATCTGATTGGCTAAATGGCGAAATCCGTGGATGAATAGTCGACTGCTTCGGAATTTCTGATCGAGAATAACGGAATTCACCAACACGATCTCGCCTTGAGGATCGTCCTGATAGTCGGCGCTGTAGTACTGGTAATGCCCCCACCCAATGACATTATCATTCAAATCCTCCACGAGGATAATACGAGCGTGGGGCAGAGTGACAAAAATATGCGACAGTGTGTCGTACAAAGTGAAAAACGGGTGGAACTCTCTGCGGTGGCGGATAAAGTACAGCGTAAATTTTGCATAGTCCGCATCACTTGTGCACATCCTGAATTTTCCTAGCATTCACATGCACTCCTAGCTACGTCTTTGCGCCAACGTTTTTCTCACGTGGGCGTCGATTTCCGGGTAACGGGATAAAATATAGTAGAGAACCTTACGCTGCAGGGTCAAAAAGACACACGGTGTCAAGGCAGTTACGGTCGCGGTACGAGGCACGTTCTCCAACAGCGCGACTTCCCCGAAATGATCACCATCCTGAAGGACGGCCAGACGGATTTCCCCGGTTTCTGAGTCAGGTGCGGCTTTGGTGATCTCCACTTTTCCACGAGCAATCAGGTAAAACTTTTCCCCAACGTCTCCTTCGTGAATGACAGCCTGTCCATTTGTGTAGGCTTCGGTTTGAAACAGGTCCGATATTTCCTCCAAAATAGCAGATTCAATTCCTTGAAAGAATGGGAGTCGAGACAGACGTTCTTTATCGATTGTCGCTTCCTGCCCATTTTGGGAAAGGGACAAGCCGCTTTGCTTTTCCCACAAGCTTTTATAAAATCCCCCTCTATCCAGCATCTCCTGATGGCTTCCCTGATCGACCAGCTTGCCTTGATCAAAGACGAAAATCTGGTCATACCCCGTAATAGCTGCCAGACGATGTGTCACGGAAATAACAGTCCGTCCTTTTGCCAGCTCTTCAAAGGTTCGATTAATGGAAGCTTCCGAGATCGGGTCAAGAGCAGAGGTTGCCTCGTCCAGAAGAAGGATGGGCGGATCGCGAAGGATGGCTCGCGCGATGGCTATTCGTTGTCGCTGACCTCCGGAAAAATTGC
Organism: Brevibacillus nitrificans; assembly: GCF_003710965.1. NCBI lineage: Bacteria > Bacillati > Bacillota > Bacilli > Caryophanales > Paenibacillaceae > Brevibacillus > Brevibacillus nitrificans. Next base: position 91,564 of record NZ_RHHU01000006.1, on the reverse strand, counting down.
TTCCTTCGTCTAGAACCATTGTCTCGTAGCCTTCGGGGAGGCTGCTAACAAAATCGTGAATCTCCGCCTTTTTCGCCGCGGCAATCACTTCCTCGCGTGTAGCCTGTGGCCGACTGATTCGGATGTTGTCATAGATCGAGCCGTGAAACAAAAAGTTGTCTTGAAAAACGACTCCGATTCGCTCCCGAAAGGCTCCCCGGTTCCAATCCGCAAGACTCGCTCCGTTTATTTTTACTTGCCCAAGCTGTGGGTCGTAAAAACCGAGCAGCAGCTGGAGCATCGTGCTTTTCCCAGAGCCACTGGAGCCGACGAAAGCTGCTCGGCTGCCAGAAGGGATATGCAGGCTGACTTCCTTTAGAACAGGCTGATTTGCTTCATACCCAAAGGTGACGTGATCCACCTGAACGTCTACAGAGCGCTGATTTTCCGAAGAAAAGGGGATCAGCTCTCCACTTGCTTCCCGAGACTGCGCCAACAGGTCAGCGACGCGCTCCATGCTCACGCGTGCTTCTGTGAACGCGGGGATGATAAAGGTCAAGCCAAAGACGGAATTACCCATGGAGGTATACATCGTAAAAAAAGCGACGAGCGCACCGACAGTAATTTTACCTGTCAAAGCCAGGTAGGAGCCGAGTCCGATGATCGTCAGGTTGATGAACAGGAGGCTGATCAGCGGGATTCGTTCCAGCTGCTGATTCACGAGCTGTCGGTGATAGCCGGTAGCCGATAGCAATTGAAGACGCGAACTGAATTTTTCAATCATAGCAGCCTGCAGATGGTAGCCCTTGATGACATTTTGCGCCTTCATGTTCTCCTGCAGCTCTGAGGTCATATGGGTAAATTGCTGTAAATCGTCTTCATTCGCTTTGCGTGCACGTGGACCAAACAAATAGGGACCGATAAAGATGACCAAGGCACCGACCAGTATCAACACAGCCATGCTCCATTGTAAATAAAACAAAACTACCGTACTGACGATCACGACGAAAAACGATTGGATGCCTGTCGTCAACAGGACATTCATGACTCTCCCAATGGCTGGCAAATCGACGGAGAAAAAGGCAACAAGATCACCGGACCGATTCTTTTGAAAATAGCTGATAGGAAGGTGCTGAATGTGTTCAAAGACTCGTTTGTGCAGGTCTTCTTGCACACGGGTATGAAGGCGGGCAAGCGCATAATCGCTCAAGATTCCCATGCCGAGACAAATGACACCGGTAGACACAAGGACTTTCAAAATAAAGAAAAAATAGTCCAGATCGCGAGGTTCAACTGCCTTGTCGATGATGAATGTAAAGCTCAAAGGGGCAAGGGAAATGAAAGTGAGGTCAAACAGCAAGGCCAATAAAAAGAGTGACGTAAGCAGCTTGTAGGAGCGCAGGTAGCTCAGCAGGCTTTTGATGACGGTCAGCATGGTGATACTCCTTGGAATCAGTCGTAGTATAGATCATGCCGGAACTTGGCCGCATAGGAGTGCCAATCCGAAAAAGAGGCACGGTATTCGATGAGAGTACCACCGTGGTCTGTTTTGACAACGGCTGTTTGCTTGGCAAGCTTGGAAAACAGCGGACGGAGGTAATCGTCTGCAGGTGCCCAAAAGCGCAGCTCCCGGATATCAACTGGCAGCTGGGCGAGATGCTGCGTAAAAAATTGCATCGTCCTAAGGAAAAGCAGGGTACGGCGATAAGGCTCTAAAAAGTGAATGACCTGAATCTGCGCAATGTGAGTATCCTGGTAATCATTCTCTCCTGTACCTAGAATACAGCCGATCGTCCCAATCATTTCGTGGTCATCGGTATAGCAAAGGATAGCGATCTGCTCCATGAAGGCAGGGCTTGCGATATAGCTGAGGGTAACAGGAAATGAATAAGGGAGGTTCAGCTTGGAGTAGTTCTCCAGTAAAAACTCTAGGTAATTCTGCATGTAGAACTCGGTTGCACAAACAGAAAAATCGTAGCTCATCTTTGCTCACCTTCACTGGATTAGGTTTCCAATCTCACTTTTTCCACTATAACAAACAAATAGAGTTGCTGTAACTATCGACCTTTTCGCATCAATCGGGCCATTTGCGGAAAGAGGAAGAGGGCAAAGGGGAGGTGTTGACAAAGAAGGCACTACCGATTAAGATTATACCCATAGGGGTATTGGTATTAAGTCAAAATTACAATTCACCGATTGGGAGGCACTCTTTATGAACAAAGGATGGCAAGAAGTAACGACGGAGCAAGTAGAACAAAGATTGTCCCGTGATCCAGAAATACAGCTCATCGATGTGCGCAATCCGGATGAATATGAGGATGGTCATATACCGGGTGCCAAGCTGATTCCGCTGCCAGAGCTGCCTGCTCGCACAAATGAAATCGATCACAATCGGGAAGTCATTTTTATTTGTCGAAGTGGAAACCGGAGTGGCAAAGCATGTGAGTACCTGGCACAGCTCGGGTATTCCCAAATGTACAACATGGTCGGCGGCATGCTGGCATGGACTGGGAAACAGGAGCGATAAAAATACGAGGGGGAACTTTGAAATGACGAATCAACCAACGATTGCTGTCGATCAAGTATTGGATTGCAAAGGACTGGCATGTCCAATGCCGATTGTACGGACAAAGAAGGCCATTGACCAGCTGCAGCCCGGACAAGTGATGGAGATCCAAGCGACTGATAAAGGCTCGCTTGCCGATCTGCAAGGCTGGGCAAAAAATACGGGTCATCAATATTTAGGAACGATTCATGAGGGAGATGTGCTCAAGCATTTTCTGCGCAAAGCAAATGCCAATGAAACCAAGCTGGAAACGAAATATCCGCATACCATCACCAACGATGAGTTGGCGGTTAAGCTGCAAAAGAAAGAGCCGATCGTCGTGCTGGACGTTCGCGAACCTGCGGAATATCGCTTTCAACGCATTCCTGGGGCACTTTCCATACCGCTAGGGGTATTGGAAGAGAATCTGGATCAACTAAATCCAAATGACGAAATACTTGTTATCTGCCGTTCTGGTAATCGTAGCGATATGGCGTGTCAGCTACTCGCTGAAAAAGGCTTCTCACAGGTAAAAAACGTCGTTCCTGGCATGTCAGGTTGGACCGGTCCGACGGAAAACCAATAATGCTAATTCAAATCAAGAGCCATAAAGGGGGAAATAAAAGATGTCTACACAAACGGCAGCTTTGCAACGGATGACACCGCATGAACTGACGCATATTCTTTTCGACAGACAGCCGCTGTTTATTCTGGATGTACGCAACGAGAGCGATTATCTCGACTGGAAAATCGAAGGCCACAACATCCATACGCTGAACATCCCTTACTTTGATCTGATCGATGGTGTAGAAGCGGCTCTCGATCAAATTCCTGAGGGACAAAAGGTGTTGGTCGTCTGTGCGAAGGAAGGGTCGTCCATCTTTGTAGCCGAGCAGCTGGTTGAGGCAGGCAGAACGAATGTCTATTATTTACAGGGCGGTATGAAAGCATGGAGCGAGCATCTGGAGCCGGTAAAAGTCGGTGACCTGCGCGCTGGGGGAGAGCTGTACCAGTTTGTCCGAATCGGAAAAGGCTGTCTGTCCTATATGGTCGTTTCAAACGGTGAGGCTGCTGTAATTGATACACTGCGCATGACAGAGGCGTATACGGAATTTGCCAAACAGCTGCAGGTGAAAATTACGCACACCATCGATACGCATCTGCACGCAGACCACATCTCGGGCGGGAAAAGGCTGGCCGAGCAGGTGGGAGCGACCTATTGGCTCCCTGAGAAGGATGCGGCAGAGGTGACATTTGCCTACGAAAAGCTGGAGGAAGGACGCGACATCCTGGTGGGAAACGCCAAAATCGCCATTCAGCCGATTTATTCTCCAGGACATACCATCGGGAGTACGTCGTTTATCATTGATGATGCGTATTTCCTGACTGGAGACATCCTGTTTGTCGCTTCGATCGGGCGTCCTGACTTGGCAGGTCTTGCGGAAGACTGGGTGGGAGATCTGCGGAATACTTTGTATAATCGATATAGGGAGCTGTCGGATCAGCTGTTGGTTCTTCCCGCTCACTTCGGCCAATTTACAGAGCTGGGTGAGAGAGGTGTGGTATCTGCACGCTTGGGTGACCTGTTTGCGAATAATCCTGGTCTGCAAATGGCGGACGAAGAGGTATTCCGCAAAACTGTGACCGAAAATCTGCCGCCGCAGCCGAATGCGTATCAAGAGATTCGACAAACCAACATGGGAAAAAGAAAGCCGAGTGAGGATGAGCAGCGAGAAATGGAGATTGGACCGAATCGCTGTGCCGTTCACGATAAATAAAAACAACACAGAAAAAGGGTCAAAAATAAAGAGGAGGAATGCAGAATGGCTGATATTATAGTAGATACGAAGGGAATGGCGTGCCCAATGCCGATCGTGAAAGCGAAGAAGGCTCTGGACAGCTTGCAGTCTGGTCAAACGATGGAGGTTCTGTCGACAGACAAAGGCTCACTCAACGACTTTTCTGCGTGGGTGAAGCAGACCAAGAATGAATTGCTCTCCCACGAAGAAGAAAACGGCGTATACAAATTTCTCGTGAGAAAGTCGTAAACAGAAAAAAGGGCGAGCACGATGCGTCGTGTTCGCTTATTTCCCATCCTCATAAATGATGCGTACACCTAAATGGGCATAGGTTTCCTCTTTGTAATGGCCATTTGGACATGTTTTTTCACAGCGTAATCCATCTATATGAGAATGCAATCGTTCTTGGCAGGTGGGGCAACGGTGTTGAAAGATCGATTTCAAATATCGAATCATTTATATCACCTTATTCGCATTAAATTACTTGGAATTAATTTTACCTGATAATCCTTCATTTGAAAAGGCAGAAAGCACATTCTCAAGCCATCTTTGAGAATGAAGGGAGGACGTATGGAAGTTCTATTGTTTGTACTCATGCTGATACTGGGGCTGATCGGTTCCTTCTTCTCCGGGCTGCTTGGCATCGGCGGGGCGATTATTAATTACCCGCTGCTGCTCTTCGTCCCCGATTGGCTGGGAGTGGCTCACTTCACGGCGCAGGAGGTCTCTTCGATTTCCATGTTCCAGGTGTTCTTTGCCTCGCTGTCAGGAGTGCTGGCTTTCCGCAAAAGAAACGGAAAGGGTTCGCCGCTGATTCACAAAGGGCTGGTCAAGGACATGGGGATCAGCATTCTTTTCGGGAGTCTGATTGGCGCTTTTGTCTCACGGTATTTGTCAGGCGAGAGCATTAATTTCGTTTACGGGATCCTGGCTGTAGTGGCGGTCATCCTCATGCTGATCAAGAACAAGGGAAGCGAAGAGGCTGCACAGGAGATTTCCTATAACCGGGGCATCGCGATTCCGTCTGCATTCGTGGTGGGCATCGTTTCAGGTATTGTAGGGGCAGGCGGAGCTTTTGTACTCATTCCCATCATGCTCACCGTTCTGAAGATCCCTACCAGAGTAACCATTGCGTCTTCACTCGCTATCGTATTCATTTCTGCAATTGGTGGTGTGCTAGGGAAGCTGACGACGGGGCATATTCCGGTATGGCCCGTTCTGTTTACGGTGATCGGGAGTGTCATCGGGGCGCCGCTGGGGAGCAGAGTTAGTGCCAAGATAAACATTAATCTGTTGCGTTACGGACTACTGATCCTGATAGCCGCCACAGCAATCAAAATTTGGAGTGACATTCTTCTGTAGGCGGGAATCTGCAAATTTCCGTTTGCAAAAGCTCTCCATCGTGTGTAAATTACCTATAGGGGTATTGGTATAAAAACTAAGGGAGGGTCTTTTCATGGAAAACCAAAAAGAAAAAACGACGATTGTCCTGTTTAGCGGGGATTTAGATAAAGCGATTGCCGCCTTCATTATCGCAAACGGTGCGGCTGCCTATGACCACGATGTCACGATCTTTTTTACCTTTTGGGGCTTGAACACCATGCGTAAGGACGAGATCGTCAAGGTGAACAAAGGGTTTCTCGAAAAAGCATTTGGCTGGATGATGCCACGCGGAGCGAAAAAGCTCGGCTTGTCCAAGATGAACATGATGGGCATGGGGCCGGAAATGATCAAGCACGTCATGAAAAAGCACAACGCCCTGACCTTGCCGCAGCTGATTGAGCTTGCGCAGGAGCAGGGAGTGAAGCTGGTTGCCTGCACGATGACGATGGATCTGTTGGGCTTAAAACAGGAAGAATTGCTGGACGGAATGGAATACGCGGGGGTAGCGGCTTATCTGGGCGATGCCACACAAGCAAAGGTAAATCTGTTTATTTAACAGTCGCCTTTCTCGTATAATATACCTGTCTACGTATTGTCTGAAACGGGAGGTATCTCAAAATGGACTACAACTACGGTGAAGATATCAAGCGTCGCCTGCGAAGAATCGAGGGGCAGGTTCGCGGCGTACTGAAAATGATGGACGAGCAGAAAAACTGCAAGGACGTTGTCGCGCAGCTGTCTGCCGTGCGGAATGCCTCCGACCGCGCCATTGCCCAGATCGTGGCGGAAAATCTCCAGCGCTGTCTGTTGGAAGAACAGGCGGCAGGAGGGGACACGGGGAAAATGGTGAAGGAAGCTGTCGAGCTGCTGGTGAAAAGCCGCTAAGGACATACGGAGGAGGTGCTTGTATGGTTTGGTCGACGATTGTCTTGATCATTGCCTATGCGTTTACTACCTGGTATTTAATCTCAAAGTTCAGGGCTGTGAAGGGGCTGGAAAACTTATCAGCAGAGCAGTTTAAAGAGCGGGTCCAGCAGAAGAGCGGAGTTCTTTTGATTGACGTGAGAGAGCCGCACGAGTACAAAAGCGGGTTCATTCCGACTGCTGTGAATATTCCCCTTTCCCAGCTGAACAAGCGCGTCAAGGAAATATCCAGCAAAAATGATATTCTGCTCTACTGCCGAAGCGGCATGCGCAGCAAGCAAGCCGCAAGAATCTTGAGCAAGCACGGTTTTAGCAAAATGGCTCACTTGCGAGGCGGCATTTCTACATGGCAAGGTGCTAAAAAGAAAAAATAGAACGAGAAACCCCACAGAGACGGATGCACCAGGCGCACCAATCTCTGTGGGGTTTTGTTGTTCAGCTCTTAGTAGGCTGACCAGCCGGCATCTGCCGCGATGACAACGCCATTGACGAATTTGGAGTCCTCGGATGCCAGGAATAGAGCGACAGTAGCGATCTCTTCCGCTTCTCCTGTGCGAGGATTGGCGGAAATTCCGGCCATTGCGCGCTCCAAGCCGAACGGATTTGGGGTAGCCATCGTCGTACCAATATTCGTACTAACGCCACCTGGTGCAATCGCATTGCAGCGAATTCCTTTTGTCGCGTATTGGAAAGCGACGTTCTTCGTCAGGCCAACGACAGCGTGCTTCGAGGTTGTATAGGCTGCACCTGCGCGAGAACCGTTAATACCTGCTAGGGACGCGATGTTTACGATGGTGCCTGCCCCTTTTTCCATGAAGATGGGGAGCGCTTTTCGGATCGCACGCATAGGACCCGTCGTGTTTACGGCGAGGACTTTTTCCCACAGCTCATCGGTCAGATCGGCAGCCGGTACCATGTTGTCCATGATTCCTGCATTATTTACGAGAACATCGAGAGTGCCATACGTATTTACGGCAGTATCGATCATGTTTTGCACATCTTCTTCTTTGGCGACATTGGCAGCGACAGCAATGGCTGTTCCACCGTTTGCTTCGATGTCGGCAACCGTTGCATGGGCTCCTGCGAGGTTCATGTCAGAAACGACGACTTTTGCCCCTTCTTTGGCAAAAAGAGCAGCGATTGCTTTTCCCATTCCAGATGCAGCACCTGTAACGACGACGACTTTGTCTTGAAGCTTCATGGTATATGCCTCCTTTGAATCGATAGCGTTTTCATAAAGACAAATTTAGTATAATGATTGCAAAACAGCTTCTTCAATCAGCAAAAATGATCGGATCTGTTGCGTATCGTACATAGGAGCAAAGTTTTGTCTCTTTTCCAATCAAAACTTTTGAAACAGTGGTGGTTGCCAATGATGAAATCAGAGCACGGAATGGACAAGCGAGTGAAAAAGACGAAAATCGCTTTAAAGGATTCCTTGATCTCGCTCATGCAGGAAAAGGACTTTCGCGATATTTCCGTTACCGATATCGTGGAGACAGCTGACGTCAACCGCGGCACCTTTTACCGGCATTTTCAATATAAAGAAGAATTGCTGGATGAGCTGATCGATGAGGTGTTAACGGATTTGATCCGTTCGTATCGAGATCCGTACGAGAAGGTCGAGGTCTTTCGAGTAGGGGAAATGTCGGCCTCGGCCATCAAGATTTTTGAACACGTCGCGGCACACGCTTCGTTTTATACGATGATTATCAAATCAAATGCGCTGCCCGGATTCCAAAACCGGATTTGTTTGGAGCTGAAGAAGCTGTATTTGCACGAGCTCTTTCCCAAAGACGGCAGAATCAAAGTCAACGAAGACCTCCTGGCCAGCTATCATTCCTACGCCCTTTTCGGGATGATCATCGAATGGGTCGATGGCGGCTATGCGTATTCCCCTGCATACATGGCTGACCAGCTGTTAAGCATTCTTCATCTGCGCATGACGGAGCCTGTGTACGTCAACAAAGCACCCGTCGAATTTTCGGAAAAGGAAAAGTAATGCAGCTTGACATTTTCTTGCGTTGTAACTAAAATGATTACAACAAGAGGTGATCAAGCCTCTTTCTTTTTCGGAACAGATGTAACAAATATAGTTACAACGATAAAGTACGATACCTTTTAAAAACCAATCCTATACATTAACGGAGGGAAATGAGCATGAAAATCGCCATTATTGGAGCAAGCGGAAAAGCAGGAAAATGGATTACGAAAGAAGCGTTGGATCGTGGACATGAAGTAACCGCCATCGTACGTGACGCTGCAAAAATCACGGAGGCGAACGTAGCGGTTTTGGAAAAAGACGTTTTCGCTCTGAAAGCAGAAGATCTGAAAGGATTTGACGTTGTCGTCAATGCTTTCGCTGCACCACTTGATGAAGCACATCTGCATGTAGAGGCAGGAAACGTACTGATCGAAGCCATGAAGGGGGCCCCAAACACTCGCTTGCTGGTAGTGGGCGGAGCTGGCAGCCTGTTTGTAGACGAGGCCAAAACAACTCGTGTGCTGGAAACTCCTGATTTCCCTGAAATGTTTTTGGCAACTGCAAAAAATCAGGGAGAGAACCTGCGCATCCTGCAAGGGACTGATTCCATTCAATGGACGTTCATCAGCCCGTCTGCCTTCTTCGACGCGGAAGGGGCTCGCACAGGTTCCTATGTAGTAGGGAAAGATCATCTGCTGGTAAATGCTAGCGGTCAAAGCTACGTGAGCTACGCTGACTATGCGATTGCCGTTTTGGATGAAATCGAAAACCCGCAGCACCGTAACGAACGATTCACGGTAGGATCGAAGTAAATCCCAGGAAAACGAAAAAAAGACGTGCCGAGGAAGTCCTCCATGCACGTCTTTTTTTTATTTTATTTTCTAAAGGTTCTAATTTCCTATTTCAATTTTTCTATATTTTTTTATACTATCGGAAAGCATATAAATTTACTAAGGATTTATCGTACCAGCGATCCAATCACCGGGTAGTGGAAAGGTCTTCCCTTTAAGGAGTAAATGATGCCTTTGATTGGATAGTAGATACCCATCAGGCCGAATACGATCAGGAACGGAATGCCGATCAAAATGAACGACAATGCCCAGGAAATGCTGATCAGTACTCCGATGCAGACGTGAAACAGCAAAGCCTGTAAAGCCATATTTTTGGCATCGCGATCCTGCATGAGCAGCCATACCACCAATGGCACCAGGAAGGGAGCAAAAAACGCACTCGCATGTGTGATAGCTTTAACACCGTTATAATCCATTGAATTAGTCCTCCTCGTCGTCACTGACGAACTTCTATGATCCTATTGTATACGAGGAATATGGCTAACCAAAACCATCAAAAGCGTGATTTTCGATTCCGACTGCAGACGGAGGAAAATTCCTTTCTGATCCGTTACTGTGAATCTTAAGAAAATCTTTTGTATTTCCATAAGTAATTCTAAATGGAAAATGGGTATGATGACATGTATAGCGAGATGTTCTATACAGAAAAAGGAGCGAGACAAACCATGATGATTCATTGCCATCAACCGGTCAGCTTAAAGGAACGGCTGATGTTCTTCTATAATTTCTTGCAAGCTCCGGGTCAAGTAGGTAGTATTACGCCAAGTTCGCATGCGCTAGCCAAACAAATGATGAAGCCAATCGACTGGGATAAAGCGCAAACGATCGTAGAGCTGGGTGCCGGTACTGGCATTTTTACCAAATGGATTGAGGAGCTAAAGCGAACGGACGCTACGCTGGTATCTTTTGAAAAGGAAACGAGTATGCGCAAGCGACTGGAGCTTCAATTTCCAGATACGCTTTTTCACGAGGATGCGGTTGAGCTGGTGCGTGTTTTGAATGAAGCCGGACTAGGGAAAGCAGACGGGATCATTTCAGGCTTGCCGTTTGCCAATTTTCCTCAGGCGCTGCGCGATCAAATCATGGAGCAGGTATATGCTGCCCTGAAGCCAGGTGGGGTTTTTGTAGCGTTCCAATATTCGCTGCAAATGAAAAAACAGCTGAAGGACGTCTTTACGGACGTTTCTGTCAAATTGGTGCCATTCAATGTTCCCCCTGCATTTGTATATGTGTGCCGAAAGGAAATCGGATAGATCGTAGGAGGAATACACGAGAATGGTAGTCGAGATGCTGACGGATTCGGTAGGTCAGTTTGGTTATCTTGCCCTCTTCTTTTTATTGTGGCTAGGGATTGTGGGAATGCCGATTCCTGATGAAGTGATTGTTTTATCCGCCGGTGTATTGACCTCTACAGGCGTTCTGCAGATCATCCCGGCTTTTGTAGCTACTTATTTGGGGGTTGTATCCGGGCTGTCGCTCGGTTACGTCCTGGGCAGAACCGTAGGCGCTCCAGCTTTAAACTGGATCGGGCGGAAAAAGGGGATGCACAAGTACGTGGCGCATGCGCAGTCTCTTTTGGAGCGGTACGGGAGCTATGCGCTGTGCATCAGTTATTTTTTGCCAGTGGTCCGCCACGTCGTTCCTTACTTGGTGGGGATCGGCAAGATGACGTTTCGCCGCTACGCATTGTTTTCTTATACGACAGGTCTTGTCTGGACACTGATTCTGTTTGTGATTGGCCATATTACCGGCAATAACGTCGCTTACCTCAATGCGCATCTGAGTACGCTGACGCAAGGTATGGCAGCAGGTGTGGCGGGTCTTGTCCTCGTGGCGGCAGTGGCTGTGTATGGCTACAAGGTATGGAAACGGCGAAAAGAGCGGGCAGTTGCCTCCAAAGAATACAGCAAGTAAACCTCTGGGTATCCCGGAGGTTTTTTTGATTTTGAAATTTCGACTATAATAGACCGGAGTGAGAGGGGAGAACAAACGATTGTGGCAACAAAAAGACAATTGCTCTGGGCCGATCTATCGCTGTTTGTCATCGCGCTGGCCTGGGGGTATACATTCATTTTGAGCAAGGATTTGCTGATGGAGCTGACACCCTATTATTTTTTAGGGACGAGGTTTCTCATCGCGGCACTCATTCTGCTTCCTTTTATCTGGAGGAGGCTGCAAGCACTTCCTCGTGAAGTATGGCTGCAAGGGATAGGATGTGGGGTGGTTCTGTGCGCTGCCTTCACGCTGCAGCTGTTGGGGATCGATCGGACGACTCCGGGGAAAGCTGGGGTCATTACAGGGACCAATGTGATTCTCGTCCCGTTTCTTTACTTTCTTTGGCGTCGCAAGTCTGTGGGAAAAGGGGCGATCATCGGCAGCGTTCTCGCCTTTTTGGGACTGGCCTGCTTGTCTGGAGAAGGCGATTGGACAGGGCTTTCTTCCGGGGATCTACTCGTTTTTTTGTGTGCGATCTTTTTTGCCATGCACATCCTGATGGTTGACCGTTTTTATGAAAAACAGGCAGATGTCGATTCCCTCAGCTTCGTCATGATCCAGCTTCTCGTTGTGGGAGTAATCGATCTTGTCATTGCGCTGTTTACCGAGCCAGTTCCACATGGGCTCAGCCCCTACGGATGGTTTTCTTATTGGTTTGACTGTCTCTTGGGCACACTGCTTGCCTATGTCGTTCAGATCAAGGCGCAGCAATTTTCTCCACCTGTACACGTCAGCATCATTCTTTCGCTGGAAGCAGCGTTTGCATTCCTGTTTTCCTGGCTGCTGTGGGGAGAAATCGTTACACCGACTATTTTGGCGGGTGTGTTTTTATTGCTGGCCGGCATTTACATTACGGAGCTCAGCGATCAACGTACATAGCTGTCGATGCAAAACCCCACCTTTGCTTTTTGCAAGCTGGTGGGGTTTCCCGTGTGATTAGTTGCGGGCGGGATTGCGTTTGGTCCCGCGCTGGCGGAGCCATTCCGGCAGTACGATCCCAAGCAGAATGACAATCACGCCAATTAGCTGGAGCATGCTCACCGATTCATGCAGAACGAAGTAGGAAGACACAACAGCCATGGGCAGCTCGGCGGCACCGAGGATGGCTGCCATTCCCGCACCGATGTGTGGAATGCCAAAGTTGAACAGGACGGTTGGCAGCAAAATTCCGAAGAAAGCGAGCAAAAAAACGTAAGGGAACAATCCCTCCCACAAAGCTCCATTGAAAAGGAAAACAGGCGGATAGATTACGCTCGCCAAAAGGAAGGAGCCGAAAGCCATGCTTGCGCTTCGTACCCAGGGATGTACCGTAGTCGCAGCCTTCCCGCTAAAAAGCAGAAACAACGTATAAGAAACCGCTGAAAGAAGACCAAAACATACACCGATCAGATTGAATTCCTCGATCCCGCCACTCTCGAAAATACCGCCGGCGAGCAAAGTTCCGATCAGCAGAATAATTAGCGAGCTCGCGGTTTGTCTGTCGGGTAGTCGGCGATTCAGGATGGCCTCTGCGAATACCCCCATCCATGTGAATTGAAAAAGCAAGACGATTGCGATGGAGGCCGGGATGTATTGGAGAGCGTTGTAGTAGAAGATTCCCGTCGATCCCACGGTCAAACCGACTGCAACGAGGAGGAGCCATTGGCCTTTGCGCGGTCTTTTGCGCAAGAAAAACAAGGAGGGCAGCAAGGTCAGCACGAGTCCGAAGAACATTTGTCCACCGATCACTTCAGCTGGAGAGTACCCTTGTCCGTAAGCCAATTTGACGATCGTAGAGAGGATTCCATAGCTGCAAGCCCCTAAAAAAACCAGTAGAATGTAGCGCATATATGGGAAGTCTCCTTGTGCATGTCATTTAGTCCTTAGCTAGGATAATACGCACTACAGGCTTTGTCTATGTGAGTCGTTCATATTGTCTCGAATCCGAGGTTTTCCTCTGGCTCCGTGCGGGAAATAAGGAAGTGACGAATGGACCGCATGAAAGGAAAGGGGAGGGCGGATGTTTTCATCGAAAGTAAAAGATCGATTGTTTTCAACATTTCTTTTGTTAAGCCTATTCCCAATTCTCTTTATTTGTTTTTTGTTTTATAAGGAGGCCAAAGAGGCGATATTTGAACAGTACAAGTCCAACTCAGAGGGGCAGCTCAAGATGGCTGATGCGCGCTTGTCTCTGTTTTTACGTACGGTACAGGATGAGGTCAACCACCTGGCGAAGCATCCGCTGCTGCGTGCGGACGAGCGCAATCTGGAAGTGCTTCGTCCCTTGTTCTCCCAGAAGCAGTATCAGGATATGGTGGGGAACATTCACTTGATCAGGAGTGATCGCAGCATTGCGTCCCTTTACCCTGAGAAGGGATGGACAGGGGGGGAGGACTCCATTTCGTTCACCCGGGAATCGTTTGAGCAAAGTTCAAACAATATATGGGCACTGAGCAGAACGGATGCAGAGGGGAATCCCCGGTCGATATACATCGCACAGAGAGTCAGAGACAACGATGACAAGCCCATCTCTTTACTGCTGGTAGAAATACGTTTGGACAGCCTCTCCAAGTGGATTCGTACGAGCTATTCCAAGGAGCAGGACAATTTGATGGTGATCAACCAGACAGGAAAAATTTTTCTCCAAACCCGAGGAAATCAAATAGGAAAGAAAATACAGGAGATTGAGAATCGGGATATTGTGAGAAGTATAGTAAGCAGCCAGTCGACTACCAGTGTCTTTACGTACCGGCTCGAGGGAAAAACCTATTATGCGGTATACTACGTTTCTCCTGTCAGTGGAAGCGGTTATCTGGAATGGATTGGAACCGATGAAATCAATAAGCGACTGGAGCGGCTGCAGCTGATCTTGTTAGTCACAATTTGCTTGGTTGTCGGTTTTTCTGCTTATGTTGCCCATCGTTTTTCGCGGTGGATCGGACAGCCGATTTACAGATTAGTCTCCGCTACGGATTCGCTCTTGCGTGGCGATTTCTCGATCCGTGTCCCGATTGAAGGGATGGACGAAATCAAGCTGCTGGAAAAGAAATTCAACCAGATGGCGGGTCAAATGCAAACCTTGATTGAGCGAGAACGGGAGTATATGCAGGAGAGCCTGGATCAAATCGTGCGCAGCTTTTATCTGGCTGTGGAGATGAAGGATCCCTATACGGCAGGACATACAGAGCGAGTCACGGCATACGCACTTATTCTCTACGATTATTTGGATGAAAAAACTCGCGATCAATTCTCCCGTGATGATTTACGCTATGCCAGTTTAATGCACGACATCGGCAAAGTAGCGATTCCTGACCAGGTACTTCTAAAAGCTGGGAAGCTGACGAACGAGGAATATGAAAAAATGAAGCAGCATTCATCGATTGGTGCCAATATCGTCGAACAGATCGCGAGCTTGGCCCACGTCAGTCCAGGTGTCCGCCATCATCATGAGCGCTGGGACGGAAAAGGCTATCCCGATCAGTTGAAAGGAGAAGAAATCTCCCTCTTCGGGCGAATCATTGCAGTCGCGGATACCTTTGATGCCATGACGACGACCCGCTCCTACCGAAGGGCGATGACGTTTGATCAGGCGTACGAGGAAATTGTGAAATGCGCAGGCACGCAGTTTGACCCCAAGATCGTGACCGTATTTCAAAAGGCATACCATGAGCGGCATTTAAAAGAAAAGGCGCAGTCTATTCCGCGCGCGATCGCGCTGGAAAAAGCGCCGGAACAAACCAAACAAGCAAGGTAAGGGGACGTTTCCCTGTATTGGTTGGGGTTTACGCCTTGCTATCGACTCCTATCTCTGGTATTCTAATCGTACCGTGCTAGACGGGGAGGTTGCGGTGCCCTGTAACCTGCAATCCGCAATAGCAGGGTTGAATTCCTATCATAGGTTTCCTCATGTGAGGCTGCCTTATGGCGGCGGTGTTGAGGATCGGGTCCTGTGCAACGCGAACCCATGAACCTGGTCAGGTCCGGAAGGAAGCAGCCATAAGTGGATCATCGCGTGTGCCGCAGGGCAGCCTGGTCTGAGCTGCTGCCATGAGTAACGCTTGGATGAGGATTATCGAAGATAGGTGCACGGTACCTTATATCGACAAAGCAATAGCATGTTTCCTTCGGGAGGCATGCTATTTTTGTTACACAATTCAAGTCCATCCTGCCAACTTTTCCAATCGGCCCACGTTTTTTTTGTTGTTTTTTGACGATAAACAGCGAAACATTTATATCCTCTTGAACAAGCTTCAGGGCAGGTTTTACGAGGTTCTTCGCGAAATTTTTTAAGAGGGAGATAATAGGTACTTTCCTGCACGTTGAAATACGCCATAGGTCAGGGGGGACAAGCTGTGAGTGCATCTTTTTCGCTACATCTCGTTGGCTCGTCCAGACGATTGCAGAATTTCATGCATCAACTGCCTACTGCTGTTTTACTGGTGAATGAGGCGGGTAGTATCGTAGAGGTAAACGAACAATTGCTTCGTGTAACCGGATTTTCACGCGACCAACTTGTCAATCGGCCGTTTCAAATCATCCTTCCTTTTGATGGTACGATGGAACAGATGTACGAAGAGCACCTGCAAAAGGAAGAACAGCTTGAATGTAGTGTGGAAGTAGAATGGCTGAATCGGCAAGGAAAGTGTGGAAAAACCCCTGCGATGATTTTGGTGCAGCAAACCGAACAGCCTTTGTATTTGATTCATCTGTTCCAGTTGGCACAGGAAACCAACCATTCGTTGTCTCAACGACTGCTGACGAAGCTGACACACGACACCAGCCTCGGTTTGTTTATACTCGATGAACAGGGCCACATTATTGAGGCGAGCCAGACGGCATGCAAGCTCCTGGGTATGGAGCGCCTGCAGGTCATCAACAAACACATTGACCGCGTTTTCGCGGGGATTCCGGAGCAGCATCGGCTCATTAAAAAAGAGCTGCTGGAAGGAGTCAAATTGCACAATATCGCCACGTCATGGACCAACGACAATCAGCGCTATGAACTGATCGTAGATGCCAATACACTGCAGGACGAGACAGGGAAAACGGTAGGCGCTTTTGTCCTTTTTAAAGATATTACAAATCTGCGTTCCTTTGAGCAAAAGCTGGAACGAAACGAACGGTTAGCCATGATCGGGCAAATCGCTGCCGGGACAGCCCATGAAATCCGTAACCCGCTTACATCTATCAAAGGATTTTTGCAAATGTTCTTGCAATCGTTTGCGGAAAGCGGGATGGATCGGGAAAAGGCATACACGGAGATCATGCTGACTGAGATTAATCGGATCAACTCCCTGGTGAGCGAGTTTCTCTTGCTGAGCAAGCCGCGCAATATCCAGTATTCCATGGTGGACCTCAATACTGTTTTCGCGGAGATTTTGCCGATCGTGGAATCGCAGGCCATTCTGTATGGGATCGACGTGAAGTTTACCTCCAATGGCAAGCTTCCGATGGTAGTGGGGGACAATGAGCTGCTGAAGCAGGTATTCCTCAATATCTGCAAAAACGGCATCGAGGCCATGGGCGAGCAAGGAACTCTGCACATTTCCCATCACATCGACCAGGATGGCGACAAAGTGAGCATCGACATCCACGATTCGGGGCCAGGTATCCCGCTCTACATCATCGACAAGATTTTTGACCCGTTTTTCACAACCAAAGAAGAAGGAACAGGCTTGGGGCTTTCTGTCTGCCAGAAGATCATTCACGATATCGGAGGGCAAATCCGCGTCTCGTCCAAAGGATACGGTACGACCTTTCATATCATGCTCCCTTACCTGTAAAAAACGAAGAAGCGAAAGCGTCCCGCGCAGCCTTGTGTATGGGGCGTTTTCTTTGTACAGATAGTAATTATAGGATTCCTATCCAGTACAAGCGCAACTATGGCTCCGCCCATTGGCGTATCCAAGTTTCCTAGTACCAACCAGGCCAATAGTGTATAATGAAAAGGATATAGAAGAGGACTGTCAGATGGGGAGTGTCACACGAACATGGCTTATACTGCGCTGTATCGCGTATACCGACCGCAGACGTTTCAGGATGTTGTCGGACAAGAACATGTGACGATTACTTTGCGCAATGCTTTGCGTGAAGGACGGCTTTCCCATGCCTATTTGTTCAATGGTCCCCGTGGTACGGGTAAGACCAGTGCGGCGAAAATCATGTCCAAAGCAGTGAACTGTGAACAGCCGATTGACGGTGAGCCGTGTAATGAATGCGGTTCTTGTCGGGCGATAACAAGCGGCTCTGTGACAGATGTACTCGAGATTGACGCCGCGTCCAACCGTGGGGTAGAAGAAATTCGCGATATTCGCGATAAAGTCAAATTTGCCCCAAGCGATGTCAAGTACAAGGTGTACATCATTGACGAAGTGCATATGCTGACGACGGAGGCGTTTAATGCGCTGTTAAAAACGCTGGAAGAACCGCCTTCGCACGTCATTTTCATTTTGGCGACAACGGAGCCACATAAGCTGCCTGCGACCATTATTTCTCGTTGCCAGCGTTTCGATTTTCATCGGATTCCGCTAAAGGTAATGGTCAATCTGCTTCAGAAGATTTGCCAATCGCAAGGAGTTCGAGTCGAAGAACAAGCGCTTCAGCTCGTAGCCAAAATGGCGGAGGGCGGTGCACGTGATGCCCTTAGTCTGCTGGACCAGGCGATCAGCTTTAGCCGTGATGAAGTGCGAGCTAGCGACATCATGCAGATCACGGGAACTGTTTCCCAGACGTATTTTTCTGTCCTGGCACGGTCCATCGCCGAACGCGACGTAGCACAGGTCATGGAGCAGTTCGATCAGATCATGGTGCAAGGGAAAGACCCTGAGCAGTTTCTGCACGATTTTCTGTATTACTATCGTGATATGCTGCTCTTGAAGACGGCCCCGCAATTGGAGGAGATCGTGGAGAGGACGATGATTGACGATCAGTTCTCCCACGTAGCCGAGCTTTACGGCTTTCCCGAGTTGTACGCGGCGATCGAAACGTGCAACCAGGCGCTATCTCAGCTAAAATGGTCTACGTACGCCAGAGTACTGGTAGAGCTGACGCTGGTCAAGCTTTGTCAGCCGACTGCACAGCAAGCGGGGGCACCCGCTGCTGCAGCTGTGCAAGTGAATCATGAAGAAGTAAATGGCATGGCAAATCGGATTCGTGTCTTGGAAGAGCGGCTCACACAAGTATTACAGGGGCAGGTAAGCTTGCCGACGCAAAAATCGGAGGAGCCACGAAAAGTGGAGCCGAAACGTATTGCGGCTGCAGGGGGCGGCTCGCGTACCTCGATGAACAGAGTGCGTGAGGTAGCCAAAGCAATGGACGAAAACCTGACCCGTCAGGTGCGCGGACAATGGAGCCAGATATTGACCGATCTGAAAAAAGTGAAAATCCAGTACCAGGCTTGGCTGGTAAACGGTCAGCCTATTGCTGCGTCGAGTGATTCAGTGGTGGTTACCTTCACCAGCCCCATCCACTGTGATAAGACCATGGAGCCTGAACTGAAGGGCGTCGTTGAACGAGTCTTGCAAAGTGTGCTGGGAAGACCCTTGCAGCTTCTCTCCATCATGGAAGAGGAATGGCAGTCGGTCGAGCAGCAGGTAGGGCAGAAGGATACGCCTGCCGAAGAACAGCAAGACCCGTTCTTAACGGAAGCCATCAAGCTCGTAGGTGAAGATCTTGTTGAAGTAAAAGACTGAAGCTATACCAAATAAAGGGAGGACTCTCACATGAAAAACATGCAGCAAATGCAACAAATGATGAAGCAAGTAAAGAAAATGCAAGAAGAAATGCAAAAAGCGCAAGAAGCTCTGAAAGATAAAGTGGTTGAAGGCTCTGCTGGTGGTGGCGCTGTTCTGGTAAAAGCAGACGGCCACAAGCAAGTCAAAGAAATCGTCATCAAACCCGAAGTAATCGATCCAGACGATGTAGAAATGCTGCAAGACCTCGTGCTGACTGCAGTGAATGACGCTCTGCGCAAAGCAGACGAACTGATGGCAAAAGACATGGGCAAATTCACAGGAGGAATGAACATCCCAGGTTTGTTCTAAACGTAAAGGAATTTATAAGCGTTTACGCTTTTAATTTCCGGAGCGCATGAAAACTTTCCGCAAAAACGCGGTCGCTCCTCCTTGAAAAGCCGCGATAGAAGTTTTCTTAATGAATTAGGAAGTTGAAGGAGCAGACGCGATGTTCTATCCAGAACCGGTATCCAAGCTGATCGAAGGCTTCATGAAACTGCCCGGCATCGGTCCCAAGACCGCTGGGCGGCTTGCCTTTTTTGTTCTGAACATGAAAGAGGACGATGTACTGGACCTGGCAAAGGCGCTCGTGAATGCCAAACGCCAGCTGCACTATTGTTCCGTTTGCAACAACATCACGGATCTCGATCCTTGCCACATTTGCAGGGACAAGCGCAGAGACGGCTCCGTTATCTGCGTGGTACAGGAGCCCAAGGATGTGGTGGCGATGGAGAAGACGAGAGAATTCGAAGGCTACTATCACGTGCTGCATGGTGCGATCTCACCCATGGACGGAATCGGTCCGGAAGATATTCGCATCCCGGATCTCTTGAAACGCCTCGGCGACGAGCAAGTCAAAGAGGTCATCCTGGCGACAAATCCCAACATCGAAGGGGAAGCGACAGCGATGTACATTTCTCGTCTGATCAAGCCTTTTGGAATCCGGGTCACACGCATTGCCCATGGATTGCCGGTGGGCGGCGATCTGGAATACGCAGATGAAGTGACGTTGACCAAAGCATTGGAAGGTCGGCGTGAGCTATAGGAGCAGTAACTTAAAAAGACGGGGGAACCTGTCTTTTTTGCTTTGTGCGAATGTTTGAACCCAAGCAGGGAGGGAAGCGGGATGCCTGTCATCCGTTCAGAGCTGATGATTGAAGCACCGCAGCAGGTGTGTTTTGATGCAGCGAGAAGTATTGATTTGCATATGGAGTCAACAGCCAAGACGGGCGAGAAGGCGATAGGCGGCGTAACGAGCGGCCTGATCGAGCTGGGAGAGTCTGTGACCTGGGAGGCCGTGCACTTTGGCATCAAGCAGCGTTTGACGGCTAAAATTACAGAGATGGAGCAGCCTCGTTATTTTGTCGATGAAATGGTTTCCGGAGCATTCAAATGTTTTCGGCATGAGCATGAATTCATTCCCGTTGGAAAAGATCGGACCCGCATGCTCGATACATTCGACTATACGTCACCGCTTGGGCTCCTGGGAAGAATCGCGGACAGGCTAGTTCTGGAGGCGTACATGACACGGTTTCTGCTGGAGAGGAATCTCTATTTAAAGCAAGTCGCAGAGAAGCAGTTCAAGCAGATGGAAGAAAAGAAGGTCTGAGAATACCGGACTTTTTTGGTGGGACGAGACATAGAGTGAAGATAGGAGCGTGAAGAGATGGTGACAGGACCGGGAATGTCGCTGCGGATCGAGCCAGAGAGACATCGGTCTACTCCGTGGGCGATCATGCTGTTTATAGGGTATTGGCTGATGTTTGCCGCAGAGTTTTCCGTCATACGTTTCTACCGGGGAGAAGACGGGCGCTGGGTCGCTTCGACGATGGAGCAGCCGCCCATGTGGCTTTCGCTGACGGTGCTGATCATCACGGCTCTTAGCTTGATCGGAGCGATGGGGTTTGTACTCAGTGTATGGAAACAAAGCCGCCTCTCGCTATGGCATTGGGGAGACCGCGATTTGACGGGCAATGACGTGCTGCACATGGTGGCATGGATGCATGTATTTCAGACATGCACACTGCTCTTGTACGGTTTGATTCTCGAAGGGACTCTCTTTACGGAGGGGACCATCGGAGGGGCTTTTGAATCCGCTTCGTTTCAAGTGTTTCTTCTGATTGTGATCCCGCTTTGGTTCCGGGGGCGTTTGGGGGAAATCGGCGTACGACGACCTGCGCAGCTTGGACGGATGCTCATCACACTGTTGATTCTGTTTCTCTTTATAGCCAAGGTTTTGGACGTGGCGATCACCAATCCATTGTCGGACTGGCTGGGGCTATCCCTCTCATCTGAGCGTGAGCAGCAAATTGAAAAAGAGATTGTGCAGGCAAAGCAGACGGATATGCTGGCCGCAGCGGCGTCCTTTCTCGTGATTGGAATTATGGTTCCTATCGCAGAAGAGATCCTGTTTCGCGGAGTCATCCAAACGTACTTGGTGCGACGCGTGGGAGCGGTCATAGGCATTGTCTTGAGCAGCTTGTGGTTTGCGCTGCTGCATATTGATTTGGCTTTGTTTGTCCCACTCTTTGTAATTGGGCTTGGATTGGGATTTGTCCGCCATCGCTATGACTCGATATGGGGTGCGGTTTTGCTGCATGCCGTCAACAATCTGACTGGCGTACTGTACTACTTTCAATAAGGAGGTACACAGGTGTGAGCAGGTGGGGGAAGAAAACGAGGATACTGATCGACGTAGATGCAGGGGGGCTGGATGCTGCGGTCAATCAGGCGAGACTGGATTGGCAGCACGCCCGCCATTTGGTCGAGATCAGCGAGCCGGATGGCGGCTTGGATGATGCGATTTACTATTTGCAGTTGACGGAGAAACGCTATATGTATCTTCTCTCGCAAGCGAAGCGGGAGCATCATCGTAAGCAAGCGTAAGGGGGAAAGCTCATGGAAACGGGATGGGTTGTTGCGCTGATTATTGCGGGGATCTTACTCGTCATTGCGGCCAGTAAATCGGTGACGGGCCCCGTACGTTGGATTGGCTTTGGAATCATGCAATTGGTGATCGGAGCCATCCTGCTGTTCTTTGCCAATCTGGTCGGGGAGCTTGCCAGCTTTCACATCCCGATCAATCCGGTTACGGCACTGCTTGCCGGTTTTCTGCGGCTCCCTGGCCTGGCAGCCCTCGTAGTTATCAAGCTTTGGGTGATGTAGCGAGCAGAGCACGAAGGCTTTATCCATCCGTTAGCAAGAAGGCGACGCCGCGGTTTTCGTATTTTACCCGGCACTGCTTGGATTGGCGAAAGGACGCGAGCAGCGCCAGCAGTCGAGGGAGCGATAGAACTACTGTGCCACTGAGCAAGGTCAATCCGTATTCGACGGGCAGCCATACATAGGCAGCTGCAGCGAGAAACAGGCAGCCGAACAAAACGGTGCTCTCCCCCGAGCGATAGACGGTTAGAGGAACCGGTAGGCGATAGCCGCTTCCCCACCAAGGAGAGACAAGCATGTCCGCTGTCGTTTGTGGCTTGTGCATACGCATCTGGGCATACAGACGAAAAAGGATGAGATGACAGATGGCTATCGCTGGCAGTATCGCGAGTGTGACGATCAGCCTGGCAACAGGTATGCTCAGATACAGGGAGATGCCGATCAAGGACGAGCCCATCAGCAGCCATTGAAGCATGTAACCAATCATACCCCAACGAAAGCGGTATAGGAGTTTGTAGCTGTAGATGGTTTGACTGATTGGTTCCTTCATACGTCACTTCCTCTTCTGACAAGCCTTGATTTCGATTTTTATTATCGCACAGACATCCAGGACGAAAAAGCATCAGATGGGAAAGATTTCAGCCGTTGGCGATGCCGGCGGCTTTTTTGCTTGTGTGCGCCCATGGCATGAGCGGCAGGGAGGAATGGGTAGGATAGGAGGAAGGAAGAGGAACTCGTTTTCGGTTTCATGGCGGTAGAGGAGGTACGGATTTGCGATTACTGGCTTTGTCAGAGGAGATCACTTCGGTGGAGAGTCGGGATCTGAAAGCTTG
Organism: Brevibacillus nitrificans; assembly: GCF_003710965.1. Lineage (NCBI taxonomy): Bacteria > Bacillati > Bacillota > Bacilli > Caryophanales > Paenibacillaceae > Brevibacillus > Brevibacillus nitrificans. Next base: position 68,397 of record NZ_RHHU01000006.1, on the reverse strand, counting down.
CGGCATACAGCTGATCCCTTATGGAAAGCAGACACAGTGGGCTGGACAAAAGGTGGATGGAGTGCTGCTGACCAAAGAGGCGTCACAGGCGGCTTGGGAAGAGGCGCTTCCTGTTTTAAGTGCGACTCCTGGCCTGCTGCTATTATACGGCCCGAGCATCCCATATGGCTGGGCACAGCGATTGGTCGACAACAGCGATGGCGATGAAGCATGGGAGGTCGTCAGGATGGCGCTGGTGGCAGACGGTGAAAAGGCGTTGATCGGTGGAAGCGCAGATGGATTCTGGGTGCGTACGCTCTGTCGGTCGCTTGCCAAAAGTCAACGGGTGTCGCTGGTCTGTAAAGCGAAGGAGGTGGACGAGGCAGTCCGTCAGCTGCCGCTCTATTTGGCGTGGAAGGAACGTTTTTTTGTGGAGCTCGGTGAAGTATGCGATCAGGAGGAAATCTCTCTGCAAACCGTAGCGCGCGCGATGGGAATGGACAGAAGAGTAGGGCAGGACTGGCTGTATCCCGAACGTTTGGACCACCGGCGCGTGATGCAGTGGATTGAGCGGGAAGGTAGGCTTGTAGCAGAAAAGGCGAACGTGCATCGAATCGCGCTATGGGGTCCTGCTGCGCTTTGGAGAGAGATGGATAAAAGCTGGCTGCAGGGAAAAGAGGTATGCTTGGTTGCCCAAGAGGATGAGCCAATTCCGAACGACATCTTCCCAGAATGGACAACGAACAGGACGTGGGAAAAAGGGCTTGAGGACGCGGATTTATTGGTGATTGGCAAAGCGGACGGTATCATCAGGGGACTGCCGCTGCACGAGTTGGTTCTATGTATGAAACAAGCGATTGTTCTAGACGCTTGCGCTTGTTTTCCCCTTCAGGAAGCACGCAGCTTGCTCCACAGCTACCGAGCTATCGGCGAAAAGACGAACGTTTGGGAATGATGCTGATTATAATGGGGTATAATGTTTGGTAGATTGAGGAAAAGGGCAGGCGTTCATATTATGGAAAAGATTGCTCAGCGATGTATCGTCTGTGAACTGGAGCGCAGCGACGGAATCGCCATCTGTGAGCAGTTTATTTGCGAAAGATGCGAGCAGGAAATGGTGAACACGGACGTGCAGGATGAAAAGTACCCGTTCTTTATTCACCAGATGCGGAGAATATGGCTACGGAAAGATGCGTGAAGGAAAAAAGGCAACGGATAAATCCCGATGCCTTTTTTCATGCCAAATCATGCTAAAATAGTGGGTAATTCATTTCAGTAAAGGACGTGAGCCATACGTGTTGGGGAAACATGCTGATTTTCGGGAGCGGCAAAAGCGAGCCCCCCTGTATGAACAGCTGGAACGGCACGTCAAACGTCGCCCGCATCCGTTTCATGTTCCGGGACATAAAATGGGACATAGCTTTGACAGAGAAGGTAAACACAGGTTTCAAAGTATATTGGAAATCGATCTTACCGAAATCAACGGTACCGATGATCTGCATCAGCCGGAGGGTGTGATCGCCGAGGCGCAGCAGCTTGCTGCCGAGGCGTTCGGTGCAGAGGAGACGCGGTTTCTCATCGGGGGCAGTACGGTAGGGAATCTCGCGTTGATCATGACGGTATGCCGACCAGGGGACAAGATTCTCGTCCAACGCAATTGCCACAAATCTGTTTATCACGGGATTATTATGGCAAGAGCGACGCCCATCTTTCTGGTTCCTGCTGTAGATTTGGCTACCGGCGTGGCTGCCGGAGTCAGGCGTGAGGATGTAGAACGAGCCCTGCAAGCACATCCCGACGCCAAGGCTGTCTTTTTGACGAACCCGACCTACTATGGAATGGGAATCGACCTGGAGAAAATGGCAGCTACCGTACACAGGCACGGCATTCCTCTTTTGATTGATGAGGCACACGGTCCCCATTTTGGCTTCCATCCGGCCTTTCCGCTTTCTGCCATGCAGTCCGGTGCCGATGCAGCCGTGCAGTCCACGCATAAAATGGCTTCCGCGATGACGATGTCCTCGATGCTGCATCTGCAGGGGGAGCGGATTGATCGGGAGCGCCTGTTTCGGTATTTGGCCATGATTCAATCATCGAGCCCCTCTTATGTACTGATGGCTTCGCTCGATTTGGCCCGTCGCCATTTGGTGCAGGAAGCCCAAGAGGAATGGGAGCGGCTTTTGCCTCAGCTGGACAAGCTGCGGGAGCGTACCGGCAGGCTGGAATGGCTGGAGTGGCCAAAGCTCGATGCCAGCAGTGTATACGCGACTCTCGATCCTTTGAAGCTGTTTTTACACGTACGTACGGAGCAAATGGACGGTTTTGCCCTGCAGCACATCCTGGAACGGCATGGGATTTTTGCGGAGCTGGCGGATTCCTCTCATGTGCTGCTGGCAGCATCGGCTGGGACCTGCGCCCGCGATCTGGACTCGTTTGCCCGGCTGCTGGAATCCTTGGACGTAGAGGTCGAGCCGGGGGCAGAGCGCATTTTGGAGGCAGGTGTTGTCTCCTCGCATTATTTGCGTGAGCAGGTCGTACCGATGGATGAGGCGGTCGATTTACCAAAGGAATCTATCCCGTTGGACCACTCGCTGGGAAGAGTAGTCGCGGAAATGGTGATTCCTTATCCGCCAGGGATTCCTGTGCTTGTCCCGGGAGAGCGTGTGGATGCCCAAGGTTTGGCGATGCTTCTCGAACTCAGAAAAGGTCAGACTCGTTTTCATGGTGTACAGGACGACCAGCTGCAGACGATTCAAGTACTTCGATAAGCAAGCGACAAGCGATTCAACCGATCTGGGAGGAGTATAGAAGTGACAACAGGAAAAAAAGGTCGTTTTATCACGGTGGAAGGTGGTGAAGGAGCGGGGAAATCCACGATCATCGCGCGGCTTTATGAGGAGCTGCGTAAACGAGGTATGGACGTGCTCCTGACCAGGGAGCCCGGTGGTATCGATATTGCGGAGCAAATTCGCGAAATTATTTTAAATCCAGCGCATACCCAAATGGACAAAAGAACGGAAGCCTTGCTGTATGCAGCTGCTCGTGGTCAGCATTTGGCAGAGAAAGTACTGCCTGCTCTCGAAGCTGGCAAGCTGGTGCTCTGCGACCGGTTTATCGACAGCAGTCTGGCTTATCAGGGACATGCACGTGGATTGGGCATCGATGAAGTGTACGCGATCAACAAGTTTGCCGTAGGGGACTGCATGCCAGAGCTGACGCTGTTTTTCGACGTCCAGCCCGAGGTGGGATTGGCGAGAATTAATGCTGCGAGAGGGCGCGAGGTCAATCGTCTCGATCTGGAGGGGATGCGTTTTCACGAGCTCGTCCGGGAAGGCTACCAGCTGGCAATAGCGCGAGATCCTGAGCGCTTTGTTATGATCGATGCCGGTCAGTCCGAGGAGCAGGTGTACGCGGACGCTTTGGCAGCTTTGACTGCAAGACTGTAAGGTGACAGTACCGTTTCAGCGCGTACATGCTGTATAATATGTTTAGGAAGAATATCGTACCACGCCCACATGTTTATCATACAATGAAACACCAAGCATCCTAATGGGAATGATTATTTGCGGAAAGGGTGATAGCCGATGAAAATGGTAGTTGCGGTCGTCCAAGACAAAGATAGTGGTCGTCTGTCTCAGCAGCTGGTGAAAAAAGGGTTTCGAGCTACCAAGCTAGCTAGTACCGGTAGTTTTTTACGCGCTGGTAACACAACATTCTTGATCGGTACGTCTGACGAAAGCGTGCCGGAAGTAATCGACATCATTGCGCATAACTGCAAATCCCGTAAACAGATGGTCACTCCTGTATCCCCACTCAGCAATGCCGTAGACTCCTTTATGCCTTATCCACTGGAAGTGCAGGTAGGCGGAGCTGCCGTATTCGTACTCGACGTCGGAGAATTCCACTCTTTTTAAATGCTCTCTTTCAAGTAGTTCCTGCTCTCTTTTTTCGCCGCTTTCGTATATACTGATTCTCAAGGGGACAAAACCCTGTGGATCGGATGCGGAGGTGGCGATTTGAAAATCAGCGATGGTCTTCGGCCTAAACTGGACATGGTAAAAACGGCAGATACACGTAGAAATCCTCAGCTGGAAAAGCTGAATTTTGGCACGATGGTGCAAGGTGAAGATGAACGCATGTCCCAGGAGCGGTTGAACCGGCTGCTGTCTGATATCGACAAGCAAGGGCAGATTTTAGCCCGTTCCCGCTCCGTACGTGACTTTTATTCCTATAAAAATCTCGTCAAACAGTTCATGGAGGAAGCCGTCAAATACGGTATCGCCTTAGACGATCGACGGGGGATGAACCGGCGTGGCCGCAGCAGGCTGTACAAGATCGTGAAAGAAGTAGATGCGGAGCTGCTCAAACTAACCGATGAGCTGCTCAGTGATCAAGCTCCGATGATCGACTTGCTCGCCCGCATTGGTGAGATTCGCGGTATGCTGATCAATCTGTACTTTTAGTTAGGTGTTGAGAGAAACATGACATGGACACAATTTTCCCAGCAGCCTCGAGCTTCCGAGCTGCTGTACCATAGCCTTCGCAACGAACGACTGGCACATGCCTACTTGCTAGCTGGTCCCAAGGGCGCGGGCAAAAAGCAGATGGCCCTGCATCTGGCGAAATCCCTGTTTTGTCCGGAGAGGGAGGCTGACGCCTGCGGGGCCTGTCTTACATGCAGACGCATCGAGGGGGGCAACCATCCCGATGTGCTGTTCATTACACCTGATGGAGCTTCTATCAAAATCGACCAGATCCGTGCCTTGCAAAAGGAAATGGCGATGCGAGCGGTAGAATCCCAGCACAAGGTGTACATCATTGAGCATGTCGATAAAATGACGACGCAGGCAGCCAACAGCTTGCTCAAGTTTTTGGAGGAGCCGCCTGCTGGTGTGTTGGCCCTGCTGCTTACCGAGCACAGTCATGCGATGCTCCCTACGATTTTGTCGCGTTGCCAAATTGTACAATTTTCCCCACTTTCTGCAGAAGCAATCGCCGTAGAACTGCGAAGAGAAGGCGTTTTGGCAGGCATGGCACAGGTTGCCTCCCACATTACGACAAATGTGGAAGAGGCCAAGGTGCTCAGCCAATCAGAATCGTTTGCACAGCTGAGAAATCTAGTGATACAATTGATTCAGGAGTGCAAACAACGCAATTCGTCTGCGCTTTTTACCATCCATGATATGTTGCAAAAGAGCGACAAAATTAAAGAGGAACTACCCCTCTTTTTAGATTTGCTCATCCTTTGGCTGCGCGATATCCTGTATGTGCAAGTAGGCAGGCATGCCCATCTCATCAACAGCGACCAACAGGATGTGCTGCAAGGACAAGCACTGGTATGGACAAAAGCTGAGCTCTTGCACGGGATAGATTTGGTCATGGAAACGAAAAATCGGATAGAGCGAAATGCCAACGCACAGTTGGCTCTTGAGCGGTTGGTTCTTCAAATTCAGGAGGGATAACCTTGTACGAGGTTGTTGGAGTCCGCTTTAAAAAAGCGGGCAAAATATATTACTTCGACCCTGACCGACTGCCAATCGAGAAAGATTGTACCGTCATCGTGGAAACAGCGCGAGGAGTCGAATACGGCAAGGTTGTCATCGGAAAAAAGCAGGTAGCGGATTCCGATGTGGTATTGCCGCTGAAGAAAGTGATTCGGGTCGCTGACGACAAGGATGCCAAGCAGGTGGACGAAAACAAGCAGGCCGCCAAGAATGCATTTTCCGTCTGTCAGACCAAGATCAGGGAGCACAAGCTGGACATGAAGCTGGTTGATGTGGAGTACACATTCGACCGCAACAAGATCATCTTCTACTTTACGGCAGATGGACGCGTTGATTTTCGTGAGCTGGTTAAAGATTTGGCGTCCGTATTCCGTACCCGCATCGAGCTTCGCCAGATCGGCGTGCGCGATGAAGCGAAAATGCTTGGCGGTATCGGGCCCTGTGGACGATTGCTTTGCTGTTCTACATTCCTCGGCGATTTTGAGCCCGTTTCGATTAAAATGGCCAAGGACCAAAACCTTTCGTTGAATCCAGCGAAGATCTCCGGACTTTGCGGCAGATTGATGTGCTGTTTAAAATACGAGAACGACAACTACGAGAGCACGCGCGATGAGATGCCTGACATCGGAAAAGTCGTAAGCACCCCGATGGGGAACGGACGCGTCGTATCCGTGAATGTACTCGACCAATCCGTTCAAGTAGAGCTTTCGATCGATAAAAAGATCACAGAGTTTGGGCTAGATGAGATTGCGATAGGGCTTCCCACTTTTGAGTAAAGGGTGGGAGTAGGGGAGAGGTGAGCGAGTGGACAAACGGGAAATCTTCGTCAAGATGGCGAGCATTGAAGAACGAATTGGGGACCTTTACAAAGAAATCGGTGAGTTGAAAGACGTCATCGTAGTTTTGATGGAGGAAAATGCCCAATTACTCGTTGAAAACCAGCACCTTCGCAACCGACTGGACAGAAAAAAGACAAGCACCTCACCGAAGCAAAAGGGAACGCGCCCAGTGGCACAAGAGAAGGCCAAGAAGGCAGTCGTCGGAGAAGGATACGACAATCTTGCTCGTCTCTACGCAGAAGGGTTTCATATCTGCAATGTGCATTTTGGCAGCTTGCGTAAAGAAGGCGATTGTTTATTCTGCTTGTCGTTTTTAAGCGGAGGCCCTCAAAAATAAGCGGTGTACCAATAGCCGGATGAAAAAGCGACCTGGGCCATGTGTCAGGTCGCTTTTATACATGAGCAAACCAAAGGGGTTATGAACAACGGATGGAACCAGTCACCCATGTGCCGCTCTTTGAATCAGAGCGCATCGATGATTTGCTGACGCACGAAATGAAAATTATTCAGAGCCATGAAGTGTTCTGTTTTTCGATGGACGCTGTCCTGCTCGCTCGCTTTGCTTCTGCGCCAAAAAGAGGTCGTATCCTAGACTTTTGCACAGGTAACGGGGCGATCCCGCTCATTATGACGACCAGGACACCAGAAGCCTCCTTTGAAGGAATCGAAATTCAAGAGCGATTGTTCAGCATGGCGAGCCGCAATGTAGCGCTGAACCAGCTGGAAGGGCGCATCACGATGCACCACGGAGATGTAAAGGAGGCGGTGGAGCGCTTTGGTCATGCGAAGTTTGACGTGATCACCTGCAATCCGCCCTATATGCCGGCCACCAGTGGGGAGAAAAATATCAGTGAGCATTTTGCCATCGCCCGCCATGAAATCATGCTCTCTCTGGAAGACGTGATTCGTGTAGGCAGCCAGCTGCTGAAAAACGGAGGAAAGCTCGCGATGGTGCACCGCTCGACGCGTCTGATTGAGATCATTACGTTGATGCGCCAGTACGGAATCGAGCCGAAGCGGATGCGCCTCGTGTATCCTCGTCGTGATGCCGAGCCAAATATGGTACTGATCGAAGGGATGCGGGGAGGCAAGCCGGAGCTGCGGATCCAGCCACCGTTGATTGTCTATGAAAATGGAGAGGAATACTGTGAAGAGCTGCAGGAAGTCTATTTCGGAAGACGCGATTCCCTCGCATAAAGGTCACTTTGTCTACATTTTATCTTGTGCGGACGGGAGTCTTTACACTGGCTACACTACCGAGCTGCCAAGACGACTGCGAGCACATAACGAAGGCAAAGGAGCCAAATACACCCGTGGACGCGGACCTGTCGAATTGCTGTATTGGGAAGAAGGGACAGACCGCTCCTGGGGGCTGAGGAGAGAGGAAGGAATCAAGCGGCTCTCCCGCCCGAAAAAAGAAGAATTGATTGGAGAGGGACCTCATGGTGAATATCCAGCGTAGCTTTTCGTCCGAGCAGACCGGTGTCCTCTATCTGGTGGCGACACCGATTGGAAATTTGGATGATATCACGGTCCGGTGTCTGGAAACGCTGCGCTCTGTCGATGTGATTGCATGTGAGGATACACGGCAGACGCGAAAGCTGCTTAACCATTTTCATATCGACAAGCGAACGGTCAGCTATCACGAGCATAATAAGGAAGCGAGTGGTAATGGTCTCTTGCAGTGGCTGGCAGAAGGAAAGCAGATCGCATTGGTAAGCGATGCAGGGCTGCCGGCGATATCAGACCCGGGAGCTGATCTGGTCCGCGATGCGACAGCAGCAGGTTATCCGGTGATCCCGGTTCCTGGAGCAAATGCGGGGTTAACGGCATTGATCGCATCAGGTCTGCCGACAGATCGCTTTGTATTTTGCGGGTTTATGGGCAGAGAAAACAAGGAGCGCCGCGAAGAGCTGGAGCGATTGAAAAAGTATCCGGAAACGCTCATCTTCTATGAAGCTCCGCATCGAATTGACAAAACTCTGGTGGCAATCCGGGATGCATGGGGCAACCGTCGGGCAGTGCTGGCGAGAGAGCTGACCAAGCGCTATGAGGAGTTTGTGCGTGGAACGCTTGATGAACTGATTGAGTGGCTGCGTGAAGGAGAAGCGCGAGGGGAGTTTTGCTTGATTGTCGAAGGCTACACAGGTCCTCTCGAGGAAGAGGAGGAAGATGTGTGGTGGCAAGCGCTCAGTGTCATCCAGCACGTCGACCAGTATTGTGAGCAAGGATTAAGCACAAAGGATGCGATCAAGCAGGCTGCGGATGATCGCGGCGTCCCCAAACGAGATGTGTACAACGAGTACCATCGTGAACAAGACGAAGATTAGTGCTGGCTGGCTTACACGGCCAGCTTTTTTGCATCCTGATAGCCGCTTCTATTTTCTGGTCCAGTAAAAAAGCAAAAAGAGCCTCTCGGGGCTTGTCCCCAAAAGGCTCAACCTATGTAAAGGAGAGAAAGCTATCGTTTTACGACTGGCATCTCGGACAGGCAGTCTTGGCAAACGATTTTACCTTTAAAGTGAGATACTTTATCTGCATTACCACAGAAAATGCAAGCAGGCTCGTATTTTTTCAGGATGATGCGCTCACCGTCAACGTAGATTTCCAAAGCATCTTTTTCTGCGATACCCAGCGTACGGCGCAATTCGATTGGGATTACCACGCGGCCCAACTCGTCCACTTTCCGAACAATACCTGTTGATTTCATCATTGTGATTTCTCCTCCCAAATATGGACATGTCGATGCTATTGTTCAACGGAAACCATTTATCGTCAATATTCGACATTTTCTGTTGAAAACATCATACCAGCGATTCCCAAAGGTGTCAACCTAGCATTTACAATTCTTTGAAAACAAAAGTTTTTTTTGAAAATGAAAACACTGTTGTAGCAACGTTTTTCACCAACATGGAAATCTTATATAAAAATAATTGGATAAAATTAACTGGGAGTTTTCGCCTAGCATATAGTCGGTTCATGTCGAATTATCGTTTGTGCATTCGACATAATCACCGTTTTTTCACTGTTTTCCCTTTAATTCCTACTTAGCCCCTTTTTCTGGAGAAAGCAGGGTGAGGGAGGTTTACAAAACAGGTTGGTCGTGTACAATAGAGGGTGTAAAGCACCAAAACATAGCAAACGACCTTGATGGGAAGAGTAAGTGGACCTCCTTATTTCAGAGAGCCGGGGTAGCTGAAAACCGGTATAAGCGAGCAAGCTGAACATGGACCCAGAGTCTCGCCGATGAACACGAATCGGGATAGCCGTTTCCAGTAGTCCGCGACGCAACGCCCACGTTACGGGCAGAGTCAGACCTTGACTCACCAAGTCCGTATGCCGTGAGGGTACGGAGTGTTTGGGTGGTACCGCGAGTTAGAGCTCGCCCCAATTTTTTGGGGCGGGCTTTTATTATACAGTTAAGAATTTATAAGATTCTTATCCAGTATAAGGGCAACTAAGGCTCCGCCATTGGAATGGCGAAGCCAAGTTTTCTAATTACTAAACGTAAAGTGGAGGAGTTTTGTTGCAATGAAACCAACATATTACATCACCACACCGATCTACTATCCGAGTAACAAGCTGCATATCGGAAATGCCTACACCACGATTGCCTGTGATGCAGTAGCTCGCTACAAACGCCTGCGTGGGTACGATGTCTACTACCTGACGGGTACGGACGAGCATGGCCAAAAGCTCCAGGAGCGCGCAGCCCAAGATGGCAAAGAGCCGCTGGAGTTCATCGACCCTGTCGTGGACTGGATTCGCGACCTGTGGGACCGACTGGACATCTCTTATGATGATTTCATCCGCACGACGCAGCCGCGCCACAAGGAAGTCGTCCAAAAGGTGTTCCAACGCCTGCTCGATCAGGGAGACATTTACCTGGGTGAATACGAAGGCTACTACTGTGTGCCATGTGAAGCGTTCTGGACAGAGACGCAGGCGAAGACGGACAAAGGCTATTTTTGCCCCGATTGTGGCCGCGAAGTGAAATTGGTGAAGGAGAACAACTACTTCTTCCGCATGTCCAAATACCAGGACAGACTGCTCAAGCACATCGAGGAAAATCCGGAGTTCATCCAGCCAGAGACACGCAAAAATGAAATGATCAACAACTTCCTCAAGCCAGGGCTGCAGGACCTCTCTGTCTCCCGCAGCACATTTGACTGGGGAATCAAAGTGCCAAGCGATCCAGAGCATGTGATCTACGTTTGGATTGATGCTTTGACCAACTACATTTCCGCACTGGGCTACCTGAGCGACGATGACAGTAAATACCGCCGCTTCTGGCCTGCGGATGTGCACATGGTAGGAAAAGACATTTTGCGCTTCCACACCATTTACTGGCCGATTCTGTTGATGGCACTCGATGTACCGCTGCCAAAACAAATCTTTGGTCACGGCTGGCTCTTGATGCCAGATGGCAAAATGTCCAAATCCAAAGGAAACGTAATCGATCCGAAGCTTCTGATCGACCGTTACGGCTCCGATGGTGTTCGCTACTTCCTGCTGCGTGAGATCAACTTCGGTCAAGACGGCATCTTTACGCCGGAGTCCTTTGTCCAACGTCTGAACTTTGACCTCGCAAACGACATCGGAAACCTTTTGAGCCGCACGGCGACGATGATCGAGAAATACTTCGATGGTGTGATTCCGGCTGCTGAGGTTGCGGGAGAGCCGGATGACAGCTTGATCGAGCTGGCTGTGAAAACAAAAGGTCTGGTTGAGGAGCATATGGAAGCAATGCGCTTCAGCAACGCGCTGGCTCACATCTGGGAGCTGGTGGGACGGACCAATAAATACATCGATGAGACTATGCCTTGGAACCTGGCGAAGTCGGAAGAAACCAAAGGTCGTTTGGCAACCGTTATGTACAACCTGGCAGAGAGCATTCGCATCAGCTCGATTCTCATTCAACCGTTCATGACGAAAGCCCCAGCAAAAATCTGGGATCAACTCGGAATCGTAGGAAATGAGCAAGCGACCAGCTGGGAGTCTGCCGGCACATGGGGCGGATTGCCTGTAGGTAGTACGGTTAGCCGCAAAGAGCTGCTATTCCCGCGTTTGGATGTTGCGGCAGAACTGGCATTCATCGACGAGTCAACGGCGGAAGCGCGTCGACAAGCAGAAGAAAACAAGAAGAAGCAAGAGGGAACGGAAGGTGGAGCAGGCGTGAGCGAAACACAAGCAAATGCAGCGGAAGCAGCTGCATCTGAGAAACCAGCGGATGCTAAGGAAGAAATCGGCATCGATGACTTTGGAAAGGTGGAGCTGCGTGTCGCACAGGTAGTCGAATGCGCGAAGCACCCGAACGCCGACAAGCTGCTGATCCTGCAACTGGATCTGGGCTATGAAAAACGTCAGGTTGTTTCCGGGATCGCAAAGTACTACTCGCCGGAAGATATGGTTGGGAAGAAAGTCATCGTGGTCGCGAACTTAAAGCCAGTGAAGCTGCGCGGTGAAATGTCCCAAGGTATGATTCTAGCAGCATCTGCAGGAGATTCGCTGACACTTGCGACTGTAGATCCGAGCATGCCGAATGGCGCGATCGTGAAGTAAGCGAGCGCATTCAGCAGGAAAGGAAGGATCAAGCCCGTGTTATTTGAAACGCATACGCACCTGAATGCCAAGGAGTTTGACGAGGACCGCGAAGAGACAATCGCTCGTGCCAGGGAAAACGGGGTCAGCACGATCGTCAATATCGGTTTTAACGCGGAGACGATCCCGACGTGCATCGAGCTGGCTGAGAAGCATGACTTTATATATGCGGTAGTCGGTTGGCACCCGCAGGATGCAAAAGATATGACAGATGAGCATCTGGAGTGGATTGAGGAGCTTAGTCGCCATCCCAAAGTCGTAGGACTGGGAGAAATGGGTCTCGACTACTACTGGGATACGTCGCCAAAGGACGTGCAGGCAGACGTTTTCCGCAAGCAGATTCGTCTCGCGCGCAAGGTAGACATGCCAATCATCATCCACAATCGCGATGCCCATCAGGACGTCATCTCGATACTCCGGGAAGAAAAGGCTGCTGATGTCGGCGGGATCATGCACTGCTTCTCCGGCAGCTGGGAGACGGCAAAGCTCGCCTTGGACATGAATTTCTACATCTCCTTTGGCGGACCGCTTACCTTCAAAAATGCCAAGCAGCCAAAAGAGGTTGCGGCCAAAGTACCACTCGATCGATTGTTGATCGAGACGGACAGTCCGTACCTCACGCCGCATCCTTTTCGGGGCAAGCGAAACGAGAGCGGCTACGTCCGTTACGTCTGCGAGGAAATGGCGAACATTCGGGGTTTGTCTTACGAAGAAATGGCTGAAATTACTTCGGAGAACGCCCGACGATTATTTCGACTAAATGAGTCCCCAAAATAAAGCAAAAGCGGAAAATCACGGCGCGGCTCGTGGTTTTCCGCTTTTTTCGTTCGTTTTTCCTGTGTTCTACCCCTGTTTGTCGAAGCATACCATGAACAATATGTCGAACGATTATTGTCCTATCGACATGGGTACTCGACACCAACTGCCTATGATTCGTCAGACGCTTTTTGCTAGGCTTGTACCATCTTCTCTTCAGCCAAAGGTAGGGGAAATTTGACAAAGCCGGAAAAGTGACATACAATCAAATCCAATCTTGTTTAGTACCGGCCACTTCCAGAATATTAGTGCAATTACAGCGACCCTTACCTGGCTAGACCGAAAAAGCCTTGTGCTTTTCTAGGAAAAGGAGTGTGGGAAATGGAGTTACGCACGATGTGGGAAAGGTATAAGAATAAGGGGCTCGTCATCTTTGGGGTCCTCGCTCTTGTTATCATTCCCATGATTGGGTATTTCTCTGCCCAGGCTACCCAGCCAAAACAGGTCACATTTTCGTTAGATGGTGAAAGTCGCAAGGTAGCTACCAAAGCCGAGACCGTTGAAGAGTTTTTGGCAGAGCGACAGATCACCCTGACGGAAAAGGATTCCCTTCAACCAGCACCTACGACCAAGCTCAAAGACGGAACAGAAATAACTTTACATACAGTCTGGTCCATACCAGTCCAGATTGACGGGCAGACCAAAGTGATTCAAACACTGAGCCGCGATGTTGCTGGCGCGTTGAAGGACGGCGGCATCACACTCAGTGAAAAGGACCGGGTAGAACCGGCCTTGACAGCGTCTCTAGCAAAATCTTCAGCCATCACCGTCAGACGCGTTGTCGAGAAGATGGTAGACGAAGAAGAGCGCGTCACCTATCAGGAAATCCGTAAAAACGATCCTGCGTTGGAAAAAGGAAAAACAAAAGTACTGCAAACAGGACAAGAAGGTAAGGCAATTGCACACTACAAGCTAGTCACGGTGGACGGCAAAGAAGTCTCCCGTGAGCTGGTTTCGAGAGATGTTGTTACTCCGAAAAAGGACCATGTAATCGCCGTAGGGACTGCGGTGGCGATGCGCACAGAAGACAGTTCGCAAAGAGTTCTGGTCGCATCGGCGGGGATGGTCTCCCGCGGTGGAAAAGTTTTTAGGCCGAAGAAAGTACTGAACGGAGTTACCTTGACCGCTTACTCGCCAGCAGGCGGTGGCAAGCATCCCAGCTCGGCAGGCTACGGACGTACTGCGACTGGGGTAAAAGCTCAAGCAGGGCACACCATTGCGGTAGATCCTCGCGTTATTCCTTACGGGTGGTGGGTCTACATCGACGGAGTAGGGTACCGTCGTGCAGAAGATACTGGTGGGGCTATGAAAGGTAGCAAGATTGACGTATTTGTTAGCACGGAATCGGAGGCGGTTCAGTTTGGCCGCAAGCGTAACAAAACTGTCTATATAATTGGACCGCAGAAGCCTTAGGACAGGAGCGACATGCTCCTGTCTTCTGTTTGGTTGTGAGCCGTGCTAATCTGGTTGTTAGTAAGACGTTGAATGGGCGGAAATCGTTTCGCCTTTTTGGGGCTTTTGACCGCATTTTTTTGGCATACTTGTACCATATGGACAATGTACGAAAGTGGGAGCACAGGAATGAAAATCAAGGAACTTATCGTGGTGGAGGGCAGGGACGATACGGTGGCGATCAAGCGGGCTGTCAACGCCGATACGATCGAGACAGGCGGATCTGCCATTCATACTTGGGTGATTGAAAAAATCCGCCTGGCGCAGCAAAAGCGAGGCGTTATTATTTTCACCGACCCGGACTATCAGGGAGAGCGCATCCGCAGGATCATCAGCAAGGCTGTACCGGGATGCAAGCATGCGTTTATCACTCAGGAGGACGGTACGAAGAAGGGTGACATCGGAGTGGAGAATGCGTCTCCCGAAGTGATCGTACGAGCTCTCGCAGATGTGCGCACAGAGATGATCGAATCTGCGGGAGAGATCACGGCAGAGGATATGCTGGCGTACGGGCTGACCTCAGGCGGAGATTCCAAAGAACGCCGAATCAAGCTGGGTGAGAAGCTAGGGATCGGCTATGCCAACGCCAAGCAGCTTCTCGCGCGCCTGAATGCCTTTCAGATCAAACGAGAAGAATTTGAAGCTGCCATGCAAGCTATCGATAAAGAGAGGGAGTAAGCCATGACCCAAATGACCGGCAAAGACATTGCCACACCTACGCGTACGAAAGAGGTCCTGGAGAAGTACGGCTTCTCTTTTAAAAAGAGTCTGGGGCAAAACTTCCTGATCGATACGAACATCCTGCACAACATCGTCGCAGAAGCCGATCTGACGAAGGAAAAGGGTGCCGTAGAGATCGGGCCTGGGATTGGAGCCTTGACGGAGCAATTGGGACGAGCAGCAGGAAAGGTGATGGCGATCGAGATCGACCAGCGCCTGTTGCCTATTTTGGCGGACACGCTGTCGCCCTATGAAAATATCGAGGTCGTGCACGGCGATGTGCTGGAGCTTGATCTGAAGGCATTGTTAGCAGAGAAAATGGCAGGTGTAGAAAAGATCAGTGTGGTAGCCAATCTGCCCTACTACGTAACGACACCGATCTTGATGAAGCTGCTGGAGGAACGCCTTCCTCTGGAGAACATCGTGGTGATGATTCAAAAAGAAGTAGCGGAAAGAATAGCTGCCAAGCCGGGTACGAAAGACTATGGGTCTTTATCGGTAGCAGCTCAATTCTATGCGGAGACAGAAGTAGCGATGATCGTGCCTGCTAGCGTCTTCATCCCTCGTCCTAACGTCGATTCTGCGGTTATACGCCTGAAGGTAAGGGATCGTCCACCGGTCGAGGTAGACGACCAGGACATGTTCTTTCGGGTCGTTCGCAGCTCGTTCGCACAGCGCAGAAAGACGCTCCTAAACAACCTAATGAACGGTCTGTTTCGCAAAGAACAGAAAGACGAAGTAATACAGATGCTTGCCGACATCCAGATCGACCCCACACGCCGTGGGGAGACGCTCAGCATTGAAGAGTTTGCCCGACTGGCAAACGAAAGCTTGCGGCGTGGATTGATTGGGCAGTAGCCTGGGGAATCCCTCATTTTTGGGCTTATAACGCCAAAAGTGAGGGATTTTTGTGTTTGCGTCTTCCTTTCGATATAATACTGACAAATATCTACGTAATTCATGAAAAAAAGCCCGTTGACAAAAACTCCGCTGGGTTGCTATAATTTTTTATTTCTTTGACAAAATAAGTGTGTGCTGTTATAATAGATGTAAGCGAGGTGGATGGAACAATGGCAAGAAACGCGTTACTTGACATTAAACGCAGTTTAGACGGACATATTGGTGAGCGCATCCTGCTGAAGGCAAATGGTGGCCGCCGCAAAACCGTCGAACGAAGTGGCATCCTCGAAGAAACATACCCATCAGTATTTGTAGTAAAGCTAGACGATGATCAACTTTTCGAGCGGGTTTCTTACAGCTATGCGGACATCTTGACGGAAACAGTAGAGTTGACGGTGTGCCGTGAGAATCAGCACATCCGCATCACATTTGTACAACAGTAGAGCCCTTTGGGTTCTACTGTTTTATTTTGCAGAGAGAATTTATAAGATACGTAACCAGTTTAAGCGCACCCACGTTTTCTAACTGCCAAGTGTTGGCTGTGTCCTGGAATGAGATTGAATCCCTTACTGGCTGCACAAACTATTTGTGTCAACGAGAAGGGGAGGATGTTATGGGTCGTCGCAGACGAGGCATTATGTCTGAGCAGTTCAAGATGGAGATCGCCAAGGAGCTTGGATTTTACGATAAGGTGAAAACCGAGGGCTGGGGAGCGATCACGACAAGTGACGCTGGTAACCTAGTCAAACGAGCCATTCAGATTGCCGAGGAAGCATTGGCCAAGCAGCATACGACATGACTCGTTGGCGAGACCGGGGGCTTCCCGGTCTTCTGTCTCTGACTCTTATTTTCCGAACCATTATAATCTTCTTGATCATATTCTTTTGGTTGATCGAGTGGCATGGAAGAGAATGCCTATGCTACAATAAGAGACTAGGAAAATTAGAAAGTAGTCAGAGGTGAACAACGTGCGTATCTCGGTCAAAGCTCCGGCCAAAATTAATTTAACTCTTGATGTTCTTGCCAAGCGGCCGGACGGTTATCACGAAGTCGAAATGGTGATGACTACCGTAGACTTGGCGGACCGTGTAGATCTCACTCTGCGCGGAGATGGAGAGATTACGCTGGACTGCTCTGCCAGCTTCGTACCGGACGATATTCGCAATCACGCGTACAAAGCGGCAGTACTTTTAAAAGAACGCTATCAGGTACGCGAAGGCGTGCATTTGTATATTGATAAGCAGATCCCTGTCGCCGCAGGACTGGCAGGAGGAAGCAGTGATGCAGCAGCGACCTTGCGAGGGCTGAACCAATTGTGGAATCTAGGACTGTCCTTGGACGAGCTGGCTGCGGTTGGGGCTCAGATCGGCTCAGACGTTCCTTTTTGCGTTTACGGCGGAACAGCTCTGGCAAAAGGGAGAGGAGAGCAGATCACGCATCTGAATACGCCTGCTCCCTGCTGGGTCATTCTGGCAAAGCCGCCAATCGGTGTGTCGACTGCGGATGTGTACGGAAATCTGCGCGTCCAGGAGATCGACAATCATCCTTTGACCGGACAAATGCTGCGGGCGATTTCGGAGCAGGATTTCCCGATGATGTGCCAGGCACTCGGCAACGTTCTGGAGAATGTGACTTTGTCTCTCCATCCGCAAGTACGGCAGATCAAGGAGCTGATGATGGCATCGGGAGCTGACGGAGTCCTGATGTCAGGCAGCGGCCCTACCGTTTTTGCGCTCGTACAAAAGGAAGCAAAAGTGCATCGCATCTACAATGCTTTGCGCGGATTTGTAAAAGATGTATTTGTTGCCCGAATGTTAGGTGCCCAAGAAGGGGAAATGCTTGCATGAACCCGTATATAAATGATACATTAGCACCATAATATTCGGTTTTGGAGGAAGAGCTATGAAGAAATTGCGTAGAAGTGCTCGTCTCGTCGATATGACTCAGCACTTGCTCGCCCATCCCCATACGCTGATTCCGCTCACTCTGTTTGCCGAACAATACGGGGCGGCGAAATCGTCGATTAGCGAAGATTTATCCATCATCAAAGAAGCGTTTGAGGTACAGGGTGTCGGCTTGTTGAAAACGGTAGCGGGTGCGGCTGGTGGAGTGAAGTTCATTCCTCAAGTCAAAACCGAAGAGGCTCTTACCTTTGTCCAAGAGCTGATTGGTCAACTGGCGAATCCAGATCGACTCCTGCCAGGCGGATACCTGTACATGTCAGACGTTCTCGGTAACCCCTCCACGATGGCGCAGATCGGGAAGCTGTTTGCGACAGCTTACGCGGACAAAAATGTTGACGTGGTAATGACAGTGGAAACCAAAGGGATTCCACTGGCGTATGCGACTGCGATGTTTTTGAATGTTCCCGTGGTGATTGTGCGGCGTGACAACAAGGTGACGGAAGGTTCGGTCGTTAGTATTAATTACGTTTCCGGATCCAGCAAGCGGATTCAGACCATGTCACTGGCTCGGCGTGCATTGGCAGAACAGTCCCGCGTGCTGATTGTAGACGACTTCATGAAAGCAGGCGGAACGCTGCGTGGAATGATCGACCTGCTGCAAGAATTCCGTGCTACCGTCGTAGGCTGTGGCGTATTGGTAGAAACGACAGCAGACGTATCTGAGCGACTGGTCGATGAATACGTTTCGTTGGCCAAACTGCAAGATGTAGACATCAAGGGCAAGCAAATCGAGATCGAGCTCGGAAGTTTTTTCGGTAGATAGGCGGCTTTTCTTGTCTGCTCTGAGAGAACGGGGCACGTTTTCAAAAAATGAGGGGAGTAGATTTACATGGCAATGTCTTTTGTATCCACTGATAAAGCGCCTGCAGCGATTGGTCCTTACAGCCAGGCAACAAAAGTAGGACCGCTCCTGTTTGCATCCGGTCAAATTCCACTCCGCCCAGATGGTACCCTCGTAGAAGGTGACATCGTCGAGCAAGCGCATCAGGTTTTCGCCAACATCAATGCGGTTTTGGCAGAAGCAGGCGGCAGCTTGTCGAACGTCGTGAAGGCGACTGTCTTTATCAAAGACATGAACGACTTCGGACAATTGAATGAAGTGTACGGACAATATTTTGGCGATCACAAGCCAGCGCGTTCCACGGTAGAGGTAGCTCGCCTGCCGCGCGATGTAAAAGTCGAGATCGAGATCATTGCGCATCTGGAAGCGTAAGCATCAAAAAAGGACCAAATAGCCTCGTGCCTAACGTGCACCAGGCTATTTTTTTCGACCAAATCCCTCTTGAGATGCATACGAATGCTGTAGATATGAATAAATTTATATATTTTTTTAAAAATTTGCATAGATACAGCAGGAATATTTACCCAAAGGGTGGAAATACTCCTAAACGCGTTTTCATAGATAAAGGGAGTGAACTAGATGGAAGTTACAGACGTTAGACTTCGCCGAGTGAATACGGATGGTAGGATGAAAGCGATTGCGTCCATTACAATTGACCATGAATTTGTGGTTCATGATATCCGTGTGATTGATGGAAACAATGGCATGTTCGTTGCCATGCCAAGCAAACGTACACCGGATGGAGAGTTCCGTGATATCGCGCACCCGATTTCTTCCACTACCCGCGAAAAAATCCAGGCAGCCGTATTGTCGGAGTACGATCGCGTAGGTCAAGAAGAGGAAAGCACCATCGAAGCAGGTGCGTAGGTAAAACAAGCAAGCACCCTGTCTGAATAGGCAGGGTGCTTCGATGTGTGTCGATGGTCAATAGCAGCTTTCCAGGTCAGTAATGATTTTATCTCGGTTCATTCCCTCACCGATAAAGACAGCTACCATTTTCGGGCCATGATTTTCAAAGGGAAACAAGTGGACCTGATTGTCGGTATGCTGAAAAGAAATCAGTTCCTCTCTTCCGTGAAACTGTACGTACCCTTTTGCGCGGTAGACGTTTTTGGGCAAGTCGTACAGAAAGTCTTCAAACCTGCCAGCATCGACGGCTCCTTTGAAACGGTAGGAAAAGGTTTCGATGCTGTTATATAAAGATGGCTGGCCCGTGCTCAGTCCAAGGGATTGCTTCAGTCGATCCATGGGTGACATCCGTCCGATCGTCTTTTGCACCGGTACGCTGCTGACCGCCTCTCGTCGCAGCTCGATGTTTTCAGACAGACGTGAGACGGATAGCAGCGTGTGCAAATCGATGTCGCTCTGTACGGTGTCGTAGAGTGGGGCATTTGGATTGATCTCGGACAGCTTTCGCTTTACTTTCTCCAAGGTGTCGCCCGTGGTGCGATCTATTTTATTGACGAGCAGCAGATCTGCGTATTTGACCTGGTTGCGTATCGTTTTGACGAGCGTACCGGTAGATTGAAAGCGCGAGTTCAGCTCCAAAAATCGGGAAGCATCTACGACAGAGATAATGCCTTTCATCTCGATCTGCTCGTACAGCTCAGGATGAGTCAAGCCGTCGATTACATCGATAGGATCAGCAACCCCCGTTGTTTCAATGAGGATTTTATCCGGATTTACGGAGGTAATTACTTCCTTTAGACTCTCCGTCATTTCTCCCCGAATCGAGCAGCATATACATCCGTCCAACAGCTTTTTTACAGGAAACCCAAATCCTTGCAGTTGTTCGCCGTCAATATCTTCTTCGCCCATTTCGTTCATAACGACTACGACCTTTTCGTCCTGCACGCGCAGATGAGCAAGCATTTTCTGCAATAGGGTGGTTTTTCCGCTTCCTAAATAACCTGTCAGCAAGTACACCTGAGCACTCATCCATATCGACCTCCCTTTTCAAAACCCTATCGATCATCAATATATCACACTCTTATCAGAAAATTAAATGTTGTCCGATGTTTGTCCAACTTCCCGGCATTGTCCGGAAAACGACGATAATCCTGAATCGATTGTCTTGAAATCCACATATGATTAAGATATAGTCATTGTGGAACTTCTACGATGGAGGGTTGTCATGTCTAAGATCCATGCCGTGGTTCTGGCAGCTGGTCAGGGTACACGGATGAAATCGAAGCTGTACAAGGTTCTTCACCCTGTTTGCGGAAAGCCAATGGTCCAACATGTTGTGGATACGATGGCATCGATGCAGGTGAAGGATATCGTTGTCGTCGTAGGTCATGGTGCTGACGCAGTCCGCGCCAAACTGGGCGAAGACGTTGCATATGCACTACAAGAAGAACAGTTGGGAACGGCGCATGCCGTCCAGCAGGCAGCGCCATTTTTACATGATAAAGAAGGCACTACGTTTCTTTTGTACGGAGACGTCCCACTTTTGTCTGCAGAGACGTTAGCCGCGTTATTGACCTATCACGAAGAACAGGAAGCGGCTGCTACCGTTTTGACCGCCGTGCTGTCTGACCCAACCGGGTATGGACGTATCGTGCGCGATGAGGCAGGCGAAGTATTGCGAATCGTGGAACACAAGGACGCTACTTCTGAGGAAAGGGCGATCCAGGAAATTAACACGGGCATATACTGCTATGACAACCAAAAATTATGGAAAGCCTTGGCGCAAGTGAAAAATGACAATGTACAAGGCGAATACTATGTAACAGATGTTGTCGGTATTTTGCGGGATGCCGGTGAAAAGGTAGCGGCCTTTGAAGCGGCGGACCCTGATGAAACGATGGGCGTAAACGACCGCGTGCAGCTTTCCGAAGCGGAGGCGTACATGAGACGTCGCATTGTTGTTGAACATATGCGCAACGGCGTGACCGTTCTGGATCCTTCCTCTACTTACATTGAGGCTGGCGTCACCATCGGATCTGACACCGTTATCCACCCAGGTACATTCCTGCGCGGGCGGACAACCATCGGATCTGACTGTGTCATCGGACCGCATGCAGATTTGACGGATGTAGCGGTTGCAGACAATGTATCCTTGACCTACACTGTCATGGTGGATGCGCGTGTGGAGCACGAGAGCACCGTCGGACCTTTCGCGTATGTTCGTCCGGGAAGTGTGATTGGTCCAAAAGCAAAAATCGGTGACTTCGTTGAGCTGAAAAATGCCAAAATCGGCGAAGGCTCGAAGGTTCCTCACCTCAGCTATGTTGGGGATGCTGAGATTGGCGCTGGCGTCAATATCGGCTGTGGAACAATTACGGTCAACTACGATGGAGCAGTCAAACACAAAACGATCGTGCAAGATGGTGCGTTTGTCGGATGCAACTCGAATCTGGTTGCTCCGGTCACAGTAGGGCAGAATGCTTATGTAGCTGCTGGTTCTACGATCACCCAAGATGTGCCAGATAATGCCCTGGCCATCGCTCGTGAACGACAAGTGAATAAAATCGATTACGCCAACAGAATGCCTCGCAAGGGCAAAAAGCAATCATAACGGGAGGTTCTTGAGAAGATCATGGCTAACTACCGCGACCCAAAACTGAAGGTATTTACGTGCAACGCTAACCCAGAACTGGCGAAAGAAATCGCCGAACATATTGGTGTACCACTCGGAAACGCGCAAGCAGTGCGCTTTAGTGATGGTGAGTGCCAAATCAAATTGAATGAAAGTGTTCGCGGTTGTGACGTATTTGTTATTCAGCCGACATCTGCTCCCGTTAATGAGCACTTGATGGAGCTATTGGTAATGGTAGACGCATTGAAACGTGCTTCTGCTAAGAGCATCAACGTAGTGATTCCTTACTACGGCTATGCTCGTCAAGATCGTAAAGCACGCGCACGCGATCCGATTACAGCGAAACTGGTTGCCAACCTGATTGAAACAGCTGGCGCACAACGCGTAATCACGATGGACCTGCATGCGACCCAAATCCAAGGCTTCTTCGACATCCCAGTTGATCATCTGTTGGGCGTACCGATTCTGGCAAAACACTTCTCTGAAAAAGGTCTGTCGGACATCGTGGTAGTCTCTCCTGACCACGGTGGTGTTACCCGCGCTCGCAAACTGGCTGAGCGTCTGGAAGCGCCAATCGCGATCATCGACAAACGCCGTCCGGAGCCAAACGTAGCGGAGGTAATGAACATCGTCGGGAACATCGAGGGCAAAACCGCGATCATCATCGACGATATTATCGATACAGCAGGAACTATCACGCTGGCTGCGAGCGCACTGGTGGAAGCGGGAGCGCGTGACGTATACGCATGCTGCACACATCCTGTGCTGTCCGGTCCAGCTATCGAGCGCATCGGCAACTCTAATATTCGTGAGCTGATCGTAACCAACTCGATCCCACTCACCGAAGAGCAAATCATCGACAAAATTACCGTTCTCTCTGTTGCACCGATCATCGGCGAAGCGATTATCCGCGTACACGAAGAGCTGTCGGTAAGCAAGCTGTTTGATTAATTGACAGGCCCCCTACTGTTGGGGGATTGAAACAAACCTCCGTTGGACAAGCTAGTGAGGAATCTTTTACTAGCGGACCAAGGGAGGTTTTTTTGTGGAAGCGATTCAGGGTCAATCACGAGCGCAGGGAATGGGCAATTCGGTCAAGAAACTGCGGCGAAACGGCTGGGTACCTGGGATAGTTTACGGTTCCGACATAACCAATCAACAGATCCAGGTACAAGGAAAAGAACTGGATGCAGCATTGCGTCGGCAAGCGACAAATAAACCTTACAAACTTATGGTTGATGGCAATTCCTACGATGTCATGGTGTATGAGCTGCAACGACATCCGGTAATGGGGAACATCCTCCATGCCGACTTTAAAAAGATCAATATGAATGAAAAGGTACATACGACTGTGCCGGTGTTGATGACGGGCGATCCAGAGCTGGGAGTGGCTACGTTGGTTCGCCATAGCGTGGAGATTAGCTGCCTGCCGGGCAATATTCCAGAATCGTTTACCGTGGATGTAGATGGCTTGAATATTGGCGATGTCGTGCTCGTCAGCGATTTGGTGATTCCGGCTGGAGTCGAGCTCGGTCTGGATGCGGCAGAAGTTCTCATCAGCGTTCTGCCTGTCAAAGCCAAGTCCGAGGAATCGATTGAGGCGCAGCATGATGCCGAGCAAGTGGCGGAAGCAGCGGGATCGACCGAGCAGTCCAATCGGGTATAGAAAGCGAAAAGGCCAAGGTGCAAGCTGCCTGGCCTTTTTTTCTTGTACAGTGAGATTTTATTTGGTTCTTATCCCCTCGTTTTCTAAGCCATTCTTATGTCCATATGTCTTGCTTTGTCTTTTGTTCACGGAACCATTTTAGTACAATGGGGAAAGAGTAGGAGGGATCACGGTGAAAGTAATCATTGGGCTGGGCAATCCCGGCAAGAAATATGAAGATACAAGACATAATGCCGGATTCATGGCCATAGATAAAATAAGCGACAAATGGGGTATTCCCGTCCAGCAGAACAAGTTTCGGGCGCTGGTGGGGGAAGGGCGGATCGAAGGAGAAAAGGTTCTTCTCGTGAAGCCGCAAACCTATATGAACCTCTCTGGTGAATCCGTAGCGGAGATCCTCAAGTTTTATAAACTGATCCCCGATGAGCTGGTCGTCATTTTCGATGATCTGGATATGCCGACAGGTCAGCTGCGTTTGCGGGAAAAGGGAAGCGCTGGCGGTCATAACGGGATCAAATCCATGATTCAGCATCTGGGAACACAGGATTTCAAACGGATCAAGGTAGGAATTGGTCGTCCCGAGCCAGGCCGCAGTGTCAGTGATTATGTTTTGCAGTCGTTTCCAGCGTCTGAGAGATCAAGCATTCAGGAAGCCGTCAGTTTGGCTGCCGATGCCGCAGCGATGTGGACCCGCGAGACCTTCGTGAAAGTGATGAATCACTACAACAGCTTGAAGCAGTAAGTACGTCTAGCATGGTCCGAGTCTAGTATGATTTTCCACCCTGCCGTCCATACTAATCGATATGAAAGGTATGGGGGTGGCATATACATGAGCATACGTTATACATGTCGTTGTTGCGGGATGAAAATCGCGGAATTTGACGAATCGCAAGTATCGGAAGCGCAGCTCG
Organism: Brevibacillus nitrificans; assembly: GCF_003710965.1. Lineage (NCBI taxonomy): Bacteria > Bacillati > Bacillota > Bacilli > Caryophanales > Paenibacillaceae > Brevibacillus > Brevibacillus nitrificans. Next base: position 43,663 of record NZ_RHHU01000006.1, on the reverse strand, counting down.
GGTTTGATTCCTTGACCCCAGATGAGCGGGCTCTTATAATATCGAGAGAACAAAGTGGAGATACGGTCGTCAGCATCACGTGCGATTATTGCCGTGAAGCGCTGAATCAGCATCCAGAGCTTTCCTTGGTCGGAAACCCACTGCAATAAGTGGATACACTCGTTAGGAAGGCTTGCACTGACAAGGCCTTAGCTTGGGGAGCTAAGGCTTCTTTTCGCATGGTCGATCCTTGCCGGTGACCCAAATACGAATGACAGAAGAGTAGAGAGGGGATTAGTGAATGCAAGTCATCATTAACCCGATGAAGCAGGATTCCAACGTAGGTACGATTGTCGCGGGCCTGGAAAAGGGGTTGCATGAGCAGCTGGTATCAGGGCTGGCTGGTTCTGCTCGTCAGGCGCTCATGGCTACGCTCAAGCAAATGACGGATCGTCCCATTTGCGTCGTGACTCATAACATGTATCAGGCGCAAAAGGTATACGAAGATTTGATCGAGCTGGTACCGAGTGACCAGGTGCTGCTCTATCCGGGGAACGAGCTGATCGGTTCGGAGCTTGCTATCGCCAGCCCGGAAATGCTGGCGCAGAGAATACACGTGTTCAACCGTTTGGCCGAGGGCTTTACGGGTTTTTTGGTTGCACCTTTTGCCGGTATGCGTCGGCTGGTTGTGCCTCCTCACGTTTGGAAGGAATCGCAAATCAAGCTGTCGGTAGGTGAAGAGCTCGATATTGAATCGTTCTTACTCCGCTGTATTGAACTGGGGTACGAGCGAGTCGACATGGTAGAGCGAAAAGGGGAGCTGAGTGTCCGCGGCGGCATCATCGACCTGTACCCGATCGATTCTGAATGGCCGGTGCGAATCGAGCTGTTTGATGTGGAGATCGACTCGATCCGTACGTTTGATATGCTTTCCCAGCGTTCATTGGAAACGGTTCAATCCTATGTGTTCGGTCCAGCAAAAGAAATGATTGCCTCGACGCCATTACTGCAAGAATCCGCCGTGCGCTTGGAGCAAAAGCTTGGTGAAACCGTTGCCAAACTTAAGGACGGGTCGGCGAAAGAAAAAATTGTGGAGCGCATCGGCGCCGATATTGAGCGGATGAGCCACGGTCAACGTTTCCCGCAACTATACTCTTACATTTCTGTCATTTATCCGACAGAGGAAACGCTGCTGTCTTACATGCCTGCCAACACGCTCATGATCGTCGACGAACCGACGCGGGTTCTGGACACTGCAGCACAGCTGCAAAAGGAAGAAGGCGAATGGCTGACAGGGCGCATCATGTCCGGTGAGTACATGGCAAATCTGACTTTGTCCCGCACCTATGAGGATATCGTTATGGCGAAAAAACGCCAAATCGTTTATCTTTCCCTGTTCCTGAGGCAGTCCCCGAAGACACAGCCGCAAAACATCGTCAATCTGACCTGTCGTACCATGCAAAACTTCCATGGTCAGATGAACGTACTGAAAACAGAGCTGGCTCGCTGGCAAAAGTCTCATGACCAAATCGTATTTGTCGCAGCCGATCTAGAACGTGCCAAAAGGCTGGAGCGTGTCCTGCATGACTATGAAATGGAAGCAGATGTGCTGACGGAGACGGTGGACATGGTGCCGCCAGGTCGTCCGACGATCATTTTGGGCAACCTGCAGGCAGGATTTGAGCTGCCTTTGAACAAGCTCGTCGTCATCACCGAGGGCGAAGTCTTTACGGCCAAGCAGCGCAAGGCACGAAAAGTCCAGCAGACAATGAACAACGCCGAGCGGATCAAGAACTACCTCGAGCTGAAGCCTGGCGATTACGTGGTGCACGTCAATCACGGGATTGGAAAATACCTTGGAATTGAAACCAAGGAAATACTCGGAATTCATAAAGATTACTTGCATATTCAATACGCGGCAGGAGACAGCCTGTTTGTACCGATCGATCAAATCGACCACGTCCAAAAATACGTGGCGAGTGAAGAGGCGCAGCCGAAAATCTACAGCTTGGGCGGCAGTGAGTGGAAACGGGTCAAAAACAAGGTCCAATCCTCCGTCAAGGATATTGCCGAGGACTTGATCAAGCTGTACGCATCCAGGGAAGCGGCAGTCGGACACTCGTTCTCGCAGGATACGTCCGAACAGCGTGAATTCGAAGCGATGTTCCCTTATCAGGAGACGCCGGATCAGCTGCGTGCGATCGCAGAGGTTAAATCCGACATGGAACGCCGACGCCCGATGGATCGTCTTGTATGTGGGGACGTAGGTTACGGGAAAACCGAGGTCGCGATTCGCGCTGCGTTCAAGGCTGTGATGGATGGCAAACAAGTAGCGGTACTTGTCCCAACCACGATTCTGGCTCAGCAGCACTACGAAACGTTCCGCGAGCGCTTTGCTGACTATCCAATTCGTGTTGAGGTGCTCAGCCGTTTCCGTTCCCGCAAGGAGCAAAATGGGACGTTGAAGGGCCTCAAGGAAGGAACCGTTGATGTAGTCATCGGTACCCATCGTCTGCTCTCCAAAGATCTGACGTTCCGCGAGCTGGGGCTGCTGATCGTGGATGAGGAGCAGCGCTTTGGGGTGAGTCACAAGGAAAAGCTGAAGCAAATGAAAACGAATGTAGACGTCATGACCTTGACGGCTACGCCAATTCCGCGGACGCTGCATATGTCGATGCTCGGCGTTCGGGACTTGTCCGTTATCGAGACACCACCGGAAAATCGTTTTCCCGTGCAAACGTACGTGATGGACTACAGTCCGGCACTCGTACGGGAAGCGATCGAGCGGGAGATGGCTCGCGATGGTCAAGTATTCTTCCTCTACAACCAGGTGCAAGGAATCGAACAGATGGCCGAGCAGATTTCCATGCTCGTCCCTGATGCGCGGATCGCAGTCGCTCACGGTCAGATGAACGAGAGCGAGCTGGAAAGCGTCATTCTCGACTTTTTGGAGGGGAACTTCGACGTTCTGGTAAGTACGACCATTATTGAGACCGGTGTGGACATCCCGAACGTGAATACCCTGATCATCTACAATGCCGACAAAATGGGCTTGTCTCAGCTGTATCAGCTGCGTGGACGTGTAGGTCGTTCCAATCGGATTGCGTATGCGTACTTTACGTACCAACGGGATAAAGTACTGACGGAGGTCGCGGAAAAGCGTTTGCAGGCGATCAAGGAGTTTACAGAGCTCGGTTCCGGTTTCAAAATCGCCATGCGCGACTTGTCGATTCGCGGTGCGGGTAATCTGTTGGGCGCGGAGCAGCACGGCTTCATTAATACAGTCGGTTTTGACTTGTACAGCCAGATGCTGAAGGACGCGATTGATGAGCTGAAAGGCGAGGTCAAGCAGGAGAGCGCTACGACGGTGGAGATCAACCTGCAGCTGGATGCCTATATCCCTTCGATGTACATCACGGACAGCCGCCAAAAAATCGAGATGTACAAAAAATTCGTCGCAGTCTCCTCTCTGGATGATGTGGACGACCTGGCAGAGGAATTGCTCGACCGCTTTGGACCTGTGCCCAAGCCTGTTGAGAATCTGCTGACCATTTCCAGAATGCGCGTGTACGCCCTGCAGCACCATATTACCGAGATCAGCCAGAAAAATCCGGATGAGATCAAGCTGTTCCTCCATCCGAGCCAAAATAACAATATTGACGGTGGTGCGTTGTTTGCGCTTGCCAGCAGTTGGAGTCGCAGGGTAGGGCTCTCGGGTGGACAACAGATCGTCATTGCTGTTAAAGTAAAAGGGTTGAGAGAAGACGAGGGCGTACAGCTGGTTGAAAAACTGCTACGTCAATTTCACCAGGTGCGAAAAGACACCGGTACGGAGAGCCCCGTGTCCTAGACAGCTGGGCTAGCCAGGAAGGGAGATCCTCATGAAGAAACGTTCTGTAGCGATTCTGTCGTCTGCTGTGCTCGTGATGGCATTGATGGCAGGTTGCGGAAAGGCTGACAACAACGCGCAGCCACAAACACCAACGAATCAGACAGAAGGCAGCGGTCAAGGCAATCAAGCTGCGGATGCGAACGACCCATTGGTCAAGTTTCCAAAGCTGACACTGCCGTTTACAGTAGAACCAAATGCAGCTCTGGTGGAATATCAGGGCGGTACTATGAATGGGAAAGAATTTGAAGAGTTCCTGCGTGTCATCAACTTCATGAACCCACAGCAAGGCGGCATGATTGAAGCAGCTGACGAAAATGCGTTGAAGGCATTTGCACGTGAATACACTGCGACCAAGATTTTGGCAGCCCGTGCGGATGAGACCATGAAAAAGGACTCGAAGGAACTGGCTGAAAAGACTTTTGAAAAGATCAAAACCCAGTATATGGGCTTGCTCGACAAGGATGAGGCCAAGTTCACGAAGCTGATGGAAGGACAATCTGTCAGCAAAGAGCTGGTTGTAAACCAAATGGCGCTTATCAACGATTCGATCAATGTACTGAAAAAAGGCATTAGCGACGATGAGCTGAAAAAAGAGTACGACACGATGGATAAAGCATCCCGTACGACCGCATCTGTTCGTCACATCCTGATTTCGACAGAGAAACGCAAGCCGGAAGAAGCTCTGAAGCTGGCGAACGATCTGGAAGCGCGTCTGAAAAAAGGCGAGGATTTCGCGAAGCTGGCAAAAGAATTCACAGACGACCCAGGCAGCAAAGAAAACGGCGGTCTCTATGCCGATGCCGACGTTACTCAATGGGTACCTGAATTCAAGGATGCTGCTTTGAAGCAAGAAGTAGGTGTAGTGGGTCCACCTGTGAAAACGGACTACGGCTACCACATCATCAAAGTGGAAAACCGGAAGGAAAAGACCTTTGATGAGATGAAGGAAAGCCTGCGTGCCAATGCATTGGAAAAAGCATACGATGCCTTTGGTAAAAACGAGCTGGACAAGCTCATTACCAAGTACAATCTTCCTAAAGTGAATACACCTGCCGCGAAATAAATGGGTTAGGCAGGCTCTTGGAAAGAAACAGGGACATGGGTTCCCTGTTTTTTCGTTTTCTCGCATATTCTTGAAACGTGGGCAAATACTATAGTCACTCGCTACCGCCCGGGGGAGAGTAACTGAAACAAGCTGGAAAAAGTTGCAGTCGTCACGCATAGGTAAAATTAGAATTTGAGGAAAAAATACAGGTAACGAACCAAAGCTTCTCACTACCACTTCTCTTAGGAAAGCGAGGCAACATGACATGAAAGCAACTGGTATCGTTCGTCGAATTGACGACCTCGGTCGGGTCGTGATTCCTAAGGAGATTCGTCGTACACTGCGCATTCGTGAAGGCGACCCGCTGGAGATCTTCGTAGATCGTGATGGAGAAGTCATTCTCAAGAAGTACTCGCCGATTGGTGAGCTCGGGGATTTCGCCAAAGAATACGCTGACTCTCTGTATGAGAGCATGAATCATACCGTACTGATTTCTGATCGAGACAGCGTGATTGCAGTGGCGGGGGCTTCCAAGAAAGAGTATCTGGAAAAAGCGATTGGCAGCATTGTGGAGAAATGCCTGGAGGAGCGCAAGACGCGCTTGGAGAAAAACGCAGGCTCGTATGAAATTTGTCGCGATATGAGTGAGACATATGGATCCTTTGTAGTAGCGCCTATCGTTGCCGGTGGTGACCCGATTGGTTCCGTGATCTTGCTCAACAAAAACGAGTCAACCAAGATGAGCGATCTCGAAATGAAAATGTCGGAAACAGCTGCTGGATTCTTAGCCAAACAAATGGAACAGTAGACCATACTTAAAAAGACAGCCTCGATAGGTACTGACCCTTCTCAGTCCCAAATCCCGAGGCTGTTTTTCTGTTGCACAGATAGGAATTTCTAGCGCTGCAAGTTTTCTTTATCTCCAAACGCATGTGGTATAATGTACGAAGTTTCTGGTTGGAGAGGAGAAAATTCACTCGTATGGTTCAAGAAAAGGCATCTGTTCAGTTTGTGAAAGGCGCCGCGATTCTCGGGGTAGCCGGTCTTGTCTCCAAGCTTTTGGGCGCTGTGTACCGCATTCCGTACCAGAACATTGCCGGTGACATCGGTTTGTACGTATACATGCAAGTATATCCGTTGTATACCACGCTGTTAATTTTGGCGACGGCGGGTTTTCCGATTGCCATCTCCAAGATCGTGTCCGAAAGAGTGGCCGTAGGTGATGCGATCGGAGCACGTCGCGCCTTTCGAGTAGCCAGTATTTCGCTGGTCATACTGGGGTTGTTTTTCTTTCTGTTGCTCTATGTAGGAGCACCAATGGTTGCAAAGTTTATGGGAGATGAACACCTGACGACTCCGCTTCGGGCAGTTGCTTGGTCGTTGCCGCTCGTACCGATGGCAGCGATCCTGCGCGGATATTTTCAGGGCCATCAGAATATGATGCCCACAGGTGTATCTCAGGTAGTTGAGCAGTTGATTCGGGTCATCTTCATCCTGTTGACCGCCTTTTGGGCGATGAATGTGTATCAGGATGCTTATCTGGCCGGGACAGGCGCCGTATTTGCTGCCTTTCCTGGAGGAGTAGCAGCCATTCTCGTGCTGTTGTGGTATTGGCGTAAGGACAAGCAAATTCGACATTTGGAAGGGGAGCAGCAGCAATCCTCTGGGGTTGCCGAATGGACCAATCGCCAGGTTCTGCGCAGTCTCTTGTACTACGCCCTTCCGATCTGCATGGGAGCTTTAGTGCTGCCGCTCATCCCGCTGGTAGACTCGGTGACCGTCGTCAACATGCTGCAGTGGAGCGGGATGCAGGAAGATCTCGCCAAGCTGGCAAAAGGTGCGTTTGACCGCGGGCAGCCGCTGATTCAGTTCGGGACCTTCTTCGCTACCTCCCTGTCTTTGGCCTTGGTGCCAGCGATCAGTGAAGCGGTCGCACAGCGTCAGCATCAGTTGATCGCAAACCGTGCGGAGATTGCGATTCGCTTGACGTTTTTGCTGGGACTGCCTGCTTCGTTTGGACTGGCCTTGCTGGCAGAGCCGATCAACGTGATGCTGTACGGCGATACCAACGGCACGGAGGCACTGGCTGTCCAATCCTTTACGATTATCTTTGCGACCTTGAGCATTGCCAGTGCAGGCATTTTGCAAGGACTTGGACGGGTCATGCGCCCGGCACGGAATCTTTTCATTGGCGTGATGGTCAAGCTGGTCCTCAATCTGGTCCTCGTACCGTTTTGGGGGATTTCGGGGGCTGCCCTGTCCACGGTGCTTGCCTACCTGGTAGCGATGGGATTAAACGTGCTCGCAGTGAAAAAGTACACGGGGGCCGGAATTGGCCTTCGTCAGACGGTGTTGAAGCCGTTTTTATCGGTCATTGTCATGTCGGTCGTGGTTTTGGTCGTAGAGTGGGGGGCCAATGCGCTGCTGGGTAACATGCCAGGACCGCAGCGGTTGATCCATACGATTGTTGGTCTGGTGGCCGTGGGCTGCGGGGCGCTGGTGTACTTGCTGGCTCTGCTGAAAACAGGTGGGCTGACACGAACTGACATTCAGTTTTTACCGAAAGGCAAACGGATTGCTTCGCTGTTGGCCAAGCTGCATCTGTTGCCGAAATAAAAATAGAAGAAAGCAGATTCGACAAGGGGGCGAGACGATTGGATACAACCAAACAAACGATTACAGTAGTGGGGTTGGGAGCGGGAGATCTGGACCAATTGCCATATGGCATTTATCGAACGCTCAAACAGGCTGAGCATCTCTACTTGCGCACCCAGGAGCATCCGGTAGTGGCACAGCTTGGAGCAGAGAACATTTCGTTTTCGTCTTTTGATGAGACTTATGAGAAGCACGAATCCTTTGAAGATGTGTATGCCGACATCGTAGAAGTGCTGTTTGCCCAAGCCCAGCAGCATGGCAAGATCGTTTACGCCGTGCCAGGTCATCCATTGGTAGCCGAGCGTACCGTACAGCTGCTGTTGGAACAAGGTCCATCGCGAGGGGTAGAGATCGAGATCGGCGGCGGTCAGAGCTTTATTGATCCTCTGTTTGCACGTTTACAGATCGATCCGATTGAGGGCTTTTCCTTGCTGGATGGGACGGCGCTGAAAACCGAGCAAGTCTCCCCAGGACTGCATACCATTATCGCCCAGGTATACGATGCCTTTGTCGCATCCGATGTCAAACTGACGCTGATGGAGGTACTGCCGGATGATTTTCTCGTGACGGTAGCGACTGCCGTCGGGGTAGCAGGACAAGAGAGAATCGAAACGGTTCCTTTGTTCGAGCTGGATCGCTTGGACCAATTCGGCAATTTGTCGCTCGTCTATGTACCACCAGCGCACGATGAACGCATCTCGTACCGCCAGTTTTCCTATTTGAAGGAAATTGTAGCGATTCTGCGCAGTCCAGACGGCTGCCCGTGGGATCGGGAGCAGACCCATCAGAGCATCCGCAAAAATCTCATCGAGGAAACGTACGAGGTGTTGGAGACGATCGACGATGAAGACCCGGATGCCATGTGCGAGGAATTGGGTGATTTGCTGATGCAGATCATGCTGCATTCGCAAATCGCTTCGGAGGACGGCTACTTTACCGTGGATGATGTGGTTGCGACGCTAAATGAGAAGCTGATTCGCCGACACCCACACGTCTTCGGAGAAAAGAGTGCGAACGACTCCGATGAAGCTTTGGCTAACTGGCAGGAGATCAAGGCGCAGGAAAAAGCGGCAAAAGGAATCGATGTCACCGTACAATCCCAGCTGGCGGGTATTCCACGCGATTTGCCAGCCCTGATGTACGCCTACAAGCTGCAAAAGAAAGCGGCACAGGTAGGCTTTGACTGGGACGATGTTGCTGATGTCTACGGCAAAGTAGAGGAAGAGTACCGCGAGCTGCGCGAAGCTTCGGAAGAAGAGCGTGCGGGCGAGCTGGGCGATTTGCTGTTTGCCGTCGTGAATCTGGCTCGATTCATGAAGCTCGATCCAGAAGAAGCCTTGGCATTGACCAATAACAAGTTCAAGCAACGTTTTTCCTATATTGAAGAAAAGCTTCGTGAGGCAGGCAAATCCTTTGAAGATACCGATCTGAAAGAGATGGATCAGTGGTGGGAAGAAGCCAAGCAGCACGCTAAAAGGAGAGGATAGGCTATGAGACTGGACAAATACTTAAAAGTATCCCGTCTGATCAAACGGCGCACATTGGCGAAAGAGGTTTGTGACAAAGGCCGCGTCGAGATCAATGATCGTCAGGCCAAATCTGCCAGCAATGTAAAAATCGGCGACAAGCTGGCTATTCGCTTCGGACAGAAAATCGTGACGGTGAAAGTGGAAGACATTAAGGAAAATCCACGCAAGGAAGAGGCGGCATCCCTTTATAGCGTCCTGGGAGAGGTGCCGGTTCCACGGGATGAAAAAGAAGAGGACGCCTACATCAAAGGCCAGTAAAAGCATACGCAGAGGCTACCCTAAAACGGGTAGTCTTTTTTTACGTATCAGAGCGCATGGAAATTTCCCGCTACAACGGGGGGCGCTCCTCCTGGAAAAAGCCTCGATGGAGGTTTTCTTATAGGGGTATGGTATATAATGGGTTTACGCATGTAGGCACGACGACGAAGAAGGGATGTGAACACATGCAACAAAACGCAGTGCGACTCGGTTATTTTTTGGCGATCTCGCTCTTGCTGTCTGCACTTTTTTACTTCTTTGCCTCCAACTGGCCCGTGCTTAGCCGATGGGAGAAAATCGGTGTGAGTACCTCTGTGCTCGTTCTCTTTTATTTATTTTCGTACGTAGCCACCCTCGTCCTGAAAAGACATACCTTTCTTAGCAACTGGCTATTGGTGGCAGGCGGGCTTGCCTTTGGCATCAGTGCAGCTTTGCTCGGGCAGATCTATAATTCCCACGCGGACAGCTACATGCTGTTTGTCGTTTGGCTGATTCCCAATCTGTTGTTTGCGATCGTGTCGAGATACCAGCCCTTCTATGTGATCAGCTATGTGCTGGCTCATTTGGCCCTTTGCTTCTTTTTGCAGCCATCGGTCATACATGTGGTCAGGGATGGGCAGTGGTGGTTTATGGTCTTTTGGCTGATCGCGCTGGGCAATTTCCTGTTGTTTTGGCTGACCGCATCCGAGCGGCTGAAGTCTCGTCCCCTCTATTACCTTTCTTTTCTCGCCTTTCAGCTCGCTTTGTTCTCCTCTTCCTTCGTGGAGGTTTACGGAGGGCTTCCAGAGCTGTTGTACCTGGTGATCGGTGGAGTGCTTTTCTTCGGCTTTCTGAAATGGATGCCAAATCGTATCCTGCTGATCGTGACCTCGACGATGCTTGCGCTGTTTTTGCTGGCCCAGTTTTTCTGGTTTATGTTTGAGCATTATTCGGAGGGCTTTTTCCTGATTGGCCTGCTGGCTGCGGTAGGAATTGTCTGGGGAGCCGTAGCGGCGATGAAGTGGCTGAAAAGACAGGCAGCCTCTCATGACAGCAGATGGGTGCGCTTTTTTCAGGAAGCCTTTACGGTGCTCGTTACACTAGTGGCAGCTACGATTGGGGCCGTTTCGCTTGCGGGCTTTTTGTTCTTGGTGATCGGCGATGATGATACCGTCATCTATTTTCTTTTCTTCCTGTCATTGATTGGCCTATTGGTCCCGGTATTTTCCGAGAACAAAATGAACGGGACTGTCCGCTACACGCTGATGACGATGGGATGTATGATCGGGGTCGCCACGAGCCTGTATTTGGATGGGTATTATTGGGTCGTGCTGCTGGCGGGATTGTGTGCGGCTTGGACAATCACAGGCGGAATTCCCACGAAGTTGCTGACCCAATTTGTCTTTCTGTTCATCCTTTATTTCAAATTGGGTGACTGGAGAAATACCCACGACCTGGTGCTTGCGATCATCTTTGTCTCTCAGATGGCCATGTATCTGCTGCCGAGTTTGCCAAACGCCCTGCGGAACAGCTCCTTGGGTTACGGGCTGCTTTCCCTGTTGGTATTAACAGAAAGCAATCAGTGGGGGGGCGCGTGGAATGTCGCGATCAGCCTTGTTTATTTCGTGATCACTACGTATCTGGTGTATCGAACCATGCATAGGAAGGATCGCGTGAGCTTTGCCATCGCGCTCGGCTTTTGGTTCGCGTTCCTGCTCATGAAATACTACGATCTTCTGTGGAGCCTCCTGCATAAATCCATCAGCCTGTTGCTGCTCAGTATCGTGTTTTTCGCTATCAGCTACTGGTTTGACCGTTCTGTAAAATCCGAGTGGGAAGCGGCTAAACCGGCTCTTTTTGCACAAAAGCGCTTCGCCTTCCTCCTCATTATCCTGCTGCAGCTCGTGCTGATCGGCTATCAGATCGTCAGCAGCGAGACCATTCTCACACAAGGTCGCGCTATCAAGCTGCAGCTCGAGCCCATTGATCCACGTTCCCTGCTGCAAGGCGATTATGTGCGATTGGGGTACACAATCTCGACCCTCGAGCAAGAAAACATATCTGATATGGAGAGCAAGATTCAGGTGGTGCTTCGACCACAAGCGGATGGCGTGTATGATTACAGCGGCTATTACGAACAGAACGGTGTTTGGAACAGAGCGTATCAGATGCAGCCGGACGACGTCATGATCAATGGAAATGTGATCGGATCCAGCCAAGTCGAGTATGGGATCGAGAGCTACTTTGTCCCTGAGGGCACAGGACTTGAAGTCGAGCGTTCCGCGAAATTTGCACAGGTGCGTGTAAGCAAAAAGGGCGATGCGATCCTGGAGTCTTTGTCGGCCCAGTAAAACCGTAAGAAAAGAGAGCAGGAGCTGCCGGTTAGTCGGCGGCTCCTTTTGCATTGGCCTGCGAGTAGCGAATGCCCATTTGTTGATCCTGTTGCTGTACGTGGCGCAAGAGCAGAAGCCCTGAGAGTCCTATCACGAGCAGGAGAATCGACATTCCCATCGTGGGTAAGATGGCACCGACACTGATGCCGATCGTTCCGGTCAGTCTGGCGCATTGGAAAAAGAGTCCATTCACTGCCATGTATGAGCTGCGTGCACCGTCCTTCACGATTTGCGAAAGGTAGGCCTGACGAGTGGGAATGTGGAGCAGCTCGCCTATTGTCGCAAGGAGCATCGCAGCTACGATCACGACCAGCGAGTTGCTGTAGCTAATGACCGAATAGCCGATCACAAACAGGAACCCGCCAGTGTACATGGTTCTGGCCTCATTTGCCTGCCGAACGAGCTTGCTTACAAAAAGCGACAAGCAGACAATCAGCAGCGTATTTTCCAGCTGGATCAGGCTGAATACCTTAAGGCCGTTCAGCTCAAAGGAAAACAAGTTTCCGACATGCACCATTTGCGTTTGAAATTCGTGGGACAATCGGACTGCAATGTAATTCGCCGTTTGAAATTCCAGTGAAAAGATGAGCAATCCACTTAGAGAAAACAGGATAAAGCGTTGGTCCTTCATTACCTGTTTGTAGCTGGTGAATACATCTTTTAGAATGCTGGCTTTGGGTGCGTTGTCGAAGGTGCTCGGCTTGTAAGTCTCCTGCATGAAAAAAACAGTGAGAGCAAGGGCGAACAGGCTGACAGCTGTCAGTCCCAGGATCAGTTCAAAGCGGTGGGTCGCAAACAAGATCCCGCCGAGTACAGAGCCGATCGCTACGGACAGATTGACTGCCCAGTAATTGATGCTGTACATAAAGGTCCGGTTCTCTTTGGTGCTGACATCGATCAGCATCGCATCCGCAGCAGGTCCGATCATACCGTTGCTCGCATTTTGAACGAGCATCATCGCAAAGGTAAGCCATGGGGAATCCAAAAGGGGAGAGTTGGCGAGCGCCATGAAGACAAAGGCAATGCACTGGGCGATCTCCCCATATACCATCACCTTTTTTCTGCCCCAACGATCTGCGAGATACCCACCGTAGAAGCCCATCAGCATCTGGGCGCAAATGTTGGCGAATAGCAGGAAACCGGCGAATGCCTGACCGAGTTTGTCAGAGAAATAAATAGCCATGAAAGGGAAGATCATCGTCCCCACCGCTCTGATCAGAAAGGAAGTCACGATGCGAATTCGAATGTTCGGGTGCAGCTGCATAAAGCTCATGGAGCAGACCACCTTTCGTTTTTCTACATTTTACCTGTCAAAAGGAGAAGAAAAAGGGTAAGATTCATTTAAGAATTTCACCTTTTGGGAGGGTGGTTGGGATGAAGAGCGAAGAGCACTTTATGCAGATGCTGTTTGGTCTATCCGATTGGGAAACGAATCATGAACAGTCGATAAGCATCGAGGCATTGTCGGAAATTCTTTGCTGTACGCCGCGCAATGTGAAACTGATCCTCCGCAAATGGGAAAACGAGGGTCTGCTGCGCTGGAAGGCAGGAGTGGGGCGGGGCAACCATTCGACATTGACGATTCTGTGTGATACCGCTCATTTTTTCCGATCCTGCTTCAAGAGGCTGTTGTCGGAAGGGAAAATCAAAGAGGCGATCGAGCTCATTCAAAATAAAAAGCTGCCGCCAAGGATCAAACATTCCCTACAGGAAACGTGGGACAGTCAATTCGGGTTCGTTTCAGAAGAGGGGAAAACGGCGAATCTTGATGTCCTACGGATTCCTCGGTCGCGTGGTTTTTCCAGTCTCGATCCAGCCTTTGTGTCAGTGGCTGCCGAGAGTCATTTTCTTTATCAGATGTGTCACAGGCTGGTCTTCTATGATCAGGAGACACAGACCATCCTTCCCGAGCTGGCACATGCTTGGGAAAGCAATGAAGAACAGACGGCTTGGACCTTTTATTTGCGGAAAGGGGTGCGCTTTCATCACGGACGTATCCTGACAGGCAGAGATGTTGAATTCACTGTACAGCGTCTCATCGACCTGGACTCTCCCTATCGCTGGCAAGTCGATGACATAGAACGGATCGAGCATCAAAACGAAAGAATCGTTACCTTCCATTTACGTCAGCCAAACAGTTTTTTTCTCCACTTCATGGGTTCGATGGCGATGTCCGTCTTGCCGTATGATCTGCCCTTTTCAGAGAAAGCCGTAGTGGGAACAGGGCCGTTTCGGATGGCTGAGTACACCGATGAGCGACTTGTGCTAGAGGCGTTTGACGATTACTACAGAGAGCGGGCGCTGCTCGATCGCGTCGAGATCTGGATTGTGGCAGGAAGGCACTCCTCCAATCAGCTGTATCAGCTGCCGGAGCGGGAGATAAAGCCTGGGGCCGGGAACAAGGAGGAAGACCTCGTTTTTGAGGAAACGGGGTGTCATTATATCGCTTTTAATTTCCGCAGACCGGGTGTTCACCATGACTTTGCTTTTCGACAGGCGATGCAGATCGTGGTTGACCGCAATCAGCTGGTAGGAAAACTGGGAGAATACGCGTTTTCTAGTGCGGGGAGCTTTTTGCCAAAGAAGAGCAGAAGCATGTCGTTGCCATCATCTGATTTGAAGGAAGCCGCTTCTTGGCTGCGTCGCAGCACATACAAGGGAGAGACGCTCACGTTGTTTATCAGTGAGGGAAAATTGTTTGACGTAGTCGGGAAATGGATAAAACGCAGATGCAGTCAAATGGGGATCGAAATCAGGGTTGTCCCGGTGACAAAAGCAAATTACCTGTCTGATCTTATGGATCGTGAGGCAGATATGGTTATCATAGGAGAAGTCTTGCAAAGTGACGTTGAGCTCGGGCTGTTCGAATTGTACAAAAACAAGAGCACGATCGTCTACCGGTTTATGAATGACGAGATGCGAGAGGCGGTGGACAAGAAATTGTCTGCGGTGATGCGGATGTCGGATCGGGAAAAGCGGATGGAAGCTTTAATGGAAATCGAAGAAATCTTTCGTCAGGAGCTGTGGATTTTATTCATCTTTCATGTAAAACGGATTGACCGCTATGACCCGGCTTTGCAGGGGTTTGTCGCCAATTCATTTGGTTGGCTCGACTTCTCCAAGCTCTGGGTGAAGTCTTTCGTTACCCTTCTGTAACCCTTTCCTGCCGTTCTTTTCCTATCATAAAAGGAATTGCAGGTTAAAGGAGGCGTTACCGTTGCACAAAAGCGCAAAAACAGGTATTTCCGTATTGCTGGCGACTACGGTGTTGGCAAGTCCATTTGTCGTGGTGCCAAAAGCCGCTTATGCCCTAACTGTTGAAGATATTTCGGCAGATGATACGAGCGCAGATGAAGAAACTGAATATACGATTGAATTTGAAATCGACAAGGAACTGAAATCGGGTGACGAAATTTCCGTCAAGTTCCCTTCGGATTACACGGTTGATAAAAAGCTGAAAACATCCGACGTGTATTTGGAAGATGACGATGGCGATGAAGTCGAGATCGATGATGTTTCGGTCAGCGGCAACGTGGTGACGATCGAGCTGGATGAAAAGGTCAGCAAAGGCACCCTGCTCACACTGACAATCGACAACATTACCAATCCCGAGGACAAAGGAACCTACACGATCGGGGTAAAGACCTCGAAGGAAACCACCTATAAAAATGAGAAAATCACTATCGGCAAATCGTCAAGCAGCGGAAGCAGCAGTAGCAGCAAGTTTGACGTCGTCCAGAGCAGCAAGTCGGCTGAGGCTGACATCTCCTTGACGCTGGGCAAATTCAACCTTTCCTCCAAAGGGAAACTGAAAAAGGGAAAATACATTTATGTAGATTTCCCAACGAAGGATATGCTGCCAAAGAGCATCAGCAAATCCGACGTAAAAGTCAACGGAACCAAAGCCGAATATGTCAGCATCCTGGACAGTGACTCCATTCGCATCGAGATTCCGAGCGGAGCCGACGGAGATAGCTACATCAAGCTGGAGTTCAGCTCGTCCGCAGGCATCAAGAATCCGTCAGAGGCCGATGACGAATACACCTTTGAGATTGAGTACGACAGCAAAAAGTACACCTCCGAAGACATGGAAGTGACCGGGACAGCGAAGTCATCCTTTGATGTGGCCTTGTCTGATCGTGGTGCTGGAGCGCGATCCAGCTATTCCTTCGACATAGATCTTTCGACAAAGCTGTATTCCAATACGGATATTACGATTGAGTTCCCGAGTGCAGACATGGTACCGCCTGTGGTATCCGGCTACAGCGTAACGGTGAACGGGGATCAGGTCAATACCGTGAGTACAAGCAATGGCAAGGTTTCTTTCCGTACGCCTAGCGGATTTAAAAGCACGGACAGCCTGACCGTCAAATTTGCCTATGATGCGTATTTGACGAATCCCAAAACAGCAGGTACATACAGCCTGACTGCCAAGGTTGACAACAAGACGTACCGTTCCAAAAGCTTTGAAATTTCCGGTACCTCTGCGCCTGCTGCCGTGGACAATACGGCCGCTACTATCGGATTGACTCGTGCGACGGCGTCGACACCGACTGGCGTGCAGATTGCCATCAAAGGACTCGGGGCTCCTATCACACGTTCGCAAGGATTCTTTGAAATAGTCCTGCCTGCAGGCTTCAAAGTCCCTGCCTACATACCGGCGACGAGCGTGACGGTCAACGGTGCGGCTGCCAACTATGTCGGCGTACGGGGCCAAAACCTGATTATCGTTCCGTCCCAGGACATTCCTGCACAGACAGCCGTGACGGTCAATGTGCTGGAGGCAGGAGGCATTGTGAATCCGGCAACTACGGGGGTATACAGCATTGGTGTCTACACCTCGGAGGAAAAGGGTCTTCTGTTCGCTCGTCCTGCGACGATCGTGGCACTAAATGGCGTCAGCTTCAAGGCAAACGTCGCTTCGTTCACGAAGTCAGGAAAAGCGACAGCAATGACAGCGGCACCTTACATTGTGAACGGTAATACGCTGATGCCTGCTTCCTTCTTCCGCGATGGCTTGGGCATGTCCGTTACCTGGACAGCTACGACAGCCAAAGTGGTTAGCGGCAGTACCGTCATGCAGTTCAAGGTAGGCTCCAATGTGGCGACGATTAACGGACAAAATGTTACCCTGCCAACGGCTGTTCAGGTGAAGAGCAACATTCCAACCTTGCCGCTGCGTACGATTACCGACCGGACTGGCTACAAAATCATCTTTGTCAACGGCAACTACACCGTGTACAAATAAGAAGCAAGCTACCCTGCTAACCCCGCTCTCTAGCGGGGTTTTTGTTCTAAAAGGACATCCCCTCCCATACGATTGTACAAGAAGGGTACGTAAGGGAGGAGTTAGCATGATGGAGCACACGAAGCGGCCTCGCCATGAAGTCGTGATGATCAACAGGCGCTCTTTGGCGATTTCGGGTGTGAAGAACGTCGAAAGCTTTGACAGTGAGGAATTTCTCTTGGAGACAGAAGGCGGCTTTTTAACCATACGTGGACAAAATTTGCATATGAAAAATCTGAGTTTGGAAACCGGAGAAGTGGCGATCGAGGGTCTGGTGCATGAAATGGCCTATCTGGAGCAAGGGCAGGCCGGAGACCGGTCGAGAGGATTCTTCGGCAAGCTGTTCAAGTGAGTATCGCAACCCAGCTTCAGACGGTCCTGGCCATGTCCACGTGCGGTGCGCTTATGGGAATGGGATTTGATACGTATCATGTTTTTAAAGGAAAGAGCAGGCTGCCGTTGTGGATGGTGTTCATTTTTGACGTCCTCTTCTGGATCGGCAGCATGGGTGCTGTTTTCTTGATATTGGTGAAAGTAAACGACGGAATCATTCGGTTTCCCATCTTTTTTGGAATGATTTTTGGCGCCTGGGTGTATTTTGTAGTAGGTAGTAAGAAGTATATCCAATTTTTACACCGCGTGATAAAATTTTGTCAGTGGTTTTACCGTACGGTTTTACAGATCATTGACACCCTGGTTGTGCGTCCTATCCTGTTTTTTTACCGAGTGATCCTGATGGTGCTGGCATTTTTGTATTCCGTGTTGCTCGCGATCCTCGGCTTTTTGTGGAAAGTGGCGCGTTTTGTCACTTCGCCCTTTGCCAGATGGGGTCAACATTTGGGGAAAAAAATGTTCGGCAAAACAAAAGGAATTTGGACCAATGGGAAGAATTGGTTTCACTCAAAGAGAAAGCGGGATTAAACATCCGAGGTGGCCTAATGATGAAAGAAGCAGCATCCCCTACAACCAATCGAAGAGGGCAAAAGCGGAGAATGCGGCTGTTTTTCTTTTTCATTCTTTGCTTTTTCGTCTGGACTGGCTATACCTTTTATTTGCAGAGCGGGGTTCTGGCCCAGAAAGAGACTGAGCTGGAAGCATTGAAGCAGGAGTCCGCCGTTTTGCTGCAGCAGCAAGAGGAGCTGACCTACGAAGCGAGTCGTCTGAATGACCAGGAGTATTTGGCAGAGCTGGCGAGAAAGCGGATTTACTATACCAAGCCTGGCGAGAGCATTTATGTGATTCCGGAGGAGTAGCGTTTGACTGATCTTCAAGCAGGGGGAGGCTTTCCACGTTCATGGGAGTCGAGATCGGGAGCAAACTTGAAGGAAAAGTGACAGGTATCACGAAATTTGGTGCGTTTGTGGAGCTGCCAGGAAATGTGACCGGTCTTGTGCATATCAGTGAGATCGCAGACACGTTTGTCAAAGATATTCATGATTTCCTGAAAATCGGGGATGTCGTAACGGTGAAGGTCTTGAATATCCGCGAGGGCAAAATCGGATTGTCGATAAAAAAGGCGTTGGAAAAGGAACGACCACCTCGCCATCAGCGTGAACGTGGGGAAGGCTTTGAAGATAAACTGAATCGATTTTTGAAAGAAAGCGAAGACCGCCAGTCCCCCTTAAAGAAAAATGGGGACAAGAAGGGCCGCGGTCGACAACATTAATTCGGAAAATTTTGACTTTTCTTTCTTTGGAGTTTGCGCATTTTGACTACAAAACCAGGAAGGCATTTTGTAAATCATGCCGAATACGTATCGTAAGCCCGTTTCGCAAAGCGCGAATCACCTGTCAGCCGACGTTATCCGCCATAACGTCGGTTTTTTTTGTGCAAAAAGAAGGGAAGGTAAGAAGCTTGCCCTTGCAAAGGCGCTGGAGGTTCGTTAGTAGCCTGGCGTGGCCAAGTTGCCCCTTCTGCATAAAGCACGGGCTCATGTCCAAACGTGTCAATGAATTTGTCGGACGATTCTGGGAATATCCATTGGTTTTTTGACAAATTTTACAATACCGCCTCCGTATAATTGAGAAACACATTGAACAAGAACGGGGTGGTGTTGACATGATCGCAAATAAAAATGTTACGAGTACCGGCCAGGTATGGACGCGTCAAGTATCTGAGCAAATGGATACAGCCGCGATGACCTGGGGAGAAAAAATAGCGGATGCAGCCTATCGGTGGAACGTGCTGCCCTTGTTAATGGGTTTTTTGTTAGGAAGGGCTCTCATCTTGGAAGAGCTGACTCCTTTTGTGATCCCCTACTTCATCGTCATGTTTTATCTGCGAAGAGATTGTATCATTACGACCGGCTTCGCTTTGATATTAGGAGCCTTTACCCAAACGGTGCCGCTCGGGCTGCAGACGGTTCTCAGTATTGTACTGGCATTCGCCGCGTGCAAGATCAGCCAGCGAATGCGCAGGAAGGATTTTTCCCGAACGCCACTGCTCGTCATGACGACGATCTTTGTCAGCCACCTGCTGTACCATGCGCTGACCAATCAGGTAAATACTTACGAGCTGGTTATGGTCGCAGTCGAAGCTGTTTTGGGGTTTGTGCTGACACTCATCTTTATTCAATCGCTCTCGATCGTTCATCTGGCCAAGCCTTACGAGCCCTTGAAAAACGAAGAGATCGTCTCTCTGGTCATTTTGTTAGCCTCGCTGATGACTGGCACGGTGGACTGGATGGTTGAAGGCATTTCCATGGAGCACGTGCTGTCCCGGTATTTGCTGCTGTTGTTCGCCTTTGTAGGTGGAGGGACCGTGGGTGCTGCAGTCGGGGTCGTTACGGGCCTGATCCTCAGTCTGGCAAATGTCAGTGCCCTTTTGCAAATCAATCTGCTCGCCTTCTCTGGGTTGTTGGCAGGCTTGCTAAAAGAGGGGGGGAAAGTCGGTGTCTCGGCAGGCTTGCTCATTGGGACAGCAATCCTGGCGATCTACGGTGGTGCGGAGGAAACCTTGTATTTATCCCTCGTAGAATCTGCAATTGCCATTACTCTGTTTATCCTGACACCGGCTGTGCTGTGGAAGAAGGTCGCGAGATTCATCCCGGGCACGATGGAAAATCTACAGTCTCATCAAGAGTACATGCGCCGGGTACGGGATGTGACGGCGGGCAAGATCCAGCAGTTTTCCGAGCTGTTCACGCAGCTGTCTCGCAGCTTCGCCCAGACGGCGGACCCTGAGGAAGTCGAGGAGCAGGCAGACGCCTTTCTCAGCCGTGTCACGGAATTTACCTGCCAAAAGTGCTGGAAGAAGGAACAATGCTGGGAAAAGGATATGCAGTCGACCTATCAGGGCATGAGATGGCTCATGGAAAAGGTGCAGGAGAACGGAACGCTCGCAGGCGTTACACCACCAAAGGAGTGGGAGCGGAAATGCGTCAAGACCGAAAAAGTGATGACGATCATGGAGCAGGAATTTGAGCGGCAGGAATCCTTTGAACAGCTGAAAAAGCAGGTAAAGGAAAGCCGCAAGCTGGTAGCCGATCAGCTCTCTGGCGTGTCACGAGTTATGAGTGATTTTGCTCGGGAGATTCAGCGGGAAGGGATGGAGCTGAGCTTTCAGGAGAAACAAGTATCGCAGGCGTTGGAGGGACTGGGCCTTTCCGTGCGCCGCGTAGATATACACAGTCTGGAGGAAGGAAGAGTCGATATCGAGATCAGTCAGCCTACCTGCTACGGGCGCGATGAATGCGCCAAAATCGTGGCTCCCATGCTGACGGAAATCCTGGGGGAAAACATCGTTGTCAGAGAAAGGCACTGCGAAGCCCAAAAAGACGGCTCATGCACGATGTGCCTCGCATCCGCCAAAACCTTCGAGATCGATATCGGCGTAGCGGGTGCAGCCAAGGACGGCAAGCTTTTATCAGGGGATAGCTTCCGCACGATGGATCTGGGAAATGGGAAAATGGCATTGGCGATCAGCGATGGCATGGGCAACGGAGAACGTGCTTCCATAGAGAGCCAGTCTGCACTCGACATGCTCCAACAGCTGCTGCGCTCCGGCATGGACGAGAAAATCTCGATCAAAACAGTCAATTCGGTGTTAGCGCTGCGCTCTACCGACGAGATGTTTGCTACCGTTGATTTGGCGCTGATTGATCTGCAGACGGCGAATACCCGCTTTGTGAAAATCGGTTCGACCCCCAGCTTTGTGAAACGAAACGCCGATGTCATCACGATCACAGCTAATAATTTGCCGGTGGGAATCCTAGATGAGATCGAGGTGGATGTCGTATCCCGTTCCCTCAAGCCCGGAGATTTGCTGATCATGATGTCAGACGGAATTTACGAAGCGCCAAGGCATATTGAAAATCGCCAAGCTTGGATGAAGCGAATCATCAGTGAGCTGGAAACGGACGACCCGCAGGAAGTAGCTGATCTGTTGCTTGAAAAGGTCATTCGTCAGCACTCGGGACAGATCGTCGATGACATGACGGTTCTGGTCGCGCGAATAGACCGGTTTGTACCCCAGTGGTCGGCCATTCAGGTACACGGCATGCAGAAGCTGGAGCGGCCTCGGATTGTGAGTTAGCGAGTATGTTTTTTCGGCTCCCCGTCGATACTGTTGCTAAAAAGCAGAATGGGGAGATAATTTGTGAAAGAAGCGACACTTCGGCAAATTTTGGTTGTGACCGACGGATGCTCGAATACCGGGATGAGCCCGGTGGCAGCAGCAGCTCTTGCGAGAGAACAAGGGATTACGGTGAACGTGATCGGTGTGATTGAAAAAAGCGAACTGGGTGAAAAGGGCGAGATGGAGATCCGCGAGATTGCAGAAGCAGGAGGTGGCCTTTGCGATATTGTCTACCCGCAGCAACTGGCGCAAACCGTGCAAATGCTCACGCGCAAAGCGATGACGCGTACGATTCACCAAGTAGTCAATAAAGAATTGAAAGAGATTTTGGGCGATTCCGGTATAGAAGAGCTGGAGCCTCAAAAACGAGTGCAGGTAGCCGGCATGGTGGACGAGCTGGGAGAGAAGAGCAGCCTGAATGTCGTCATGCTAGTGGATACCTCAGGGAGTATGAAGCCAAAGCTGTCTGCGGTGCAGCAGGCCATACATGACTTCAGTATCAGCTTGCACTCACGTAGTGGTCAGAGTCGGATGGCCGTTTGTTCATTTCCTGGGAAACAAAAGTACCTGGATGTGCGCATTCCATGGACGGAAAAAGTCGAACAGGCTCATCAGATCAGCAGTGATTTGGCGATGAGCGGGATTACGCCTACGGGTCCGGCTATTGTAGAGGCGATCGCCTTGTTCGAGCATGTGAAGCTCCCGCGCTCTCTATCCGAGCGATATGCCGACATGGAGTCGGACGATAACGAAGATGGAAGCCTGCGTGACCATGTCTTTTAATCAAGCGCCCCACATTCCCAGCTTGCCGCGTCAGTTTCAGGGCAAATGGAATAAAAAATCGTACCACGTCTTAAGGGAGTTGGGGCGTGGAGCGAACGGCGCCGTTTATTTGACTACTCAGGGCGGCGTCAAACGGGCGGTCAAGGTCGGGGCAGAAGGCATGGATATTTTAATGGAAGTCAATGTGCTGAAAAGCGTGCAGCAGGGGCGGGATTCCCAAGTGGGACCGCTCCTGTGTGATGTGGACGATCTGGTGATTGATGGCAAGCCATGCACGTTTTACGCGATGGAATACTTGGAGGGGGAGCAGCTGGACCGATATATCAGGCAATCCGGAGTGGAATGGGTCGCTGTGATGATCGTCCAGCTGTTGGCTCGTCTCGATGTTTTGCACAAGCACGGTTGGGTGTTTGGAGATCTGAAGCCGGAAAATGTGATGGTGACGAAATCGAGCAAGCAGGTCCGTCTCATTGATTTTGGGGGAGTAACCAAGCAGGGCAATGCGGTTCGGCAGTTCACCGAGGAGTACGACCGGGCGTACTGGCATGCGGGAGACAGAAAGGCGGAAATCAGCTACGACCTGTTTTCTGCGGCAGTCATGATGGTGCGCCTCGCTGTCGATCCGCAAACGTGGAAAAGCAGTCACAGTGAATCGCGGCATACGGTATGGCTCTGTGATATAATACGGAAAAGTGACGGCCTGTACCCCTATCGAGTGCCACTCCTGAAAGCCTTTCACGGGAAGTACTCGACAGCAGGGGAAATGAGAGCAGAGATGCTGGAGATTTTAAAAGATCTCACAGTTGCCGCCCCGCAAAAGCAGAAGCACATACAGAAGCAAAAGCGGACATCTGGGGCAGGAGGAATGGGGATTAGCGGTCTGTTTGTCGCGTCCTTGTTGCTTTTGGCTGGCACACTTTATTACGCTTGGTTCATGTGAGTTTGCAGGAACAAGGCAATATAGAGGTTTAGATAAGGATGTGACGGTCTTGTCCTCAGATTTGGTGATGGATACCTGTCTTTTGGCAGGCGCGATAATTTTAAAAAACGGGGGAGAGACCTACCGTACGGAAGAGACGATGGCGCGGATTGCGCAAGCAGCAGGGATGGATGACGTCAACAGCTCTGCGACTCCGACGAGTATTATTCTCTCCTTTCGATGCAAAGGTCTGGACCATACGCGCATGGTGCGTACGCCGTCCCGGACAACCAACCTGAACAAGATTACGCTGGTCAACGATGTTTCCCGTCGCTTTGTGAGTGGAGGCATGACTTTGGAGCAGGCGTATTTGACATTGTGTGAGATCGATCAAAAGAAACCGCTGTACCCGAAGTGGATGCAGCATTTGGCGGCCGCTACTGCCAGCGGCTCTTTTGCCATGCTCGCAGGAGGCACCTGGTACGATCTCGCTCCGTCAGCCCTGGCTGGGTTGACGGTCAATCTCAGCCTGGAATATTTGGAACAGTTTGTTCGAATGAAATTTTTTACCGAGTTTTCGGCAGCTTTACTAGGTGGCTTGTTTGCCTTGTTGGCTGTGACTGTCTTCCCTGAGCTGCACATTAGCATCATCATTATTGGGGCGATGCTGCCGATGTTTCCGGGGATCGCGATTACCAACTCGCTGCGTGATTTGATGGCGGGCGATCTGGTGGCAGGTGTTTCACGTGGAGTAGAGGCCATGCTGACCGCTATTTCTGTTGCCGTGGCTACAGCAATTATTCTCTGGTTTATGAGGTGATCAGATGTTGTTGAAAGGATTGGCGCTCAGCTTCATTTCGTCCATGGCTTGGTGTGTTTTGTTCAATGTGCCGGTTCGGACGATTTTGGCTGGAGGCATCGCCGGCATGGTCGGGTTTCTCGTCTATTCGTTCTTGCCGCTCCTAAATGCGGAAGTTCTGCTCTCGACCTTTGTATCTGCCGCGATTGTTTCCTTGCTCAGCCAAGTGATGTCGATATTTTTGCGCGTGCCTTCTACTAATTTCAGCGTCGCCGGCATTATTCCATTGGTTCCAGGGTCTTTAGCGTACAAGTCCATGCTTGCGTTTGTGAATAACGACTACGTAGAGGGCATAACGTTGGCTACGAAGACTTTAATGGTAGCGGGAGCTATTGCTTCCGGGCTGATTTTTGGAATTTCCGTGGTCACCATCGTGAAAGGAGCCCGTTATGCTGGCAAGCGTGCACAGTGAAATTTTGCGAGAGAAGCTCCTGCTGCCTGGGGAGACCCTCGTCGTGGGTGTTTCCGGAGGGAATGATTCCTCCGCTCTCTTGCATATCTTGGTGGCTCTCAATAAAAACTATCACTACGGGTGGAAGCTTCACGCTGTTCATCTGAACCACTGTTTTCGCGGGGAAGAGGCACGGCAGGACGCTGCTTACGCCCAGGAGCTTTGCGGGAAGCTTGGCGTCACGTTCCACCTGTTTGAATTCGACGTGCCCGCCTACATGGAGCAGACAGGGATGGGGGGACAAGAGGCCAGCAGAGAAATTCGTTACGGCTTTTACCGGCAAGTAGCAAAAGAGCAAGGAGCGACCAAGCTGGTACTCGCTCATCATGCCGATGATCAGGTTGAGACGATTTTGTTCCGGTTTGTGCGGGGGACGAGAATGCAGGGTTTGTCCGGAATGCCGAAAAGGCGCTGGTTGGAAGAGGGAAGCATCGAGCTGGTACGCCCTCTTTTGCATGTGACTCGCAAGGAACTGGAGAGCTACTGTGAGGAGAACGGGCTGCATCCACGCGAGGACAGCAGCAACCGCTCCCGCAAGTACAAACGAAATCTGCTGCGGCTCGAAGTCATGCCGCTGCTGGCCGAGGTCAACGAGCGTTATCGCGAACATATTCTCGAGGCGGCAGAGGCGATCCACCAAGACCATGCGTTTTTGGAGAGACTCGCGATTGAGCAACTGGAAAAGGTCCTGATCGTACGAAAACCAGACGAGATTGTGATTGACAATGAACCGTTTCAAAACTGTGACGTTGCTTTACAAAGGAGAATGATTACTCTAATATTAGATTATGTCTCTAAACAAACTGAGTGGTCTTCTCAGCATGTCGAGGCAGTGTTGCACATGTCAGGTGGTAGCCGTCCTTCTGCTGAACTGCATTTGCCTGGACAGCTGGTCGTGAGCCGGGTGTACGGTCGAATTCATTTTTGTCCAAAAGGACGAGAAGAACGCATACATATGTATTGTTATGAGCTCCCTGTTCCAGGAAAGGTGTGGATCGCAGAGAGCGAGGTTTGGGTACATACGAATTATCTGGAACGCCTTACGGATTGGGAGCGACTGCCGGAGAACGAAGCGGTTTTTGATGCCGATCGTTTGCCAGGGCCGCTGTTTTTGCGCAATCGAAGACCAGGTGACCGTCTCGCTTTATTTGGCTCAGGCTCTGAAAAGAAGCTGAAGGAATTGTTGATTGATACAAAAATTCCGAGAGCCTGGAGAGATCGGCTGCCGCTTTTGATCGCGGGAGATGAAGTGGTTTTGGTACCGGGTGTACGCCGTTCCGCCGCAGCGCCTGTAGATGAACGAACGAAGCGTTTCCTACATGTGCGAGTAGAGTTTGGAGAAGATTGGCGGGAGGTTTTTTCATGAATCAAGACATCGAGAAGATTTTGCTATCTGAGAGCGAAATTGCAGGCAAAATACAGGAATTGGGCAAGACTTTGGCTGCAGAATACCGGGATAAAAACCCTTTGGTGATCTGCGTGCTAAAAGGAGCCGTTGTTTTCATGGCGGATTTGATTCGTCATATGGATATTCCCTGCGAAATGGATTTCATGGCTGTCTCCAGCTACGGAAGCGGCACAGAGTCCACGGGCATGGTGAAAATCCTGAAGGACCTCGATTCCTCGGTGCAAAACCGTCACGTCCTGGTTGTTGAAGATATTATGGACAGCGGACTGACACTCAGCCGACTGGTAGAGCTTTTGCGCCATCGCGAAGCAGCTTCTGTCAAAGTAGTAACGCTGCTCAACAAACCCGAGCGTCGCAAGGTGGACATTTCACCGGATTACAGCGGCTTTGACATTCCGGACGAATTCGTTGTCGGATTTGGACTGGACTATGCGGAGCACTACCGTAATCTGCCGTACATTGGGGTATTGAAGCCTGAGGTCTACACAAAGTAGGTTTGTTGTGGAGACCCTGCTTAATATGATAAAATGTCAAAAGTGTCTGTTCGTGAGAGGAGGTAAGGAATGAATCGCTTTTTTCGTAATACCGGGTTCTACCTACTGATTTTTCTTGTCACGGTCGGGATCGTGAATTTCATCCTCTCCGGTACTGATAAGGTTGGGAAACTTACATATCAGGATTTCCGGGTACAGTTGCAAGCCGATAACATCACAGAGATGGCTATTCGCCCTGAGAATGGTACATACAGAGTGGATGGTACATTGGCTAAAGCAATTCCGGGACAGGAAAGCAACAAATTCTTCACCAACGTTCCACTGTATGATTCCAACATTATCTCTTTGGTAGAGCAGAAGATTGATGAACAAAAAGTGAAAAAGGTAGAGGTGCATCCGGCGGAGGGCAACAGCATCTGGCTCACGTTCTTGACCTCGATCATTCCATTTGTGATCATCTTCATCTTGTTTTTCTTCCTTCTGAACAATGCGCAAGGTGGCGGCAGCCGAGTCATGAACTTCGGGAAAAGCCGTGCCAAGCTGTACAACGAAGAGAAGAAGCGCGTTACGTTTGACGACGTAGCTGGTGCAGACGAAGAGAAAGCGGAGCTGGAGGAAGTTGTAGAATTCCTGAAAGACCCGCGCAAATTTAATGCTGTTGGTGCCCGCATTCCGAAAGGCGTACTGCTCGTAGGTCCTCCGGGTACAGGTAAAACCTTGCTTGCTCGTGCAGTTGCAGGTGAGGCTGGCGTTCCGTTCTTCAGCATCTCTGGTTCTGACTTCGTAGAGATGTTCGTCGGGGTCGGTGCATCCCGCGTGCGTGACTTGTTTGAAAATGCTAAGAAAAATGCGCCTTGCATTATCTTTATTGATGAGATTGACGCTGTAGGTCGTCAACGCGGAGCTGGACTCGGCGGCGGCCACGACGAGCGTGAGCAAACTCTCAACCAGTTGCTCGTAGAAATGGACGGCTTCGGTGGAAACGAAGGCATCATCATGGTGGCTGCGACCAACCGACCAGACATTCTCGACCCGGCATTGCTTCGTCCGGGACGCTTTGACCGTCAAATTACAGTGGATCGCCCTGACATCAAAGGCCGCGAAGCCGTACTCAAAGTACATGCTCGCAACAAGCCGCTGGGTGAGGACGTCAAACTGGATGTGATTGCTCGCGGTACATCGGGCTTCACCGGTGCGGATCTGGAGAACCTGCTGAATGAAGCAGCCCTTCTCACTGCCCGTAAAAACAAAAAGCAAATCAACATGGTGGAAGTGGACGAAGCCATCGACCGCGTCATTGCTGGTCCTGCCAAAAAGTCCCGTGTTGTCAGCGAAGACGAAAGACGTCTGGTTGCTTTCCACGAAGCTGGTCATACAATCATCGGCTATCATTTGAGAAATGCCGAAATGGTACATAAGGTTACGATCATCCCACGTGGTCAGGCTGGCGGATACACGGTCATGCTGCCAAAAGAAGACCGTTTCTTTGCCACCAAGACAGACTTGCTCGACAAGATCGTCGGACTTTTGGGTGGTCGTGTCGCAGAAGAATTGGTGCTCGGGGATATCAGTACCGGTGCACACAATGACTTCCAACGTGCAACAGCCATTGCTCGCAGCATGATTACCGAATACGGGATGAGCCGTCTGGGGCCAATGCAATTTGGCAGAAGCCAGGGACAGGTATTCCTGGGTCGTGATTATGGCAACGAGCGCAACTACTCTGATCAGATTGCTTACGAGATCGATCAGGAGATGCAAAACATCATCAACGAATGCTACGCAAAATGTACGGACTTGTTGACCAAGCACCGTGACCAGCTCGATCTGATTGCACACACTTTGCTGCGTGTCGAGACTCTCGATGCGGATCAAATCAGACAGCTGATTGAGACAGGCAAAATGGAAAACGATCCACTGACAAATAGCGATGTGGTCGTGAACATTCAACCAAAACAAGACGAAACAAACGAAGAACCGAAACAATAAGAGGCGCCTCAGGTGCCTCTTTTCGTCATAAAAGGGAAAAGCGGCACTTTGCTCAGCATAAAGAAGCATAATCAACCGAATCAGTGGAGGGGAGAAATGATGCTACTTACACCGGGGATGGCAGCATTTGATATGGATGGTACATTGTTGAATGAGGCATCACAAATGTCCAAGGGAAACAGAGAAGCACTGTTCAAGCTGCAGGAAACAGGCTGCAAGCTGGTACTATCGACAGGAAGAATGTTTGGTTCCGCACAGATTCCGATTGATTCGTTTCCCTTCGACGGTTATGTTTGCAGCAATGGGGCGGCCCTTTACGAAAAGGATGGTACACTGATCCGCCGCTATTCCTTGGCAAAAGAGATGGTCATCGGAGCAATCCATGCACTCAGACAAGATTCGGAGCCGGTTTACTACGAAATGCACGATACAAACAGCAATCGCTGGATGGTGCAGGAGGATCGGGATCGTCTGGAACCAATCATCGAGCAGGGCACATCGTTAGAGGGAGTTTCTATGCGGCGCTTTGCCTTGTATAGGCTTGCAAAAGTGGCTCCTCTGGAGGAAATGCTGAAAAATATTGAGACGGGTGAAGCTGAGATCGTGAAGTTTTTCATTTGGGAAAGCGATGCAAAGCGCTTGAAGTGGATCGCCGATCAGTTTGCACCCTGGAAAAGTCAGATTTCCATTACTTCATCCGGAAGTACCAACATCGAGATCAATTCACACGGCGTTTCCAAATGGGAAGGACTGCAGCATTTTTGCCAGCTGTGGGGGATAGCGCCAGAGAAAGTGATGGCTTTTGGCGATGCGGAAAATGATCGGGAGGCGCTGACCGAGGCTGGCTACTCGGTGGCGATGGAGAATGCCTCGTCCAAAATCAAGGAGATCGCCAAATTTGTTGCGCCACACCACAATGAGGATGGCGTGGCCCAATTTATTTGGAAGCATGTCCTTGGTGAGACGCCTTCACGATAAAGGATAAAAGCTGGGTAAAGCTTGCACGAGAAGAAACCGTTCGTACGCGAACGGTTTTTTTTTGTCTGTTACTGAGAATTGTTATCAACTATAATGAGCGTAGTGACTGGGCAGGGGGAGGGTAATGCGTATGAGGCGAAAAGAGTTATTGGATCTATGGAATCATGCTTCTGTCAAAGTCATGGATGTACGTCATCAGATTGTACAGCCCATGGAAGTATTCAGCTATTCTTCGCTTCCTTCCAGTGTGTACGTATATGCTGTTCGCGGTCAGGCAGAAGTGATGCTCGATGAACGCGTGCATCCTGTCTTCGGTTGTCATGTGATTCATTGCGGAAAAGGAATCGCCCTTGAAATCGTTGCCGAGAAAACGGAATTTGAGTTCTATATTCTTTTCTATAAAGCGGTTATTCCTCTACAGAGTCGTCAGGAAATCATGGATCTTTTGGAGATGCGTAACTGGTTTTCGCTGCCCTATCATTTTGTTGTGCCGCGTCCGATTTTGCTGCTGGACAAGATCGAAAAGCTTCAGGACGTATGGCAAGGCGGTGCGGCTACCGCTGCACAGACTCTCTATGCCAAGGCTTTGTTCCAGCTGTTTGTAGCAGAGCTCCTGGAGCAAATGCATGATGCAGAGGAGAGGGGGGAGAGTGGCGATCTGGTTTGGCAAGCTAAGCAATTCATTCACGCCCATTACAGTGAACCGATAACGCTTGCGACCATCGCACAAAAGCTGCGTTATAGCGCTCCGTATTTGTCCAAGCAGTTCAAGCAACATACAGGTCATAGCCCGATCGATTACCTGATTCGTGTGCGATTGGAAAAGGCAAAAGCGTTCCTTCTGCAAACGGAAGCGCCTTTACAAGAGATTGCCCAAGGGGTTGGGTATAGCGATCTTTCGTACTTTATCAGGGCCTTCAAAAAGCATACGGGAGTAACACCTGGACAATTCAAGGAACAAGCGGAATCGGCAATCTGGGAGGCAGGCTCAGAATATCCTGTGAAAAGGCTAAGATCATCTCTTGTTCAAAGCTCACCTCGCTACTACAATCTGATTAATAATGAAAATCATTATCAGAAAGAAGAGGGAGAGAGTGTGCAGCGATTCAGAAACGGAACCAAAGGAAAAATGCATAAATGGATGCTGGGGCTTGCCCTGCTGTTGAGCGCATGCTCCGGTACTGGTAGTGGAGGTGCAGTCAGCAGCAGTCCTCCACAAGTAGCCACCCCCGTACCGGCCGCTGCCAGTCCGCAGGAGGCCAAACAGCAATGGCCGAGAACCTATGTCGATGCGACGGGGAAAGAAGTGGTGATGGCCAAGCAGCCGCAGCGCATTGTGGTCACTCATTTTGGAATGATGGAATATTTCTTTGCCCTGGAGACTCCGCCGATTGCTTCTACTTTGGCTGAGCGCATGCTGGGATCGTTTGAAACGTTAAAGCCGTACGCCAAAACGGCTGCTGTCAAAGATATCGGTGAAGTGACGACACCGAACCTGGAATTGATGACAGAGCTCGAACCAGACTTGATCGTGGCCTTTACGGGAACGCACAACGATGTTTACGAAGATTTGAGCCGTATCTCGACTGTTGCGATGATTGATAACGTCGAGGAGCGGACATGGGCACAGACGCTTCGTGAATACGCCAAGCTCATTGGCAAGGAGCCGTTGGCGGAGACATACATCGCAAAGCTGGAAGCGCTCATGACGGAAGCGAAGGACAAGATGGCCTCGAAAAAGGACAAGACCGTGACGTTCCTGCGCGCTTCCGGAGACGGCAGCACTTTTTATGTGCTGGACGACAATGACGTATCCTACGCTTTTGACGAAAAGTCAGGGCTGGGGCTCACATCTCCCGGCAAGTACAAGCAGGAGGGCGATGTCGTTACTTTGGAGGGTATAACGGTGCTTGATCCCGATTATATTTTCCTCGTCGATCATTTGGACTCTGTCGATACAACGCTTGCGGAGTTAAACAAAAGCAAGGTGTGGCGTTCGCTGAAAGCCGTAAAAGCAAATCACGTTTATCCGCTAGATGTTTCGATCAGTACAAAGGGGCCGATTGCAGTGGAGTATACGACAAAGGAGCTGCTCCGTGCTCTTTCGGAATAGCACCCAAACTACATATGGCACGGAGGGGAGATCGGGCAAATGCGTCAGTCTGACGTGGTAAACGATGCTTTTCAAGAGAGGCAGCTGCTGGTTTACTTGCCGGACGGCTATGAGGACAGTGGTCAGCGCTATCCTGTAGTTTATTTGCAAGACAGCGGGGATTTGATCGAGCCAAAGGATAGTGACGTCCTGATGAGGGTGCGAGACCTGGCTACGCAGGGGGAGCTTCCAGACTTTATTTTCGTAGGGGTAGAATCGTTTGATCGCAACGACGAATACACGCCCTTTGTGTCCCCAAACGTATTTGAGCCAGGCAAGATATTTGGAGGCAGCGCTTCTATCTACGCCCGGTTTCTCGCAAACGAGCTGAAGCCGTATATCGACAGCCGATTTCGGACATTGCCTGAAAGAGAGCATACGGGAATCATGGGCTTTTCTCTGGGGGGACTCATATCAGTCTATACCGCCTTAACCTATCCCGAGGTTTTTGGGCGGATCGGAAGCTTTTCTGGATCGTTCTGGTTCCCGGGCATAATCGAATGGCTAAAGCAGCGGACGACTATCGATACGGGTCAGCGCCTTTACATGAACTTGGGCCATGCCGAAGGAGCTACTCGTACGAACGGGCAGCAATGGATGGTGCCCAACAGTAAAAGGGTGTATGATTATTTACTGCAAAACGGCTTTACCGTGCACCAGGAAATTTATGAAAGCGAGTTTCATTCCTTCGAATTGGGTGTGCAATATGTTCCAGCTGCCCTAAAATGGTTGTTTCGGTCAGAATAAATAAGAGAAAGGCTCATATCCTTTTGGGTATGAGCTTTTTTGATTAGGCGTATAACACCGCTTACATTGACAAGACCAAGCAATCAGCTTACAATGACCCTAATTATGACACCTACGTAGGGGGATTTTTTCCATGGACGCTTTAGCGTTAGAAAAAAAAGCCCAGCGCAACGCTGAGTTACGTGAACGATTGATGCAGTTGAAGAAAGAGCGTAATGCTATTATCTTGGCACATTTTTATCAACGGCCGGAAATTCAAGAAGTAGCAGATTTTATCGGGGATTCTTTTGGACTCGCTCAAAAGGCAAAAGAAACGGATGCAGACGTGATTTTGTTCTGTGGTGTTCACTTCATGGGAGAAAGTGCAAAAATTCTCAATCCCCAAAAGACGGTTATTATTCCCGATGAACGAGCAGGCTGTCCGATGGCGGATATGGTGAATGTAGACGGCTTGCGCAAGCTGAAAGCGCAGCATCCAAACGCAAAGGTCGTCGCCTACATTAATACATCCGCTGACGTAAAAGCAGAAACCTACATCTGCTGTACATCGTCCAATGCCAAGAAGGTTATTGAATCACTCGACACGGATGAGATCATTTGGGTGCCGGATAAAAACTTGGGCCACTATGTATCCCAATTTACCGACAAAAAAATGATCATTTGGGAAGGGTACTGCAATACGCATGACCAGCTGTCTGTCGAGGATATCATGACATTGAAGCAGCAGCATCCGGAGGCAGTCATTGTCGTCCACCCGGAGTGTCGTCCAGAAGTGGTTTCGTTGGCGGATTATGTGGGTTCTACAACCGGCATTTTGAAATATTGCCGCGAGTCCTCCCACAAGGAATTCATTATCGGAACCGAAGACGGTACGCGCTACATGCTGGAAAAAGACAGTCCGGATAAAACCTTCATTTTTGCCTCCAAGTATCTGGTTTGTCCAAACATGAAAGTAAACAACCTGAAAAAGTGCGTAGAAGCTCTGGAGAACATGAAGCCGGAGATTTTCGTACCGCAGGATGTGGCTGATGCTGCACGTGCATCGCTGGAAAGAATGCTGGAAGTAGCTCCAGGCTGATAAGAGGATATCACAAGCTGCGTTTGCTCCGGCAGGCGCAGTTTTTTTATGGGAAAGGCCACGATCCGCCAAACGTTAAAAAGCCCGGAACACATGGTTCTGGGCTTTGCCATTTTCGCAGTAGCCTTCCATTTCTTACGAAGGCATGGGAGTCGGAGTTGGCTTTCCGTACCCTTCTTTATACGTATTGTCGATGTAATCGCGAATTTCCTTTGTCGTTTTCCCGGCTTCCTTCAGCTTGGAGGAAATAACGGCGATCTCCATACAAACGCCGCAACGAGTTCCGTGATCATCCCATACGATAGAACCGTCAGATTTTTCTTCTTTAATAAAGCAGTTGCCATTATGCTGATGACCGGCACTCTCGCCGCAGCCGCAATAGCAAGGGATGGATTTTAACAGCTCGCGATTGGCAGCGGCCACTTTGTAGGACTCCACGATGACAGGGTCCTGATTGTCGAGAAATTTCGGCAATTGATCTGCGGAAGCGGTCATTTCCTGCAGATCGCCGTTTGGTGCGTGTTGGGAATGGCCGGCATGCTCCTGACCGGCTTGATCGTTAGAACTACAGCCAGTTAACAGGGCTACCGTCATGACGCTAATGGCTAACCATGATTTCCGTTTCATCTGGACAAACCTCCTCCCGCCTATTTTACCGTATAAGATTTTCCCAGCGCAAACTCATACGGGAGAAAGCAGTATGGGGATAGATGTTTAAATATGCCTATTAAATCGTAATAAATCCTATTTACATTCTGGTTGACTGTCCGTATAATGAAAAACGGGAAGCAAGTAAATCGGAATGATTATGAATTACTCAAGGAGATGACTAGAAAAATGAAGAAGAGCCTGTTGGCTTTATTGAGCATCGTAACCGCTGTGGGGATCGCTGGCTGCGGAAGCAAGGAAACAGCAAGCACTCCAGCAGCAGAGGGGAGTGCGGCTGCTAAGCCAAAAGTATACACGACCATTTATCCGCTGGAATACGCTGCCGAACGGATTGGCGGCGATCATATTGAAGTCACTAACTTGATTCCGCCGGGGGTAGAGCCGCATGATTACGAGCCTACAGCCAAAGATATGGTGGCATTGTCAGGGGCAGACATCTTTGCCTTTAACGGCAGTGGTCTGGAGCTATGGGTAGACAAGGCAGTGGAAAGTATGGATAAAAGTAAAACGACCATTGTCAATGCGACAGAAGGAATGGATCTGCTGCATGCGGTGGAAGAGGAGCATGACCACGAGCACGAGGGAGAGGCAGCGACCGAAGAGGAAGGTCATGATCATGGGGACAAAGATCCGCACGTATGGCTGGACCCTAGTAAACTGAAAGAGCAAGCCGCGAAGGTGAAGGATGCTCTGGTGAAAAAGGATCAGGCGCATGCTGCCGACTACGAGAAGAACTTCCAGCAGCTGTCTGCAGATCTGGACCAGCTGGATAAAGAATTCAAGGACATGGTAGCGCAGTCCTCCAAAAAGGAATTCATGGTCTCCCACAGCGCATTCAGCTATCTGGCGAAACGCTACGGCTTGGAACAAGTGGCTATTTCCGGAGTGAATCCATCCGATGAGCCATCGCCATCGCAGCTGAAAGAATTGGTGGAACATGTGAAAGAACATCAAATTTCGTACGTTTTGTTTGAAACACTCGTGTCTCCAAAAGTGGCTGAGGTGATTGCCAGGGAGGCAGGCGTACAGACCGCGACACTGAATCCGCTGGAGGGCTTGACGGAAGAGGATGTCAAAGCAGGCCGTGATTACCTGTCCATCATGCGTGAAAATATCGAGACGCTGCGCGCAGCGTTAAAATAAATGGGAATAATGAAGGTGTCGCTCTTTCGGGCGGCATCTTTGCTTATAGAAGAGTTTGCTTTTTATATTTTGTACCTAAGCCCTTGTCGTCCTCGCAAAATCGTAGTAGGATGAAGGGGATTAAATCAGAACAAATCCGATTTGAGGAATGATTGATTCATGGAACGCATAACCAAAGGAGAAGCTGTGGTAAAGCTCACGGACGTTTCCTTTCAATATGAAGAAAAATTAGTTCTCGACCAGGTGGCGTTTACTTTGGAGCGAGGTGACTTTGTCGGGATTGTTGGTCCCAACGGTTCAGGTAAATCCACGCTGATGAAGCTCATTCTTGGGCTTCTATCGCCGACCAAAGGCACAGTCGAGCTGTTCGGGCAGCCGCTCTCGAAGTTTCGGGACTGGAGCCGGATCGGATACGTAGCCCAGCAGGTCGCTCATGGCGCAGGTGGTTTTCCTGCAACGGTGCGGGAAGTGGTCGCATCCGGGCTGGTCGCCAAGGTAGGGCTTTTTCGCCGATTGAAGGCTCACCATCACGAAAAGGTCCGGGATGCGGTGGAGCGTGTGGGACTGACAGCCAAGCTCGATCAAAGGATCGGCAGCTTGTCGGGCGGTCAGCTGCAACGTGTATTTATTGCCCGTGCCCTGGTTGCGGAGCCGGAGCTGCTCATTTTGGACGAACCAACTGTCGGCGTGGATCAGGAGTCGATTGAACAGTTCTACAGCTTGCTGCGCTCCCTGAAAGAAGAAAATGGTTTGACTATGATGATTGTCAGCCACGATGTAGGCGTCATGACGCAGTGGGTAAACAAAGTAGCCTGCGTTCAAAAGAAAATCCATTTCCACGGAACGGCGCACGAGTTCGCTCACAATCACGAACAAATCCTGACGCAAATGTACGGTGATTCAGTAAAACTGCTGTCTCATCACCATTGATTGTGTATAACATGGAAAAGAAGGAGCATGAACATGCTTGCTGATTGGTGGCAGTATGATTTTTTGAGGTATACCCTGTTCTCAGGGATTTTGATTGGACTGATTTGTCCCATCCTCGGGACTTTTTTGATCGTACGTCGTTTGTCGATGATGGCGGATGGTCTATCACACGTAACACTTTCGGGTGTGGCGGCAGGGATGCTGGTTTCCAAGAAAATCGCATTTTTCTCAGCTGTAAATCCGCTGTTTTTCGGGATGCTGTTTGCTGTGATTGGATCTTTGTTTATTGAGCGGCTGCGCAAGGTGTACAAAGCATACCAAGACCTCGCCATTCCGATTATCCTGTCCACTGGCTTGGGCCTGTTTACGGTTCTGATCAGTGTCGCCGACGGCTTTAATACGGATTTGTACTCCTATTTATTCGGTAAGATCGTGACGGTATCGATCGAGGATTTGTACGCACTCGTCGGTGTAGCGGTTGTTGTACTGGGAACCGTGATCCTCATTTACAAAGAGCTGTTCGCGGTCTCCTTTGACGAAGAGTTTGCTCGTGTATCGGGTGTAGCGCGCCGGGCCATCAACCTTTGGTTCATGGTACTCGTGGCGTTGACGATTGCGGCTTCTATGCGTATTGTCGGTGTCCTGCTGATCTCGGCCTTGATCACGCTTCCGGTTGCCGCTAGCTTGCAGATCGCTCGGAGCTTCCGCCAGACGATTTTCTTTTCGATCCTGTTTGCGGAAATATCTGTGCTGGCCGGATTGTATTTTGCCTACCTGCTAGATTGGGCATCTGGTGGTACAATTGTGTTAATGGCTGTTTTGATTTTGCTGGTCGTTTTAGGTGTAAAAAAACTGCGAGTTCTCATGCGATAGATCAACCAACCCAGTAAAGACAAAAGGAAGGAGAGTTTGTCGATGAAAGTAGAAGAAGCGCTGCAGATCTTAAAAGATCATGGATTCAAGTATACCGGCAAGCGGGAGGAGATGATTCGCATCTGCGCGGCGGAGAAGCGATACTTGTCTGCCAAAGATATTATGGAGCGAATCAAAGAGCTGTATCCTTCGCTCAGCTTTGATACCGTTTATCGCAATATCTCCACTTTTGTGGAATTGGGGATTCTCGAGGAAACCGAGCTCGACGGGGAGGGCAAATTTCGTTTGGCCTGTTCGACAGATGGACATCACCACCATCACGTCATTTGTACGGAATGTGGGAAAACCTCTTCGTTACCCGGCTGTCCGATGAATATCATGTCAGCTGTACCTGATGATTTTCAGGTCACTGGCCACAAGTTTGAAGTGTACGGAACATGTAAGGATTGCGTAGAGCACTCCAACTAAACGTTTGCTAGAAACAGTGAAGAGCATCTGCCGATGAGGGAGGTGCTCTTTTTTGTACAAGAAGGATTGATGAGATCCTTATCCGGTTTAAGAGCCAAGTCCCCTTTGGGTGTGAAAGGCTTGCGATCTAAGTTTTCGAACATGGTCGATAAACCCGAAAGATTTGCTATAATGAGTTGGAAATCATCGGTTTTTTCAATGCTTAACCTATCAAGAGGAGAGAAGGGACACGAGATGATTCCCCGCTATATCGTCGACTTTGATTTGCACGCTTTGCCGCGAAGGAAAACGAAAGTGGCTATCATTGGAGCAGGGATCGCTGGTTTGTATACAGCCTTGCAAACGAGCGAGTATGCAGATGTGGTATTGATCAGTAAAAAGGGATTGG
The DNA here is from genome assembly GCF_003710965.1 of Brevibacillus nitrificans. Classification (NCBI taxonomy): domain Bacteria; kingdom Bacillati; phylum Bacillota; class Bacilli; order Caryophanales; family Paenibacillaceae; genus Brevibacillus; species Brevibacillus nitrificans. The sequence continues at coordinate 5,742 of NZ_RHHU01000006.1, read as the reverse complement.
ACGATAGCAATACTCGCTGGGCGCAGGGTGGAATCGCTGCGGTGACAGCCAAAACAGACACGCCAGCGCTGCATCGCCAGGATACGCTGATCGCAGGTGCAGGACTCTGCTCATACGACGCGGTGGACGTGCTGGTGCATGAGGGACCGGATCGGCTGCAAGAGCTGATCGCCTACGGTACCGAGTTTGACCGGGACGAGCAGGGACACTACGAGCTTACCCAGGAGGGGGCACACAGTAAACGGCGAATCCTGCATGCAAATGGAGATGCCACCGGAGCGGAAATCGTTCGTGCTTTATCTGCGCGAGTCATGGAACAGCCGAACATTGCGGTACTCGAGCATCATTTTGCTATCGATGTCGTGACGCAGCATGACGAGTGCGTAGGTGTAATCGTGCGGGAGCCAAACGGTGAGCTGTTTTTCCTGGAAGCAGATGCGACGGTACTCGCGACAGGTGGCGCCGGGCAGCTGTATCGTTACACGACAAATCCCGAAATTGCGACCGCAGATGGAATCGGGATCGCTTATCGGGCAGGTGCTCGCATCAGGGACGTAGAGTTCATTCAGTTTCACCCAACGGCCCTTTACTATCCAGGCGCACCACGTTTTCTCATCTCCGAAGCTGTTCGAGGTGAAGGAGCGGTGCTGCGCAATAGCAATGGCGAGCGTTTCATGGACAAGTACCATCCGCAAAAGGAGCTTGCCCCCCGTGATGTCGTGGCTAGGGCGATCGTCTCCGAGATGGAAAAAGCGAATGCAACGAACGTTTTTCTGGATATTACCCATGAATCAGCGGAATTGATTCGCCATCGTTTCCCGACGATTTATCAATTTTGCCTGCAATATGGTTTAGATATGGTAACAGACTGGATTCCGGTAGCGCCTGCCTGCCATTATATGATGGGTGGTGTGCAAACGGACTTGCATGGCGAGACTTCTACCAAACGATTATTTGCGTGCGGAGAAGCATCGAGCACGGGGGTTCATGGTGCCAACCGCCTGGCGAGCAATTCGTTGTCAGAAGCTGTTGTTTTTGGCCATCGGATTTCCGAGCGGATTAAACAGCTGCCGGATTTGCCGGATGTTCTGCCTGTGAGGGTGGTAGCAGAGCCTGGACAGCGTCATGCTGCGGGTACACGCGAAAAAAGAGTGAAGCTGCAAAAGCTGATGCTGCGCTATGTGAGTGTAAAACGGGATGAAAAGGGACTGCGTAAAGCACTGGAAGAGCTGGAGCGCATGGAGCAGGACTTTCAGGATATCCCGGTGGAACGGGAAGATTTTGAATACCTCAATTTATTGAATACCGCAGTCTTGACGACCAGGGCTGCCCTCATGAGGGAGGAAAGTCGGGGCGGGCATTATCGCATCGATTTCCCTGAGAAGGACGACTTAATTTGGCGCAAGCACTTGGTGCAGTCTATCTATGCTGGCGTCCAGGAGGAGAGTGGCAAAAACGATGTGGAATAAACGAGAACTGCAAAGAAAAATCGAAGAGTGGCTGCACGAGGACTTGGGCTTCGGCGACATTACAACGATGAGTACGATTTCGGAGGGCGAGCAGGGAATCGGGATTCTTTATGCCAAGGAATCGGGAATCGTAGCCGGATTGCAAATTGCACAGCAAGTGTTTGAAACGGTTGATCCAGAGCTGACCTTTACGGCCAAAGTAGAGGAGGGTGCACGCGTGGAATACGGCCAGCAAATTGCGGAAGTGAGCGGGTCTGTCCGTTCGATTTTGAGTGGAGAGCGATTGGCTCTAAACCTGATGCAGCGCCTGTCTGCCATTGCGACAAAAACAAATGAGTACGTCCAGGCTGTAGCTGGCACTAAGGCCCGCGTGGTCGATACACGCAAGACGACACCTGGCATGCGTTTTCTGGAGAAATACGCGGTGCGCGTCGGAGGAGGCCACAATCATCGGTTCGCTTTGTACGATGCGGTGATGATCAAGGACAATCACATCAAGGGTGCTGGTGGGATTGCGCAAGCTGTTGCCGCCGCACGCGCTGCCATTCCGCATACGATGACGGTCGAGGTAGAGGCGGAATCATTGGGGCAAGTCCAGGAAGCACTGGAGGCAGGGGCCGATATCATCATGCTGGATAACATGTCGAACGAGCAAATGGTGGAGGCGGTTCAACTGATTGCTGGGCGTGCTATCGTCGAAGCTTCTGGTGGAGTGAACCTGGATACGATCGGTTCCATCGCGAGAACCGGCGTGGATATTATATCAGTCGGAGCGCTGACGCACTCGGTCAAGGCATTTGATATCAGCCTTGATTTGAATACGCGTAAGCGCTGAGGAGCACGGCCATGCTACTGGTGATAGACATCGGCAACTCCAATATCGTGATGGGTCTGTATGCTGGCGACGAGCTGCGGCAGCAATGGCGCGTCGCTACGGATCGGAACAAGACCGAAGATGAGTACGGCATGCTGGTAGCAAACCTGTTCCAGCATGCAGGTTTGACCCTTTCCGAGGTGAGTGGGGTCATCATTTCCTCTGTCGTGCCGCCTTCCAACCATACGATCGAGCGGATGTGTGAAAAGTATTTGCGTCAAAAGCCGTTGCTGGTCGGGCCCGGAATCAAGACAGGCTTGAACATCAAATACGAGTATCCGCGAGAAGTGGGATCAGACCGGATTGTGAATGCGGTAGCGGCCATCCACTACTACGGTACACCGACGATTGTGGTTGACTTCGGGACTGCAACGACCTTTTGCTATGTGGATGAGCGGGGGCAGTATTGGGGTGGTGCCATTGCCCCGGGGATCGGGATTTCCACGGAGGCGTTGGTTAGTCGCGCTGCCAAGCTCCCACGAATCGAGATTGCTAAGCCTGCGAGTGTCGTTGGACGGAACACGATTGCGGCGATGCAGTCTGGAATTTTTTACGGGTTTGTCGGGCAGGTAGAGGGGATCGTTCGCCGGATTATTGCCGAGTACGGAACCCAGCCCAAGGTCGTTGCGACTGGTGGGCTGGCATCATTAGTAGCAACAGAGACGGAGTGCATCCACATCGTCGATCCGTATTTGACTTTAAAAGGGCTACGGTTGATTTACGAACGCAATCAACAGTAATGAGTGGGATGAGAAAGCCGCAGCTCCTGTTAGAGCTTGCGGCTTTTGGTTTTGTATGGGTCCGAATCGCTTTTTCTCTGGAGCGGTTTATAAAAAATGATTTCTGGGTCTCCGGGATCGAGATTTTCAATCATTCCACTCTGAATGAAGCCGAGCTTTTGACAGAGGCGCTGCATGGGCTGATTAGAAAGGTTAGTGGAAGTGAACAATTTATCTTTTGTGCAAACCGACTCTACATATGTAATGAGGTCAGCTCCGATTCCTCGATTTTGATGCTGAGGATGTACAATTACCAGTGGGATAAAGCACTGTTTAAAAAAGCTATGATCCATCACAATAAAACCAATAATTTCGGCATTTTCGCATGCAACAAAGCATTCTCCAGCTGTCACATTGCTGCTCAGTTCCTGAGCTCGGCTGTTATTTCCCAGTACAGCAGCATCGATTTGGCAGACTTTTGTGAGGTCTTGTAAAGTAGCCTGACGGATTAGGACCATGAGAGGAAGCCCCCTTTCTGATTTAGGAGAGAGACGAGATGCCATACGAAGAGAATAACATGTTGCGATGTGCAAGTACGGAATAAAGGATGCCTGGTCGGTTAACTTAGATCTGTTGCCTTGCTTTAATTTTGGCGGGATAAAATGGGAAATCAACCTGAAAGTTGTAGGGGAAATGAGAAGAGTATTTTCAGGTTTCGAGGGTTATGATAATCGCAGGATCCACTTGGCGCCATGAGAAAACAAAAAAATGATAAAAGAATGGAGTTTATCGTTGACATTGAGTGTTCCACGATATAGAATGGCTATTGTGTCTAACAGCGATGTGTTATCTGATTGAACTTTTTTAAATTAAATTAAAAAAGTGCTTGCGAAAAACAAAGAGATCTGATAACATAGTAATTCCGTGAGGGAAACAACACGGATCGCTTCGATCCTTTATCATACATGGATGGATGTCCGAGCGGCCGAAGGAGCACGATTGGAAATCGTGTAGGCGGGGTCGACCCGTCTCGTGGGTTCAAATCCCACTCCATCCGCCATAATCACCCTTACATACTGGCCCGTTGGTGAAGCGGTTTAACACAGCAGCCTTTCACGCTGTCATACAGGGGTTCGAATCCCCTACGGGTCACCTATCACCCACACTAGTTGTTGGGGCCCCCGCAAAGTATTCGGAATATGCTGCAGAGCATACCGTCTCTTTGTGGGGCCCGACATGAGTCGGGGAAACGCGGAGGCTTAGCTCAGCTGGGAGAGCATCTGCCTTACAAGCAGAGGGTCGGCGGTTCGATCCCGTCAGCCTCCACCATTATCATTATTTGACCGATTAGGTCCCTGTCGCGGGATGGAGCAGCTCGGTAGCTCGTCGGGCTCATAACCCGAAGGTCGCAGGTTCAAATCCTGCTCCCGCAACCAAATTTTCTCCTTGCATTTCATAGGGAGATCAAAGTGCCCATAGGGTGCAACTGAATATGGAGCTGTGGTGAAGTTGGAGTTCACGCCGGTCTGTCACACCGGAGGTCGCGGGTTCGAGTCCCGTCAGCTCCGCCATTTATACTCTAAATGTGTACATGGCGATTTTTATAGTACGAGCCATTAGCTCAGTTGGTAGAGCATCTGACTTTTAATCAGAGGGTCGAAGGTTCGAGTCCTTCATGGCTCACCAGTTTTACAACTTCACATGCGGTCGTGGCGGAATTGGCAGACGCGCTAGATTCAGGTTCTAGTGGTGGCAACACCGTGGAGGTTCAAGTCCTCTCGACCGCACCAAACAACTACAAAACACATGCGGACGTAGCTCAATTGGTAGAGCGTCGCCTTGCCAAGGCGAAGGTCGAGGGTTCGAGACCCTTCGTCCGCTCCATATGTGCCCTTAGCTCAGCTGGATAGAGCGTTTGACTACGAATCAAAAGGTCGGGAGTTCGAATCTCTCAGGGCACGCCACTTTTCATCTGAGGTGAAAAGGATATAGTCGGGAAGTAGCTCAGCTTGGTAGAGTACTTGGCTTGGGACCAAGGGGTCGCAGGTTCGAATCCTGTCTTCCCGACCATGAACTTTCATTCAAAACGACTTTGAACTGGAAAGTTTTGGTGGTTGATAACTAGGTTGCGATGTGATACATTGTAAACCTGCGCTCCGCAGAGAGTGCGACTACATAACGAGCTTTGAATAAGGTATAAAAAACACTTGACTTCATAGGTTCGGATGTAGTAAGATGAAATTCCTGTCGCTTTTAAACAGGATTAAAAAATGCTCTTTGAAAACTGAACAGCGAAAGCGTTGATGAGTCTATCATGAAATGATTTGCCAGCTTTGAACCAGATACAAACTTTATTGGAGAGTTTGATCCTGGCTCAGGACGAACGCTGGCGGCGTGCCTAATACATGCAAGTCGAGCGAGTCTCTTCGGAGGCTAGCGGCGGACGGGTGAGTAACACGTAGGCAACCTGCCTCTCAGACTGGGATAACATAGGGAAACTTATGCTAATACCGGATAGGTTTTTGGGTCGCATGATCCGAAAAGAAAAGGCGGCTTTAAGCTGTCACTGGGAGATGGGCCTGCGGCGCATTAGCTAGTTGGTGGGGTAATGGCCTACCAAGGCGACGATGCGTAGCCGACCTGAGAGGGTGACCGGCCACACTGGGACTGAGACACGGCC
>NZ_RHHU01000005.1:0-379591 GCF_003710965.1 Brevibacillus nitrificans | reverse complement strand
GCAACAGGAGTCACAGGAGCAACTGGAGCCACAGGAGTTACAGGACTCACAGGACTCACGGGAGCAACAGGAGCAACAGGAGCAACAGGAGCAACAGGAGCAACAGGAGTAACTGGAGAAACCGGAGTAACAGGGGCAACTGGAGCCACCGGAGTCACGGGAGCCACAGGTGCTACAGGAGTAACGGGAACAACGGGAGCAACTGGAGCAACCGGAGTAACTGGAGAAACCGGAGCCACTGGAGAAACGGGAGTCACAGGGGCAACTGGAGCAACCGGAGCCACCGGAGTAACCGGAGTAACAGGAGAAACCGGAGCCACGGGAGCCACCGGAGTAACAGGAGTAACCGGAGCCACGGGAGCCACCGGAGTAACAGGAGAAACCGGAGCCACGGGAGCAACAGGAGCCACCGGAGTTACGGGGGCCACTGGAGCCACGGGAGCGACAGGAGCGCCGGGAGTAGCTGGAGCAACCGGAGTCACGGGAGCGCCGGGAGTAACCGGAGCCACCGGAGCCACCGGAGTTACAGGACTCACGGGAGCAACCGGAGTAACTGGAGCCACCGGAGCCACTGGAGAAACCGGAGCCACAGGAGCCACAGGAGCCACAGGAGCCACCGGAGCCACCGGAGCAACCGGAGCCACTGGAGTTACAGGACTCACGGGAGCCACCGGAGCCACCGGAGCCACTGGAGTTACAGGACTCACGGGAGCCACCGGAGCCACCGGAGCCACCGGAGCCACAGGCACCGCCTTTACCACAACGAATGGCTTCGGAGCTAACACAGGAGGGTCGATTATCGCCGTCATATTAGGAGGCACGGCCGTTCCACTTCCCAACAACCAGGTCTTAAATGGGGTCACGGTTAACGGAGCAAACACAGTCTTTACCGTTCCGTCAGCGGGCAATTACCTGCTTTCCTACTCGATCAATACAACAGCTGCGCTTCTCGTCAGCTCGCGGCTCGTGATCAATGGAACACCTTTCAATCCGTCGGTTATTTCCCCAGCGCTGTCTTTATCCTCGTTCAACAGCACAACGATCGCGGCGCTCACCGCTGGATCGACGATTACCTTGCAGCTGTTTGGCTTGCTCGGAGCGGCTACACTGCTTACCGGTGCAGGCGCTACCTTAACGATTGTCCGACTAGATTAAAGACAAACAAATCTTTGGGGGGAGGGCTGTCTTCGTGACCGCCTTCCTTTTTCATTCCTAAAACTGGGAGAGAAAAGGAGAAAACAGGAAAAATGCCCACAACTCAAAAGATTTGGATAATAAACGGGCAGGATATAGTATAATGTTTGCAAATATTATGCGTGTACATGCGAAGTGGGGACAGGTGGCAGATGAATGAACTGACTACATATTTGGATGAGCATGAAACAGCAATCGTGGAGACGTTTCGAGAACAGGTAGTAGCTTCCGAACACGATCAGTTTAAAGGCTTTATTCATCTCAACGGACAGGCCATGTACAGAATGGTGGTCGGGTATTTTCGCGAGCAGATTACGCATGAGGATATTAAACAGCTAGCATTTAAAGTTGCCAACGAGCGCAATCAGGCGGACATCAATATCGGGGATTTTGTTTATAATGTCTGCCTAGGACGAAGTCTGATCCTGGAGCTGCTGCAAAAGGGATCCTTTGAACCGTCTATTCTGGTACCCGCAATCGTCAAGATTAACGAGTGCTTTGATGTTTTTCTGGTACACGCCGTATCGAAATATACGGAGCTAAAAAACAACGATTTGGCGGAAAAGAAGCTGTTTATCGAGCGCTCTCACAAAGACCGCCTCACGATTCTGGGACAAATGGCTTCCAGCTTTGTTCATGAGTTCCGGAATCCGCTGACCTCCATTATCGGGTTTTCCAAGCTCCTGAAAGAGGACCATCCGAATCTTCCGTACGTCGACATCATCGTGAATGAGCTGCATCAGCTGAATTATCGGGTCTCGCAATTTTTGCTGGTCTCGAAAAAAGGGGTCATCACACGAAAGAGCGAGGTATTCAATATTCAGCAGCTCTTTGAAGAAATTCTGGCGTTTTTGTACCCGAATATCGTAGACGTCAATGCAGATATTCAGTGCTGGATTGACCCGGAGTGCGAGCTGACCGGCTACCGTGATGAGATCAAGCAGGTCTTCATCAACATCATCTCCAATGCACTGGATGCCCTCTACCGCAAGTCAGGTCAAAAAGTGGTGGGCATACGTGTCTCTCAAGTCAGCGGCATCACCCAAATTTCCATCTCGAACAACGGAATCCCGATTCCTCCTGACCTGCTTTCTGTTATTTTCGAGCCGTTTTTTACGACGAAAGAGCTTGGGACAGGGATTGGGCTGTACGTCTGCAAGGAGATTATCGAGCGGCACGCAGGAACCCTTACCTGCGAGTCCTCTGAAAAAAACACCACGTTTACGATGCAGTTCCAGCCCGCCATGGGACGCATGCACGAAAAAAAGGCCCTCGACTGAGAGGCCTTTTTTCTGTAAAGCATAAGTTCGTTATTGCAGTCTTTCCCTCCGGATTTTCCCCATGCTTGCCCACGCACGCTCCAGTCGCTTGACCAGCTGAACCAGCAGGACGGAAAAGAGAGCGCTGCACACAAAAATTCCAAGCAGGTACAGAAGAGAGTACCAGGTATTCTGAAAGATCCAGGATACTTCGCCATAGACCTGATAGAAAAAGTCTTTGAACAAAATGAGGAAGGCCGAGTGAAACAGGAAGATAAAGTAGGTGAGGCCCTTCCGAAATTTGATATGCAGATGGTCGACCAGCTCCAGGAAAAAGACCATGAGCACGAGGAAAGAAAGCAGTGTTGCAAAAACAAATGTCAGATGAACAGCCACAAAAAGCTTGCTTGAAACGACAAAATAGATCGCAGCCGCAGTAGAAACACCGGTCACCACCATGAGGATGGAGCGGTTGTTCCGTAAAAACGTGAGGATCCACTCCCGATACCAGTAGATCAGATGCCCCATATACAGGGTAAAGATCCAGGTAGGAAGCATATGGCGTGTGGTCAAGCCCAGCCAGCCCTGGTGCAGGTAATGGATGTAGACGTACTGCACAGCGAGCAAGATCCAGATGACGTAAAGAATGTTGCGCTTGGTAATGACATTTCGTAAAAAGTAGGCGATCACATAGTACTGGCAGATCATGAACACAAAGTAGAGATGGTCTCCTGTTTTGCCGAGGACGATGTTGGCGAAATCGCCTACGGAGTGGGGCATCCCATTTTTCAGCAAGTAGTGATAGAGCACCCCGGATACGAGAAACGGGATGACGATGTAGATCAGCTTGCCTGTAAAAAACTCGCGAAATGAGGGCTGCTTCCTATCAAACGAGTAGGCAGTCAGATAGCCGGTGGCGATCGTCAAAAGGACGGTGCCGTATCGACTGATCTGATTTAGGGCGACTACCCAAAAAGGATCGTTAAAGTAAAGCACGGAGGCAGTAAAGTGGCCGACTACCACCAAGAAGCTCGAAACCAGCTGAATGTAAAACAAGGACTTCAAGATTTTCGAATCCGTATACATGGCATTCTCCATTTATTTTTGTCGACTTGCGATCGCTCAAACAATAAACTCCGAATGGCTGACACTGCGGATATCCGACGTATCCCTATACGATAAAAAATGTTTCTTAGAATTATATTTGATTTTACTTGTATAGAAGCATGTAAACATTAGACGGTTTACCTGTACATGGAAGTTGCAAAAGAAACAAAGAAAAAAGCCACACCCGTTTTGTGTGACTTTGCTCCTTTACCCTCTATGCTTTTTCAGCCGTTCCATTTCTTCGCTGACCACAAACGCCAAGTCGTCGTTTCCAAAGAGAGACAGAACCCCGAGCAGGGTGGTATCGGGGATTTCCTCCGCTTCTTCTTTGGGGACGGTATTCTCCATCATCTGTGCTAGCAAAGGGTTTGAGGCCTGATCGGGATAGGCACGACGATAGATTTCCTGTGCATCCAGACCATGGTTGACACACCATTGAGCGAACACGAGTATCATCATACCTTCGTCTCGCTGGTAGGCTTGAATCACTTGTTCTTCCATCTCTTTTCGGTTCATGGGCATACTCCTCTAACAAACGTACGTCATGAGTTTATTGTAGGCCCGCTAGGCAAAAAAGAGAAGGCACAATTAGGAGTGGCGCTTGCTATGATTTGTTAAAACGGGGAGCATTTTCGTATCCTTCACCATTTGTGACTGACAGAATGGGCAGCTGGGGATTTCGTCAAAGGAAAAGTTATCTCTCATCCAGCACGTACAGCCATCATTGCTGCACATCCACACATCTGTTTCCTCTTCTTCGACCGGAACGATTGCTTTTTTAGAGAAATACAAATGAACTCCTCCTTTGCAGGGGACTTTTACCTCTATTAATGTGTGATGGAATGCCCGCGAATATACCAAGATTTTCTGGCCTATTGCAATTTTGGACGATACAGAAAAAATCATAGTTTCCCATAGCATAATGGGAAGTTTTCTGGAAATTAATCTGATGAGGAAAAGGCAGCGGATGAAAGTCCACTGCCTTTGGCTGCTATTCAGGGATGAGAATCTGGCCAGCTGCTTCTCTGTTGGAGATCGCCAGCAAAATGGTCTTGGAGAGCGTATCGGGGTGATAAGGCTTGATGAGATACCCGTTTGCTCCCCATTCAAAGGCCTTTTTCTTTTCCTCGAGCGCGCTGGAGATGATGATCGGAATGGCTTGCAGCTCGGGGGTGTCCCTCATGCCCTCAATGACCTTCCAGCCGTCCTCCCCATCTGCTAGTAACAGATCCAGCACGATGGCGTCCGGGCGAATCTTCTCGATCGCCTGCAGGGCAGGAGTGGCCTTGGAAAAAGGATAGACGGTAAAGCCTGACCCCACCAATTCGTCCCGTAACAGCTCCAGCAGGTTCGCGTCATCTTCAATGAGGACGATCTGTCCATTCGGGTGTGGCGGTATCGATTGGAAAGGGGGAGACAGACGGTTTTGATCCGCTGACCCAGGACTTGCAGACAACGGCAGCTTGACGGTAAACGTACTGCCAGTCCCTTCCTCCGAGACCACGGAGACTTCACCTTGGTGGACGCGCACGATTTCCAGGACGATGGAAAGACCCAAGCCAGTCCCACCGATTTCGCGGCGATCCGAGTTATCGACTCGATAAAATTTGGTAAATAGATGCGGGATCGACTCAGCAGGGATTCCCAGCCCTTCGTCTTGAATATCCAGGGCCAGCCTGTTTCCTTCCCGGCGGCAAATGACACGGATCTGACCGCCCTGCGGGGAGTACTTGACGGCATTGCCGATCAGGTTCATCAGCATCTGGTGCAGCTTGCTTTTATCACCGCGAATCGCGGTATGCTCGGTCAACAGCTCCAAGTGGAACGTGTGCCGCGTGGACTGTACGCGGTACAAGGCGAAAACCTCACGGATCAGCTGATCGATCGCGACTGGCTCTTCCTCATAGGATTGTCGCCCCGATTCCATCCGCTGCAGATCGAGAAAATCATTGATCAGGGCTGTCAGACGTTTCGCTTCCTGATAGATCGCGGTCATGTAGCGCTGCTGGCGCTCCGGCTTCAGCTCTTTGTTCAGCAGCAGCTCGGCAAATCCGAGTACACTGGCGAGCGGAGTCCGCAGCTCATGGCTAACCGTACTGACGAACTCCGACTTCATCTGGTCGATTTCGTATTCCTTGGTAATATCCCGGTAGACGAGCAGGGTCCCCCATTTTTTCTGATCGCGGAACAAATGCTCTGCATACAGCTGGATGTACCGGACGTGCGGATGAGTAAGCTCGATGAGATGGGTTGCGAATTCGCCTGTGCCATCTTCAGAGAGCGCTGTTTTCACAAAAGCGACGAGCTCTTGGTGATCGCGTATGAGGCCGTCCATGTGACGGAAGTAACCGGGAAGCTCCAACGTCTGACCTGCAGGACACTGATCAAATTGCAGAAGCTCGCGGAAAGTACGGTTTACCTGTACCGTTACACCATTGTTGTCGACGAGCTGAACGCCCTCTTGGATGGTATCGAGCATATCTTGCGTGATCTGGCGCTGCTTTTCCGTCTCCTCGTGCATGGCAAGCTTGTCCAAAGACAGCGAGATCTGTTTGGAAAGTCCCATGGCCATTTGCTGCTCCTGAGGGGAGAGAGCACGGCCGATGCGAGAGACGACGATACAGGCGACGAGCTCTTGATCGGCATGAAAGACAGGCAGGTACAGCTCGTTGGTCTGCGAAAAGCCTTCCTGGTAGCCTTGTTCGGCATCGGTGCTTTCTCGTACAAGCACGTAGGGCTCCCGGGTTTCCCGTACGCGGACGAGGGGTCCGTGATCCAGTCCACGTAAAAACTGATCCACCCCATGCTCCGAAACACCAAAGCTGGAGACGTCTTGATCGGTGTTCATCAGGACGATGACACCCTTGTCCGCCTCCATCACCTCGACGATGTTCCGGATAATGCTTTGCAGCAGCTCCTGCTTGTCCAACGTATTGGCAAGCGACTGAATCAGCCGGTTTCTCTTTTGCAGATAGCGCTCGTTGTCCTCCATCTTGGCGAGAGCTTCCTGCAACTCCTCCTGCTGCATCATCAGCTCATCCTGTTGGGCTTGCAGCTCTTCATTTTGTGCCATCAAGGTTTCTTCCTTGATCTGGATTTGCCGGATTAAATAGTCGAGAGAACGGGCGAGATTTCCGATTTCGTCGACGCGGTGCAGGTCTTGGAAGTGGGGAAGCTCCCCGCGGGAAAAGCGATCTGCCTCTACAGAAAGACGTTCGAGAGGGGCGCCGATATCGCGGGTGGTTCGTCTCGTTACCCAGATGGAGAAGATGAGGACGACCACGATGTAGAGGACGAACCATTGGCTTTGGCTGATCACATTGGCAAACAGCGTGCGGTTTTCTTGCAGCAGCAGCTGCTCGTTCTGCTTTTTGTAGTTGGCAGCATAGCTCATCAGGTTATTTACTTCCTGGTTCACACCACTCGACGAAAATGCACGGAGCGCTTCATAATCTCCTGCTTTTGCGTATCCAGCTGCCATCGGAAAGATGTTCGTGAAAAAGTTGCTCTGAAACGACTCGATCGAGGCGACAACAATCTGCTCCTGTGAGGTGAGCGGCAGCTTTTTATAGGCGTCGATCGCCTGTTCCAGCTTTTGCTTTTCCACGAACAATTGGTTGTATTCATTCGGATTTAAAAAGGCGTAATAGCCGCGCGCACGAAAAAAGATCTGGTTCGTGTGTTCGACGATCTGTTCCACGAGCACTCGCTTTTCCATGGAAGCTTTCAGTGTTGTCTGGTATTGAGAGAAGGCGGAGTAATTCATGTACAGCACAATGGCTGCCCCGGCAACCAGAAGCGACAGAAACGTAAGCATCATGGCAGTGAAGCGGCGGGTGATGCTTTTTTTCAAGATCTGCCTGATTTCGCTCATGAAAGCATGTCCTCCACGATCCGTACCAGCTCCATCGGGCTAAACGGCTTGGGAATGAAGGCATCCGCGCCTGCTGCACGCATTTTTTCCTGCTCGGCATGCTGGCTTTTCGCGGAGAGGATCATGATTTTGCAGCTGCCTCTCTCCGGAATCTGTTTGATGTGGAGCAAGACCTCGTAGCCCGTCAGCTTGGGCATCATGTAATCCAAAATGATCAGGTCGTAGTGGTTTTGCTCGATTCTTTGCAGGGCTTCCTCTCCATCACAGGCGATGTCCAGCTGATGACCCTCGTCCTCCAGTGTATCGCCGATCAGCATGCGCAGGACAGGTTCGTCTTCCGCAAGTAATATATGCGCCATAAATGTTCACTCCAACTCGTTCTTCTAAACCATTCGTTTGACCAGCCGCTTGATCCGTGCCTCCAGCTCCTTAGGACTGAAAGGCTTGGTCATGTAATCATCTGCCCCCAGCTGTAGAGCCCGGACAATATCATGCTCTTCGGTCCGGCCCGTCAGCATGATGACGGTATAGTGCTTGGTATTGGGCAAAGCGCGGATTCGCTGCAACACTTCCAGGCCATCCATAATCGGCATGATGCCATCCAAGATGACGAGATAGGGCTCGGGTCCCCGGTGCCAATCTCCCTGGAAAAAGACCTCGCCGTCCCGGAACTCCTGAATATCGGCATGGATCCAGCCTTCAAAGCCGGCCTTCACGGATTCGGTCAGCATCGTGCGAATCATCGGGTCGTCATCGATGATGGCTACCTTGAGCTTGATTTGTGGAGCGGCGTCGGTTTCGGAGAGAACAGCTTCCTCGATTCGGCAGCGTCCCAAGCTTTTTGCTTTATATAAAGAAGTATCGGCAACCTCCAGCCAATAGGGAAACGGTTTTTCCGCATCCGTAATTTGTACGACGCCTGCGGAGAAGCTCAAGGAAAAGGGACCGCTGGCGGATGCAAAGGTCAGCGTGCAAAACTCGTCAAGCATCTGCTGCATGCGCAGCTTCGCCTCTGCCACGGCCGTTTGCGGCATCAGGAGAATGAATTCCTCGCCGCCATAGCGAAACAGAATGTCGTTCTTGGCTGCACTGCTTTGGATAAAGGAAGCGAACCGGCTTAGGACGTCATCCCCGACCAGATGCCCGTATGTATCGTTCACTTTTTTGAAATGGTCGATGTCCAAAAAGGCGAGCGACAAAGGAGCATCGGCGCGCATCGCATCGCCCAGCAGCCGCTGGTAGGTATCCAGCAGGGAATTGCGATTGTAGGCTCCGGTCAGCTCATCCAGAAACAAGATCCGGTTCACCCAGCGCTTGCGGTATAATTGACGTTCCAGACGCACGGCCAGCTCCTCCATATCGAGTGGCTTGGACATGACATCGTCGGCACCCATGCGGTAGGCACGCAGCCGGGTTTCGCGCTCACTGTTCACGCTGATGACCGTCGTCGGGACATATTGTTTTCGGATCTTTTCGCCGAGTGTTTGCATGATTTGAAAGCCGCCTGTTTCGGGGATGTTGAGATCGACAATGAGACAGTCGGGATTCATGTCGTGAAAATAGTCCAAAGCTTTATGCGGATGAACGGTCGCGATGACGGACCAGTTGCGCTTCTCCAAATATTCTTTTACATACATCAACAAGGTGACATCATCATCTAATATCAACACGAGAGGCTGGCTTTCGTAGCAGTTTTCCCGTGAATTGTTCGGATTCTCCAATAACAGGTCTTGTTCCATGCGCTGTTCATAGCATAAAGTGATCAGCGAAAGCAAAAATTCACGCCACTGGGCAGGTTGCCACTTTTTGGGCGGCATCGCTTCCAGCTTGTCCAGAAGCGTCTGGGACAGCTGGGACAAATCGGTGAGTCCAATTGTTCCTGAGGTTCCCTTTAAGGAATGCAGAAACCGGTATAATTCTTCATGGGGGAGTGGTCCGTTTTGATCGAACCACGCCTCCAGCTGCTTGTGAATCTGGGTCATGAGTGCTTCTCGATACTTCATCATGCCGTACGATCCCCCTGTAGTCTGGTGAACCCAAGCAGTCAGGGAAGACTGCTTGGCCAATTGTTTCCACGTTTATGATTTGGTATGGTACATCTAGCGAGTGAAAAATGTGCCGTTACTGGAGAGGCAATCCCGTGCAGGGGGAAGGTCAGGAAGAGGGAAGGGGACACAGGTGCGAAAAGCGTTATTGACGGCTAAACCCTTCTTCTTTCAAGTAGTTCTCTGCTTCCACATACGATTCAAAGGAAGCTTCCAGGTTCAAGCCATGGTAGACGTTCCACAGTGAGTCTTCCTGCTGGAGCTGCAAGGTGTTGTTTTGCTTGTCGATCCACGTTTCCGCAAGCTCCTGCTTGCCAGCGTTTGCTTGTGGAGCGACTGGACGAGCGTGAGACAGCATTTCGATGGAAGCTTCGATGATGGTTCGCAGCTCCTCTGCCGAGAAATCGCGAATGTTGACGAGTCCTTTGTCATCTTTGCGATAGCCTTTCAAAAACGCGCCATATACGAAGCCGTTGCCATTCGGATGGAGATGGTACACGACTGTTTTTTTCTCGTGCAAACTGCCTTCATAATGAAAGTTCACCCGCTTCAGAGAGACATCATTGCGTGTCAGCTGCGGGAAAGATTCAATAATCGCCAGTTTTTCTTCAAAAGTAAGCATGGATTCCTCCGATGAGATAGTTTTGTTTGTCGATTATATCATAGCTTATGGAAAGAACGAAAAAGATCGTGGATTGTCGAAAAAGGAGAAGAAATGATGAACGGAAAAAATCGCAAAGACATCGCAGCAGGTCTCGAGGTCGATATTGTATTGAAGCAGGATCAACGCACAGGGAAGCGTACGCGGGGAATCGTCAAAGACATATTGACCAATTCCGGCACACATCCGCATGGCATCAAGGTACGACTCACAGATGGCCAGGTCGGCAGGGTGCAGGAGATCTATCCCAAGCGCTAGGGAAGGACAGGAGGAGAGCCGTATGGATGAAAGAGAGTACTTTCGCCGAATGGGCGTGAAAATCGAAGACATTCGTATCGATTACGAGTCCTTGTGCCTGATCCAGGAGCGGCATATGCTGTCCATTCCATTTGAAAATCTCGATATAATGAGCGGCAGGCCAGTTGCCATCACACCGGAAGCGCTCCACGACAAGATCGTAGGGAGAAAGCGGGGCGGCTACTGCTATGAGCTGAATGGTCTTTTGGCACTCATGCTGCAAAAAGTGGGTTTCTCGGTAACGCTGTTGTCCGGCAGGGTCTGGCGCAGGGATGGCAGTTGGGGACCTGAATTCGATCATATGGCGCTCTTGGTGCATCTTGAGGAAGACTATTTCGTGGATGTCGGCTTCGGGGATTCCGCACGGTTACCGATGCGGCTAACCGGTGAAGTGGTGGAGGATGCTGGCGGGGCCTACCGGATCATGGCAGATTCGGCTCCAAATACGTATCTGTTCCAAAAGCGCACGGAAGAGGGCTGGAGCTCGACCCTGCAGTTCACGACTACGCCGCGTCGTCTTGAAGACTTTTCCGAGATGAATCACGAACAGCAAACGAGTCCAAACTCCCACTTCGCGCAAAGGAGGATTTGTTCACTCGCGATGCCGACAGGGAGAATCACAATCTCCGGGGATACGTTCATTGAAACCAACGGGACGGCGAAAACCACGAGGCAGATCAAGTCGGATGAAGAGCTGGAGCAGCTTCTCCGCAGCAGCTTTGGGCTTGCCAAAGAAAAGTAGGGCATAGAAAAACGGGCAAAGCCACAGTGGGCTGCCCGTTTTTTCTATAGATAGCCTACCGATACGAGTCGTGACTTGGCACGAGTACGTCTTCTTCTGAAGGGCGCACGATAATGAACGGATGCAGATTGCTCAAACCGTGCAAGCAGGTGTTGTGATGAGCGACGATTTGCTCTCCGCGCAGGGCGGCATTGTCCGATGTCGAATGTCCGTCCTTGACCAGTGTAACGTCGTAGCCGAGTGTTGTGGCTTTGCGGCAGGCGCTGTCGATGCAATACTCGGTTTTGCAGCCGGTGATCACCAGATGGGTAACCCCAAGTTCCTGCAGCTGCTCATGTAAGTCAGTACCGTGGAAGGAATCCGTCGCGCGTTTCCAGACCACAGGCTCATTCGGGAGAGGGGAGAGGGCCGGATGAATAGCAAATGCCTCTTCGCCAAGTCCATCCCGCACATCCTCATCCTGGACAAATAATACCGGGATCGAGCGAGTTCGCGCTTGTTCGATCAGAGCTTGAATGGTGCGGACCAATGAGTCTTTTGCAAATACGGAATCGTTGCTGGTGCCCTCGATGATTCCGACCTGGGCATCGATAACGAGCAAAGCTGTCTGGTGGTTCATGAACATCCTCCTAGGTAGAGGGGAGAGTTTAGCGGTGCAGCTCCCCCTTATGGTTGTTTTTCAAAACGATCGCTGTATGAGTATTCCGAAGAGTGATTTTGTTCAGATTCGCCAACTCCTTTCTTCCTATAAACGAAGCAAAGCTACAGAAATCTGGCAAGCAGCCAGCCTGCAAAAGAAGTATAGCATGAAGATACTGGAAGTTATAGACAAAAAAAGACCAGCTCTCGTCCTTTACGGCATACGAGCTGGTCTTTCTTGAACGTATAGGAATTTATAAGCGTAAGGCTTATGAATTCCGGAGCGCATGACGAAGTGCCTCAGCGTCCGCTTCTGGCATTCCTTCGGTAAAACTTTCCGCTAAAACGCGGTCGCTCCTCCTCGAACTGGCCTCGATAGAGGTTTTCTTATGTTTGGGCAAAGCTTATGACTCAATTTCCTTTTTCGGTACAAACTGAAAGATATCGTGTGACTCAAAGGAATCGATCAACCGGGACAGCCAATGGTAGTACTCCAGCCCATTCTCGATGCGCTCGATGCTGAGTTTGACACGTTCTTTGTCTTCATCCGAGAGACCGTCTGCTTCGAGGAGAGCATTCAGCTCCTGCAGAGACTTTTTCAGGCTCATGCCGTTTTGCTCGCAAGCGTGTCTCCATTTGACGGAGAAGAGATCGATGAAGTTCTGGTACCAATCCAGATTG
This sequence comes from Brevibacillus nitrificans, assembly GCF_003710965.1. Taxonomy (NCBI): domain Bacteria; kingdom Bacillati; phylum Bacillota; class Bacilli; order Caryophanales; family Paenibacillaceae; genus Brevibacillus; species Brevibacillus nitrificans. The sequence goes on along the minus strand of NZ_RHHU01000005.1, from coordinate 367,092 downwards.
ACTTCATAATGATCCTTTCTCGTTCCTTTTTTCCATATCTTTTCTACCATATTTAAGTCCATTAACGTACGAACGCCGGTACTCATGCTGGTCTTGCTCATTCCGAGCGCTTCACCCATTTCATCGAGCGTCATGGACTTGTCCTGAAACAGCAACGTGCCATACAACAGTCCTGTCGACATGGTAATACCGTACAAATCCATGTTCCGAGCAAGTGTCTCGATCACGCGTTCCTGGGCTTTTTCAAGGATTCTTTCCTGATTGGTATCCATTTTGAAAAAAGCAGCTCCTCTGGTGTTTCAATTGTAACCTGTTTAAGATTGTACGTTTCTAACCGGGAAAAGTAAATGGAGATATTGTACAGTATATACGAGTTATTCTGCGAATACGGTAAGAAAAGTACGTAAAGTTTTTTCTGAACGCTGAAAATGCCCGATTATCGGTCCTCACCCAATTTGAGGGAAAAATGAAGCCCCGATACAATTGTAAGGGTAGTGATCGTCCGGAATACGGGCAGAAAGTTGGAGGTGACCATATGCCCAAGATTACTGTAGAAAACTTGACGAAGATCTTTGGACGCCAGCCAGGGCGCGCGTTACCTCTCGTGAAGCAGGGAAAGACCAAAGGGGAAATATTGAAAGAAACGGGTCTGACTCTCGGGGTAAATCAAGCGAGCTTTGAAGTGCATGCGGGTGAGATTTTTGTCATCATGGGGCTCTCGGGTAGCGGGAAGTCCACCTTGGTCCGGTTGTTGAACCGCTTGATCGAACCAACGGAGGGCAAAATTCTGATTGACGGTGTAGACATCGTCAGTATGAATGCAGAGCAGCTTCAGCAAGTCAGACGTAAAAAGCTAGGAATGGTCTTTCAGAAATTCGCATTGTTTCCACACAGAACGGTGCTGGAAAATGCGGCTTACGGTTTGGAAATCCAAAATATGCCGAAGAGCGAGCGGGAACAGAGAGCCAAAGAGTCGCTCACGCTCGTTGGACTCGGCGGCTGGGAGCAGAGCTATCCCGACCAGCTGTCCGGGGGGATGCAGCAGCGTGTGGGTCTGGCACGGGCACTGGCCAATGATCCTGATGTGCTGTTGATGGACGAGGCATTCAGCGCACTCGATCCACTCATTCGCAAAGACATGCAGGATGAGCTGCTGGAATTGCAGAGCTCGATGCAGCGAACCATCATCTTTATTACGCATGATCTGGATGAAGCGCTGAAAATCGGGGATCGCATCGCACTGATGAAGGATGGGGCGATCGTACAAATCGGTACGCCGGAAGAAATCATGACGAATCCAGCCAATGAGTACGTAGAGCGCTTCGTGGAAGACGTAGACCGCTCGAAAGTCCTGTCGGCTGAGCATGTCATGAAGCGGGCAGAGACGATTACGTTGGATCGCGGACCGAGCGTCGCCATGCAGATGATGCGTGATCGCGGTGTATCCAGCCTGTACGTGGTCGACCGCAAAAAGACGCTTCTCGGTGTGCTTACTGCGGATGCGGTTAACGACGCCAAGCTGCACGGCAAAACGCTTGAAGAAGTCATGCGCAGAGACGTGCCAAAGGTGGGGCCGCAGACGTTGCTAAACGAGCTGTTTGACCTCGTGGCGTTCTCCGATATCCCCGTCTCCGTGATCGGGGAGCATGACCGCTTGCTTGGGATCATCGTGAAAGGGGCCGTCTTGGGCGGCCTGGCAGGGAAAGTCAATCAGGAAAGTACACTGCCGACTGAACAAGAAGGGCAGGTGAAAGTATAATGAGTCAACTATTTCCAAAGCTGCCTCTCGACGAGTGGATTGAAGTGATCGTCGACGGGCTGGACGAACATTTGGGGTTTGTGTTTGACCTGATATCCGCAGCCATCGGAGGGACAGTTGATCTGTTCAATGCGATCTTGACGGGACTACCGTTTTGGCTGGTCATTATCCTGTTCGTGCTGATTGCCTATCGGGCAGGAAGATGGACGATGGCTCTTTTTACCTTTATTGGCTTATTGCTGATTCAAAACCTGGGTTACTGGGAGCATTCGATGGAAACACTTGCGCTGGTGTTGACCGCCGCTTTGATATCCGTCGTCATCGGGATTCCGATGGGGATCTGGTGCGCGAAAAACGAATCGGTGCAGAAAGTCGTCACGCCGTTGCTCGACTTCATGCAGACGATGCCGGCCTTTGTGTATTTGATTCCCGCCATCTTTTTCTTCGGGCTGGGGAAGGTACCAGGCGTGATCGCTTCGGTGATCTTTGCGATGCCGCCGACCATCCGCCTGACCAATCTGGGGATTCGCCAAGTCCCTGCTGATTTGATTGAGGCTTCCGATGCTTTCGGATCGACCTACTGGCAAAAACTGACGAAAGTACAGCTGCCGATTGCGAAAACGACGATGATGGCAGGGATCAACCAGAGCATCATGCTGGCGCTGTCCATGGTCGTGATCGCTTCCATGATTGGAGCAAAAGGATTGGGTGCGGATGTGTACCGCGCCGTGACGCAGATCAATATCGGTCAAGGCTTTGAAGCAGGTCTCGCGATTGTGATCATGGCGATTTTGCTGGATCGCATCACGCAAGGGGTAGGAAAGAGAAAAAACGCGTAGGAGGGGTTTTCATGAAAAAGGTTACGATGATCAAAGGATTGGCAGTCGCACTGGGGATGAGCATGTTTCTTGTGGGATGCGGAAGCAGTAACGCACCGCAGGAGGGCAGCCAGCCGCCAGCAGGAAATACGGAATCGGCCCAAGGCAGTGTCGGTGAGCAAGTCGATCACAAAATTATCGGGATTGACCCAGGTGCCGGCTTGATGAAAGCAACGGAAAAAGCGATAAAAGACTACGACCTGCAAGGATGGGAGCTGGTTGAGGGCTCGAGCGCAGCCATGACAGCAGAACTGACCCAGGCGTATAAGGATAAGAAGCCAATTATCGTGACGGGCTGGACACCACACTGGATGTTCTCCAAATTCGAAATGAAGTACCTCGAGGACCCAAAAGGCTCTTACGGCAAGGATGAGCAAATTCACACCATCGTCCGCAAAGGTCTGAAAGAGGATCAACCGAGCGCGTATGCTTTCCTCGACAAGTTCGAGTGGAAGCCAGAGGACATGGAAAAGGTTATGCTCGAAATCGCGGACGGGAAAAAGCCGGAGGAAGCTGCGGCGCAGTGGGTGAAAAACAACGAGGAAACCGTCAACAAGTGGGTCGAGGGCATCCAGCCTGCTGAAGGTAAAAAGCTGACACTCGCTTATGTGGCATGGGATTCCGAGATTGCCAGCACGAACGTCGTGAAAACCGTCCTGGAGCAAAAACTGAAGTATCAGGTAGAGCTGAGCCAAGTGGAGGCAGGCCCAATGTGGGTAGGTGTATCCAATGGTGACGTGGACGGTATGGTAGCGGCTTGGCTGCCGACGACACATGAAGACTACTTTAAGAAATTGGGCGAAAATGTAGAGGATCTCGGTCCAAACCTGAACGGTACCAAGCTGGGACTGGCCGTTCCAACCTACATGAACGTAAACTCCATTGAAGATCTGAAGAAGTAATTTAGTAAAGCCAGTATGACCCAGCTCCAACCTCTAGTAATGAAGCCTCGGCTCGAACATGTTTCGGGCAGAGGCTTCTTTTTTGTACAGTAAGAATGGCAGCGATAGAGGTTTTCTTATGCAGGGCTGTTTAATGGCGGCTAACGGCTTTCACGCACAGGCGGCCAAGCATGGTGTGGACCCAAAGAGCCGGGGACAGGCGCAAAGACACGGAGAACAAGATTGAAATTTCCTGCCGGAGTAGGCAGCCAGTTCGCATGTGGATCCCGGGGAGGTGACTTTTGCAGCACGATGTCGAGAGAGCCGTCCGGACCCAGCTTCAGGGTGCCGTTGTTGCTGCGGACAGAGGCGCGGCCAGCTTCTGTTTTTGCTAGAAACAGCTGGTTGTCGTAGACGTTGATCGACCAAAAGGCTGTCGTCTTGGGGAGCTGGTCGCGGTCAAAATGCAGCGTATACGATTTCTCGCCCGTAAGAAGGCGGTTTTGTCCGTCCGTATAGGCACGAAAGTAGGCTTCCTTTTCTGGAACGTTGGCACCGATGCCGGAGTAGGCAATGAAGGCGCGTGCGAGAAATTGATCATCGTATGTGCCGATGGGTGAAAAAGAGCCCCAGCCATTTCGGACAGTCGTGTAAGGAAGAAAGCCGTTTTCCACGACAGATGGACCGTCCTGCAAAGCGCGCAGCAGCCCAGCCCGGCTCGCCGGATCGATCCGAGCGGAATCAAACCCATTTTGTACATCGATTCCTGCCAAAGCAAACTGATTTAGCAGAACAAAGTCACAGGCAGGGGGTGGATTTTTGCGAATCATATCCGTCATCACCTGAAAAAATGACAGGGAAGTCCGCACATCCTTTGGGACTTCGGGGGTAGCTTCGTTTACGCCCGAGGCTTTCCCTTTCCCCTGCTGCAACGGCTTGATTTGAATCTGCCGTTCAAAGGCGGTAGCTTGCGGCAAATCGTCAGCGCCCTTCACCTCCACGCGCCCCAAGAGCCAGACGGTATTGGTCGGCGCGTATATTTTCTGGATGCCTGCAGGCAGTGGTCCTCTCCAATCGGGGCCGACGATGACACTTTGCCTGGCTTGCTGCTTCGTTGCGCGATTGGATTCGTTGTGAAATGTATTCGTATAGGCATCCAGCATTTGTACCGTATAGTAGCGGTTTTGCGGATTATCCGGCACCTGGAGGAGGATAGGGGTGCGGGACAAATCCAGCCAAGCGTTCAGATAAAGTGTATCCGAGTTCGGCGTGACGATGGTCCGAAAGCCGGGCGTCGCTACGGCATCCGTGTAGACGAACTCATTGAGCGGGGCCAGCTGGTTTGTCATCTCTCCCATCGTTTTGGCTACGAGGACGAGGGGATAGCCGTAGATGTACGCTTGGAGCCCTACTGCATACGCGAGATTTTCGCGTGAATGCACCGAGCTGCTGGGTTCGGCTATCCGGTTTTTTCGGGTCCCAGGCAGCGAGTGCGCGGGGAGCAGGCTGGAGTGTGAACGCAATGAGCGACAAGAGGCAGAAAGTCAGCAGGCTGTAGCGGATGTATCTTTTCATAAAAAAACAGTCCCCCCTCGAAAGACGGAAAATGATGGTCAACCGTATTCTTCACGGAGGAGGGGCTTTTATGCACAAAGCGGTGGCTTGGAGAGTGTCACGGAAACAGGGAGCCTGCGAGCGAGATGCAGAGGGTGAGTGTCACCGTACTCAGCAGCGTGGAGACAAGCACGGCTTGGGCAGCGAATTCGGGTTCGTTATTGTATTCCAATGCAAGGGCTGCACTATTACGTGAAGTGGGGATGGCGCTGGCAATGAACAGAGCTTGTGCGGTCATGCCATCGAGGCCGAGGAGCGTAATCACTCCATACGCAACAATGGGAGAGACAATCAAACGCAAGAAGCTGCTCGCCACAACCAGCCACGTATTCTTTTTCAGAGCTACAGAAGCGATTTGCGCGCCGATGCTGACCAGTGCTAGGGCGAGCATGCCATTGGCTGCCTGCTTGGCTGGTACCCACAAAAAGTCAGGGACAGAAAGCTGCAGAAGATTGCACAGCAGGCCAAGAATGATCGCATACAAAACGGGAAGCCGAAAAAAGTGACGAATCGAGCCGAGCAAGCCCTTTGTGGCAGCACTTGCTTTTAGCAGTCCAAAGGTAAAGGTCACCAAAATCTCAAATACGACGACAACAATCTGAATGGACATAGCGAGCGGATCGTGGCGAAAAGCGAGATCGTTTACGGGGATTCCGATATTTCCGTTGTTGGTAAGAACGACGCTGTTCGAGAAGCTGGCGGAAATCCCTTTGGAAAAGCGAAACAGCCTGCTGATGCCTTCTGTCAGGATCAGCAGCAAGACAAACTGAAGCAGCAAAAATCCAAACACTTGCAAAAGTAGGACAAAAGACAGCTTTGCTTCATAGATTTTCACGAAAGCGATCGCCGGGACAAAAAAATAAAGAATGAGCTTGGACAAAGTATTCATATCCAAACGAAAGGCGCGATGAAGAATGGCGCCGATCCCGATCAGTACGACGATGGGGGCAATGATTTGGCCGGAAGTAGTGAGAAAGACAGACATGGTATTCCTCATTTCTACAAAATAGAATTCAGATGATTGGAAAGAATTGTACTCCTCGGGTAATAGAAAGGGAAGGCTGTTTTTCTCGGCAAGAGGGAAAAAAGCGAGCATGATGTCGAATGTGGGAAGAATAGGATGTAAGAGGACAAGGAGATGGAGGTAGCCGTGGAACATCATTTGGATTTGTTTTTGATGAAATACGGATATGTAGGGATCTTTTTTGCCTTGGCGCTAGGTGTCTTGGGGGTGCCCATTCCAGACGAGGTGTTGATGACCTACGCGGGGTATGCCGTTTCCCGTGGGGTTCTGCAGATGCCGTACACGCTCCTAAGTGCTTTTTTAGGTGCGTCAGCAGGCATTTCCATCAGCTATGCCATTGGATTGAAATGGGGACTGCCGCTGTTGATCAAGGTAGGTCCTTATTTGCACATTTCGCCGAAACGAATCGAGTCCACGCAGAAGCTGTTTGCCCGCTACGGGTCGTACTTGCTGCTGGTTGGCTATTTTTTGCCGGGAGTTCGTCACATTACGGCTTACTTGGCAGGGATCGCTTCCATGGATTTTCGGCGCTTTGCCGGATTTGCTTACGCAGGTGCATTGATCTGGAGTCTGACCTTTTTGCTATTGGGAAGGACCCTGGAGCGGGAGTGGTTCAAGGTCGTTGTCTACATTCGCCACTACGGCTTGACCTTTTTGTTGATTGCCGCTGCGCTCGGTCTGGCTACGTACCTCATCGTAAAATGGCGGCAAAACATAAAAGCGGGTTGAAAGGAAAAAGGACAAGAATGGAAAAAATAAGTCTTTACAAACCGTCGGTCGGTTTGTAAAATGAACAGCATAAAGAACGAATCGAGGAGTGAGTGTCCGTCATGATTCAAACCTTATTTTGGATTTTCGTTGATCTGATTCCCTTTTTTGTCGCCTTTCAAGTAGAACCGCCTGCGCTTGGGCTCACGATCGGCTTTGTGCTTTCTGCTTTGATCTATCTGTTTCAAAGGAAGAAATTTGGGGAAGTCACAACGATCATCCGAATCAAAGTCTATTACTTTTTCTTTGGCATTTGGGTTGCCCTGCTGCTTCCATCCTTTCATCTGTTCGACTTCACACAGCTGTTCATGTACGGGATTCTGACACTGGCATCCGCCATTTCTCTCGTTATCAAAAAGCCTTTTACCCTCCAGTACGCCAAAAAAGTAGTACCGGAAGCATTTACGACACATCGCCTGTTCTACCTCTCCAACTTTTGGCTGACGCTTATCTGGGCGGTTGCCTTCGCCTTATCGTTGATCTGCTCGGCTTTGTATGCGATGAGAATCATCTCGGGGGAGGCAGGCGTCACGCTGGTGCACGTGTGGAATATGATCGGCTTGGCAGCTACGATTTTGGTACGCCCGATCGTCAAACGCTTTTTCTTGAATAGGCAAGGTTAACGAGAGAGCTGATGAAAAAAGCTCTTCCTTTTTCGAAAATTAACAAACCGCCAGTCGGTATGCAAAGAAAGGCAGGGAGCTTCATTGGAAAAGAAAAAGCCCAAAAAACAAAAAGTCGTCTTGCTGTCCGTTCTCATGGTGGTCGCGATCGTCGTCGGCTACTACGGCTATCAAGGGTATTTCTACGTGAAAACAGAGGATGCGATGGTGACAGGTGACATTTATAAAATAGCTCCCAAAGTCGCCGGAAAGCTCAAAAGCGTCCGGATCGACGAGGGGAGCGAGGTACAAAGCGGGCAAATTGTAGCGGAGCAGGAGCAGGTAAATGCGACGAACAGCGTGCAGCTCGAAAACACGGCTATCCGTTCGCCGATCAGCGGGGTCATTTTGCAGCGAGCGGCCAAAGCAGGAGAAGTGGTCGGGGCTGGCAATACTGTTGCGCTGGTCGTCGATAAACACCAGCTGTACGTGCAGGCGAATGTGGAAGAGACAGATGCCGGCTACATTGCGCTCGGGCAAAAGGTAGAGATCGAGCTGGATATGTACCCGGGACGTACGTTCACGGGGACGGTCTCGAAAATCGGGGAAGCGACGCAATCGACGTTTTCCTTGCTGCCGCCCACCAATGCCGGGGGGAATTTCACCAAGGTGACGCAGCGCATTCCGATCAAGATCGCTTTTACGGAAGGTCCGTATGATTTTCAGCCTGGCTTGAATGCAAAAGTCAAGATTCACGTGAGATAAGGATGTGAGGGAATGAGTCCAGAGGAAAACTTTTGGCCTGGCGTGCTGGCCATTGTGCTGGGAACCTTCATGGCTGTCCTGGATACGAGCATCGTCAACGTCGCCATTCCCGAGATGATGCATGTGTTTGGGGTTTCGACCGAGGACATTCAGTGGGTAGTGACCAGCTACACGCTGACGATGGCTGCCGTCATTCCACTCGCAGGCTTCGTAGGAATCCGCTTTGGGATCAAAAGAAGCTATTTGGTCAGTCTCTTGCTGTTTACGGTCGGTTCGCTTCTTTGCGGTTTGGCGTGGAGCAATGGCAGTATGATCGCTGCTAGGATCGTTCAGGCAGCAGGAGGCGGGCTGATGATGACAATCGGTCAGTCGATGATTCAGCTCGTCGTCCCACGGGAGAAGATGGGGCCAGCGATGGGGGTCTTCGGAATCTCGGTGTTTGTCGCTCCCGCTGTAGGGCCGACGCTGAGCGGTTACTTTGTGCAGCATATGGATTGGCGGTTCATTTTTACGGTCAATATTCCGTTTGGGGTCATCGCGATGCTGTTAGTCTGGCGCTTTTTGCGAGAAGGGGAAGTGAAAAAGAATCACCCTTTTGATCTGGCTGGCTTTGTATGGTCGGCAGCCGCACTCGTCAGTCTCTTGCTCGCCGTTACGAAAGGGGAAAAAGAGGGCTGGGACTCCTTTTACATCGTGTCTCTGCTGCTCACGGCTTTGATCTGCGGCACCTTGTTCGTCATCCGTGAGCTGTCGACAGACCATCCGCTGGTCGACATCCGTCTGCTTGCCAATCGTAATTTTACGCTCGGACTTTTGGTGAACAGCATGATTATGGTCGGCAACTTCGGAGTCATTTACCTGCTGCCGATCTACTCGGAAAACATGCTCGGCAAGACGGCGATGGATACAGGGCTGCTCATGCTGCCTCAAGCGCTTGCCTCGGGGATCGTCACACCGATCAGCGGAATGCTGGCAGCGCGGGTGGGCTTGAAGCCGTTTATTGTGACGGGTCTGATCTTTTGCCTGGGATCAGGTTTTCTGATCTCTCGAATCGATCTGGACACGGACGTGAGCACGCTGCAGTGGCTGCTCGCCCTGCGCGGAGTCGGGCTGGGGATGTGTCTCATGACCTCCATGCAGATTCCGCTCCTAGCTGTTGGAGACCCGGCGCGTGTACCGGCAGCGTCTGTCATTACGAACATCTCCCGTCAGATCGCGACCTCGATCGGGATCGCGGGCCTCATCAGTTTGTTTACTCATCGCAGTGTCGAGCATGCGGTCCACGCCAGCGAACAGGTGACAGCGACACAGCCTCCGGTGATGACCGCTTTGGAGCAGTGGCAGCAAATGTATGTGGCAAAAGGGCTTTCTCTTCAGGAAGCCGCCGCATCCGCCCTGCAGCTCATGGGGCAGCTGGTGAAAAAGTATGCCGCCATTCAGGCATTGCAGGACAGCTTGCTCGTAGCAGCATGGATTTTGGTTGTGGCTTTTCTCGTTATGTTGGTTGTAGGGGAAAACAAGGAAGCGCTGCAGGGTACGAAGGAACAACCATCCCAGTCAGCGATGCTGGAGTAATAGGAAGGAAGGGTGTAACCCGATGAAGAGAAGAGCATGGGGAAGTGCAGCAGCAGGGATTGCTTTGCTCGTCGTGTTGACAGGATGCGGGCAAGTGCAGCCGGTTGCGCTGACAGCTGCTGCGGGCGCGGGCCAGCCATCCGTACAAACGAAAGAAGCCGTTCATACGTATACGGGCAAAGTGGAGGGGATCGAGGAAGTGACGATCTACGCCAAGTCGTCCGGAAGAGTAGCGAAAGTATTCCGCGATGTTGGCGATGCCGTCGATGCAGGAACTCCGCTGTTTGGCCTGGAGCAGGAAGAGCTCGCGGCCAGCTTGCAGATGGCAAAGGCCGATCTGGCTTTGGCGAAATCGCAGTGGGAGGAAGCGAAAAAGGGCACGCGCAAGGAGGAGGTGCTTTACGCGGAAGCGGGCTGGCGTCAGGCGCAGCAGAAGTACATGGATGTAAAGAACGGCAAACGCCCCGAAGAGCTGGCCCAGCTTGAGGCTGCTTTTCAGTCCGCGAAAACGAACAAGGAGCTGGCTGCTGCGAAAAAAGAGCGAATTTACGAGCTTTACCTGCAAGGCGCTGTCGCCAAGCAAGCGTGGGAAGACGCAGAGTCTGCCTACTCTTCGGCCGATGCTCAGTTTTTGCGCAGCCAGGAAGATCTGGCGATGGCGAAGCAGGGTGCGACACAGCCAACCTTGCAGGCACTGGAAGCAAACGTGGAGCAGATGAAGGCGATGTACGACAAGGCGAAAAACGGCGCAACCTCTGAGCAGATCGCTCAATTTGCCGCCGGGGTGGAAAAAGCGCAGGCCGTAGTCGACAATGCCGAGTACCAGCTAAAAAACGCGACAATCCAAAGCCCGATCAAAGGCTATGTGAGCACCAAAAACATCCATGCAGGCGAGATGATCAGCCCGAGCACGCAAGCGATGACGGTCGTCCATACAGAAAAGGTCTACGTCGTGATCGGTGTGACAGAGGCAGAGCTCGGAAGTTTCACACGAGGAAAGGAAGTCGACGTGGCGGTCGATGCCTTGGGCAAAAGCTTTCGCGGCAGTGTAGAGCGGATCAGTCCCAAAGCAGACCCGGGTACCGATACGTTTACGGTCAAAATCATGATCGACAACAAAGAAGGTGCCCTGCGCTCCGGGATGACTGGGGTCGTCAGCCTGTAAGTGGGTACGTATCTAGAAGAAAAGCAAGGAACCTCCCTGCTGAAGTGCTGGAAGGTTCCTTGTTTTTTAGTGCCCCCGTATGGCAAGAGAGTCCTTGACCATACGCACAAACTCCAGCTGCTGCTCTCCAGACGCATTCGATTCAGCCAGCTCGAGGACATCGCGCAAGGATCCGTCCTTTGCCCAGTAGCTCTCGTGGAGAATTTCTGCATACTCGGCCACAGCAGCCAGAAATTGCAGCTCGCCGGACAGCTTCGCCTGAATTTGCAGCGGCTGGCTTGTTTCCTCTACTCTTTGGGTCGCAGCATTGTGATAGCGTATTCGTACATCGCCGAGCTTGCCGGCTGATTCGTTTTTCACTTGTACACGACAATGCCCACCGTATCCGTGGGTTGGAGCTGATCGACCAAGATGCGCAAGCTCTTTTTGACCAGCTCGCTGGCAGGAAAATAGTTATAACGAAAAAACACAGCAAAGCTGCCGCGATAATGACCTGCAGCTTTGTTACGCTAACAAGCAGGATAACGGCAGTAAGGAAGCGAAATCGATTGAGCCACAATTTTCATTATTTTAGATCTTGGAAGGAGAAGAGAAATGGCAGAGATTCTTTTGTTCCACCACTCATTGGGACTAACAAAGGGGATTAATGATTTCGCCGACAAAATCAGAGGGGCAGGTCACACTGTTCACGTTCCTGACCTTTTCGACGGTCATTTGTTTACCACGATCGAGGATGGCATGGCCTATGTCAATGAGATCGGCTTCGAAGAGATAACAGAGCGAGGTATACGTGTGGCCAGTGAGTTTCCGCGTGAGATCATCTACGCGGGGTTTTCGCTTGGTGTGGTTGCAGCTCAGAAGCTCGCTCAGACTCGTGAAGGCGCTCGTGGTGCATTGTTGTTTCACTCTTGCGTTCCGACCTCGATGTTCGGATCTACCTGGCCAGCGGAACTGCCGGTGCAAATTCATGGCATGGACGCTGATCCCTACTTCGTTGATGAGGGTGACATTGAGGCGGCACGCGAGCTCGTAGCTGCAGCCGATCATGCCGAACTCTTTTTGTACCCAGGAAATCAACATTTCTTTGCAGATAGCAGTTTGCCGTCGTATGACGCCAACGCAACGACCCTGCTGTTGCAGCGTGTACTCAAATTCCTCCAGCATTTGGATAACTGAGCGTTTGCTTAGGAACAGCGGGTTCGAAAGTTCAATGAGGCAGTCTATATCTTTATTCTTCATTTTAGATCCGTGGATTGCTTCGTTCTAACGTTGAGTCTAAAACTAATTTTCAAATACCTGGTGATTTAGAAGACCGAGACTCCGTGTACGATAAGGGGTTCCGGTCTATTACTTTATTATCATTGAACAGTAGGAGGGGATTCTTGTGAAAGCATTCAGCTATTTTTGCTCGACTCGTATTGAAATGGGGAGTGGAAAAACAAAAGAATTGCCGGCACTTCTGCAATCCCGAGGAATAGGCAAATCGGTATTCCTGGTAAGTGATCCCGGCGTCATACGCGCAGGATTGGTGGCGCCGATCCAGTCAGCGCTTGCAGAAGCGGGCTTTTCGGTGACGCTGTTTGATGCGCTGAGTCAAAACCCACGGGATACGGAATGCCTGGAAGGGGCAGCACTGTTTCGGGAGGCTGCTGCCGATGTGGTCGTCGCAGTCGGCGGAGGAAGCGCGATGGATACGGGCAAGACCATCGCGCTTTGCGGACCAAACGGAGGGACACCTGCGGATTATGCGGACGGCCGTTTGCCGTATACGAATATTGCGCCCATTGTATGTATACCGACTACTGCGGGGACAGGCTCGGAAGTGACGCGCTCGGCTGTTATTACAGAATCGACTACGCATCGGAAAATGACGTTGAAGCATGCCGCTCTGCGTCCTACGCTGGCTGTCTTGGACCCGGTCCTGACCTACAGCGTACCGCCAGCGGTTACAGCGGCAACCGGGGTCGATGCTTTGGTGCACGCCATCGAAGGCTACACCTGCAAGGTGACCAATCCCATCTCGCAGGCTTTTGGAGCGAAGGCGATGCAAACGATCGTACGGGCGCTGCCAGCAGCGTACGCCAACGGTCAGGATGAAGAGGCACGCCATGCGATGCTGGAAGGAAGCTTGATGGCAGGTCTGTGCTTCGGGTCAGCGGATGTGGCGGCAGTCCATTGTCTGGCGGAGGCGTTAGGCGGCTTGTACGATACTCCGCATGGCGTTGCCAACTCGGTGTTTCTGCCATACGTCCTCAAGTTCAACGCAGCTGATAACAAGCCAATGCATGCAGCCTTGGCCCGCTATATGGGCTTTGCCAGCGATGCGGATACCGAGGACCAAGCGATCGACAAGCTGATCGGAGGAATAACGGAGCTGACACAGAGCCTGCAAATACCGAGGCTCAAGGATTTGCCAGGTGTGCGGGAAGAGGATTTCCCGCGAATCGTGGAGCTGTCGATGAAGAACGGTTCGACGCCGAGCAATGTCCGCACGATCACCGCCGAGGATTATCTGGCTATATTACAAGAAGCGTACCGCGCGTAAGAAACAAGGAAAAACCGCAAGCTTCGTCGCACTTCCCGTGTGACCAGGCTCGCGGTCTTTTTTCTCCTTATTTGTCCCTCAGCGATTCTGAATGGTGACCATCTTTTCAAAAGTCTTCGTAAACGTTTCCAATTCATTCGGCTCCAGCGCCCCGATAATTTTTTCGAGCACTTTTCCGTAGTTTTCAATATCCTTCGTCAGGACACTTTTCCCACGATCCGTAATGGAAACGAGCACATTGCGACGATCATTTTGTCCATACACGCGAGAGACAAAGCCGCCGTCAACCAAGCGATTGATCATTGTGGAAATGGTGCTCGGGCGAACACCCAGCTTTTGTGCCAAATGCGTGATTTTGCAAGGCTGTTCTTCCGAAATGAGTGTGAGCAAATAAAATTGCGGTCTCGTCAAATCACCGCCAAACTGTTTTTGCATTTCTATCGTAATTTCTCGTTGCATTTTATTCATCGCTGCACGAATCCGAAAGGCATACTTTAGTAGATCATTCATCACGGATATCACCCTTTTTTATTATAACAAATCGCTTATGAGTTGTAGGGCTGGAAAAGACGTTATCAGAAAAATGAATAGGTGCGCATAGAAAAAAGCATTTTGTCCCCAAAGGATAGAGGAGCAAAATGCTTTTGTTGTTGTTTGCGAGTGTATATGAAAATACTCAATGACCAGACGGTGCCGAAATGCCGACCCGTTCCATTAAGGACCTGCTTTCGGCGTTCAGTCCTTCGATCGAAACGTGCTTGCCGAGCTGCTGGTATTTCAGGACGACCTTGGAGACAGCGGTCACAGCGGAGTGATCCCAGATGTGAGATCGACTCAGGTTGATAATGATGTGCTCCGGATCTGCCTGATAGTCGAACTGCTCGATAAAGTGGGTCATGGTGCCGAAAAACAGCTGACCGGAGATGATATATACTTTGACTCCATCCTCGTTCAGCTCTTCTGTAGATTTCAGGCGAGCCATTTTCCAGCCAAAGATGACAGCACTCAGAACCACCCCGGCGATTACGCCTTTTGCCAGGTCATGCGTAGCAACGACGATCGCGACCGTGACAAGCATGACGAGCGAGTCGCTGACAGGGATCTTGCGCAGATTTTTCAACGATTGCCAGTCGAACGTGCCGATGGAGACCATCACCATGACACCGACCAGTGCGGCCATCGGAATCTGCTGTACGATATCGCCTAGGACCATGATCAAAAACAGGAGGAACACACCAGCTACAAGGGTAGACAAGCGTCCGCGCCCGCCGGATTTGACGTTGATGACGGATTGCCCAATCATGGCGCAGCCAGCCATTCCCCCGAAAAAGCCATTGATGAGGTTGGCGATGCCTTGTCCTTTGACTTCGCGGTTTTTATCGCTGCGCGTATCCGTCATTTCATCGAGAATCGACGCGGTCATCAGCGATTCGAGAATGCCCACGAGCGCCAGAGGAAACGAATAGGGCAGGATGATCAGCAGTGTTTCGAGATTCAATGGGACGACCGGAATATGGAACATCGGCAAGCTGCGCGTAATCTGCCCCATATCTCCGACCGTACGCAGATCCAGTCCGCCAAAGATCGTTATAGCCGTCATCACGA
Organism: Brevibacillus nitrificans; assembly: GCF_003710965.1. Classification (NCBI taxonomy): domain Bacteria; kingdom Bacillati; phylum Bacillota; class Bacilli; order Caryophanales; family Paenibacillaceae; genus Brevibacillus; species Brevibacillus nitrificans. The sequence goes on along the minus strand of NZ_RHHU01000005.1, from coordinate 351,911 downwards.
TAATGGCTACCAATGCGGGAGGAACAGCCTTGGTAAAGCGGGGGAGAATGTAGATGATCGCAAGTGTCCCTAGCACCATCGCGTACATCACCCAGGATGCCCCCACAAAATGCGGCAATTGCGCCAGAAAGATCAGGATTGCCAATGCATTGACAAATCCGATCACAACGGAATGGGGAACAAAAGTCATGAACCTTCCGATCTTGAGCATGCCCAGAAGGAACTGGATGACCCCTGTCAGCAAAGTGGCTGCAAGCAGGTACTCCAAACCGTGCTCTTTTACGAGGCTGACCATCAGCAAAGCCATGGCGCCAGTCGCTGCCGAAATCATTCCGGGTCTTCCGCCAGCGAAGGCAATCGTCACAGCAATGCAGAAAGAAGCGTAAAGTCCGACCATAGGGTCCACACCGGCAATAATCGAGAAGGCAATCGCTTCAGGAATCAGAGCCAGGGCAACGGTCATTCCAGCCAGTACGTCACCGCGTACATTGGAGAACCAATCCATTTTCAGTTGTTGAATGTTCAAATGGTTACCTCGCTTTGTCTTGGTTTTCTTGACTTTCCCCTTGCAGAAAAGTCGGGGCCGTTGAGTACAGTTCCCCATTATACAAAACGAGCTACGGTTTATCCAGAATAAATTCATTTACATCACGAACATCCATTCGTAAAATTGAATCAAAGAAGGTGACGTCGATGAAAATGAAAAAAAGCATGGCTGAGATTTTGGAGCATTTCCGTCAGGATGAACGATTCCTCGCGAATATCGCGCACTGGAGAACGATACCTGCGCGTGACGCCAAAACGGTTTCGTTTCCGAGTCAGCTGGACGCACGAATCCGGGAAGCTCTCGAAAAGCGAGGGATTCCTTCCTTATATACCCACCAGGAAACATCCTTTCGCCATGTGCGCGAAGGAAAAAGCATCGTAGCGGTGACTCCGACGGCTTCGGGAAAAAGCATGTGCTATCATCTGCCGATTCTGCAGACGCTGTCAGAGGATTCGCAGGCACGAGCGCTTTACCTGTTTCCGACCAAAGCATTGGCACAGGATCAAAAGAGCGAGCTGCACGAGCTGATCACCGAGATGGGATTGTCCATCAAATCGGAGACGTACGATGGAGACACGCCGGCGAACATCCGTCAAATGGTGCGCAAGACGGGCAATATCGTCATTACCAACCCGGATATGCTGCATTCCGCGATCCTGCCGCATCACACCAAGTGGGTATCCTTTTTTGAGCATCTCAAATACGTAGTGATTGATGAGCTCCATACATACCGCGGCGTTTTTGGAAGTCACGTCGCCAACGTCATTCGCAGGCTAAAGCGCATCTGTGCCTTTTACGGCAGCCATCCCCAATTTATTTGCACGTCAGCGACGATTGCCAATCCCAAAGAGCTGGCAGAGCAGCTGACGGAAGAGAAAATGGAGCTGGTGGACAACAACGGTGCGCCTGCGGGGATCAAGCATTTTCTGTTCTACAATCCGCCGGTGGTCAATCGGCAGCTGAATATCCGGCGCAGCGCCACTCTCGAAGCCCGGGACATTACCGAGCAGTTTCTGGTCAACGGCATTCAGACGATCCTGTTTGCCCGCAGCCGCGTCCGCGTAGAGATTTTGCTGACGTATTTGCAAGAGCTGATCAAACGAAAGCTGGGTCCGAAGACCATCCAGGGCTATCGCGGCGGGTATTTGCCCAGTCAGCGCCGGGAGATCGAGCGGGGCTTGCGCAACGGGGACATCATGGGTGTCGTCAGCACGAATGCACTGGAGCTGGGGGTAGACATCGGCCAGCTGCAGGCATGCGTCATTACGGGTTACCCTGGTTCGGTCGCCAGCACGTGGCAGCAGGCGGGACGGGCAGGCAGAAGGCAGGGGGAATCCGTTGTCGTGATGGTCGGCAGCTCTACGCCGCTCGATCAGTACGTCATCGCCCACCCGGAATACTTTTTTGACCGCAGCCCCGAGACCGCTCGGATCAATCCAGACAATCTGATCATTCTCGTCGATCATTTGAAATGTGCGGCCTACGAGCTGCCGTTTCGTGAGGGAGATACGTTCGGGAGTGCAGAGATTGTGGAAATTCTGGAGTTTTTGACTGAGGAGCAGGTGCTGCACCATTCCAAAGGCAAATGGTTCTGGATGAATGACTCGTTCCCGGCACACAACATCAGTCTGCGGTCGGCTTCCCAGGAAAATGTGGTGATCATTGATATCACCGAGCGCGGCAATGAACGGGTAATCGGGGAAATGGACCGTTTCAGCTCGATGACGCTGCTCCACGAGGAAGCGATCTACTTGCATCAAGGGGCACAGTATCAGGTAGAAAAGCTCGACTACGAGGAAAAGAAAGCGTATGTCCGGGAGGTATCCGTCGATTACTACACGGATGCCAATCTGGCCGTACAGCTGAAGGTCCTGGAGCAGGATCAGTACCGCAGGGAGGGACAACGCGCCTTTGCCTACGGGGAAGTATCCGTCCACGCGATGGCGACGATCTTCAAGAAGATCAAGTTTGAAACGCATGAAAACATCGGCTCCGGTCCGATCCATCTGCCGGAGGAGGAGCTGCACACGAATGCCGCGTGGATCGGCTTTTCCGACACGCTTTTGGAGGAGATCGGGACAGAGGACGTGGAGCGGGGGCTGGTTGGCTTGGCACATGTACTGCAGCACGTGGCACCGCTGTTCGTCATGTGCGACCCGATGGATTTGCATGTCATCCCGCAGCGCAAAGCCGTGCATTCCCAGGAGCCGACGATCTTTCTGTACGACCGATACCCCGGAGGAATTGGACTTTCCGAGCAGGTGTACAAAGAAATGGAGACGATTCTGGCACAAGCGGAGCGCATGATCGTATCGTGCCCGTGCGAATCCGGTTGCCCCTCCTGTGTAGGAGCCACTGACGATGGAAGCAAGGAGCTGGCAATGACGCTGCTTCGTGTAGCTCAGGGAGGAAGCGCGTATGTCTCTTAAATCCAAGCTGCAGCGGATGAAGGGGCATCTCTCTCTGGAGAGCGACAAAAGCACGGAAGCGGAGCAAGAGAAACCAGAGCTGTCAAAGGAAGCGGAAGAAGTCAGCGGAGCCGAGTCGGTCGAAGCACAGCAGGTTTCGGAGGAAGCTCTGCCCCAGCTGACAGCCGAGCTTTCCGATGCAGCTACTGAACCCGAGATTCCGTATGCGGAACGGTGGAAAAGCATGCAAGCTGCTCCCTTCCTCTGGGAGGATGAGCATGTCATGATCCGCGAAGTCCGCTATCCACTACGTCAGCAGCATGGGAGGTACAGCTTTGCTCAGCTGCACGAGACGATCGCAGCCTGGGAAGCGTCCGGCAAGCAGCATCCGTTGTCTGCAGCGGGACGGCGGGCGGAGGATCTGCTGTTTTTTGACACGGAAACGACTGGGCTGTCAGGGGGAGCGGGAAATACCGTGTTTCTGCTAGGCTACAGCCGCATAGAGGGAAAGGAAGTCGTTGTACGACAGCACTTTTTGCCCGCACCGCACGCGGAAGTGACGCTGTACCATTCCTTTTTGGAGCAGGCGAAGCAGTCGTCCCACCTGGTTACCTTTAATGGCAAATCGTTCGACTGGCCGCAGGTGCGTACCCGGCACACGCTCATTCGGGATCAGGTACAGGCATTGCCTGTCTTTGGTCATTTGGATTTGCTGCACGGTGCGCGAAGATTGTGGAGGGGCGAGCTGGAATCTTGCCGTCTGGCGATCATCGAGCAGGAAAAGCTGGGTGTCTATCGGGAGGACGATTTGCCGGGGTATTTGGCGCCCGTCCGCTATTTTGACTTTCTCCATTCCAAGGACCCGGATGTCGTCGAAGGTGTGCTGCGGCATAACGAAGTCGATGTGCTCTCGCTAATGACGCTCTACATCCACGTCTCCTCGTTGCTCTTGGAGCACGAACGGGAAGAAGTATCGCAGGAAGAGCGATACGAAATTGCCCGCTGGTACGAAGCGCTGGGAGACAGGGAAACGGCTATGCAGGCGTATTTGACTGTCGCGCACAGCAGCCACCCTTGGAGTGTCCGCGCGAAGCTGGCTGCCGGCCATCTGTACAAAAAACAAAAGGATTGGCAGAGTGCCCTGCAGATCTGGGAATCGTGCATGCAGTCGAACGGCTTTGTCCCGGAAGAAGTCTACATCGAGGCGGCAAAGGTGTATGAGCATCAGCTGGGAGACTGGGAAAAGGCTCTGCATTACACAAGACTCGCCTACGAGCAGTGGAAAAAGCGGGGGAGCCTGCTGCGTAATCGCTCGAAGGCAGAGGGGCTTGCCTTTCAGAAGCGGCTGGACAGACTGGAGGCAAAAGGGAACGCCACGGACGGTTCTTCCCTTTTTTCCCTGTATGAGTATGAAGAGTAAAAGAAACAAAACGTATCGCGAACCACCCAGGCTGCCTGTTTTCGTCATTCATGCGACGAAGAGGCAGTCTGTTTTTGTACCAGGCCATTTCGGGGCAGCTTTTTTGGATGGAGTGGCTTCAGCCAAGTACGTATTTCGCCCGGTACTCATGTCGCGTATAGTGCTTTTGCGTACCTGTCAGGCGTCGTCCCTCGTGATTGTACAAGGAACGAAAATACCAATCCGTATCCGCCAAACCAATGGGACGTAAATAGACGCGCTCCCCCTCCAAAAAGCGAACAGGCGGCGGTGCTGCTTCATGACATGTCATCGTACAATCTTCCTTTCCATGAGCTGCTATTTTCTAGGATAACAAGGAGCCTCTGTCAGGAATAGGTAGAGTTTGAATGGAACGAAACAAGCCAGAAATCTTTTTGAAAGGCTAGGAATTAGGCCTAGGTAGCTTCCTCAATTTGTGATCGGGGATGTTACTCGTCTATTCGGGTGAATGCTCTCCTGCATATACACATAGAGTCATCCAAATTTAACAAGAAAGAGGGCGACAGCATGTATTATCCAAGTTCCAATTGGTCGTCATCCCAATCCTCGTCTTACAACCAATCCGCGTATTACCCTTCTTCGTATTCCCCATCGCAAAGGCATGGGACTCCACCACCAGAATCAGGTTATGGGTACAGAAGAAATCGCAGGTGGCGGTGTCCAGATCACTGCAGGAATTGTCCACCGGAGTGCTGTCGTCGTCGCAGATAATAATCTGTGATTCCCGGTCATCAAAGAAAAGCTCGTAATAGACTGACCCAAAAAAGAGACAGCAGCAGCCATGGACTAGAATACAATGTCCTACACTGCTGCTGTTTTATTGTGCACAAAGCCTCTGAACCGTAGATGAAGCAAAAAAATGCTCGAAACAAAATAGGCGAATTTCTCGTATAAACGATATACGAAAAAGAGATAAGGGGAGAGCAAGTGCAAATGCAAATGAAAACAATTTCCTTACTGCTGACAGTGGTCTGTCTCCTCGCTGCCTGCGGACAAAAGGAGCAGGCAGGCGGCGGGAGCACGCCAGCGTTTCCCGAATTAACCGATCCCTACCGAGCGGAAAAGGCCATCGAGAATGGGGATGTCGTGAATGTGCATAGCCGAATAGCCAACTGGGAGCGATGGGAGCAGTTCATGAAAAATGTCGCTCAACAAACGCCTGATCAGGTGCGGATCACGAGCTACACGATTGAAGGCGATCCGACTTTCGAAGAGCTGGTGTACGACGGAAAGAAAGTGGTTTTTACCTATGATGATTCGATGGACAAATATGGCGGAAAGGACAAAGGACGCCAAACGACTACCTGTGAAGGAATCGCCATAGCGAGCAAAAGCAAGGGAAAGAACGAATACATACTAAAGGGCTGCGACAAAGAGTTCGGTCAATATTTTGAGCTGTCGAACTAGTGGTTTTTGCCAGATAAGCTACCCGCCACAGACAGAACAGAGTAGAGGCGTTTGACACCTTCCACGATTTTTTCTTCCGATAAGTTGCCATACCCCAAGATGATTTTGTCTACTCTGCGTGTCTGCCGGGGCGCACCGCATGCTCCTCTACCGGATAGACTCGGACACCGGCATCTTGCAGTTTTTCCAATAACGCAGGAGTAAAAGGAATGTCAGCAAAGGCCGCAACGATGTGCAAGCCGGCAGATGCGCCTAGAATCCGCATATCTATCGTTCCTAGGAAGGGTTGTTCCAGTGCCCCGCACAGTGCCTGCCTGCGGGGATGGGAGCGGTCCATTACTCCCCGCGTTCGCAGGGGATCTGCCGGAAAAATGGGATACCCAATCTGTCCGTGAATGGCTGTTGATGCTCGCCGCCCTTCTCTGGCCTCTCGACGTATCGTCGCGTCGCTTGCAGCTTCCTGAGCAATGGTAGGCAAAGCTTGCGCAGCTGCGGAGTCGTAGCGAGAAGACGACTGCGAGCATGGCGCAACAGGCTGTGCTGACACGGCTGGGAGAGCGGCGTTCCGGTCCGCCTCAAAAAGAGGAGCAAAAGCGAGCAGGGAATCTGGATGCCACAGCGAACTTCACTCAGGGCAGTCTTGCTCGTTCGAAAGCAGAAGCTTCGCAGATTGGAACGGGTACCAGACAGCAGGAGGCAGCAAAAGAGAAGCCGGAAAAAGCGAAAAAACAGATAAGCCCACTCATCATAAGAAAAGCAGCCCGTGCACCTATGCATTCAGGCTGCTTTTTTTCTTCAACAGGCTTTCTTTTGCTCCAGGACCATCCATTATTCCGGCTGGTTGCGTGTCTGGCTACCGATGTGGAAAGGAGAGGAGATGCCCTCGTACACCAGATGCATACTCATTCCCAGAGCAGCATGGCTGAGATTGTGGCAATGATCCATCCACAGCCCAGGATTATCAGCGCGAAAAGCGACGATGTAGGTCTCTCCTGGAGCCACATTCAACGTATCGGTCCACCAGGGACTGCCAGTAGCTGGTTTGCCATTTTGACTGAGCACGAGCATGTGATGGCCGTGCAGATGCATCGGGTGGTCCATGAAGCTGCGGTTTACGAAAGTCATTTTGACGAGATCGCCTTCTTTCACTTGAAGCATGGGCGTATTCGGAAAGACACGGCCATTTATCGTCCAAAGACCATCCAGACGCCCGTTATAAAAACCGAACTGAACGTCGAAAACGAGCTGAAAGTCCCGATCGTATGTGGTTTGAAGTGTGAAAGGCAGCGGCAGAGGACTCCCATAGCTGGCAGGGTCAAAATAAGGCAGGTCGGGGAGAGGAGCAGGTGCTTCTCCCGAGCCGTGTGGGCTGAGTAAGAGGCCGTTGTCATTATCTGTTTTCGATGGAGAAAGAAAAACAGGATGATCCGGCATCGTAAAAATGACGTCATATCTCCCGCCTGCTGCGAGAAGCAGCTGCTGATTTGCGATCAGATTCGGCTCATGCACGTCATTTCCGTCAATCGCCGCAACCTGAAACGAAGCTCCCTGCAGTCGGAAGGTAGCTGGAAAGCTGTCCGCATTAATGAGTCGCAGGCGGACAGAGGTTCCCGGTGCAGCTGTCTTTGTCGTGCGTCCCGTTATGCCGCTCAGTGTCATTCCTCCTCCAGATCCCAGCTTGTGATGGACGAGTGCAAGATCAAGCTGGGATGAGGGGGCGGGATTTGGCGTTGTGGCAGGTTCGATGATCAGTGCGCCCAGCAATCCCTTTTTTACTTGAACGGCGGATTGCTGGTGGGAATGGTACCAGTACGTTCCGGTTTGCTCTGCGACAAAGCGGTACACATGCGTTTCGCCGGGAAGCACGGCGTCCTGAGTGGCACCTGCGACTCCATCTTCCGCATTCGGCACATTCAAACCGTGCCAGTGGAGGGTGACACCTGCGTCGATGTCCTTGTTCTTCAGCACGACTTCGACCAATTCTCCTTGCTTCATGCGCAGCTCAGGTCCGGGGTATTGGCCATTGTAGGTCCACGCCTCGATGGTTTTTCCAGTGGAAAGCTTGCGCATCGTTTTTTGGGCGGTCAACGTAAACTGGCGATCAGGTACCCCCGTTCGAGGACCCGTCAGCTCCGTCACAGAGACGGAGGGGCCAGACAAGGCAGGGGAGTGCTGGCCATGAACGGGGGCCATGCTCATCTGATCGGGCAGCTTGCTCGCATGCATCGCCTGACTGAACGAGGTAAGCGAGCCGCCGGACAGCAGCAGGAGAACGAAGACGCCGCGGAGGAGTCGAATGACGAAACCGGGTCGAGTAAGCGCTCCAGCTTGTCCATGGCGCTGCTGCTGCCACGATTGCCAAATCCAAAAGACTGAGGAGCCAGCGACCAGGCACCCCCAGAAAATCAAAAGCAGCTCCCATTGCAGCGTGACAGCAGGAATGAAAAATTGCAGAATAGCGGCGAGGATGGCGCCGAGGGCAAACGTGTAGACAGGTACGATCATCTCGGGTGCCGTCGCTTTATGCCGCCTGATCTCCTCCATTTCCCCGCTGGTCCTGGTATTGTCCGGTGTGACGGCAAAGGGAGTGACAATCGGTCCGTGCGTCGCCAGCTGCCAGAGACGCGGTACAGTGACAAAGGCTGTCACGACCGCTGGCAAGAAAATGAGGGGGAGAAATCCTAGCAGCTTGTCTTTTATGTACATCCATCCAAATGATTCATAAAGCATCCAGGTCGTTCCCCATTGAGCGAGTGCCGCAAGCAGCGCTACGCCGATCCAAAGCAGGTTCCAGCGGGCACTCTTCGCCATGGCGTACCCCGCAGGTCGAAAGACGAGGTTGCCGATCCGAAGCGCCGGGAGCAGCGTCAAGAGCGAAAGAATCAAATAAAGGCCTTGATCGATCCCGGCAAGTGCTTGAAAATCCGGCATGCGTATTTTCCTCCTGATTATAAGTTCACGTTCTATCATAAAGAGGAAGCGGGAAGACCCAAACGTACTGAGGCATGATTTTGCCTCCGTCTCAGGTCTGACTCGTTCTGTGGTCTGACTCGCGTTAAGGAGCCATATGATATGTGTCGGAGCTTCATTTGACAACACTCCACTTTGCAGGAGGTAGCTGGTCTTGGAAACCTTTAAACGATTGAAGTTGTACTTTTGGCCCTATAGGCGCTATTTCTGTATTTCAATTCTGTCGTTGTTTATCGTGACGGCCGTCACCGTGATCTATCCGCTTATTTTGAAGTACACGATCGATGAGGTCTTTACCCGTAGGCAGTACGCACTCGTACCTTATCTGGCGATCGGCTTCGTTTTGCTGATGGGAATCAAAGGGGTCGCGGTGTACTACCATCAATATTTCGGTGACTTGTTCGGCGTATCGACCGTGTATGAGCTGCGCAACGAATTGTATCGGAAGCTGCAATATCTTCCCTTTCGCTACTACGACAATGCAAAAACAGGGGATCTCATGTCTCGGCTGGCGGGGGATGTAGAGGTCTTCCGGTTCTTTTTGTCGTTTGGCTCAGCCCAGTTCCTGAACTTCTTACTGCTCACGGGCTTTGGCTTTGCTATCATGCTGTATCTGCATCCGTCCTTGGCGGTGGTTACGCTGTGCGCCATGCCGTTTGTCGGGTTTACTGCCTATCGCTTTGACAAACGGGTCCATGTCGCCTTCAAGCATATCCGGGAAGCTTTTGCCTCCCTGACGACCAAGGTCCAGGAAAATATCAGCGGGATGAATACGGTAAAAGCACTATCACGCGAAAACAATGAGATCAACAAGTTTACGGACAAAAATCTGAATTATAAGGAAAATCACATCTCGACGGCCCGGATCTGGGGGACCTTTTTTCCATTGATGGAGCTGTTCGGCAATCTATGTGTGGTAGCTTTGCTGGTGTTTGGCGGGTGGCTGGTCATTCACGATCAAATGAAGCTAGGTGAACTGGTCGCTTTCTTCAGTCTGGTCTGGTTCATTATCGGCCCGTTGATGCAGCTTGGCTTTATTCTCAACTCGTATTCGCAGTCGAAAGCGGCAGGGGAGCGCCTGCTGCAGGTTCTAGACGAGGAAGATGATCGTCGCAATGTGCCAGCAGCCGCCAGCCATGAAGAGGAGCTTCCGATAAAGGGGCATGTACAGTTCATCGATGTCAGCCTCGCCTACAACGAAGCCAATGAGCATGCCCTGCAGTCGATCAGCTTTCAAGCAGCGCCGGGAAAAATCATCGGGTTGATCGGCGCGACCGGATCGGGGAAAACGAGTGTTACGCAGCTGATATCCCGTTTTTACGAACCGACAGCGGGAACCATCCTCATCGATGGAAAAAGCAGCGAGAGCTATTCACCCCAGCATTTGAGGCGGAACATGGGAGTCGTCTTTCAGGAATCGTTTCTTTTTTCCTGTTCCATTTACGACAACATCGCTTACGGACGGCCAGATGCGAGCAGGGAGGAGGTCATTTCGGCAGCTGTTTATGCGCAGGCACACGATTTTATCAGGGAGCTTCCAGATGGCTATGACACGCTTTTAGGTGAGCGGGGGCTGGGCTTGTCCGGCGGGCAAAAACAGCGAATCGCTATTGCCCGGGCTTTTTTGATCAAACCGAGCATCCTGATTCTCGACGATGCGACTTCTGCCGTGGATATGGAGACGGAATACCGGATCCAGCAGTCACTGCGAGAGGTAATGGTAGGCAGAACGACCTTTATCATCGCGCATCGGATCTCGTCATTGAAGCACGCAGATGAGATTCTCGTGATGGAGCTTGGACGGGTGATCGAGCGGGGGACTCATGAACAACTGATAGCTTTGCCTGCAGGAGCTTATCGACGCATTTACGACATACAGTTCCAGGATCGGGATCAAGAGGCGCAGCAGGCGGAGGGGAGCCGGATATGAAAAGCAGGCAAAAACACGATCGCTTTCAATACTCCGTCGAGAACGTGATCGACAAGCCGTACAACTGGACACAAATGACCAGGTTGATGGGCTACATGAAGCCGTATCTGGGCAAATGGCTTCCTTATGCAATCCTTTCTCTGGCGGTAGTGACACTGGTTCGGCTAGGGGTACCGTTTCTGATCAGTATCGCAATCGATGAGGCGATCCAGAAAAAGAATCTGATGGATCTGTTCGAGATAGCGGGCATGATCATGGGACTGTATGTATTGGGATGGATGGAGAGTGCCCTGCGGATTCGCTGGACGAATCAATTGGGGCATTCCGTCATTTACGACTTGCGCCAAGAGCTGTTTACCCATATCCAAAGACTGTCCCATCGCTTTTTTGACAAGCGCTCGGCAGGCTCCATTCTGGTCCGCATCACCAACGACATCAATTCGCTTCAGGATTTGTTTACGAATGGCGTCGTCAATATCTTCATTGATATCGTGATGCTGATCGGCATTCTCGTCATGCTGTTTGTGCTGAGCCCAACATTGACCTTTGGGATCATGATTGTTTTGCCGCTCATGTTCCTCATCTCCATTCAGCTGCGCAAGAAGATTCGCTTGGCATGGCAGACCGTGCGTCTCAAGCAATCCAAGATCAACTCCCACTTGAATGAGAGCATTCAGGGCATCCGCGTTACGCAGTCTTTTACCCAGGAGCAGGAGAATCTGGCTTTTTTCGAGCGGATGAACATGGACAACTTTGAAGCCTGGCGGACAGCCACGCAGCGAAGTGCAACCTTTCGTCCCATCGTGGATATGGCAGGCGCCATCGGTACAGCGATCTTGATTTGGCTCGGAGCCACGCTCATTCAGGCGGATACGATCTCGATTGGCGTGTTCGTTGCCTTCGCTTATTATTTGGGCAACTTCTGGGAGCCGATTTCCCGCTTGGGGCAGGTGTACAACCAACTTTTGATGGCGATGGCGTCGTCAGAGCGAATCTTTGAATTTCTCGATGAAAAGCCTTCTGTACCCGAACAGCAGGAGGCAGTGGAGCTGACCGATGTTCAGGGAAGCATTGTTTTGGAGGATGTCCAGTTTTCCTATGACGGGCAGCGAGATGTTCTGCACCACATTGATTTAAAGATCAAGGCAGGCGAAACGATCGCACTCGTGGGGCATACGGGATCAGGCAAGACGTCCATCGTCAATTTGATTTGTCGATTCTACGATCCTACAAACGGCAGAGTGAAAATAGACGGGGTTGACCTTACGCAAGTCCGATTGGAGACACTTCGTTCCCAAGTCAGCATCGTTTTGCAGGATACCTTCATTTTTTCAGGGTCAATCATGGACAATATCCGCTTTGGAAGACCGGACGCTACGGATGAGGAAGTCATCCAGGCAGCTTGTGCGATCGGCGCCGACTTTTTTATCAGTCGGCTGCCCAATGGCTACCACACAGAGGTTGAAGAGAGAGGGAATGTGCTCTCGCAGGGAGAGCGGCAGCTGCTATCCTTTGCCCGTGCCTTGCTCGCCAATCCGAAAATCCTGATTCTGGACGAAGCAACCGCAAGTATTGATACAGAGACGGAAGTAAAGGTGCAGCAGGCACTGAAGCGGTTGCTCAAGGGGAGGACAGCGATCGTCATCGCTCACCGGCTTTCCACCATCCGGGAGGTAGATACGATCGTCGTGCTCGACCACGGAACGATTATTGAACAGGGCAATCACACCAGCTTGATGGACAGACGGGGTGTATACTACGATCTCGTCCTCTCGCAATTTCGGGTGTTGGGCACTTGAGCGAGAAGGAATAGCAAAAGGGGCATTGCCAGTTGGATGGCAGCGCCCCTTTTTTCTTTACCTCCTGGAGTGACGATTGTTGCGATGCCGCCTTCTCCAGTTTCTCTGGGGGGCGGGATCATCGTTTGCTTCTTCCGCCTCCTCTTCCTGATTCTCTACCTCTTCTTCGCCCTGCTGTTCATCCACGATGTCACCGATGTCACGAATAGCGGAGAGAGGAAGTCTGCGTACTTCATTCCCGTTGACCAACACAGCTTCTCTTTCGCCTACTTCTGCCAATATGCCGTCGACCTGATCTTCGTTACCACGATTGAATCGGACAGGCGACCACAGCAAGCTCGCGAGTATGGACGAGAAGTTTTTGCCATCGAAATAATGGATCTCCTCGTCGGTGCCATCCGCGTTTGGAGAGTTGTCCGCAGATTCTTCCTCATCGTATGGGGTAAAACCTTGGATTCCGTTCTTCGTGTAGTAAACGATGCCATCGCGACCGTTGTACAGAACCAGGTGGTCTTTTTGGTCTGCCAGCAAGATTCCGGTTCTGGAATCGGCTTCTCCGCGACTTACGGCTACGGAACGACCTACGAGCGATTCCTCTTTTTTCTTTTTTGCCACTTGAATCCCTTCCTCACTGTCTTTCGCTTGAAGTAGTCAAATGAAAGGAACCGACTTTTTCATTTGCTATCGCTACTATATGCGTGGGAGTGAGACAAGGTATAAGCAGATGACGCAGGGATTTGTCCCATTTTGTGAAACAGCCCTGCTCTGCCTTTTTTCGCTGTCGGGCAAAAAATCGGGTAGGAGTACAAGCAATCCGTTTCTGCTCCTCATATACAAGATATTACAAAGGACGGAGGAGGTGGACCCATGACGCCAGGAGAGAAAGATTCCCAGAAGGAATTCGAATTTCAGCATTTGCAACGGATCTATCAACGCCTGGATAAATTCGAGGAACGAATTGACAAGCTTGAAGGAAAAGTAACGGTTGCCACGAAATGGCTGGAACGTATAGAACACCGCTTGGAACGGATGGAGGAAGTGCGCGCAGAGCTCGTGCAGGCATTAACGAAATTGCAAACGGAAATAGCAATGAAATCAGGGATGACAGATAAAGAGAAAGATATCATCATGCAGCTGTTGAACAACGAGAAGACGGACAAAGAAAATCTAGCACAGATCATCGAAGGAGATAAAGGAAGGAAGCAAGAACGCTTCCTGCAAATTTGGGCAGTCCTGGGCCCCGTGATCGCCTCCGTTCTTACCTCTTTTTTTACGCGTTGGTTCATGTGAGGGCGGAGGTCTCGCGTTTAAAATAAATGAAATGTGGAAAACCTGTGTAAACACGTTCCATTTTTCTACCGCAACTCCTGTCTATACTGGAGGATAAGTAAAAGAAAGAGAGGATTTCTACGTGAAGAAGTTTGATGTTTCCATTCTTTCGGCGTCTATCCTGCTGGCAGGACTTGTCGTATTGGGTGTTTATCAGGCAGGGCAAAAGGATCTCGACCCAGCTGTCGTCAAAGCGGGGGATACGGAGATCACGCAATATCAATTGTATGACGAAATGAAAAATCTGTACGGAAAACAGATGGCGAATGAGCTTGTTGCCCAATCTCTGATCAAGCAGGAAGCGAAACAGCAAAATATATCCGTTTCAAAGGAAGATATAGATAAAGAAGTAAATGCGATGAAACAGCAGATCGGATCCGACCAAGCCTTCCAGGAGTATCTGAGCGGTATGGGGATGGATGAGAAGACCTTGCGCAGTAAAATGGAAGTGCTGCTTACTCGCGACAAATTGTTGGACAAGGCGTTTCCTGTAACGGAAGAGCAAATCCAGCAGTATTATGAAGCGAACAAAGCGCAAATGGGCTCTCCTGCTCCAGCATTGGATAAAGTCCACGATCAGATCAAATCGCTGCTGGCTGATAACAATCGCAGTGAAAACTACAGCAAATGGATGGAAACGGTCGAAAAAAACCACAAAGTAGAATGGTATGATCCAAGCTTTATCGAAAATGCAGCAGATGCAAGTGTTCCTGCCACGCCATAAAGCTGGATTGCTTATACGATACGAAAAGACCTGTGTCGCCTAAAAAGCGGCATGGGTCTTTTTGTGCTTCCACTGCGTCTATCCGTTTATAAGCAGACGCAATAGGAAAAACTGGTTGTAATGATTTGGCAGCGAGCGAGAGGATACCTGTATGGAACAAATCAAAATCAATGGCAGTCTCGATGAGAACATCTCGATCGTCCAAAGCATGCTGGGAGATAGTGATGATCTAGTCATTCGCCAATTTCAGTTTGGGAGCGAGCGGAGCTTTCATGCAGCTCTTTTTTATATCGATGGAATGGTAGACACCGCCTCCATTCAAAACTTTCTTTTGGAAACATTGATGATCGATCTGCCTAAAACGATGCTCTCCTGGGAGCTCGACAGATCGAATGGAGTTTTGCGCTTTCTGAAAGAGTCCGTTATGACAGTGGGTGACATCCAGGAGGTATGCGATGTCAACTCTCTGTTTACGTTTCTGTTGTCCGGCTACTGCGTTTTTTTGCTAGATGGTTATGACGAAGGCTTTGCGGTCGGAATGATGGGCTGGGAAGAGCGAAGTGTGACAGAGCCCTCTGGAGAGACGGTGATTCGCGGTCCACGGGAAGGCTTTACTGAGAATTTGCGGACAAATACGTCGTTGATCCGGCGCAGAATCAAGGATCCGCGCCTGTGGATTGAAATTCATCGCATTGGAAATGTCACGCATACCGATGTGGCCATTGCCTATATCAAAGGAATCGCCAATGACAAGGTCGTTGAGGAAGTACGCAGGCGGCTCGACCGCATCTGTATCGATAGCATTTTGGAGACCGGCTATATCGAAGAGTTGATTCAGGACGAAACCTTTACTCCTTTTCCGACTTTGAACAACACGGAGCGTACCGATGTGGCGACCGCAGAACTGGTTGAGGGCAGGATAGTGATTCTAGTCGATGGCACGCCTTTTGTGCTGATAGCGCCAGCTCTGTTTGTCGGTTTTTTTCAGGCTGCGGAGGATTACTACCAGCGAGCAGACATCAGCACGCTGCTTCGAGGGCTGCGGTATATCAGCTTCTTTATTGCGCTGCTGGGTCCATCGCTCTACATCGCGATTACGACCTTTCATCAGGAGATGCTGCCCACGCAGCTATTGATCAGCTTGGCTGCACAGCGTGAAGGTGTTCCCTTTCCTGCGTTTTTTGAAGCGCTGCTGATGGAAGTGACCTTCGAAATTTTGCGGGAGGCAGGCGTGCGGATGCCAAAAGCAATTGGGCAAGCCGTGTCCATCGTAGGAACCCTGGTGATCGGGACGGCAGCGGTCGATGCGGGAATCGTGTCTGCTGCCATGGTCATCGTGGTTTCAATTACGGCGATTGCCAGCTTTGTCATGCCAGCTTTCAATATGTCCATCGCCGTGCGGATGCTGCGTTTTCCGTTGATGGCCCTGGCGGCGTCCTTCGGTATTTTTGGCGTAATCGTCGGCTTACTGCTTTTGGTTTTGCATCTGTGCAGCCTGCGATCCTTTGGGGTCCCTTACATGAGTCCATTGGCACCGCTAAACATTCAAGATCAAAAGGATACGCTGGTGCGATTGCCGCATTGGGCAATACGGACACGTCCCCATCTCATTTCGCAGAACAATATAGTCCGTGCCCAAAACAAACCGACACGCAAGCCAAAGCGCAGGGGTACTCAGTAGCCATTGGACCATATCGACAGCAAAGGGGAGTGCAGATGAAGAAACGGCGACTGATCATCATCATGCTACTAATGGCCATCGTTTTGACTGGCTGCTGGAATCGGCGTGAACTGAACGAGCTTGCGATTGCTGTCGGCTTTGGCGTGGACAAAGATGGAGAGCAATATCGGTTTTCTGTGCAGGTGGTCGATCCTGGTGAAGTGGCGGCGAACAAGGGAGGTACAAGTGGTCGTACGCCCGTCACGATGTATCATATGTCTGCGCCCACGATCTTTGAGGCCCTACGGAAGATGACGACGGTATCGCCTCGGAAAATATACAATTCGCACCTGCGCATTTTGGTCATTGGCGAAGCAGTGGCGAAGGATGGACTCGGAGAGGTTCTTGATTTCGTATCGCGCGATCAGGAAATGCGAACGGATTTTTACATTGTCGTTGCCAAAGAGGGGCATACGGCTGAGGAGGCGTTGAAAATCTTGACGCCGATTGAGAAAATTCCTGCCAATAATTTGTTTCATTCCTTGGCTGCTTCGGCGAAAGCTTGGGCACCGAGTACGACTGTTACGCTGGACCAGCTGATTGCCGATCTGGTTAGCGATGGCAAACAGCCTGTTCTGACTGGTCTTCGAATCAATGGCAATGCGCAGATCGGACAGACCACTACCAACATTGAGAAAATAGACAACGCCGCAACTCTGCAATACACAGGGCTGGCAGTGTTCAAGGAAGACAAATTGATAGGCTGGCTGAACCAGAATGACAGCATCGGGTACAACTTTATTCTGAACAACATCAAAAGCACGGTCGGCAGCCTGGCATGCCCCAATGGCGGGACTATGGTGATCGAGGTGATTCGATCAGATACCAAAGTGAAGGGCTTTGTGGAGAAAGGAAAGCCACGTGTCGAGGTGAAATCGCGTATCGAGGCAAACGTGGGAGAGATGGCATGTCATCTCGATCTGACCAAGACCAGCAGCATCGCAGAGATTGAAAAGATTGCCTCCAAGAGAGTCCAAGACTTGATGAAACAAACCGTGTCCAAAGTGCAAAAACAGTACAAGGTAGACATCTTTGGATTTGGAGAAGCTGTCCACCGGGCTAATGCTGCCGCTTGGAAGGCCTGGAAAAAGGATTGGGACGTTCAATTTGCCAAGCTTCCCGTAGATTACAAGGTTGAAGTGAAAATACGCCGTTTGGGTACGGTCAGCAATTCGTTCTTGCAGGAAATGAACAAGGAATAAAGGGGCCGGGTCTATGTGGGCGATATCAGGTATTGTTTCCGTCGTAGCTTTGATTGCATGGCTGGAAATACCATCGTTGCTCAGAAAAGGTTACAGGCGGGAAGTGCGGGTGTTTTTGATTCTGCTTTTGCTGGCTGCTGTGTTGAGCATAGCCAAGTGCTTGCAGATCGATATGCCAAACCCGATCGATTGGCTGCTTAGGCTGTTCTCTCCTTTGTACAAAATGGTTGAACAGCTGCTATAGACCTAAGTCAACTCGACGGTCGAGCCTTCACAGGAAGGAAACGGATGCGCATGTTGGAAGATGGCAAAATCAGCTCGCGACAATTGACGATTATGACTGTACTCTACATTCTCGGGAGTGCCGTTCTGATCATGCCAGGGCCGTTAGCAACTGTCGCCAAACGGGACGCATGGATAGCAGCGATTCTTGCGATGGTCATTGGCGTGCTGAGTATAACACTGATACATGCGCTGGGACGGCGCTTTCCAGGACTGACGCTGATGGCTTACACGGAGCTGCTGCTGGGAAAATGGCTGGGAAAAGCCGTTATGCTTCTCTTCATCTTGGCGTTTCCTTATTTGATAGCCAGTTTGACCTTAAATAATATCGGGGATTTCCTTACGACGCAGATGATGCCGGAGACGCCGATCGAGGCGATCTATGTCGTTGTCATGATCGTCGTGGTGGCAGGTGCGAGACTCGGCTTGGAGACGATGGCGCGCTCCAGTGAGATCTTTTTTCCGTGGGTGCTGCTGTTGTTTAGCATTCTCGTTTTGTTTGTCGTGCCGAATGCGAAGCTGGAAAACATCCTGCCTGTCTTGGAAGACGGAGTGGGACCAGCCATCCGGGCTTCTCTGCCATTTGCAGGATTTCCCTTTATGGAAGGGGTGACTGTTCTGATGATCTATCCAATGGTCAACCGGCCAGAGAACAACGGAAAATCTCTGATCACCGGAATCGTGGTTGGCGGGCTTGCATTAATCGTCACAACAGCGCTTTGTATCCTGGTGCTAGGCTACGATCAAACAGCGAGACTGACATTTCCCAGCTACGGTCTGGCGAAAAAAATCAGCGTGGGGCAGTTTTTGGAGCGAATCGAAGTAATGCTGGCTATTATTTGGATGACCACGATCGTATTTCGGCTGACCTTTCTCTTTTATGTGTCTGCGATTGGGCTCGCATATGTGTTTGGTCTGCGGGAGTATCGATTTCTCCTGCTGCCACTGGCGATGTGCAATATTGTGTTTGCGCTTGTTCTTATCCCGACTTCTTCCACTTTATATGAGCTGATTCCGGTCTGGGGGACGTACGCACCCTTCTTCGGGATTCTCTTCCCCCTATTTTTGCTGATCATAGCAGGGTTCCGCAAAAAAATCGTGCAGTAGAATGGGCAGAAGTGGGAATACTGTAGAAACCAAATGAGGGAGGCAGATGAGCGTGGACGGTTTATTGATCAAGCTGCTCGTAAGTCCGGTATTGGTAGTATTGGCGGATGCGCTGTTTCCGGAAGTGAATTATTTATCTCTTTATTACTCAATTGGCGTAGGCTTTGTATTGGCACTGGCGGGTTATTGGCTGGAGAGAATCATCCTGCGGCCAGGAACATTATGGCTGACGACAGCGCTTGATATGATTGCAGGCTTTGTGATTACGTATGTCAGCGCGTTTATCTTGCCCGCTGCGATTCAGATCACGCCGATGGGGGCAGGGTTCGTAGCGATCTTTTTTGGAGTTGCGGAGTATTTGCAGCATGGCTGGCTGATTCAGACAGGGAGAGTATCGGAATACGAATAGCCCGAATAATGATGACGCGTACTCTTTTGGAGTGCGCGTTTTTGGTTGGTTTTGACAGCAGAGGTAGCCCGAGCTATTCTACTGGAAGAAGAGAGTAAACCTGATTGATGGGTGAGGGGGAAATCATGAGGGCGATTCTATTGGGAGTGGTTGCGTCGCTTTTTTTCGCGACGACCTTTGTATTGAACAGAGCGATGGAGCTGTCCGGTGGCAGCTGGCTGTACAGCGCGTCCCTGCGCTACTTGTTTATGGTGCCGTTTCTTTTGGTAATTGTCGGCATGCGGCGAGGGCTGCAGCCACTTTGGGAGGAAATGAAAGCAAACCCATGGCAATGGGGGGTGTGGAGCTTTGTCGGATTCGGCTTGTTCTATGCGCCGCTTTGTTTTGCGGCGATTTATAGTCCAGGCTGGCTGATTGCCGGGACATGGCAGGTGACGATCATCGCAGGTTCCTTGCTCGTTCCGCTGTTTGGGCAGAAAATCCCCTACAAGGGGCTGCTCATGTCCTTGCTGATCTTGGCGGGGGTTGCTCTGATGCAATTGCACGAGGCAGCATCCGTCGGAATGAAGGAAGTGCTGCTCGGGATAGGTCCGATCGTGGTGGCTGCCTTTGCCTACCCTTTGGGGAACCGAAAGATGATGGCAATGACAAAAGGGCAGATCGACGCCTACCAGAGGGTGCTGGGAATGACGCTTGCCAGTCTTCCGTTTTGGGTGCTGCTCGCAATTATTGGCTTTGTGACCGAAGGGGCGCCCAGCAGCGGACAAACACTGCAATCCTTGCTCGTAGCTCTTTCCTCCGGGATCGTGGCGACAGTGCTCTTTTTCCAAGCGACGGATCTGGCAAAGGGAAACGCCCAGCAGCTGGCGGTCGTCGAGGCTACGCAAGCAGGAGAGGTCGTCTTTGCCGTCATGCTTGAAATGATGATCCTGAGCGCGCCGCTGCCAGGGCTGTGGTCCAATGTAGGGATGCTGCTGGTCATCTTCGGGATGGTACTACATAGCTACGTGTCGAGCTCTCTCCAGCCGAAGAAAACGAGCTTGTCCTAAAACAGGGAGGGGCTCACCTCATTCGTTTGGAGACGATGGCTTCTATCCATCTCCAAGGTAAGAGATTCTTTGCAGCGATGGTGAGTCCGACACCCTTTCCTACTGGGTAGCGCAGTCTTGGCTTTTGCGTGGTGGCGGCATGTACGATCGTTTTTACGACCTCATCTGGCTCGGGGGCGTTCGCCATGATATGCGAGACGGCAGCACGCAGCTTTTGCATTTGCTCGAGATAGGGAGAGGCCGAGGAATGAGGCTGCTTCGCGCTCGACTGAATCCCCTTTTCCCAGATGGAAGTCCGGTATGATCCAGGCTCGATCAGAACGACGTCCACACCAAAAGGCAGCATCTCCAGGCGCAGGGATTCACTGAACCCTTCCACCGCGTGCTTCGAGGCAGCGTAAGGGGCAAGCCCTGGAAAGCCGAAGCGCCCGCTGATGCTGCTGAGGTTGATGATTCGGCCGCTTTGCTGCTGACGCATATGGGGAAGGACGGCGTGTGTGACATCGATGAGACCGAACACGTTGACGTCAAATTGCTTGCGCCACTCCTGAAGAGAGAGTTCCTCAACGAAGCCGCCGCAGGCATAGCCAGCATTGTTGAGGAGTAAATCGATTCTCCCGTAGCGGCTGACGATGGAAGAAATACAGGCTGCGATTTGCTCTGAATCTGTAACATCCAGAGGCATAACTTCCATATGTTCCGTTGCTATATGTACTTTTGCCATTTTGTCAAGTGCTTCTCGGTTTTCGATGTCTCGAATGGAAGCAATTACTTGGTAGCCAGCCTTGACTAATGCACAGGAAGCGTGCATGCCAAACCCACTAGAGGCACCTGTAACCAGTGCCACAGGCCTATTTTGCATATTTTTTCTCCTTTTTCCTACCAATTCAGGTCTGATTTAACACGAAAGTTCACAAATTTGTTCATAAATTTGTTAACAAAATGATAACAAACTGCCTTTAGATTAAGGAAAATTTATGTATACTTAAATGGTTACCACGCGCGGGTAGAGGTCTGCTATCCCTTACTCTATTTGTTTGTTTCTGGAATGGTTGCTAATACTTTTCGTAAATGGGTATCATATTTGGGGAAAGTAGTTGAGGCCATCCTCACAAGTGAAAGAGTGCGATAAACTTCTAGTTGCAAGCGTGGCTAGAACGTTACCAACACGAAGAAAGAGGGGTTCATGGGTATGAAGGGTTGGCAACAGTTTTGGCGTCAGCTTTCGCTGTTTGGTCTGCTGGCGCTGGCATTAACCGGTTGTGGCAAAGATGAGCTCTCCACGCTCAAGCCTTCCGGTCCGGTTGCAGCGATGCAGTTTGACTTGATGAAGCTGTCCTCCGCTATCATGATCGGCGTTTTTATTGTCGTTATGCTGATCTTTACGTACGTCCTTATTCGATACCGTAAGCGTCCGGGACAGCAAGGAATTCCGAAACAGGTGGAAGGCAATCATGCGCTTGAAATTCTTTGGACAGTAATTCCATTCCTGCTTCTGATTGTAATGGCGATCCCGACCGTTACAACTGGTTTCGAGCTTCACAAGGAGTATTCAAAAGAGGAAGCGCTTCAAGTGAAAGTGACAGCACACCAATTCTGGTGGGAATTTGAGTATCCAGACCTTGGTGTAGCTACTGCGCAGGATTTGGTTCTGCCAGTCGGCAAAAAAGTTCAATTCCATGTAACGTCAGCAGATGTTATGCACGCATTCTGGATTCCGGCATTGGGCGGTAAAATCGATACCAACCCAGGCCAGGAAAACAAAATCTGGCTGCAAGCTGACAAAACAGGCACTTTCTACGGAAAATGCGCGGAGCTCTGTGGAGCGTCCCATGCCTTGATGGACTTCAAGGTAGAAGTAATGGATCAAGCTGCGTTTGACAGCTGGGCAAATGGCATGAAGGGCGTTCAAGCCGCTGAGCCAGTTGCTGCTACTGCTGCAAGTGCTGCTCAAGGTCAAGAAATCTTCAACAAGAGCTGTTTGGGATGCCATGCTGTTGCCGGTAAAGGCGGCAAAATGGGTCCAAACCTGACGAACTTTGCAGATCGTGAACGCGTAGCAGGGATTCTTGCTCACACGCCTGAAAACGTAGCAGAGTGGCTGAAAGATCCTCAAAAGGTCAAGCCAGGCAACAACATGCCTAACTTGAACCTGGATGATGCGCAAACGAAAGCGCTCGTCGATTATCTGCAAACACTTAGCGTGAAGTAAGATTCATACAAGATATTACCCGTCATAGGCAGTGACGCTTAAAAGGAGGTAAACCTGTGTCTGCACATGATTCTCACGCACCAAATCGCTCAGGGCTGTGGGATTGGCTCACGACAGTGGACCATAAGAAAATCGCGATCCTGTATCTGATTGCTGGTGGGATTTTCTTCCTGGCTGGCGGTTTTGAAGCCCTGCTGATTCGCTTGCAGCTGATGTATCCGGAGTCTTCTGTGGTAGGTGCCAAGACGTTTAACGAATTGATCACCATGCACGGTACCACGATGATCTTCCTCGCAGCAATGCCGATCATCTTTGCTCTGATGAATGCAGTTGTTCCTCTTCAAATCGGTGCCCGCGACGTTGCGTTCCCGTTCGTGAACTCTCTTGGCTTCTGGCTCTTCTTCTTCGGGGGAGTGTTGCTGAATACAAGCTGGTTCTTGGGTGGCGCACCTGACGCTGGTTGGACATCTTATACAACTTTGGCTTTGAACCAATATAGTGGCCACGGTGTAGACTTCTACGTATTGGGTCTGCAGATCGCCGGTATCGGTACACTGATTGGTGGTATCAACTTCCTGGTTACCATTATCAACATGCGTGCTCCAGGTATGACGTTCATGCGTATGCCGATGTTTACCTGGTCCGCTTTCGTTACATCCGGTCTGATCCTGTTCGCGTTCCCTGCGATTACAGTGGGTCTGGTTCTGTTGATGTTCGACCGCTTGTTCGGAGGTAACTTCTTCAATCCGGACGCGGGTGGTAACGTTGTCATTTGGGAACATCTCTTCTGGATCTTCGGTCACCCCGAAGTATACATTTTGATTCTTCCTGCATTTGGTGTGATTTCTGAAGTTATTTCTACGTTTGCAAGAAAACGCCTGTTCGGTTACAGTTCCATGGTATTTGCAACGGCGCTGATCGGTTTCCTCGGATTCATGGTGTGGGCTCACCACATGTTCACAACAGGTCTGGGTGCAATCGCGAACACACTGTTCGGTCTGGCAACTATGTTGATTGCCGTACCAACAGGGATTAAAATCTTTAACTGGCTGTTGACGATGTGGGGCGGTCAAATTCGTTTCACATCAGCAAACCTGTGGGCAGTAGGCTTCATTCCAACCTTTACAATCGGTGGTATGACAGGGGTTATGCTCGCTATTCCGCCAGCTGACTACCAATACCATGATAGCTACTTCGTAGTTGCTCACTTCCACTACGTTATCGTAGGGGGTCTCGTATTCGGGCTCTTCTCCGGTCTGCACTACTGGTGGCCAAAAATGTTCGGAAAAATGCTCAATGAAACTTTGGGAAAATGGAACTTCTGGACGTTCTTCATCGGTTTCCATTTGACATTCTTCCCGCAGCACTTCTTGGGTCTGATGGGGATGCCGCGTCGTGTCTTCACTTACCTCAAAGATCAAAACCTCGATATGGGTAACATGATCAGTACCATTGGTGCGTTCGGTATGACGATTGGTACCATCCTGTTCCTTGTGAACATCTTCGTGACGGCAGCAAGCTCCAAGCGCGCACCTGCAGATCCATGGGATGGACGTACACTGGAATGGTCGATTCCTTCGCCTCCGCCAGAGTACAACTTCGCTCAAACTCCACTGGTTCGTGGTCTGGATGCTTTCTGGATCGAAAAAGTGGCGGGCAACAAAGGTATGACACCGGCAGAACCGCTTGGCGATATTCATATGCCATCACCATCGTTCTTGCCGTTTATGATGTCTCTTGGCCTGTTCGTCGCGGGTTACGGTTTCATGTACCACAACTACGTGGTAGTGGTCATCGGCTTGCTGGTGACATTCGCCTGCATGTTCCTGCGCTCGGTTAATGACGATCCTGGTTATCATATTCATGAGGACGAAATCGAGGATAAGGGGGTTAAGGCTTAAATGGCTACACATCACGCAAATGCAGTTTTGCCTGACGAACCGGAAAAAGCCACCCTTGAGGGCAAGAATAAACTTCTTGGCTTCTGGCTCTTCCTTGGTGGGGAGACTGTTCTCTTCGGTTCCTTGTTTGCAACATTCATTGCCCTGCGCGATCAGGCAAATGGCGGTCCGACTTCGCAAGAGCTGTTCGACATGCCACTGGTTGCAGCAGCGACACTGCTTCTGTTGACGAGTTCCATGACAGCTGTAATGGCGACACTGGCTCTGCACAAGAAAAATCTGAAGCAGATTCAAGTTTGGCTGACCATTACCGTTATTCTCGGTCTCGGATTCTTGGGCTTGGAGATTTACGAGTTCATGCATTACGTGCACGAAGGACATAAAATCTCGACGAGTGCATTTGGTTCTTCCTTCTATACACTTGTTGGATTCCACGGAGGCCACGTAGCTTTCGGTATTCTCTGGATCATCCTTCTGCAAGTATCGGCAACGAAAAAAGGTCTGACGGTAGTTACCGCTCCAAAGTTCTACCTGGCCTCCCTGTACTGGCACTTTATTGACGTAGTATGGGTGTTCATCTTTACCGTGGTATATCTCATGGGTATGATCGGTGGAAAGGTGGGATAAACAATGGGAGCACATACAGAAGAAGTACGTAAGCCTAAAGTGAAGCACGATAGTCCAAAACGACATCTCGTTGCCTTCATCGGTTCTCTAGTATTGACGGCACTTGCGTTTATCGCCGTTGCCTTCGAAGTAATTCCGGTAGGGTTTACCGTACCATTCATTGTGGTTCTGGCTTTTGTTCAAGCCCTTTTCCAGCTTTTCGTCTGGATGCACATGGACCAAAAAGGTCATGAGTTTGCACGGATCAGCATCTTTGCAGGACTGTTCGTTATCCTGCTGGCGATCATCGTATTCGTGTTCTGGGTTTGGATTTAAAAGGAAAAAAGAGAGTGGACATTGTGTCTGCTCTCTTTTTTTTTTCTTCTGTCGAGCAACATAACAGTGGTGGGGAGAAGCAGGTTTCCGATCTGCTCCTGGCTGCACCCTGCGAAGGAGTCTAAACTGTCCGCTCCGCAACGATTCACGGGGAAGCGGTAAAGTCGTAGCCGCTTCGTAGCGAACACAGAGGTACCGCTTCTTGCTCCCGTGAATTCATTGCTCCGCTAAGCTGGGTTCCGCAGTCGCTCCGCCTGGAAACCTGCTTCTCCAGCGAGCTTTTGTGGTTTCTAGTAGCTTGTTTCTGGTTTGGATCAAGTGAGAAAAATACTTTTTGACCTCAAGCTCTCACGCTTCGAAGGTCATTCTAAGGAAGTAAGACCCCAAGCTGGCCCAGGAAAAAGGAGAAATAAGCGAAGCTCTTTGGGGCACCAGCCGAAGCGGAATGAAAAAAGAGAAACACGGTCTTAAGCGTCCACCTCTGAGGCACATCCGGAATATGCCACTTTGGACGCGGTTTCACTTTTTTCATGGAGCTGTACGGGATGACCCCATAGCAGGGGACCCAAGAAGCTGGAGCGTTTTCTCCTTTTTCCGTTCCTCCACTACAGCCTGGTCAAATGAAGAAGCGTTTTTCAAACATTTCAATAATGTCCAAAGGCTTTTCCCCATACAGTGTGGAGAGAAGCTTTTTCCATTTGTCGAACGATGTAATTTGGCAAAAGGAAAATGCTTGCGCCGATTCTGAAGTATTTATATAATAAAAACTATAACGTGCGTTAAAATAACGTTATATTAATTACACGTCACATGTTTAGACAATTTCTAATAGGAAAGCAGGGATCATGATGGTAAAATTGGTGGCTGTTTATCGTAAACCGGAGGATGTCGAGGCATTTGACAAGCATTATTATGAAGTTCATGCCCCGCTGGCAGAAAAAATGCCAGGCCTGATCAAGATGGAAGTTAACAAAATTTACGGCACACCAATGGGCGAAAGCGACCTGCATCTGATCGCAAACATGTACTTTGAATCCAAAGAAGCTTTGTTGGAAGCGTTGTCATCTCCAGAAGGACGCGCTGCTGGTAAAGACCTGCGTGGCTTTGCAGGGTCAATCGTAACGATGCACTTTGCAGAAGTGGTGTAAGCGATGCGCCAAACGATTGATGAAAGCAAGCTTCACCAAGAGAGATACAACGAGATCTGTGAAAAGCTAACGCAAGATAAATATGCACAGTTCCTTGGAATTCGGTTGATCGAACTGGGAGAGGGAACGGCGACTGCCGAATTGACGGTGGAGGAGCATATGCTGAATGCCCATGGAACCGCCCATGGAGCAGTGATCTTCTCGCTGGCAGACTTCGTTTTTGCAGCTGCCTGTAATTCCTACGGAAAAACGTCCGTGGCCCTTTCGATGAACATCGGCTTTTTGGCAGCAGGCTTTAAAGGGAACCGCCTCGTTGCCACGGCCACCGAGGAAAAGAAAAACAACCGTACAGCGTGGTACCGCATTCGCGTAGAAAGCGACAACGAGCTGATCGCGACATTGGATGCGCTGGCTTACCGCAAGAACGATTACTTCGTATCGATTGAGGATCACGAGGCAAAATAATCGAATGGAATTGAGAAAAAACAGCAAAAGGATGCCCGAAGCAGATGCGAAAGGCTCCTTTCCCTGTTTTACGCGATACGAGGAAAAAAGGAGACGCAGCAATGTCTGAGCATATCCGCAATCGTTTTAATGACTATCTGGGGATCGAGGTTATCCATCGAGATGAAGAGGGCTGCAAGGTTGCTCTGAAAATACGCCCAGAGCTGTTCAATAGTATCGATGGAGTCGTTCATGGCGGTGTTACTTCCACACTGGCAGACGTTGCGATGGGGCATGGTGCCGCACCTCACGTCGATGGCGTTCAGCAATGCGTAACGGTAGAAAGCAAGATACAGTACTTGTATCCTGCACGCGGCGAGCTTTTGGAAGCAGAGTCCCGTGTGCTGAAGAGCGGCAAGACCTTGATCATCATGGAAGCGCGCGTGACCTGTGACGGCAAGCTCGTCGCAGTGGCAACGGGTACCTACGCACGAGTGAAACAGGCATAATTTTTTGCAAATGGGCGAGGAGGACAAGAATGAATCAGGAAGCTGTGCGATTCGAACGAGACGGGCATATCGGCGTCATCACACTCAATCGTCCGGATGAGCTGAACGCACTCAATTATGATACGCTGGATCGCTTGGGTGAAATCATCGAAGAGATTCGGTTGGACTCCAAAGAAGTACGCGTCGTTTTGGTCAAAGCCGAGGGTCGCGCTTTTTGTGCAGGTGCAGACCTGAAAGAGCGCCGTACCTTGACAGAGCAGCAGGTTCGCCGCAACGTTCGCAAAATCAGGGATGTGTTTACGGCACTGGAAAGACTGCCGCAGCCGACCATTGCCCTGATCAACGGCTTTGCTTTTGGTGGAGGCTTTGAGCTGGCGCTGGCCTGTGATTTCCGCTATGCAGTGGCTGAAGCCAAAATGGGTCTGACGGAAGTAAGCTTGGGAATCATCCCGGGAGCAGGAGGAACGCAGCGACTGTCTCGGCTGATTGGACCTTCCAAGGCAAAGGAGCTGATTTTGACGGCTCGCCGCATTACGGCTGCCGATGCCCTCGAACTTGGTTTTGTAAGCGGTCTCGCAAATGATACGACACAGCTGTACGAGCTGGGTGTAAGCTTGGCACAAGAGATCCTGGCGAATGCACCACTCGCTGTCTATCAAGCCAAGCTGGCGATTGATCGCGGCTCCAGTGTCGATTTGCAGACGGGTCTGGATGTAGAAACGATGTGTTATGAAGTGATTATTCCGACGAAAGACCGGGTAGAAGCGCTTGAAGCGTTCCGCGAAAAACGCAAACCGGTGTTTAAGGGCGAATAACAACCAGAAAATAACAACAGGAATGTTGAGAAATGAGGGAACGGTATGATTTTTAACGTGGAAATGGAAACGCTGCCAAGAGAGAAAATGGCAGAACTGCAATTGAAACGTCTGCAAGAAACCGTAAAACGTGTCTATGAACGAGTCCCTTTTCATCAAAAAGCATTTGACGAAGCTGGTGTAAAACCAGAAGACATCCAGACCCTTGATGATATCCAGAAGCTTCCGTTTATGAAGAAAAAAGATTTGCGCGAGAATTATCCTTTTAATCTGTTTGCTGTCGATATGAAAGAAGTTTCTCGTATCCATGGCTCTTCAGGCACAAAAGGGAAGCCAACCGTTGTAGGCTACACCAAAAATGACATTGAAAACTGGTCGGAAATCGTTGCACGTGCCATCTGTAGCGCGGGCGGTGAGCCAGGCGATATCTTCCATAATGCATACGGCTACGGCCTGTTCACTGGCGGTTTGGGGCTGCATTATGGCATCGAACGCATGGGCGCAGTTGCGGTTCCGATTTCTGGAGGGAACACCCCTCGTCAAATTACCTTGATCGAAGACTTCCAGCCGCGTGGACTTGCAGGTACTCCTTCGTACGTTCTCAACATCGTGGAAGAAATGAAAAAGCAAGGAATCAACCCACGCGAGACAAGTCTCAAATACGGCATTTTCGGTGCGGAGCCATGGTCCGAAGAAATGCGTGCACAGCTGGAAGAAGCACTCGACATTAAAGCGGTAGACATTTACGGATTGAGCGAAGTAATGGGGCCAGGCGTATCGATTGAGTGCCACGAAGCACAGGATGGCTTGCACATCGCAGAAGACCATTTCTTGGCGGAAATCGTAGATCCAAACACAGGAGAAGTGCTGCCATACGGACAAGAAGGTGAGCTCGTCTTTACCTCTTTGACAAAAGAAGCGTTCCCCGTGATTCGCTATCGGACAGGTGACATTGCTTCCCTGAATCCAGCTCCATGTAAATGCGGTCGTACTACACTTCGCATGTCCCGCATCAAAGGACGCGTCGATGATATGCTCATCATCCGCGGGGTCAATGTGTTCCCGACTGAGATTGAAGCGGTATTGCTGACTTTCAAACAGCTGGCTCCCCATTACCAAGTCGTCATTGAGCGTGACGGAGCGCTTGATCGCTTTGAAGTTCACTGTGAATTGACACCTGATTACATGAGCGAGATCGGCAGTATCGACAGCCCTGATCTTGTGCCGCTGAAGAAAGCAATTGGACATGATATCAAGTGCTCGCTGGGTGTAACCGTTGTGCTGCGTCTCTTGCCGCCAAACTCTCTCGTGAGAAGTGAAAGCAAAGCGATGCGCATCGTAGACAACCGGAACAAAGCGTAAGTTTCCTTTGATCAACGGTTTGGCGAAGGAAAGGGAGGATGAGCTAAGTGTCTTATGAATACATCACCGTTGCTCGTGAGGATGGGGTTGGCATTGTTACGCTCAATCGACCGAAAATTCTCAATGCGTTGAACTTGAAGCTGATCGACGAGCTGGTCACGGAACTTACAAACCTAGACAAGGACTCTGAGATCCGGACCATTTTGCTTACGGGCAACGAAAAAGCCTTCGCAGCGGGTGCAGACATCAATGAAATGGCAGAGGCATCCGCCATTGAGATCATGAAACGGGACCAATTTGCTGTCTGGGACCGCATCTCGCTTATCTCCAAGCCGATTATCGGTGCAGTGAGCGGCTTTGCGCTCGGTGGTGGCTGCGAGCTCATGATGAACTGCGACATCGTGATTGCATCGGAGACAGCGGTCATCGGTCAACCGGAAATCAAGCTTGGTGTCATGCCGGGTGCTGGTGGGACGCAGCGTCTGGTTCGGGCGGTTGGACTGCGAAAAGCAATGGAGATGCTGCTCACAGGAGATCCGATTACGGCGAAGGAAGCCTTGCAATACGGGCTGGTCAATCGCGTGGTTCCTGTCGAAGTCTACTATCAGGAAGCGCTCAAGCTGGCCAAGCAGATTGCTGGGCAGCCCCCGCTCGCGGTGCAGGTCATCAAAAAAGCTGCGCACAAAGCCGATGATTTGCCGCTTCAGGAAGGTATGGATTACGAAAGAAACGGCTTTTACCTACTTCTTGCAAGCGAGGATCGAAAAGAAGGTATGCAAGCGTTCTTGGAAAAGCGCAAACCCCGTTTTACGGGAAAATAGGAGGCGGCCATGTACGAAACGATTCTATGCGAGGTATCGGAAGGCGTTGCAGTCGTTACTCTGAACCGACCGGACAAGTTCAATGCTTTCACAGAGCGGATGAACAAAGAGATTACGGATGTGCTCAAGCAGGCGCAGAAGGATGAAAGCGTGCGCTGCATTCTTTTGACAGGCGCAGGCCGTGCTTTCAATGCTGGGCAGGATCTGGGTGATGTAGCCGGTGGTGGTGAAGTCGACTTCGGAGGATTTTTGCGCGACCGCTATAACCCGATGATTCTTCAGTTTCAGAAAACAGAGAAGCCGATCATCGCAGCTGTCAACGGTGTGGCAGCTGGCGCAGGGATGAGCGTTGCACTGGCGTGTGACATCCGGCTGGCTTCCGAGAAGGCTTCGTTCGTAAACGCCTTCGTCAATATCGGACTGGTACCGGATTCGGGAGGCTGCTACTTCCTGCCGCGTATCGTCGGTCTGGGCAAAGCGCTGGAGCTGGCGATGACAGGAGAAAAGGTCTCAGCAGCAGAAGCGCTGCGGATCGGAATGGTCAATCAGGTATACCCTGCAGATACGTTTCAAGAGGAAGCGCTGGCGTATGCTCGCAAGCTCGCAGCTCTGCCCACCCGAGCGATCGGCTTGATCAAACGGACGATGAACAAAGGTCTGGATATGAGCTTGGAAGAGACACTCAATTACGAAGCGTATGCCCAAGGGATTGCAGGCAGCACAGAGGATCACAAAGAAGGGGTAACGGCCTTCATGGAAAAACGCGCACCGCGCTTTACAGGCAGATAGGTGCTAGGAGGTTGAGTAGAGTGGAGAGAAAGACAGTAGGCGTTATCGGGGCAGGGACGATGGGAGCAGGGATTGCTCTCGTTTGCGCCCGCCGGGAACATGGAGTGTTGCTACTGGACGCGAACCAGACTGTCTTGGAAAAAGCGAAAAGCTATCTCATTTCGATTTTGTCCAAGGATGTGGAAAAAGGAAAGATCAGCGAGCAGCAAAAACAAGAGACGTTGGAGCGAGTTCAATTCGTATCCGACATAGAAAAACTGGCGCCAGCTGATATCGTGATCGAGGCCGTACCAGAGAGACTCGATCTGAAAAAGAGCATTTTTGGTGATCTTACCCGGATTTGCAGAAGCGATGCCCTGCTTTTGACCAACACCTCTTCCATTTCCATCACGGAAATTGCTGGAGGACTGACTCATCCCGAACGAATTCTCGGATTCCACTTTTTCAATCCGGCGCCGGTTATGCCTCTGATCGAGGTGATCCGCGGGAAAAAGTCCAGCGAGGAAAATGTCCAGTCGGCTTATCAATTTGCCGTGGATTTGGGAAAAGTTCCTGTACTCGTGACAGACACCCCTGGATTTATCGTGAATCGCGTCGCGCGACCTTATTACAATGAAGCCCTGCGCATTCTCGGGGATAACGTAGCCAATGTGGAGCAAATTGACCGGATCATGAAGCAGGCAGGCGGTTTCAAAATGGGACCGTTCGAGCTGCAGGACATGATCGGAATCGATATCAATTTTGCGACGACCCAATCCGTCTATACGGATTTCTTCCACGAAGGACGATTCAAGCCCAGCCGCATTCAGCAACGTATGGTTCAATCAGGCAGTTTGGGCAGAAAAACGGGGGATGGCTTCTATGACTACAGCAAATAAGACAGTTTTGCTCACGGGGGATAGCCCTCTTTACGCAGAGCTGCATCAAATAATGATAGACAGCGGCTATCGCGTTGTGACCCTCGCAGAAGGGGCAGCAGAGCCAGAATCCATTTTTCTCGCAGTAGAAGTAAACAATCTGGACCTGAAAGCGAAACAGGAGCAGCTATGCGAGCTCGATCGCGTGCTTTCGTCGTCCGTACCGATCCTCACCACCTCTTTGGCGATTACGGCCACAGAAGCAGCGTCCTGGACTCAGTCTCCTGAGCGCATCTGCGGCTTCGGGACCTTGGTGCCTTTGGCGGAGCGCTCTTTGTTTGAAGTGGCTCCTGCATTGCAAACAGAGGCAGCTGCCCTTGAGGCTACCCAGTCGTTCTTTCACTCGCTCGGCAAAGAGGTTGAGATCGTAGAAGATGAGGTTGGCCTTGTTTTTCCACGCATTTTGACACTGATTATTAATGAAGCAGCATTCACAGTAATGGAGAAGGCTGCGACTCCAGAAGACATCGACACTGCGATGAAAAAGGGAACGAACTATCCGTACGGGCCTCTGGAATGGGCAGATCGCATCGGGCTGGATGAGATTTACGCAATCTCCCGTGGTTTGCATCGCGATTTGTCGGAGGAGCGCTATCGCACAGCTCCTTTGCTGCGCAAGCTGGTATTGGCAAAACGCTATGGCGTGCGCAGCGGTATCGGGTTTTACAGCTATCGAGAAGCCGATGGAGGTGAAGGGTAATGCCAGCACACAATGATGTATTTGTAGCAGCAGCAGTACGTACACCGATTGGCAAGCTGGGTGGCAGCTTGAAAAATACCCCGATCGACGATCTGACCGCCCATGTCTTGAACGGGGCACTCAGCCAGGCTGGACAGTCAGGAGAAGCTGTCGATGGCGTCATTATGGGGAATGTCATCTCGGCAGGTCCCTTCATTAACATTGCCCGCGTCGGCTTGCTGAAGGCAGGATTGCCGGAAAGCGTACCAGGGCTGACCGTAAACCGGGTATGTGCCTCTGGACTAGAAGCAGTCAATCTCGCAGCGCAGTCCATCCAGGCAGGACACAGCAGCGTCATGCTGGCTGGCGGCGTGGAGAACCTGACGCGCTCCCCGTATATCATGGAGAAATTTGAACAGCCCTATCAACGCGGCGGCCAGACCCTGATCGAGTCCTTTGGCGGTCCGCGTTCTGCACCCATTTCCCTCTACGGCGAACTGACCATGGGGGATACTGCGGAAAATGTGGCGGAGCAATTTGGGATCAGCCGCGAGGATCAGGATCTTTTTGCAGCGGAGAGCCAGCGTCGTGCAGTAGCGGCGATCGATGCCGGACTGTTTCGCGAGGAAATTGTCCCTGTGACCCTGCGTGGCAAAAAAGGGGAAGAAACGATATTTGACACGGACGAGTTCCCGCGCCGTGATTCCAGCGTGGAGTCTCTCGCCAAGCTGAGACCTGCGTTTCGTAAAAATGGCAGCGTCACCGCAGGAAATTCTTCCGGAATCAACGATGGTGCGGCTGCTTTGCTGCTCATGAACCAGGAAAAGCTGAAAGAGTCCGGTTTGGCGCCATTGGGCCGAATCGTTCATTTTGTGAGTGCCGGTGTAGATCCGCGCATCATGGGCATCGGACCTGTCGCAGCCATCCGCAAGCTGCTGGCGGAGGTAAATATGACGGTTGATCAAATCGACCTGTTTGAGCTGAATGAAGCTTTTGCCTCTCAATCGCTGGCGTGCATGCGCGAGCTGGGTCTTCCTGCTGACCGAACCAACGTAAACGGGGGAGCTATTGCATTGGGACATCCACTCGGCTGCAGCGGCGCTCGTCTGGCGGGAACCATTCTGTATGAGCTGCGCCGACGCAAAGGACGTTACGGGGTTGTTTCCCTGTGCATCGGTGGAGGGCAAGGGCTGGCGACATTGGTAGAAGCGTTGTAGAACGGATTGGAGAAAACCTTGGACAGGATGGAGGAGCCATAGATGAATACACCTGTAATTATCGATGCTGTACGGACACCGATTGGCCGCATTGGGGGAGCCCTCAAAGACGTGCGTCCGGACGATCTCGGAGCACATGTAATCAGCAAGCTTTTGGAGCGCAACGCTATTGATCCCGCATCGATTGACGATGTCATTTTCGGCTGCGCGAATCAGGCAGGCGAGGATAATCGCAACGTAGCGCGTATGTCCCTGCTGCTGGCTGGCGTGCCAGTGGAAGTACCGGGTGTCACAGTAAACCGTCTGTGCGGTTCCGGACTGGAAGCGGTCAACCAGAGTGCATTTGCGATCAAAGCAGGTGCAGGCAAGGTCTACATCGCGGGAGGCACAGAGAGCATGACTCGCTCTCCGCTGGTAATGATGAAGCCGGGCACTGCGTTTCAGCGGGGAAATCAGCAATTGGTCGATACGACACTGGGCTGGCGCCTGGTAAACGATAAGATGAAAGAAATGTACCCGCCGATCAGTTTGGGTGAAACAGCTGAGAAAGTAGCGGAGCAGTACGGAATCAGCCGCGAAGCGCAGGATGAATTTGCGCTGCGCAGCCAGCAAAACTATGCGAAAGCACTGGAGCAAGGCAAATGGGAAGCGGAAATCGTTCCCGTGGAAATTCGTGGACGCAAAGGCGATGTCACTGTGTTTGAGCGCGATGAGCATGCGCGTCCAGAGACGACCATCGAGCAGCTGCAAAAGCTGAAACCAGCTTTTCAGGCAGATGGTACCGTAACGGCCGGAAACTCCAGCGGTCTTAATGACGGGGCATGCGCGATGCTGATCATGGATCAGGAAGCTGCCCTGGAAGCTGGCTTGAAGCCGCGTGCACGCATCGTTGCTTCTGCCGTAGCCGGTGTAGATCCATCTGTGATGGGGATCGGACCCGTGCCAGCTACTCGCAAGGCGCTGAAGCAGGCTGGGCTGACGATTGATCAGATCGATTTGTTCGAATTTAACGAAGCCTTCGCCGCACAGGCAGTGGCTAGTGTGCGTGAGCTTGGCGTGAATCCTGAGCTGGTAAACGTAAACGGCGGCGCGATTGCACTGGGGCACCCGCTTGGCGCAAGCGGTGCGCGTATTCTTACCACCCTGCTGTATGAGATGGAGCGCCGCGATGCTCGCTACGGCCTAGCTGCGATGTGCATTGGCGTGGGCCAAGGGATCGCGACGATTATCGAGCGCGTGTAAGGATCGACCGGACAGGAGGTTGCTGCTATGAAAAAGGAACTGCAGCCAGGGACGGCAGCGGAATTCACTGTGACGGTCACAGAAGAAATGTTCCCTGTCTTTGACGGCGAAGTCATTCATCCCGTGTTGTCGACGGTCAGCATGATTTACTACATGGAGAAAGCGGGGCGCTACGTCCTGCTTCCCCATTTGGAAGAGCATGAGGAAGGCTCCGGTTTTGGCATTGAGGTCAAGCATGTCGGGCCAGCTGTGGCAGGGCAAAAGGTTACCTTTCGCGCCGTTTGCGTGGAAGTGACGGCGAAGCGGGTTGTCTGCGAGGTAACGGCAGACACCTCCTGCAACCGCGTCGGAGTAGGACTGTTTACACAAGCGATTTTCAACAAGGAAGACATGCATCGTCGATTCCAGAAACTTCAAGCGGAAATCGACGAAAAAAATAACCAGAATTGATTGACTCTTCGTAAACGTTTTAATATAATGACGTGAGAAAAGCGTTATATAATTATTTCGTTATATAACCTGGATCGATTCACGCATAGGCAAAGAATGTGATACAATTTCTCATCAGTGAGTGATGAATCGATCTGGGGGTAGAAGAAAAGTGAAGCCACAATCCATGCTGTTTACGATTTATGGGGAATACGTCCGCCATTACGGCAGTGAAATCTGGATCGGCAGTTTGACCAAACTCATGGGAGAGTTCGGTTTGTCAGAGCCAGCTGTTCGCGCTGCGATATCTCGGATGCTTCGCCAAGGCTGGTTGGAGTCACGGAAGGTAGGAAATCGCAGCTTTTATTCCGTATCCGAACGCGGCAAGAAACGGCTGGAGGAGGCGGCAGCGAGGATCTACAAAGTAGAATCGAGCGCTTGGGATGGCAAGTGGTGCATGGTCAGCTACAACATTCCCGAGGAGCGCAGGGCACTGCGCGATCAACTGCGCAAGGAGCTTGGCTATATGGGCTTCGGCATGCTGACGACGAGCACATGGATCAGTCCGAACAATCTGCGGGAAGCGATTCAGGAGCTGACGGAGACCCAAGAGATCACCGAGTACGTGGAAGTGTTTGCCGCTGAGCATGTTGGCTTGCGCGATCCCAAACAGCTGGTGCAGAAATGCTGGAATATCGATGAGATCAATGCGAAGTACAAAGAGTTCATCGACAGCTACCAAGCCGAGTACGAAGAGCTGGAAGAGAGAATTCGCGAAAAGAAGGAAGTTCCTGATAGCCTGTGCTTTGTGAACAAAACGAAGCTGGTCCATCAGTATCGCAAATTTTTGTTTATCGACCCTGATTTGCCACAGGAATTACTGCCAGAGCTATGGTTAGGCAAAGAAGCGGACAAGCTGTTCCAAAACTACTATCAGTTGTTAAATCCCGGGGCCGTTCGTTTCTTTGAAACCGTGTATGAGGCTGCGCCAGTATAAACAAGGCACAAGCTGTACACCAGAAACGCCCTAGTAGATGCTAGGGCTTTTCCAATTATTCGTTATATTTCCATATTATTAAATGTAAGCGTTTTATATGGGGAAATGTAGAAAGATTGAATTTTGAGGGGGTACATCACGACTATGACGGAGCTTTTGCAGTACGTCGCAAACGGTTTGGTTAGTGGAGGCATCTACGCCATCGTCGCTGTAGGTTTTATCACGATCTACAACGTCAGCAAAGTGATCAATCTGGCACAGGGAGAATTCTTGATGCTGGGAGGGATGGTCACCGTTGCCATGATCGGCATGAATGTCCCGTACGCTCTGGCGGCTTTTCTGGCGATCCTCATCGTCACATTGATCGGGGTGCTGATGCAGAAATATGTAATCGCTTACGTGAAAAAGGCAAGCCCGATCAGCTTGATCATTTTGACCATCGGGATATCCACCCTGATCCGCGGTTTGGCGAGCTTGATCTGGGGCAAGGATGCCTACTCTCTCGATCCGATTACCAGCAACCAGCCGCTTTCACTCGGGGGCGTCAATATCGCTCAGCAAAGCGTATGGATTCTCGCGGCTGTACTGATTGTGCTGTTCCTGCTGTGGTACTTGATGGACAAGACCATGCTCGGGAAAAAGATCAACGCCTGTTCTGTCAATCCGATGGCAGCTCGTCTGATGGGGATCAGCCCCGCGAAAATGAGCATGCTCGCCTTTGGGATCAGCGGTGCGACAGGAGCCATTGCCGGTATTGTCATTGCACCGCTCAGCGTGACCTCGTACGACATCGGTGTACTGCTCGGAATCAAAGGTTTCTCAGCTGCTATTCTCGGAGGACTGGGAAATCCACTCGGTGCAGCGGTAGCCGCTTTTATTCTCGGGATCGTCGAATCGCTCGGGGCAGGCTACGTCAGCTCCGGTATGAAAGACGCCATTGCTTTTCTGGTGTTGATCGTGATGCTTTTGGTCAAGCCGTCCGGCATCTTTGGAGAACGTAGCGTAGGGAAAGGAGGGCTATGATGAAACAACTGACGAAGAAGTGGGGAAAAAGCTTAGGGATCTACCTGGCACTCATGATCATTTTTCCGTTTGTCATGCCGGATGAGTATTACCGCTCGGTTGGAATCATCATCGGATTGCAAGCCATCGTCGCCATTGGACTTTGCCTGGTAATGGGTCTGGCGGGCCAGATTTCACTCGGACAAGCAGCTTTTTGGGGAATCGGTGCCTACACGTCGGCGGTTCTGACGACCAAATACGGGTTGACCCCGCTGATAGGCTTGGTAGCCTCTGCGATTGTTCCGGCTGTGTTTGCCTTTATCCTGGGCAGGGCGATTGCCGGCTTGCAGGGGTACTACCTGGCGATGGCGACTCTCGCTTTCGGCTACATTGTCCAGATCGGCATACAAGAGTGGGAGCCGGTCACGGGCGGAGCAAGCGGCATGATCAGCATCCCGCAGGTTCCCTTTTTCGGAGAAAGCGAGCTTTCGATGTACTACCTGATCTGGGGAATCGTTACCTGCGTGCTGCTCTTCTCGCTGAACCTGATGCATTCCCGCATCGGACGGGCGTTCCGGGCGATTCATAAAAGCGAGGTTGCCGCTACGTCCATGGGTATCGATGTACGAAAATTCAAGCTGAATGCCTTCGTCGTGAGCGGGATGTTTGCCGGAATCTCCGGTGGTCTGTATGCGCACTACATGGGGATTCTCGATCCGCAGCCATTTGGCATGCATGAGTCCATCAAGTTTTTGACGATGGTGGTCATCGGCGGCATGACGAGCATCTGGGGAGCTTTGATCGGAACACTGCTCATCGGCTTTATCAGTGAAGGACTCGTGATGCTGAGCGAGGTAGTCCCAGGCTTGCAAGGGGACGTCGATACGATTGTGTTCGGGGGCATTTTGGTGCTGATCGTGATGTTCATGCCGGAGGGACTGGTACCGCGGATCCGCTCCCTGTATGAAAAAGCACAGGCCAAAAAAGCCGCTGCCAATGCAGAACAGCGGGTGGAAAGGAAGGCTGCCATATGACGACACTGCTGACTGTACAAGACCTTTCTCGAGATTTCGGCGGCGTACGCGCTGTGAATCACGTCGATTTTGAGGTGAAGCAGGGAGAGATTCTGGCTCTGATTGGTCCAAACGGCGCAGGGAAGAGTACGGTTCTCAACATGGTGTCCGGTGTCATCCCACCGTCTGAGGGAGAAATTCGTTTTGCCAACCAGCCAATGACCCGCGTACCTGGATATGAATACGCCAAATTGGGAATTACGAGAACCTTCCAAAACCTGCAGACCTTTGACGATATGACGGTTCTGGAAAACGTGATGGTAGGAATGCACACCAAGACGCATTCGAGTTTGTTTTCTTGCGGAATGAGCTTGACGACTGCTAGGCGGGAAGAGCGGACGATGCAGGAGCGGGCGCATGCGTGGCTGGAAAAGGTAGGGCTCTCTTCGCTAGCCTCCTCACAAGCGGGCAGCCTGCCTTACGGGAAGCTTCGTCTGATGGAAATCGCCCGTGCGATGGTAGCGGAGCCAAAGCTGCTGCTGCTCGATGAACCAGCTGCCGGACTCAATCATACCGAGACGGCAGAGATGAGCCGCATGTTCCAGGAGATTCGTGAAAATGGAACGGCAATTCTTCTCGTCGAGCACGATATGGACATGATTATGACCATCGCCGATCGCATCGTCGTTTTGGATCAAGGCAGTAAAATTGCGGAAGGAACCCCGCGTGAAATCCAGGAAAATCCGCGTGTGATTGCCGCATATCTCGGAACAGAAGAACAGGTAGAGAGTCGGGGGTGAAGAGATGGGAAAAGCGATATTGCAAGTTGGCAACATGAAGGCGCGATATGGACCCGTCGAAGTCCTGCACGGGATCGACCTGCAAGTAAACGAGGGAGAAATCGTATCGCTCCTCGGCTCAAACGGAGCGGGTAAAACGACACTGCTCAACTGTATCTGCGGACTGCATGATGCCAAAGAGGGAAGTGTACAATTCCGCGATCAGGACATTACCCGCGTGCAGGCCGAGCTGGTTGTGGCGAGGGGAATGGCGCATGTGCCTGAGCGCAGACAGATATTCTCCACATTGACCGTCGAAGACAATCTGTGGCTGGGCGCCTCTCATCGAATGCCCAAGACAAGCAAGCGAGACATCGCCAAAGAAATGGAGACGGTGTACGAACGCTTCCCCATCTTGGCGGAGCGCAAATGGCAGCTGGGAGGGACGTTGTCAGGAGGTCAGCAGCAAATGCTGGCAATTGGCAGAGCGCTGCTTTCCAGGCCGAAGCTGCTGCTGTTGGACGAGCCTTCCCTAGGTCTTGCACCGCTCATCGCCAAAGAAATTTTGACGATCGTGCAGGAGATTCGCTCCCAGTGGGGGACAACGGTTCTTTTGGTCGAGCAAAATGCCCGAGCTGCATTGGCGATTTCCGATCGAGCGTACGTGCTCTCTACGGGAGTCGTCATGCTGGAAGGCTCAGCTGAAAAAATCAGCAACG
The DNA here is from genome assembly GCF_003710965.1 of Brevibacillus nitrificans. Classification (NCBI taxonomy): domain Bacteria; kingdom Bacillati; phylum Bacillota; class Bacilli; order Caryophanales; family Paenibacillaceae; genus Brevibacillus; species Brevibacillus nitrificans. Next base: position 311,632 of record NZ_RHHU01000005.1, on the reverse strand, counting down.
ATCCGCGTGTGCAATCAGCCTATCTGGGACATTCCCATGATGCGGTTGGACAATAGAAAAAGAAAAATGATAGGGGGATTATTCATGAAGAAAAATCAATCGAGGAAGTGGCTCTTTCCCATCGCACTCGCTTCCATGGTCTTGCTCAGCGCTTGTGGAGGCGGTGCCAAGCCGGCAGCAGAAGCAGGTGCAGCAGGCGGCAAAGAACCGATTAAGCTGGGTGCCGTGTTCTCCTTGACGGGTCCAAACAGCCCGCTCGGTGTACCTGAGAAGCAGGCAGTAGAGATGCTGGTGAAAGAAATTAACGGCGCAGGCGGTGTAGATGGCCGTCCAGTCGAGGTCGTTTTTGAAGATGACAAATCCGACAATACAGAAGCGGTAAAAGCAGTCAAGAAGCTGGTTTCCAAGGAAAAAGTCGTGGCTTTGCTCGGTTCCTCGGGCAGCGGTCCTTCCCTGGGAATGGCGGAATTTTCCCAAGCGGAAAAAATTCCTCTGATCTCGATGGCAGCGGCTGATCAGATGACCAATCCGGTTCGTGCAGGCATCTTCAAAACCCCACACACGGACGTGCACGGAACGAAGCGCATCTATAAATACTTGAAAGAAAAAGGCATTACGAAAATCGCCTTGCTCAACGACAGCAACCCATACGGCAGCGGTTGGACACAGCAGCTGCAAAAATACGCGCCTGAGTATGGAATCACGATCGTAGCCGAAGAAAAATACGGAACCAAAGATCCGTCCATGAGCTCTCAGCTGACGAAGATCAAAGGAACCGATGCACAAGCCCTGATCGTGGCGGGAACGAACCCAGGACCTGCGACGATTGTAAAAGAAGCAAAGCAGTTGAACCTGAGCATTCCGATCATCAGCTCCCATGGTTCCGCGAACAGCAAGTTCCTCGAGCTCGTCGGCGATGCTGGCGAAGGTGTCCTGATGGTAGCGGGCAAGCTGCTGGTTCCTGACCAAATCGCAGCGGACGATCCACAGGCAGCCATCGTGAAAAAATTCGTAGACGGGTACAAGGCAGCTTACAATGTAGAGCCAGACGGTTTTGCAGGCTATGGCTACGACGGCTTGAACCTGATGGTCGAAGGATTGAAGCAGGCAGGCGGCGATGCGTCCAAGCTGAATGAGGTCCTGGAAAAAGTGAAGTACGTCGGGGTAACTGGTGAATTCGTGTTCTCTGCAGAAGATCACAACGGTCTTACGGAGGACAGCATGATCATGGTCGAAGTCAAGGATGGAAAATTTCAGATTCTCAAATAAAGAACGACAAGGCTGAAGGGTAAGACGGCTGTTCTTTCCGCAACGGACAGATGCGGGAAGAACGGCTGTTTTTGTCCACGCCTTCCTATCACATTCGCAGGAGGAATGAGTATGTCCCTGTTAAATAGCGTGCTGATGGCAGCTCCGATTTTGCAAAAAGCTTTCTTGTTCGATTGCATGGTAGGGGTGACGGACAGGGAGAAATTTCTGGCATACTATCCCGCATCCGATCTGAATCTGGGGATCAAGGTTGGCGATCAGCTCCGGGCGGGGAGTATCAATGCGACGGCGGTAGCAGAGAATCGCAGAGTCGTGCGTAAGATTGGCAAAGAGGTGTACGGGATGCCCTATATTGCGGTAGGGTATCCAATCGTAGAAAACGGCCAGGTGGTCGGGTGCCTGGCTACCGGCGTGACGACAGATCGAGAAGACCAGCTGCGCGCACTGGCTGAAAACTTGACGGGGGCGCTCGAAAATATTGCCGTGCATACAGAAAGCCTGGCAAAAGAGGCGAACGATCTGGCACAAGCAAGTCATATCTTGTCCGATACCGCCGTAACGATGGAAAAGAAGATCGCCGAAACCTCTCAAATCAATCAACTCATTCGCGACATCTCGACTCGCTCCAACGTGCTGGGGTTGAATGCGGTGCTGGAAGCAGCACGGGCAGGAACAGCAGGAAGGGGTTTTTCCGTCGTGGCGGAAGAGATCCGTAGGCTTTCCCAGACGACTTCGACGTCGGCCAAGAGCATTTTTCGCATTTTGGATGAAATGAACGAGCTGGTAGGCACCGTCACTGGCGAAATGGAGAAAACGATGAATCACAGTCTGCAGCAGTCCACACGTATCCAAGAGCTGGATGCAGTCATGCAGCAGCTGCGGAAAATGGCGGAACAACTGAGGGAAACCGCGATGTCTACAGGGAGAATGGAATAAATCGTAAAGCTTGAAAACGATTACACCTATTGCGGAATCGTATGACGTTATGTTATTATAACGTTATAAAAACGTATTATAAATTATGTGCCATAGACAAGCGATGAACGTAAAGGAGGTCTTCACCATGAATACACAGTTGGAACATTCGGATCTGACAGAAGATGCCAAATTGGAAGCGTTTTTAGCGAAAATTGACCGCGGTGAAAAAATCGAAGCGGATGACTGGATGCCTGACGATTACCGTAACCAATTGGTCAAACTGATTTCCATGCACGGAATCAGCGAGATCATGGGGGCATTGCCTGAAAAGGAATGGGTACCGAAAGCTCCCACCCTGCGCCGCAAGCTGGCCATCATGGCAAAGGTACAGGATGAGATGGGACACGGACAGCTGCTCTTGCGTGTCGCTGAGGACTTGATTGCTCCACTGGGTAAAACGCGTGAGGACATCATGCAAGATCTGTTCGCAGGCCGCTTGAAATTTCATAATGTGTTCCACATGGAAGCGCCTACATGGGCGGACGCGGGTGTGATCGGATGGCTCGTTGACGGTGCTGCGATCATTACGCAATCCATGTCGCTGGATACTTCCTACGCACCTTATGCACGTGCCCTGCACCGGATCTGTGCGGAGGAGAAATTCCATGCACAGCACGGGGAGAGCATCGTACTGGAGCTGGCGGAGGGTACAGAAGAGCAGCGCCAAATGCTGCAGGAAGCGATCACGCGCTGGTGGCCATCCCTGTTGATGTTCTTCGGACCGCCTGAGAACGGCAACATCACCAGTAACCAAGCGTCGAACATGCGCTACAAAATCCGTTCGCAAACCAACGAGGAGCTGCGCCAAATCTTCTTGAAGAAGTATTTGCCACGCATCTTCCACCTTGGCTTTACCGTTCCGGATGAAACGATCTACTTTGATGAAGCAGAGGATAAATGGATTTACCAGCAGCCAGATTGGGAAGAATTCAAGCAGATTGTCAAAGGAAAAGGCCCACGTTCTGCCCACCGACTGCACTTGCGTGAAATGTCCTATGAAGAAACCAAATGGGTGCGCGATGCGATTCTGTCGTATGGCCGCCAAGTAGGGTAGGTGAGTGCGATGAGTAACCAAACCAACAACGAGGACTTTGTCATCTATGAAGTGTTTAGCCAAAAAACGGTAAGCGCCTCATTTGTACACCAATTTAGTCTCTTGGCACCAAATGCGGAAGTCGCGCTTTCCATGGCACGGGAAAACTTCTTGCGCCGCGAGCCTTGTTTTAACCTGTGGGTGGTCAAACGAGACGACATCCACGGACTGCCGCCAGAGGAGCGTCCTTTCCTGGAGCGTCTTGACAACAAGAGCTATCGGGAGACAAAAGGCTACGGTGATTTGCAAGGCAGATGGCGCCGTCATAAAGAAGAGTACGAGGCACAGCACAACACCAAAAGTGGCAGCTAAGAAGGAGGAACATGATCATGGGCGAACTTCTACAAGTAGAAACAGCACAAGAAGCTTTGAAAAATCAGGAGTTTACGCAAGCCTTGGTTGATCTTCTCTTCCAGCTTGCCGATGACGATTTTATTTTGGCTTACCGCGGGTCGGAATGGCTCGGCCTTGCGCCGCATATTGAAGAAGATGTAGCGTTTTCCTCCATGGCTCAGGATATGATGGGACACGCGGTGATGTACTACGAAATGCTCGAGGAGCTCGGTGTAGGCAAAGCGGACGACCTGGCGCAGCTTCGCGAGGCATCTGCTTTCCGCAACGCTATTTTGGTTGAGCGCCAAAACGGTGCTGGGGGATACAACGACGACCCTCATTATGACTGGGCTTACGCAATCGTACGCAGCTATATTTACGGCTTGCACAAAAAAGCAAGACTGGAGTCACTGTTGAAATCATCCTATGCTCCACTCACGCTGATCAGCCGCAAAATGCTGACCGAGCATCGCTACCATTTGATGCACTGGCAAGTATGGCTGAAGCAGCTGGCAAACAGCACACCGGATGCTCGCGCACGACTGGAAGCAGCGATCGCAAAAGTATGGAGCGACGCAGGAGAGCTGAGCGATCTCGGTCCGAATGCAGCTTCGATCACGGGCTGTGGTTTGATTGAAGAAGAGGCAACTCTTCGCGAGGTTTGGCTCAAAGAAACCCAGGCTATTTTTGAAGCGGCTGGTCTGAGCTGGCCGGGTGAGCCGGGAGCAGCTGTGGAGCGTGGCCGCGCCGGGGAGCACACGGCTGATCTGACACAAGCATTGGCTACTCTGTCTGAGGTATACCGCATCGATCCGGCAGCAAGCTGGTAAGAAAACGGCGAGCGAGGACGATGGCAATAAAAAGGAGTGATCTGCATGGCGCAAGGAAATGAGCACGTTCACGAACATCAAGAGGCGACATGCTGGGAGCTGCTGCAGGAAGTGAAAGATCCAGAGATCCCAGTGATTAGCATGGTGGAAATGGGCATGATTCACAAGGTGAAGGTAGAATCCGGCGTCGCTTACGTAGAAGTTCTGCCTACCTTTGTCGGCTGTCCCGCTCTGGAAATTATGAAGAAGAACATCTCAGAGAAACTGGTGGAAGGGGAAGGGATCAACGAAGTACAGGTGCGTTTTGTCTACGACCCTGCCTGGACTTCCGATCGGATCGCGCTGGATGCCCGAGATAAATTGAAGAGCTTCGGCATCGCCCCGCCACCAGTTGGCTTTCAACCAGGGGATACATGGGAAGTGACCTGTCCTTACTGTGATTCTCCGTATACAACGATTGAAAACTTGTTTGGACCCGCAGCCTGCCGCAGTATTTTGTATTGCAAGCACTGCAAAAATCCGTTTGAGGCTCTAAAACCAATCTATTAAAGGAATTGAGAGGAGCGAGTGTCATGGGAGAGAGCAAGCAAATGTATATCAATGGGGAATGGGTATCTGCTGAAAGCGGAGAGTTCCTTCAGATCATCAACCCAGCAACAGGAGAATCCGTCGGGTCCGTTTCTTTTGGGGACGGCCGCGAAGCCAAAAAAGCAATCGATGCAGCACATGAGGCATTTGGCACTTGGTCTCGCCTGACAGCACGTGAACGCTCCAAGTATCTGTACAACTTGTCTGAGCTCGTAAAAAGCCACCGCGATGAGCTGGCTGGTCTGATCTCCGCTGAGATGGGAAAACCGCTCGGTGAAGCCAAAGGGGAAGTGCTCGGCGCAGCTGACAACTTCGTCTGGTATGCTGAGGAAGCGAAGCGCGTATACGGCGAAACCATCCCATCTTCGGTAGCGAACAAACGCATCATGGTTCTGCGCCAGCCAGTCGGTGTGGTGGGTGCCATCACTCCTTGGAACTTCCCGGTGAACATGGTAGCGCGCAAAATCGCTCCAGCGCTTGCGGCAGGCTGCACAGTCGTGCTGAAGCCAGCTGAAAGCACACCGTTGTCTGCCATCCGCTTGTTTGAGCTGATCGAGCAAGCTGGCTTTCCAAAAGGTGTCGTAAACCTCGTCATCGGAAAACCGGAAGCAATCGGCGATGAGTTCATCAACAATCCGAAGCTCAGCAAAATCGGCTTCACTGGATCCACTCGCGTAGGGAAGCTCCTGATGGAAGGTGCAGCGAAGCAAGTGAAGCGCGTGAGCATGGAGCTGGGCGGTCATGCCCCGTTCATCGTATTTGCTGATGCGGATCTGGATGAAGCGGTAAAAGGTCTGTTTGAGAGCAAATTCCGCAACTCCGGTCAAATGTGCATTTGCACCAACCGTCTGTACGTGCATGCCGATGTAGCAGATGCTTTCACAGAGAAGCTGGTTGAGCGTCTGAAAAAGGCAAAGGTAGGCGACGGTCGTCAAAAAGAAACTGAAATCGGTCCACTCGTCAACGAACGTGCACTGAACAAGGTTCTGGAGCACATCGAAGACGCAAAAGGCAAAGGCGGTCAGGTCGTATTCGGTGGAGCACGCATGACCGAGGGGGATTATGCGAAAGGCTTCTACTGCGAACCAACTGTCATCACCGACGTAACGGATGAAATGAAAATCTCCTACGAAGAAACCTTTGGTCCGGTAGTGCCAATCGTTCGCTTTACCGATGAAGCAGAAGTGGTAAAACAGGCTAACGATACGCGCTATGGACTTGCAGCTTACGTGTACACGCGCGACAATTCCCGCTGCTTCCGTATGGCTGAGCTGCTGGAGTACGGCATCGTCGGCATCAACGACGGCTCGCCAACGCAAACGCAAGCACCATTCGGCGGCTTTAAAGAGAGCGGAATCGGTCGCGAAGGCGGTCACTTCGGAATGGATGAGTATTTGGAAACGAAGTTCGTATCTTTCGGACTGTAAGATAGAAATGACAAAGAAGGCTATCCTTACGTAGTTGATCTACTTGGGGATAGCCTTCTTTTATTCAAATGAACCTACGTATTCGGAATTAACCCGGTAGGACCCCCACACCTTCCGGAACATTGCCCACCGAAACCGTGGCGACTACCGTGTTGGTGCTTCCGTTAATCACCGAGACATTATTGCTGAAGTTGTTTGCTACGTAAATCAGGTTTGTGTCTGGATTCACTCCTACCCCCTGCGGACTGTCTCCAACGGGAATCGTAGCAATCACCGAGTTGTTGCCTCCGTTAATCACCGACACAGTGTCACCTTCATTATTTGCGACGTAAATCCGGTTGGTGGTCGGGTCGACTCCAATACCAGCCGGACCAGCACCTACAGTGATGGTGGCAATGACCGTGTTGGTGTTTCCGTCAATGACCGAGACATTGCCGTTGTTGAAGTTCGCTACATAAATTCGATTCGTATTCGGATTGACTCCCACTGCAGAAGGCGCGGCTCCCACTGAAACCGTGGCAATCACGGCATTGGCATTCCCATCAATTACGGAAACGTTGTTGCTTTGGGAGTTGGCCACATAGATGCGGTTGGTGGAAGGATTGACCCCCACCCCGTCTTCGGGTTGGCTCCCCACCGGAATGGTAGCGATTACGGTATTGGTATTTCCGTTAATCACCGTGACGTTGTTGCTGTCCGTGTTGGCCACATAGATGCGGTTGGTAGAAGGGTTGACTCCCACCCCAGAAGGGAAAGCACCTGCCGGAATCGTGGTGAGAACCGTATTGGTATTTCCATTAATCACAGAAACATTGTTACCGATCGTATTTGCCACGTAAATGAGGTTTGTCGAGGGATTGACCCCTACACCCCTTGGGGACGGCGCGAATCCCAATCGAACCACGGCAATGACCGTATTGGTATCACCATCGATCACCGAGACAGTGCCATCGTTCGCGTTGGACACATAAATCCGGTTGCCTAGCTCCGGATTTGGCTGAACCATTTGTACACTGGCAATCCCGGAAAGATCGCGGCAATTGATGATGAGCGTCTGTGCGATTGACGACGAGTTACCGTTCGATTCGACGAAAGTGAAGACGACACAGTCGTTTTTGGGGTGGAATTTTTTCAAAGTAAAGACAGTCGGAGTGCCCGTCCCATCCAGAGACAGCGGTTTGGAGCTCCCTTTTTGAATGAGCAAAAACTGTTGGGTGACTTCTATACCACTAAAATTTGCTTCGCTCTGTTTCAATAGTTGCCACAAGATTTGGCAGATGCAACCGGTACATCTTGATTTTGATTCATCATGCTGTTCATCGTTTTTGGAGTCGCATTTTTCACAACGTTTGCCCATGAGCAAATCCTTCCTTAAAGTAAGTGAGTTATCCTGATTTTTACTACAAATCAGGGTAGTATACTTTATTAAGCAAGGGAATGTTTGGCGTGGATTCTTGTCCAGTTGAGTGAAAAAAGGCGTGGCTGTCCATGGACAAATTTTGCGAGAAGCATGGACATAGGGTGGGGGCGTGGGCAGGAAAAAACTTGCGTATGGATGGATTTTTTGGGGGGAAAGCTTCGCCTGGGCGAAAAAAAGAACCCGCTTTCTGCACCAGTCGCAGTAAGCGGATTCTCTCGTCGGTGTTTAATGAGCAGGCATCCCCAGCATTTGCTTCATATCTTCCTGGGCATCGCCAATGAGCTGAATGTTAAACAGATCTTGCAGGACTTGCAGGACACCCGGCTGGATGAACTCGGGCAGCTTCGGACCGATGCGAATGTCTTTGATGCCGAGGCTGAACAGACCGAGCAGGATCGCGACTGCTTTTTGCTCGAACCAGGAGAGGACGATGCTGACAGGCAATTCGTTCACCTCGCACTCGAACGCTTCTGCCAAAGCTGCAGCAATTTTGATGGTCGAGACAGAGTTGTTGCACTGCCCCAGGTCGATGTACCGCGGGATGTCCGTGCCGGGCACTGTACCGTAATCGACATCGTTAAAGCGGAACTTGCCGCAGGACGTCGTGAGAATGACTGCTTCGGGAGGCAGGGAGGTCGCGAGCTCGCGGTAATAGTCGCCGCCTTTGCCTGGCGCGTCACAGCCTGCGATCACGAAGAAGCGTTTGATTTTGCCAGCCTTCACCGCCTGAACGATTTCCGGTGCGATTCCCAGCACGGTCTCGTGGTGGAACCCTGTCGTCAGCGTCTGCTCCGATTCGATGGATACTTCGGGCAGAGACAGCGCTTTTTCGATCAGCGGTGAGAAGTCGTCGTGCTCAATTTTGGTGACGTTCTCCAAACCAGCGATCTCATAGGAAAAGAAGCGGTCGGCGTAGCTGCCCTTGATCGGCATGACGCAGTTGGTCGTGGCGAGAATGGCGCCGGGGAATTCTTCAAACAGTCTTCTTTGGTCGTACCAGGCCTTTCCGATATTGCCTTTGAGATGCGCATACTTTCTCAGCTCCGGATAACCGTGAGCAGGGAGCATCTCCGAGTGGGTGTAGATGTTGATGCCTTTCCCCTCTGTCTGTTTCAGCAGCTCTTCCAGGGCAAACAGGTTGTGCCCGGTAACGACAATGCATCTTCCTTCGATCTTGTTCTGGGAGACAGTGACGGGCTGCGGAATGCCAAAGTGCTTCGTATGAGCCTGATCCAGCAGCTCCATCACTTTAATCGCTGCTGAACCTACCTTCATCGCCATCTGCAAATGCTCGTTCAGGTTGAAATTCACGTTGGTCAAGGTAAAGTAAAGCGCTTCCTGTGTAATCCCGTCCACTTCCGGGTCGATATAGCCCAGCTGGCGGGCATGGGTCGCGTAGGCGGCAATTCCTTTTAAGGCAAAAATAATCGTATCCTGAATACTCGCAAGCTCTTCATTTTTTCCGCAAACGCCGATCACTTTGCAGCCGCCCGTTGGAGTCTGTTCACATTGGTAGCAAAACATGATTTCTTCCACTCCTTCATGATTCAGATTTCGCCTTGAGTATAACGGGATCGCCAGGGGAAAGGTGTGAGCAACATCACACGGATTGTGACGAAAATACAAAATATGGGAAAGTGATTCTAGTCACATACAAGCGGGCGTGGTTCCGGGTAAAGTAGAACTATAGAAAACGGAAGTGGAGGGTTACTCATGACAGAGCCTGTATTTTCAACGCTCTATGAATTGGTCGGTGGCGAAGAGACGGTGACGAGGCTGGTGGCCGCTTTTTACCCCCGAGTGTATCAGCATCCCGAGCTGGCTCCGTTATTCGGAGTGGAGATGGAAGAAATCATGAGGAAGCAGCGGATGTTTCTGACTCAATTTTTGGGAGGTCCACTCCTGTACAGCGAGGAATTCGGCCCGCCAGCCATGCGCATGCGTCATTTGCCGTTCCCCATTACACCGCAAAGGGCAGAGGCGTGGCTGGCCTGCATGAAAGAGGCGATGGATGAAATCGGGCTGGATGGATTGGCGCGCGATCTGTTTTACGGTCGCCTGACACAGGTAGCGAAAATCATGGTAAACACAGCGGGATGAGGCAAAGCGCCTGATTACACCTGCACGGTGAGAGGAATGATTTCCATGCAAACCAAGCTGTTCAAACCACAGAAGGTCACGTACCTGCTTCCTCATGAGCACGGGGTATGGGCGATGATGCTGGTTCCTTTCCTGCTGGGAACCGCGATCGGGCAGGCACGCTGGCAGCATCTTTTGATGGGAGGGGCTCTTGTCGTGGGCTATTTCGCCGTGCACGGGGCGCTCACTGTTTTGCGCAGGCCCCAAAAAGGAAGAGAAGCTTTGCCGACAGTGACGACATTTGGCATACTGGGACTACTGCTGGGAGGCCCGCTTTTTGCCATGAACCCCGCCGCCTTTCTGCCACTCGTCTGGATGATTCCATTTCTTGCCATGTCTGTGTGGTTTGTTGTGAAAAAGCGGGAGCGGGATTTTTGGAACGATGTATGCGCGATTGTGGCGTTCACGATGCTGCTGCCGCTAGCCGCCAAGCTGGGAGACGCGGCTGCGGCGGGAGCAGGAACGGGTGTGGAAGAGCTGGCACTTGGAATGCTGCTGAATGTGCTGTACTTCATCGGGAGCGTTTTTTTCGTCAAATCTGTATTTCGGGAACGAAACAACATCCGGTTTACTTACATAGGAATCGCTTATCATGCGGCCTTGCTGCTCCTGCCGCTGCTGCTTCCCGTTCCTTTGCCAGTCTTGCTGCTCTATCTGCCCGGTATTTTGAAGATGCTGTATCTTTTGCGCAAGCCTCGGCTTCGTGCCATGCAGGTCGGCATGCTGGAGATTGCAAGCGCGGTGTGGTTTTTGGGAATAGCTGTGTGGCTGTTTCACGGTGGCATGTAAAGAAAAAAGAGTCTCGGACATGAAATCCGAGGCTCTTTTTTGTATTCGCGCGGGATTGTCTCGCAGCGGCTCAGGCAGGGGCTAGCTCGCTTTTTGGACGAGGTTGTTTTGGTGAACCTGCAGCTCCAGGCAGCGCAGTTTGATGATTTCCACAGCGATTTGGTGCACGAGAGCGTCGCGGGTGGAGAGCTGCAGCGTAATCGGTTTTTGACAGCTGGAGTGGAGGCTGTAGAGGATGCAGACGGCTTCGTTGCATTCTATCGTTAACTGCTTGTAAAAAGGGTAGTCACAGGCAAGAAATGCTTCTTTTACATCAGTAATGGTCATGTGTCATCACCCTGGTCCGTTTTTTTTGATTGTAGAGGATGAGAGGAAATGAGGGAGTGATTACGATCACAGCAAGTGTTACTTCTCGGTGGCAAATTTCCCCTCGGGTGATTTACTTCACAACTTCTCGTTGAAAAAGGGTCTATCATGGACCTCGAACACCGTTATTGGTTTGGTTTTGGAAGAGTCGAGTGTACGAAGTGAATCATTACAACGAAGCGATATCGCTACGGGAGGGATTGGGATGGAAAAACGGCGACCCGGATGTATGGGAATGAGCAGCATGCTCGGGGGGAATCGAACGTTTTGTCCGCCGCTGCAGTGGTTGATGGATGAGCATCGTGATTTGAATGAGCGAATGAATGAGTGTACAGCATGGGCGGAGGAGTGGAAGCAGGCAACGGAGTCTGACGCATGCGAGCGGTCTTTTGAGCTGAACGATTTGGTGTCTTCTTTTCAGCGGGCGCTGGCGGTCCACTCCAAGAGGGAGGAGGACTGGCTGTTTCCGATGCTGGCGGGGCACATCGGTCGCGAGATGGGGCCGATCGCAGTCATGGAGTACGAGCACGAAATGGCAAAAGAGCATTTGCAGCTCTGCAGGCAGACATATGAAACGAACATGGGCGATGCGCTCAACCATTTGCTCGTGTCCTTCGAAATTTTAAACCAGCATTTTTTTAAAGAGGAAAACGTCCTGTTCCCGATGGCGCAGCAGCTGTTGAGCGAAGCGGAGAAGGAGCAGCTGCAGAAGATGTTTCGGTCGTAGAAGCCTTCGCCAGGAGCTGTTGCACGAGTGATGTTCGTCACTACCTGCGAGCGATTTGTATTATACGCTAGGCTTACTCTAGACGTGTAAGGAGATGTTATCCATGATACGTAAGCTTCAATTACCGCTGCAAACGTTGAGTTTGGTGGTAGGCTTCATGGTTTGGGTGATCCTGTCATCACTGATGCCCTTTATCAATGAAGAGCTGAAAATTCCTCCGGGTCAAGTTGCCTGGGTGACCGCGATACCGGTTCTGCTCGGATCCGTTTTGCGCATCCCGATCGGCTATTATACGAACAAATTCGGTGCCAGATGGCTGTTTTCCATCAGCTTTCTGTTGCTGCTGGCTCCTGTGTACTTTATCAGTCAAGCGGCCTCGGTGACGAACCTGATCATCGGAGGATTTTTCCTCGGGATCGGCGGCGCGGTGTTTTCTATCGGCGTGACGTCCTTGCCCAAATACTATCCGAAAGAGAAGCACGGAATCGTAAACGGGATTTACGGTGTCGGCAACATCGGGACAGCCGTATCGACGTTCTTCGCTCCGGTGATTGCCAAAGAAATCGGTTGGCATTCAACTGTTCAGCTGTACATGATTCTGCTGCTCTTGTTCGCGGTATTGAACTTTTTCTTCGGTGATAAACATGAGCAAAAGGTGACGACTTCTGTCACAGAGCAAATCAAGGGTGTCTATCGCAATGAAAAACTGTGGTTCCTGAGCCTGTTTTACTTCATTACGTTCGGCTCGTTCGTCGCCTTCACGGTGTACCTGCCGAGCTTTCTGGTCAGTCATTTCGGGCTGGAAAAAGTCGATGCGGGGATGCGGACGGCGGGATTTATCGCGCTGGCGACGTTCCTGCGTCCTGTCGGCGGCTGGCTGGGGGACCGGTACAATCCACTGAAGGTATTGATGGTTGTATTCGGAGGCTTGACCCTGTTTGGGCTGGTGCTGTCCTTCTCGCCTACCATCGAGCTGTACACGGCTGGCTGCCTCGGTATCGCGATCTGCGCGGGAACGGGAAATGGCACGATCTTCAAGCTGGTTCCGCTCTACTTTACGAAGCAGGCCGGGATCGTGAACGGGATTGTCTCTGCGATGGGCGGACTGGGAGGATTCTTCCCGCCATTGCTGCTCTCGATTCTCTTTAGCATCACGGGTCACTACGCAATCGGATTCATGGCTTTGTCGGAGGTGGCGCTCGCCAGTCTGGTTCTGGTGTTCTGGATGTATTACCAGGAAAATTTGCAGGTGGCCAAAACGATTGTCGACAATACCGGGGAAGCGATCCTGATTACGGATGCGCGCGGCATCATTCAGGACGTGAATCCATCGTTCTCGAAAGTGACTGGATATCGCAAGGAAGAGGTTCTGGGCAAAAATCCAAGCATCTTGCGTTCGGGAAGACAGGACAGCGCCTTTTATCAAAGGATGTGGGGAGAAATCAAGAACCAAGGTTTTTGGCAGGGAGAAATTACGAACCGGCGTAAAAACGGAGAAGAGTATCAGCAGTGGCTGACCATTAGTGCAATCAAAGATGAAGCTGGAGAGCTGAAGTATTATGCGGGTATGTTTACGGAGCTTCGTCCCGTGCATGCGGAAATGACCCCGTAAAGCAAATGCAGCGCCTTCCCATGAGCAGGGGAGGCGCTGCAGCTATATGGACGACCGCTTGCCTTAAGCCGGCTTACATCTGGCAAATATCAGGCGGGCAATCGTCACAGTTGATGGTTTCTTTTAAATAGTCCAGATCCTTGATCAAGATGTGGCCTTGCGGGAGCAGATCCACGACATTCAGCTTTTTCAGCTCGGAAAGCATGCGATTCACGCTTTCCCGGGTCAACCCGATGAACTGCGCCAGGTCCTTGTTGGTCATGGACAGATTGATGAGAATGCCGTTTTCGTTCTCTTCTCCGTAGGTGTTGCACATCCGGATCAAAGTGGAGTAGAGGGCGCCGATCTTGCCATTCAACAGCAGGTCACGGAACTTGGATTGCATTCTCCGGTTCATCACGGCCATCCAACGCATGAAATCGACGCAGAACTGGCCGTTCTGGATCAATATTTTTTCCAAGGAGCTGCGCGTGATGACGCTGACCGTGCCAGCCTCCTGCATGCTGCCGGTTGAGGTGTAGCTCACATTTTCCTCGAAAAGACCGGACAAGCCGACCAGCTCTCCCGGTCCGAATACCTGGAGGGTCAGTTCTTTGCCATCCAAGGTCGTCTTCGTAATTTTGACTTGGCCTGACTCTATGAGAAACAGATGATCTGCGCGATCTCCGTCTAAAAACAGTACGGCGCCGGGAAGCATGCATTTTTTCGTTCCGCACGTCTCCAGCACATTCACAAAATCCAAAGAAACCTGTTCGATAAACGTCAGGTTTTTCGCCATTCACTTTCCCCCTAGATTAGTTCTCCCTAAGCACAACATCGACCATTGTATCACGAAAATGTGAACAGAAAAGGCTTTTCACAAATTACTAGTATTTACTGTGATTTACCTCACTATGGGTCTCGCTTGGCGCAATTACAATGAAAGCAACATCGAACGGAATGCGATTCGAGGAGGAAGGAAATATGAAACAGGCTTTTGCATCCAAACTGGCCAGGAGAACGTTTTTCATCATTTGCGCGCTGATTGTTGCATCGTATCTCGGGTCCCGCTTGTTTACACACATAGACCTCGCCCTATACGGGTATATGGTGGGCACCTTCGTGTTTGTCGGAGGATTTGTCTATCGGTTCTCTGCTTGGGCGGATCGGCCGCCGACCAACATCATTTTGAAAAAAGGCATGAAACAACTCTTTCGCAAGAGCACAGCAAAAACCGCCACGGAGCATCTGGCTACCTACCGGTTCATCTGGAATCGCGGCTGGTACCGTTGGACGCAGCACGTTCTGCTCGGGTGGGGCTGTATCTTGTCGGCGTTCGTGACATTCCCGCTCGTCTTTGGTTGGATGTACTTCACGATGCCGGAGAACGGCACCTACACCGTCGTAGCGATGGGCGTGGACGTGATGAAGGTCAAAGCAGACGGCATCATCGCTTTTCTTTTCTACAACGCCCTTAATATTACCGCCTTTATGGTGATCGGCGGCGTGTGCATGGCGCTGTATCGCCGTCTGAAAAACATGCAGGCACGTGCGGAGCAGACATTTACCTACGATCTTCTGCCGCTTCTGCTGCTGCTCATCATCAGCTTTACCGGCCTGATGCTGACCGCGAGCAATCTGTTCCTGCACGGCTTCGGACATCCGGTCATCAGCATCGTCCACCAGTTTTGCGTGATTGTGACTCTGATCTATTTGCCGTTTGGCAAGCTCGCGCACATTCCTTTCCGTCCGATGAGCGTCTTCGCCAAAAACTACCGCGAGCATTACGGAGAGCAGGAGATGAAGTGCTGCAAGGTGTGCGGCACCAAGTTTGTATCGGTTGAACAGTCCTCGGATGTCATCGATGTCCTGCAGAAGAACCAGATCGAATTTGAAATGGCAGAAGGCTTCCACTTGGCTGAATTGTGCCTGCCTTGCCGCCGCCAATATCGGATCTACCGTTTCACGGGAATGCCGACGTACATGAATCCTGCAGAGGAGACGAATCAGCATGCAAAAGGATAAATTTTTCAAGGAAATCCAGAACAAAACACATCCGAATGAAAAGCTGGTCAGCACGCACTGCTCGTATTGCGGCATGCAGTGCGGGATGAATCTGCGAGTCGATACGACGACCAATACAATCATCGGTGTGGAGCCGCGATACGACTTCCCCGTCAATCTCGGGAAGATGTGCCCGAAAGGCGTGACGGCATACCAGCAGGTCAACCATCCGGATCGCATCCGCAAGCCGCTGATCCGGCGCAACCCCGCCTTGAAGGGGACGCTGGAAGGCTTCGAGGAGGCATCGTGGGAAGAGGCGCTTAGCCTGATCGTGAGCAAGTTCAAGGAGCTGCAGGGCAGCTACGGCAAAGATACGCTGTCGGTCTATTCCGGCGTATCGATGACCAATGAAAAATGCTACCTCACTGGGAAGTTCGCCCGCGTAGGGCTGCAAACGAGATACATCGACTACAACGGACGGTTTTGTATGTCCTCGGCAGCGGCAGGCTTCAACCGCAGTCTGGGCATTGACCGAGGCTCGACCGTACCGTGGACGGATTTGCACGAGACGGATTGCCTGTTTATCGCAGGCTCCAACGCATCCGAGTGTCATCCGACCAGCATGTTCCGCATCTGGGAGGTGCAAAACCGCGGCGGTTATCTGATCGTGGCCGATCCGCGCGAAACGCCGCTGGCACGCCGGGCGGACATTCACCTCGATCTGCGTCCGGGCACCGACCTGGCGCTGGCAAACGGAATGCTTCACCTGCTGATCAAAAACGGCCATATCGATGAGACGTTTATCAGCCAGCACACCAACGGCTTCGAGGAGACGAAGGAGCTGGTCGCTTCCTTTACTCCGGAATACGTGAGCGACATCACGGGCATCGCCGTGGAGAAAATCATCCGGGCGGCGGACATTTACGGCCGGGCGCCGGAAGCGATCGTCATGTTCTGCCGCGGAGTGGAGCAGCAATCCAAAGGAACGGACAACGTGTCCGCCTATACCAATATGGCGTTGGTGACAGGCAAGATCGGTCGTCCCAAGTCGGGCGTGGCGACCTTTACCGGCCAAGGAAACGGGCAGGGCGGCCGCGAGCACGGACAGAAAGCGGATCAGCTGCCAGGCTACCGCAAGATGGACTATCCCGAGCACGTCCAGGCAATCGCCGATGCTTGGGGCATTCCGGTCGAGGAAATGCCGCAAAAAGGAATATCGGCCTACGAGATGTTCGGGCTGATGCTCGACAAGACTATCCGTGCGCTCTACCTGCTGTGCTCCAATCCTGCGGTCAGCGCGCCAAACCAGAACCATGTGCGTGAAGCGCTGAAAAGCTTGGATTTCATGGTGTGCGTCGATTTCTACATGTCCGAGTCGGCGGAATACGCGGACGTGGTTTTGCCGACTACCACATGGGCAGAGGATGACGGAACGACAACCAATCTGGAAGGGCGCGTCATCCGCCACCGCCAGGCGCAGGAATGGTACGCGGAGTCCAAGCCGGACTGGTGGATTCAGATCGAAATCGCCAAACGGATGGGCAGGGGCCAATACTTTGAGTATATGAAAGGACCAGCCGATATTTTCGCAGAGCTTCGCCGCGTGTCCAAAGGCGGTACAGCTGACTATTCGGGAATTACCTACGAGAAAATCGATCAAAACAACGGCGTCTTCTGGCCGTGCAAAGACGAGAGCGACCCGGGCACGCCCCATCTGTTTCTCGACAAGAAGTTTTACCACCCGGACGGCAAGGCGAAGATTTGCGCACTGCCTTACCGGCCCCCAGCAGAAGAGCCTGACCGGGAATACCCGCTGCGCCTGACGACTGGG
The DNA here is from genome assembly GCF_003710965.1 of Brevibacillus nitrificans. Classification (NCBI taxonomy): domain Bacteria; kingdom Bacillati; phylum Bacillota; class Bacilli; order Caryophanales; family Paenibacillaceae; genus Brevibacillus; species Brevibacillus nitrificans. The sequence continues at coordinate 294,247 of NZ_RHHU01000005.1, read as the reverse complement.
CGCGTCGTGTACCACTACCTGTCGGGGAACCAGACCCGCAGAATTCCGTTCCTGAAAGCCATGTATCCTGATCCGCTGCTGGAAGTGCATCCGGACACGGCGAAGAAGTACGGCATCGAGCATGGCGAGCGCGTTCTGTTGAAAACGCGGCGCGGGGAAGCGGTCTACCAGGTGAAAACGATCGCGGCGATCCGTCCCGATACCGTTTTCGTGGCGTATCACTGGGGCAAAGAGGAGTCGATCAACCTGTTGACCAATCCCGCCCTCGACCCGTACAGCAAAATGCCAGAATTCAAGGCGTGTGCGGCTCAAATCATCAAGCTAGAAAAAGGAGAGCGGCAGCATGGCTAAACAAGTCCTTTATATCGAAATGGAAAACTGCATCGGCTGTCGCAGCTGTCTGGCCGCATGCACGCAATGCGGAGGGCATGACAACCGCAACCGTAACTACGTGATGGAGGTCGATCCGCTGCACACGCGGCAGACCATCCCGCTCATGTGCCTTCACTGCGTCAATCCTGCCTGTGCCCGCAGCTGTCCCGCACAGGCGATCCAGATCGCGGATAACGGCGCCGTCCTGTCCGCGCTGGTAGAAAAGTGCATCGGCTGCCAAAACTGCACGATCGCTTGTCCGTACGGCATTCCGAAATTCGATGTCGAGCAGAACCTGATGTACAAATGCGATCTTTGCTACGACCGGACGAAAGACAAAATTCCGCCGATGTGCGCTTCGGTCTGTCCGACCAATACGCTGCAGTGGATCACGGAAGCCGAGCTGGAAGCGAAGCAAGACAAGCACCGTTTGGCGAACGGAAAATGGATGGCGAGTCAAATGGTTGATCCGCTAGAGAGCGAGACGAATGTGAAAATCAGCCTGCCGGGGATCCTGCAGGGAACACAGAAGCTTTTCTAAGGAAGGGAGCGCATCCACATGGAAGAAAACAAAAGGGAAATTCCTGCGGAGGATGACAACTACACCCATAACATACAAAAATCGAACGAGCGCAGCCTGGATCGCCGGGGCTTCCTCAAGACAATGGTAGGAGCGGCAGGAGCTTTTGCCGTGGCTACCATTCCGTGGGGCACCATGGCGGCCAAGGAGATGCTCAGTGGCGGCAAAAAAGAGTACGCTGGCAAGAAAATCGTCGATGTGGCGGCGATCAAACCGGGTGAGGCGGTAGAATTCGCCTATCCAACCGAGCATGAAGGGGCTCTGCTGATCCGGGTGGGAGAGAACGAGTACAAGGCGTATCAAAATGCCTGCACCCATCTGAAGTGCCCGGTCTTCTGGAGCAAGGAAGAAAGCGAGCTGCTCTGTCCGTGCCACCACGGCAAGTTCGATGTCAAAACCGGCAGCCCGCTCGCCGGGCCTCCGCGCCGTCCGCTGCCGGAGATTCAGCTGGAGATCAAAAACGGAGCGATCTACGCGATGGGAGTGAAGCCGTATGAAGCGTAGCTACTGGGGCGTATTGGCTATGTGCCTGGTGCTGTTTGCAAATCTGTGCTTCACCCAGTATACGGTGAACATGTACTACGCGCAGCGCTACGAGGCGGCCATCGCTTGTGCCGTCCTGAACGTGCTGTTGTTTCCGGTAGCCATCTTTATTTACCGCAAAGATAAGCAGGCGGGGGGAGGGACCCCGCGATGAACGAAACGCAAAAGTTGACTGAGCGGCTCCCCGCGATGAACGAGATTCAAATGTTGTCCGAGCGGCTCCCCGGCCTGGTCGACAAGAAAATGCGCATTTGGATTCAGGATCAGGCGGAGGATGCAGAGCCGCAGGCGGCGCCTATGGTAGAGCGGCCCTTCGCCAAATGGGAGATCAGCGAGGAGGGCGAACATGTCCGGCTCTATTTTAACCCTTGTCACTTTCTCGCAATCCCGATAGCGTCTGGGAGCGTGACGATGAAGTCAGAGGCAGAAGAAGTGCTGCTGACCGCCGAGGATGGGAGAGGGAAATTGCTCTACAAGGTGCTGTTTTCCGAGCAGTAAATAGAGAGGAATGTGGAAGGGCGGGAATGCAATGCGCTTTGGTAGACAGGCAGTAGCGATCGAGGAAGCGACCAGACGGTTGATGCAGCATGTGCGTGTCTTGCCGCCAGAGACCGTCGAGCTCGATCAGGCAGATGGCCGCGTCTTGGCAGCGGATCTGGAAGCGAGCGGCTCCCTGCCGCCTTTTGATCGTTCTGCGATGGATGGGTACGCTGTCAGGGCGAAAGACACGCTAGGAGCATCTCCCAAGAAGCCTCTTGCGTTACGAGTAGTGGGCGCAGTCATGGCAGGAGAGGTCCCGTCCTTTCGTCTCTTAAAGGGAGAAGCAGCACGCATCATGACAGGTGCGATGATCCCTGAGGGGGCCGATGCCGTCATTTTATTTGAACAAACGGGAAATCCAGGTGCCGATACAGAGGCGGTAGCTGTCAAAAAACAGCTGGCCGCCGGGGAAAACATCATCCGGCAGGGGGAGGAAGCAGCTGCCCATGAGATTGTCCTGAAAGCCGGAGAAATCGTGAACGCTGGTGCAAAGGCGGTACTGTCCACGTTTGGGTATACCCGTATCCCGGTCACGCGGCAGCCGCGTATCGGCATTATGCCGACAGGAGATGAGCTGGTGGCACCCCAGCAGGAGCTGACGCCAGGGAAAATACGCGACTGCAACACGGCGATGCTGGCTCAGCTGGTGCGCGAGTCGGGAGGAATTCCGGTCGTCTTTCCACCTGTGTCCGATGATGACCACAATGCGGCGGCTTCGATCGAGGAGAGGATTCGGCAAGTCGATCTGCTCGTGACGACGGGCGGCGTTTCCGTAGGCGATCTGGATGTGATCGCATCGTTCGTGGATCGTACGGATGTCGCTCTGTTATTTAACCGGGTCGCGATGAGGCCGGGCAGTCCCACGACCGCAGCGCGGATCGCCGATAAGCTGCTCTGTGCCTTGTCGGGCAATCCCGGAGCCTGCTTTACGGGCTTTCAGCTGTTCGTCAAACCGTTGATACGGCAAATGCTCGGCGAACTGCATCCAGAGGTGCAGGAGCTGGAAGGGGTGCTCGTAGGCGACGTGAAAAGGCCGTGCCCGTATCCCCGTTATTTGCGCGGAAAAATGGTGCTAAAGCAAGCTGTTCTGCACGTCATTCCCGACCGGCTGGAGAAGCTGGCACCTCTCCGAAGCCTGAAAGAAAGCAATTGCCTCATCGTCATTCCACCAGGCGGAGCAGGAGCGTCTGAGGGAGAGCTCGTCAAAGTTGTGCAAATCGCCCCCTTTCCTTTATAAGAGGGAGTGTCCTACTAGCTAGTTATAGAAAACAGAGGTGTATCGGGATGAGCGTTAGCATTGGCAAAAAGCTGTTTTTATCATTTTTGGTTGTATCGTTCCTTTTTTTGATTGCCAGTACGGTCTCTTATGTTTCTTTTACAAAGGTTGACGACTCCTACACGGATTTGGTTGGAAGACGTGCCGCCATTTTAGCCAATGCAGAAAAAATTCAAGGACAGGTTTTTAAGCGAGCGAGCGGAATCCGGGGGTATCTCGTAACCATGGATACGAGATACATCGAGGATATGAACAAGGCCCACGAGAGTGTCGAGCAATTGATCGGGGCAACGTCTCTATTGCTTCAACGGCCAGTTGATCAAGAGAGACTACATAAGCTGCAAACGATGAATCAAGAGTACAGGATAAAGTCCGACGAGCTGCAGCAAATGGCGCACAGAGGCGAGAGCACAGAGAACATGGTCCGCTATTACAGCCAGGAAATCAGGCCGATTGCGGAGGAGATGGAAACGCTGGTCGGACAGGTGGTCATCGACCAGGAGCAAATCATGCATGAAGGCAGCGAGGCAAATACGCAGATGGTTACCGCAGTGCGCAGGCTGCTCATCGGCATTAGCATCGTCGCCACGCTGCTGGCGATTGCCGTCGGCTGGTATATGACGAAGAAAATTGCGAGACCCATCCTGCAGATTGCCCAGGCAGCTGAACAGATTGCGGCAGGGAATGTCGCGTTGGATCCGATTCAGGTGAAGAACAGGGACGAGATCGGCATGCTGGCCGAATCCTTTCATAAAATGGCTGCCAATTTGCGTGAGCTGATCCAAAAGGTCGGGCTTACTTCCGGGCAGGTAGTCGCTTATTCGGAACAGCTGAGGGCAAGCGCCGAGCAAACGACAGAGGCTACCAATCAGATTGCGGACTCCATCCAGGGCGTAGCCAATGGGACCGAAGTGCAGGGGCAGGGCGCGCAGGAAAGCGCCAGAGCAATGGGCGAGATGGCGGTGGGGATCGGGCAGATCGCCGAAGCGGTTGCGTCCGTGTCAGAGGAGGCGGCAAAGTCCAATCAAGAGGCCAAGAATGGAGACGAAATGCTCCAGGCGGTCATGCAGCAAATGAATGCGATCTCCCAATCCACCAACGAGACGACGGCTGTGATCCAGCAGCTGCGTGAACGCTCGGCTCACATCGGCAAGATCATCGACGTCATCACCGGCATAGCGGACCAGACCAACTTGCTCTCCCTGAATGCGGCGATCGAAGCAGCGAGAGCAGGTGAGCAGGGACGGGGATTTGCCGTGGTCGCCCATGAAGTGCGGAAGCTGGCGGAACAATCCAGACACTCCTCCGAACAGATCTCCGGATTGATTCACGATATTCAGAGCGATACAGAAAAAGTCGTTCAAGCCATGGCGCAAGACTCCCAGGAGGTAGCTGCCGGCCTTGAGTACGTGCGAAAAACGGGAGATGGCTTCGCTCGCATCGTCCATTCTGTGGAAAGTGTATCCAATCAAATTCATGAGCTGTCGTCCGTATCCGAGGAAATGTCCGCCAGCGCCCAGCAGGTGAGTGCGTCCATCGAGGAAATGTCCAAAATCGCGAAAGACACTGCGGACAATGCCCAGAACGTTGCGTCGGCTTCAGAAGAGCAGCTGGCTTCTATGGAAGAAATCACAGCCTCGGCCGTATCCTTGGCGCAGATGGCAGAAGAGCTGGAGTCTTTGATCAAACGATTCACTCTGTAGGCAAACGCTCCATGGCATACATACAAAAGCCCTTTCGTTCAGAAGGGCTTTTTATGATGGGCAAAAAGGGAATAGGAACAGCCAGGCGCTAGTGAGACTGTTTTTTTGTCAACACTTTGTTCATTTTTAGCCGAGAAAGTACTTGGGTTCAACGGTATAATGGAGAATGTATAGAGGGACCCTTTCTAGTATGAAGGGAGGATATTCATGGATAATCAGCAGCACCTGCATGGCTTGTCATCAGGAGCAGGCAGCGCAACCTTTTCCGACTTGTGGAGTCCGGATGTCATGCTGCTTACCTTGCTCTTTGCGGTTGCCTATTTTTTATTGACGGGTCCGTTTCGCCAAAAGCTTGCCCATGCCACACCCGCATCAACGAGACAAAAAATCTTGTTTGTATTTGCGTTGATTCTGTTTTATGCGGCACAAGGGAGTCCCATCAGTTATTACGGCCATCATTACCTGTTTAGTCTTCACATGCTGCAGCAATCGATTCTTTACTTTGCATTGCCACCGCTTGTTTTGTTGGCCATTCCAGAGTGGCTTCTGGCGAGGATTTTTCAACCGAGGGTCATGCGGACTATACTTAACCTCGTGACGCACCCGTTGGTGGCTGCCCTGTTGTTCAATACACTGTTCTCTTTCTACCATGTTCCATTCATTTTTGACGCTGCGTCCCAGAACCATGAATGGATGTCCGTCTACCATATTGTGCTGCTGCTAGCTGCCTTTGCGATGTGGTGGCCGATTGTCAGCCCGCTTTCCGATAGCAAAAAGCAACTGGCGGGATTGAAAAAGCTCACGTACATCTTCGCCAATGGCGTATTGATCACGCCAGCCTGTGCGTTGATTATTTTCGCAGAGAACCCGCTGTATGCTACGTACATGCAGGCACCTCAGCTGTTTGAAAGCCTGACGACCTTCAGTGACCAGCGACTGGGCGGAATCATCATGAAGCTTGTCCAAGAGCTTGTTTACGGATCTGTGCTTGCCTACGTCTTCTACAACTGGTATAAACAGGAGAAGCAGGACGATCTTCCTATGGAACAGCAGTCTGCCTCCCTTATAATGAAATCGCCTGCTGCAGAAGATGGCAGCGTTTGAAAAAGAGACGTAATTACGTGAATGAGGTGTAGAAATGTCCATCTTGTTGCCTACGATAAGTACATCGTTTATCGTCATCAGCGGCATCCTGGTTGCTTTTGGCTGGTACGCGGTTGCGAAGCGACAAATTGAGAAGCATATGAAAATCATGAAGTGGGCCGCCATCTGTGCGACGATCTTCTTCATTACTTACGTTTCCCGCACAGCTTTTGTAGGGAACACGCATTTCGGTGGACCGGATAGTCTCAAGCCGATCTATCAAACCTTCCTGATCTTCCATATTACCCTGGCAACGGTAGGGGGAGTGATGGGATTGATTACGCTGCGATACGCGTACAAAAATGAGATTGCAAAGCATAGAAAGATTGGTCCGTGGACGTCGATTATTTGGTTTATTACAGCCATTACAGGTGCTACCGTCTATACACTGCTTTACCTGATTTACCCGGGTGGGGAGACGGCTGGCGTGCTTGATGTTATCTTTGGAAGGTAATGGAAGCACACCCGGCAAGTTGACTTGCTTTACGGGCATTGGCTACAATGAAAGTTAGTTTGTCTATTGCAAATTCGGATGTTCAGATAGATTCAGACAGGAGGTACAAACTGTGGATCAGCGAGTAACGATGCAGGAATCGCTTGAAGCTGATACTGTCTTGCAGGCACAATCGGTACAACAGGCAACATGGCGCGACTACGTAGAACTGACAAAGCCTGGTATTACCATGTCCAACCTGATGACCACTTTTTCTGCTCTGTGGTTGGCATCATTCGGTTTTCCAGACTGGAAACTAGCGATCCTCACCATGCTTGGCACCGCTTTGGTGATCATGTCTGGTGCGGCGTTAAACAACTTTTATGATCGCGAACTCGATTTGAAAATGAAGCGTACCAAAACCCGGGCGGTTGCTACCGGGCGCATTTCCCCTCGGAATGCATTACTGGTAGGGATTGGCTTATTGCTCGCGGGTCTGGCTGTTCTCGCAGTCTTCGCGAACCCGTTGGCAGCGGTTTGGGGATTGATCGGACATATTTTTTACGTGCTGATCTATACACCGCTCAAACGTGTAACAACGTTGAATACGGTCATTGGCGGTATTTCCGGTGCGGCTCCGCCCGTAATCGGTTGGGTAGCGGTTACGAACAGTATGGATCCGGCTGCATGGCTGCTGTTCCTGATCATGTTCTTGTGGCAGCCGCCGCATTTCTTGGCGCTGGCTATGTTGAAAACCGAAGAGTATCGCGCAGGGAATTTGCCGATGCTGCCGGTAGTGAAGGGCTTTGCCGAAACCAAGCGTCAAATGGTGCTGTGGGGTTCTGTCCTGTTCCCGGCGTCTCTTCTGCTCTTCATTCACGGAAGCGTAGGCTACGTTTATTTGATCGTCATGGGAATTATGGGCATCGTGTACATGGTTCTTCTGTTCCAAGGCTTCCGTGCCAAGGACGATTTGGCGTGGGCGCGCAAGCTTTTCGGCTATTCCATTCTGTATTTGACCGTCTTTTGTGCAGCCATCGTCATCAGCACCATGGTGCACTATTATTGACACATATCACTCACGAAATGTTCACGGAACATCCCTTGCTTAGCAGGGGATGTTTCATTAATGTAAGAGAGGACAAACGCAAGAGGTCTTACGTACGACAGACCTCCATCCTCACAGGAAACAGGGTGTATTCACTATGGAAAAATGGCTGAAGCCTCTCGCCGTTCTTGCTACTCTCGTCATGTTTATCGTCATGGTAGCCGGGTCGCTTGTAACCAAGACGGATTCCGGTCTGGGATGCGGAAATGACTGGCCACTTTGCAACGGCAAATGGGTCCCGGAGTATACGTTAGCTTCGATCATTGAATATACGCATCGCCTGATTACGGGTATTGCCGGCATCATCGTTCTGCTATTCTCGGTCATGTGCTGGCGCTTTTATCGGGGCAATCAAGAGGTTCGCAATCTGGCCCTGTTTGGCATGTTTTTTATTGTACTGGAGTCCATTCTCGGAGCTTCTGCCGTGATCTGGCCGCAGTCCTCAGCCGTTCTTGCGCTCCATTTTGGTTTCTCTTTGCTGGCGTTTACCGGGGTGTTTCTACTGACGGGCTTTGTCCTGCAGCGGGATCGGATGGAGGGCATGGTGCAAGCCGAGGCTCCTAAAGGATTTCGCAATTGGATCTGGGGCGTCACGATTTACGCCTACGGGGTTGTCTATCTCGGTGCTTATGTACGGCATACCGGCTCCAGCATGGCATGTAGCGACTGGCCGTTGTGTCAGGGCAAGCTGATTCCAGAGCTGTCGGGACAGACGGGTATCCACTTTGCGCACAGGCTGGGAGCGATGCTGCTCTTGATCCTGATGCTGATCAACCTGATCTACGCCGTGAAGCACTTCAAAGATACGCGCCGTGATTTGTACGGAGCTAGCATTATCGCTTTCGTGCTTGTCGTCCTCCAGGTGTTCAGCGGCGGTTTCGTCGTTTTGTTCCAGCTGCATCTGTACGCGACGCTTCTGCACTCGATGATCATTACGATTTTGTTCGGCGTCATCTGCTACATGTGTCTGCAGTCGCTAAAGTCGCCTCGCTTGAAAATGCCAAGAAAGAAATAGCAGGGAAAATAGAAGCCACGAAAGAAGCCGCTTGCCTCGTAACAGGTAAGCGGCTTTGTTTTTTCGTTCAGTGTTTGCCTGTGTACTCACGGCGGATGATGCGAACATTTTCCTGATGAGACTCCTGCGTGGTAGGAGAGAAGAAGGCGTGCTCTTTTTCCAAAGCGGAAAGAGTGGCTTCGTCATTTGCGATGACAGCCTGCGTCAATCTCTCCAAATGATCTGCAGACAAGTGAACGCGGCGCTTCATCTCCGCCACGTCAACTGTCGCTTGCCCGTGACCGGGAATGAGAAGAGAGGGGCGATGCTCGTCGATGATTCGCGAGGCGAGCTCCATTGTCTTTTGATAGGCTTTGGCGCTGTCATAAATAAAGGGCAGTTCAAAATCGGAAAGATAGTTGCCAGCTACGAAGACACCGATCGAATCGATAACGGTGAATAGACCATCGGCAGAATGACCGGGTGCCAGATAGAAGTGCAAGGGCGTGGAACCGAGCGTGACCTGCTGGTATTCCTCCGTGATGACGATGTCCAGTGCGGGAAACTCGATCGGGTAGTCGCGCTTCAAGTAATAGGTCGCATCAAATTCGTGAATCAGCTGCAGCTTGTAATCCTTTTTGGGATGATGCTGCAAACCGTAGCTGCCAATCGTTTTGGCATCTGGAAAAGCCCGGTAGCCGATGATGTGGTCGAAGTCTCCGTGAGTAAACAGCAGGTAGAGCTCCTTGTCGCCGCGAATCGATTGCACGAAGCTTTGTATTTCTTGGATTTCGCCAGGGAGCCAGTTTGGATCGACGACGATTATCACTTCGTCCAACGAGATGACGGTAGTTGTGGTCTGAAACAGGGCGCTTTGAAAAACAGTGACACGATCATTTTTGTATTGAATCATGGGAAAAGGAGCTCCTTTCCGGGATCAAATAGATAGAGGCGATTACGCTGGGGGAGAGGCTGACGGAAAATTTCATCGCAAGGCGGAAGTTAGTCCTTTTGCGACAGGTTGTGCTTGAATGGGTTTCGCGGTCTTTGGGTCTAGTTCCTGCTTGGTTTCCCCGGGCTCGCTTCCCAAGTTACTTCGAAGTGGAGTAAATTTCAACCGCGCACCTCGCTGTCTTTTGTTACAATAAAAAAAGCAAACACATGATCGTGACGAGAGGATGAAAGGCATGCGCATTTTACATACAGCGGACTGGCATTTCGGGCGTCAGCTGGAAGGCAGGGACCGCCGGATCGAGCAAGCAGCATTTGTGGACGAGCTATGCCAGATTGCGGATGACAAAAGCGTGGATCTGGTGCTGATCGCGGGAGACGTATACGATTCCGTAAACCCTCCTGCCTGGGCGGAAGAGCTGTTTTACGAAGCGCTGGAACGATTGTCTGCGGAAGGCACTAGGGGAGTAGTCGTCATCGCGGGCAATCACGATCAGCCTGAGCGGGTGAGAGCGGCTGCGCCATTGGCTACGAAGCACGGGATTGTCCTGCTGGGTCTGCCAAAGGAATCGCCGCTGACCCCTGAGGAGACCGTAGAGGGGCGCGTGCGGATCGTCGATGGCGGTCCGTCTTGGCTGGAGCTTGCCGTGCCGGGGTGCGAGCATCACGCAGTCGTGCTGGCTTTGCCATACCCATCGGAGTCCCGCTTGAAGGAGCTTTTGTCCGAGAGCTTCTCCCAGGAGCAGATGCAGCTCGCTTTTTCCGAGCGGATCGGGCAGCTACTTACGGAGCTTTCCCGCCATTTTCGAGACGATACAGTCAACCTGGTCACGAGCCATCTATTTGTCATGGGCGGACTGGAGACGGATTCGGAGCGACCTATTCAAATTGGGGGAGCGATGACCGTGTCGCCGATGGCTTTCCCTGAGAAAGCAGATTACGTGGCGCTGGGACATTTGCACAGGCTGCAGAAGCTGCGGGAAAAGCCACTCGTGCGTTATAGCGGGTCTCCTTTATCCTACAGCTTTTCTGAGGCAGGACAGAGCAAAGCTGTCGTCTTGGTCGAGGTGGTACCGGGCAGTGAGGTGCAGGAGGAAATTATTTATTTGACGAGCGGTCGTCCATTGGCACGCTGGAAGGCGACCGAAGGAATCTCCCAGGTAGAGCAGTGGCTCGCAGAGGGCAGAGACGCGGGGGCATGGATCGATCTGGAGCTGCATGTATCTGACGTGATTGACCCGGCAGAATTTCAGCGTCTGCGCAAATTAAGCGATGATTTCCTCAAAATTCAGCGGGTCGTTGTGCGGGAAGACCGCCAGGATGAAGAGACTGAGCGGGTGGAGCTGGCCGAGCTGACACCGGAGCAGCTTTTCCGCCGCTTTTATGAAAGAAAACGGGGAGCACAGCCAGATGAGCGTCTGGTGGCGATGTTTGAGCGGCTGCTTGCGGAAACCGGTGGAGAGGAGGAAGCGCAGTGAGGCCGATACGATTAAAGCTTTCTGGAATGCACAGCTATCGGGAATTGCAGGAGGTAGATTTCGAAATCCTGTGCCAGGCTGGACTGTTCGGGATATTCGGTCCGACGGGAAGCGGAAAGTCTACGATTTTGGACGCGATTACGCTCGCTTTATACGGACAGGTTGTACGTCTGGGGGGAGGAAACCACCCCAAAGAAGTTCTCAATCAGCTGGAGCAGCGCGTCTTTGTGTCCTTTACCTTTGAGCTGGGAAAGGGCGAGGACCGCAAGCAGTACACGGTAGAGCGGGAATTTGGGCTGGACAAAAAGGGAAACAAGCGCCAGCCGGAAGTGCGCTTGATCCAATCGGGCGCCCTGACAGGTGAACCGGATGTCGTCCTCGAGTCCAAAGCGACAGCGGCTACAGCGGCGGTTGAGGAGCTGATCGGGCTGACACTTCAAGACTTTACGCGTGCGGTCGTCTTGCCGCAGGGGCAGTTTTCCCGCTTTTTGACGCTGAAGGGCAGTGAGCGAAATGAGATGCTGCAAAGGATGTTCCGCCTGCATATTTACGGCGAAAAACTGAGCGATCGCGTTCGTCATGCGCTGGAGCAGGCAAAGGAGCAGCTGCACCGTCTGCAGCTCGAGGCCGCAGCTCTGGGTGACGCAGGGTACGACGCCTTGGAGGCAGCCAGACAGACATGGACGGACGCAGCAGAAAAAGAACAGGAATTCCATTCGCAAAAGCGGGAGCTGGCTGAAAAGCTCAAGTCGCTGGAGCAGATTTACCGATGGCAGCAGGAGCTGGATACTGTACGCAAGCAGCTGGAGCAGTACACCGCGAGTCAGCCTGAAATCGACGCAAAGAAAACGCAAATTCGCGGGTGGGAGTCCAGTATTCGGGTATGGCCGCATGTGCAGCAGTGGGAAAGGCTGGATCAGGAGTGGCTCACGACAGGACAAGCAGTCGAGCGAAGCCGCGAGGAGCAGGACAGTGTCCGCGTACTGGCAGAAGCAGCCGAGCTGGAGTACCAGAAGGCCCAGGCATCTCTGCTTGCTCAGGAGCCTGACTTGACGCTGCAAAAGAGCAGACTCGCCCAAGCGGAAGAATGGGAGGCCGAGCTCGCGGCGATCCGGGCAGAATGGACAGGTCTGGAGCGGGAACGAGGCGAGATGATCGCTGCGCTGAACCAGACGGAGGAGCAGCTGGCTCGGGACGAGGAAGCGCTCCGGATTTGGGAGCAGGAGTGGAAGCGGCTGGACGAGCAGATGAAGCAGGCAGCGGTTACTCCAGAATGGCGCGATCAGGTGACAGCGGCGAGAGAAGCCAGACAGCAGTGGGAGCGAGAGATTGCCAAGCGCCAGGAGCTTCTGGACGAGGCGGTAGCTGCCGAACGACAGCTTCAGGAAGCGACGCAAAAAGCAGAGTACCATCGCAAGGCATGGGAAGCAAGTGCGCAAAAGCTCGAGCAGGCCAAGAACCGATGGAATTCGCCGGATTCCCAGCCGACGATGACTGATGGCGAATGGGAGCAGGCAAGAAGTAACCTAAACGAAATGAAGCAGGTTGGACGGCAGTGGCGTGAGCTAGTCCAGCAAAAAACAGACTGGAAGGATAAGTGGGAGCGCGCAAAGGCAGAGCAGCAGCACGCCGAAGACCGTTGGAGCGCCTTGCAAGCCGAGAGCGAGGCAAAAGAGGGGCAGGTGCTCAAGCAGCAGGAGAGCTTCCAGCGTCTGCGCGACTCGCTGGAGAGCTGGCAGCAGGAGAACATGGCACGTTATTTGCGCGAGCGTCTGGCGGACGGAGATGAATGTCCGGTATGCGGATCCACGCACCACAAGAGCGGGGAAACAGACCATGCGGGGCAGGAAGATGCACGCTCGGAAGGCGATGAGCTGCGTGCTCGCGTGAAAGCTGCGGAAGAGGCGTGGCGCGAAGCAGAACGATTGGCGCGGTCGGCCAAGGAAGCGCTGCTTACAGCCCATGTAGAGCAAAAAGCGTTTGAAGAGCGGCTCGCCACTTTGAAAAGCGAGTGGGATACGCTGGCTGCGCGCGAGGAGGCCCTCCAAAAAGAGTGCCGTGAAAACGGGGAAGCTTGGGCTTCGGTGGACTCTTTTGAAGATTTGCTGCGGGTGTACCAGTACGAGGAAAAAGAGCTTCTGGCAAAGCAGGCTGAGCGGGAACGTTTGAAAGAAGAGCGGGAAAAGCTTGCGCAAGAAATCGAGGTACTGCGTGAGGAAGAGGCAGGACAAAAAGGCCTGCTTGCACGAAGCGCGGTGATTGTAGAGCAGCTGGAAAAGGCGATCGCAGACGGAAAAAGCCGTCTGCAGGTCGCGGAAGAAAAGGTAAGGTATGCGGCGGAAGAGCTGGATGCCAAACGCAAAGACCTGCTGATCGAGGAAATCGAGCGCCACTTCGAGGAAATCGGCAGACGTGACCGGCAAATGGCAAGCCTGCAGAGTATTCGCGCGGAAAAAGAGCAGCTGCGAGTGACGCTTGCGACGCAATGCGATTCGGCGAAAGCACGCCGCAGCGAATGCAAGGCGCGGGAGGCGGCAGCGGCAGAAAAGCTTGCCGACCGCCAAAAGCTGTGGGAGCAAAAGCATGTGCAGTGGCTGGAGCGAACGGGGGGACAGCCTGCTCGCGAGCGCCTGCAAATGGTCGAGGAGACGCTCACAAAGCTGCGTCAGGCAGTTGTCGCGGCAGAAGAGAAACGGAAAGAGACTGCTGCCGTTCGAGAAAATGTCCAAAACAATTTGTTGAAGCATACGGAGGCATATGCAGTCCTGACTCGACAAAGATCCGAAGCATACGAAGCGATGCAGCAGGCACTTCGGGAAAACAGCATGGAATCCGCCGAGCAGGTGCGAAAGCTGTATGCGCAGCGCGATCAGCTGCAGGAGGCTGTTTCCGCAGTGGAAGCCTTTGAACGGGCGCGTGATCAGCAGCGCTATGACGAGGAGCGGCTCGTGCAATCTTTGGCTGGCCGCTCGGTATCCACTGAGGAGTTTTTGCTCGCCAAACAGGAGTGGGAGGCATGGGAGCAGACCTTCCTCGAGGTACAGAAGCAGGTTGCCGTAGCGAAGGAACAGGTAGACCGGATGGAGAGCAATCACGAAAAATGGCTGCTGCTTCAGGCACAGCTGGGAGAGCAGCAGGATGAGCAGAGCCGTCTGGAAGAGCTGAAAAAGCTGTTTGAAGCAAAAGCGTTTGTCCAGTTTATCGCTGAGGAAAAGCTGGCTTCGATCGCTCGGGATGCTTCCTATCACCTGAAGCGGATGACCGCCAATCGCTACGCGCTGGAAATCGGGGATGAAGGCGAGTTTGTGCTGCGAGATGAGGCAGCAGGAGGAATGCGCCGCCCTGTAAGCACGTTGTCAGGCGGAGAAACATTCCTGACCTCCCTATCACTGGCGCTGGCTCTCTCGATGGAAATTCAAATGCGGGGCGGGCGTCTGGAGTTCTTCTTCCTGGACGAGGGCTTTGGGACTCTCGACCCAGACCTGCTGGAAGTAGTGATGGATGCATTGGAGCGTCTGCGCATGGACGACTTTACGATAGGAGTCATCAGTCACGTCCCGGAAATTCGCGTCCGGATGCCGCGCAGGCTGGTCGTCACCCCAGCGGAACCAATGGGAGCGGGGAGCAAGATTCATCTGGAAATGGAATAGCGAGGAGAGAGAAAAATGGCCGTTCAATTTGTGCTGGGACGGGCAGGGACCGGGAAAACAACAGCGATTCACCAGCAGATTCGCGAGCATCTCTCTGCTAATCCGCTGGGAACGCCGATGATTTTGCTCGTTCCTGAGCAAGCCAGCTTTCAAGAAGAATACGCTTTGGCGACATTGCCCGGCTTAAATGGAGTTATGGGTACACAGGTACTCAGCTTTGGCCGGCTGGGGCATCGCTTGCTGCAGGAGCTGGGTGATTTGACGCTGGTTCCTGTAGACGATCTCGGCAAGCACATGGTATTGCGCATGCTGCTGGAGCGGCACAAGGATGAGCTGCAAATGTTCGCCCGTTCTGCTTTGCAGCCAGGCTTTGCCTCGCAGCTTGGCCGTCTGATCAGCGAGTTTAAATCGTATGGCGTGACACTTGCCCACTCGGAGAACTTGGAGTGGGGGAGTGCGAATTTAAATCAAAAGCTCCATGATCTTCGGCTGATCATGGCAGCTTACGAGGACTATTTGGCTGAGGGGTATTGCGATGCTGACGATATCCTGAATCGCGTAGCCACCATGATTCCTGACTCTGCCTACATCAAGAGCGCGGAGATTTACATCGACGGATTTACGGGCTTCACGAACCAGGAGCTGCGCGTGATCGAGCAGCTGATGCGCCATGCGAAAAAGGTAACGATCGCTCTCACCTTGGAGCCTACCGAACGCCATTCCTCCGTGGATGAGCTGGGATTGTTCCATCCGACCCTGCGAACCTACCAAGCACTTGAGCTGATCGCGCGGGAAGCAGGAGTTCGGATTGAGCAGCCGCTGCTGCAAAACGATTTGATTCGCTTTACAAATAGTCCTTGGCTTAAGCAAATCGAGCAGGTTTATTTTCAATGGGGAGATCCTGGAGCTGCTCCCGAGCCGAAGCGTGATAACGAGGTGGCGCTCCTGTCTGCCGCCAACAGGCGTTCTGAGGTGGAGGCAGTTGCGCTGCACATCGTAAAGCTTGCCCGGGAGGATGGGTACCGCTGGAAGGACATGGCGATTCTGTTGCGGGAGATCGGGACTTATGCAGATGAGATCAGCACGATCTTTACCGATTACGGCATTCCGCACTTTTTGGACCAGAAGAGAGGGGTGCTGCATCATCCTTTGGTGGAGCTTGTTCGTTCCGCACTCGAGGTCATCGTGACCAGATGGCGTTACGATGCCGTCTTCCGCTGCCTGAAGACGGATTTGTTTGCGCTGGATATTCTGGATGACAACGCGACACGAAAAGAAGTCGATCAATTGGAAAACTACGTGCTGGCACACGGGGTCTACGGCTCGCAGTGGGCGGACGATTCCGACTGGCACTTCCGCGGGGCAGCAAGAGCACAGGAGGACGCAGCAGCAGATGCTTTGCGACGCAAGTACAGTGCCCCGCTGCTTGCTTTTGAAAAGGAAATGAAGCAGGCGACGGGGATCAACGTACGGGCTATGACGATGGCCTTGTACAATCTGCTAGTTTCACTCGATGTCCCTGGCAAGCTGGAGCGTTGGCAGAGAAATGCGGAAGAATCAGGAGATCTGGATACGGCTCAGGTGCATGGCCAGCTGTGGACGGGCCTCATTGAACTAATGGATCAGATCGTGGAGGTTATGGGCGAAGAAGTCATGGATGTCACGACGTACGCACGCGTGCTGGACACGGGGCTAGAGACAATCGAGCTCGGCTTGGTTCCACCTGCACTGGACCAGGTGCTGATAGGCTCGATGGAGCGCTCGAGACAGCCGGACGTCAAAGCGTTGTTTGTGCTCGGGGTCAATGAGGGTGTCATACCGCTGCGACCAAAAGAAGAAGGCATTCTCGATGAATCGGAGCGGGAAAGGCTGGCAGAGATGGGGATCGAGCTGGCTCCCAGTGCCAAGCAGCGCTTGATGGCAGAGCCTTATTTGCTCTATCAGGCGATGACGCGGCCGTCTGAGCGCCTGATGCTCAGCTGTGCTTTGGCAGATCATGAAGGAGCGGCTCTCCTGCCTTCCTCGGTCTTTTCACGGGTAAAGGAAGTGCTGCCAGCGGTCTCGCACCAATTTTTCCATAACGAGCCGACGGGAGAAGCAAAGACCGATGCCTTTTTGCTCGGAAGCCCGCGACGTGTGTTTCACCATTTATTGACGCTTTTGCGCGGCATGAAAAAGACTGGGGAGCTGCCGGTATTCTGGTGGGAGGTCTACGATTGGTTTCTGCGTTCCTCCCGCGATGAGGCGAGAGAAAAATGGCTGCTGTCCGGTTTGCGTTACTCGAACCTGCCTGCCGAGCTGAAACAGGAGACAAGCTTTGGCTTGTACGGTACAGAACTGAAAATGAGCGTGTCACGTCTGGAGCGTTTTCAAGCCTGTCCTTTCTCGCATTTTTCCTCGCACGGCTTGCGGCTGTCCGAGCGTATGCTGTACAAGCTGGAGCGCTTCGATGTAGGGGAGCTTTTCCACGCCTCGATGAAACGGGCGGTGGAGAAGATGAACGAAGACAATCTGGAATGGGGCAAGCTGACGGAATCAAACAGCATGCAGCTGGCGAGCGACGTCATCGAAGAGCTGGTTCCCGCTACACGCAGCAGTATTTTGACGCGGACGGCGCGCTATCGCTACCTGTCAGGAAAATTAAAGCGAGCGGTAGGCAGGGCGATCTACGTCCTTGGCGAGCATGCCAAGCGCAGCCGGTTTGCTCCCGTTGGGCTGGAGGTTGCTTTCGGACCGAATGGGGACCTGCCTGGTCTGAGACTCAAGCTGGAGAACGGCGTGGATCTGCAATTGATTGGACGAATAGACCGGGTGGACCAATCGCTGGATGGGGACGTGCCGTATTTGCGGGTCATCGACTACAAATCCAGTCCCAAGCAGCTTCAGCTCTCGGATGTTTGGAACGGCCTCAACCTGCAGCTGTTGGTCTACCTCGATGTCGTGGTAGCCAATGCAGAGGAATGGCTGGGAAAACAGGCTGAAATGGGAGGAGTCTTCTACTATCAGGTAGCAGATCCGTTCGTGACGGCAAAACGGCTCCTGTCTTCCGATGAGGCGGCACGGGAGCGAGCCAAGCGCCTCCGCATGAAGGGCTTGATGCTGGCTGATCCCGAGCTGGCACGAATGATGGATGCTCATGTAGAGCAAGGGCCATCAGAGCTTTTGCCTTTTGAGATTAAAAAGGATGGGACGCTCTCTTCCCGCTCTTCCGTTGCGACAGCAGAACAATTTCAGTCGCTGACGACCTATGTGCGTGACACTGTGAAGGAAATCAGTACGCGAATGACCAATGGGGCCATTCACATCGACCCGTACTCCAACGGGACGATGACAGCTTGTGACTATTGCGCATACAAGCCAGTTTGTCAGTTCGATGGAGAGACGGGCGGCAACTCCCATCGTCAATTAACGAAATGGAACAACAAGCAGGTGTGGAGCATGCTTGAACAACAGCAGCTGACAGGAGAGGAGGGGATGAGCCTATGACGACACAACCGCCGGCACAGGCAAAGCCGGAGCAATGGACAGATGAGCAGTGGCAGGCGATCATCAAACGTGGTAACAACGTGCTTGTCGCCGCTGCTGCAGGCTCCGGGAAAACTTCCGTACTGGTAGAACGGATCATCCGCCGCATCATGGATGAGACAGAGCCGATCGGCGTCGACCAGCTGCTTGTCGTAACGTTTACGAACGCAGCTGCCGCGGAAATGCGCCATCGGATCGGCGACGCCTTGCGCAAGGCACTGAAGGAAGATCCCCATTCCGCTCATTTGCGTCGTCAGCTGGCATTGCTCCAACGTGCGACGATCACTACCTTGCATTCTTTTTGCTTGGGGATTTTGCGACAGTATTACTATCTGATCGATCTCGATCCGGATTTTCGCATTGCGGATCAGATGGAGGGGGAGCTTCTGCGGCAAGATGTCCTCGAAGAGCAGCTGGAGAGCTGGTACGAGGACGACGCCGACTTCCACGCACTGGCTGATGTCATGCTGGATGGGCAGGATGATCAGATTCTAGCAAATCTTCTTCTGCGTCTGTACGAGTTTTCGCGCAGTCATCCGGAACCAGCGCAGTGGCTGCAGGCTGCGGCTGACATGTTCGCGGAGGCAGGGAGGAAAGGAATCGACGGGCTGATGTGGGCGCGAAGTGTCTTGCGTTCGCTGGAGCTCGAGCTGGCAGGGCTTGCCGGCAAGCTGCAGCGTGCGGCTGCGCTCGCATCCTCGCCAGAAGGCCCTGCCGCTTACTTGCCGTTACTGGAGGCAGAAGCAGAGGCGCTCAAGCGCGCCCATGAAGCTTGTCGTGCTGGCTGGGAAGCGGCGCGACAGGCGGTCAACCTCGTCACCTTTGCCAAATTGCCGCCAGTGAAGGCCGCTGATACGAGCAAAGAAGTCAAAGAACAAGTGCAAGATCTGCGCAATAGTGTGAAGAAGTCTTTGGGCGATTTGGAGGAGCAGTATTTTTCCATGACAGCCGATCAGTATATAGCGGATTTGCATGCCATCGCACCTCATATGAATACGCTCGCCCGCCTGGTGACGGCATTTGCTGATGCATTCCAGCTAGAGAAGCGTTCACGGTCTATTGTGGACTTTGGCGATCTCGAGCATCTGGCCTTGCGCGTGCTCACGGAGAAGCAGGAGGATGGCACTATCGCACCGTCGCAGGTCTCCTTGCAGCTGCGCGAGCAATTTGCCGAGGTCCTCGTTGACGAATACCAGGATATTAACCTGGTGCAGGAGACCTTGCTGCAGATGGTATCCCGCGATGTAGCGACCAATGGTACAGCCAACCGTTTTATGGTAGGAGACGTGAAGCAGAGTATTTACCGATTCCGGCTGGCAGAGCCAAAGCTTTTCTTGGAAAAATATCTGACCTATCAAAAGGACAGCGAATCTTCCGAGCTGGCTGGCGATGAAGAGCCGATCGGTTTGCGAATCGACCTGGCTGCCAACTTCCGAAGCAGACGAGAAGTGGTGGATACCGTCAATTTCCTGTTCCGCCAGATCATGTCGCCGGGAGTCGGGGAGATTGATTACGATCCGTCCGCAGAGCTGATCAATCGGGCGAGCTATCCAGATGTGGAGGAAGGGCGGCTGCAGGCAGAAGTCCTTCTCATCGACAGGAAAAGCGATCTGACAGAACCAGAGGCTGCATCTGTTTCAGAGGGAAGCGAGGAGTCTGAAGGAGCCAGCATCCCGGATATTTCCATAGAAAATGCAGAAGAGGCGAGTGTAGCCCAGCTGGAAGCACGCCTGATCGCAAAACGGATACGGCGTTGGATGGAGCCTGGAGAGGGTGAGGCGCCGCTGCTCGTTTTTGATAAGAAGGCAGGAGGGCTTCGGCCGCTTGCGTACCGGGATATTGTGATTCTCCTGCGTGCCACCTCCGGCTGGGGAGAAACGATGCAGGAGGAGCTGCGTGAGGCGGGAATTCCCGTCTACGCCGAACAGACCGCGGGTTATTTTGCTGCAACAGAGGTCGAGACGATGCTCTCCCTGCTGCGAGTGATCGACAATCCCCTTCAGGATATTCCGTTGGCGGCGGTCCTTCGATCTCCCATCGTTGGCTTAAAAGAGGAAAATCTCGCGCAGATTCGGATTCGTTATGCGACGGGTCCCTTCCATCAGGCTGTCGTCCAGTACGCAGATGAACAAGCGGCAGATGAGGGCTGGGAAAAAAGGCTGCGCTACTTCTTTACGCGACTGAAGCATTGGCGGACGCAGGCTCGGCGCGGTGCACTATCAGAGCTTCTGTCTGTCCTGTATCGAGAGACAGGCTATCTGGATTACGTGGCTGCCCTGGAAAATGGCCAGCAGCGTGCGGCCAACCTGCGTGCCTTGTACGATCGTGCCCGTCAGTACGAAGCAGGCTCCTACAGAGGACTGTTCCGTTTCCTGCGCTTTGTCGATCGGATGCAGGAAGCAGGCAATGATCTGGGAGAAGCGCGGACGATCGGAGAAAATGAAGATGTCGTACGCATTATGACGATTCATAAAAGTAAAGGGCTGGAGTTCCCGGTTGTATTCGTTGCAGGGATGGGCAAGCAGTTCAATACGATGGATCTCAAAAGCCAATTTTTGCTGCACAAGGATCTGGGCTTTGGACCGATGGCTTTCGAGCCACAGCTGCAGCTGCGTTATCCGAGTCTCGCAGCGCTAGGGATTCGCCAGCAGCTTCGACGCGATATGCTCGCGGAAGAAATGCGTGTCCTTTACGTGGCGCTGACCCGTGCCCGTGAAAAGCTGATCTTGCTAGGCTCTTCCAAGAATCTGGTGAAAAGTATTACGGATTGGGGAAGACAAGGGGACGAAGAGCGGCTTAGCGACGAGGATCTGATTCAGGCAAAAGGCTACCTCGATTGGGTCGGCAGAGCTCTTTTGCGCCATCCGGCAGCTGACTCGCTTCGTTCATATCCAGAAGATCGGGGAACGGGAGAGAGGATTCAGGTGCGATCAATCCCGGACGAATCGGAGTGGTCCTTTCACTTTTATTTGGCTGATGACTTAAGAGAGCAGGCACAGACAGCAGAAGACGCGGCTGCTCTGTGGGAGCGTATGAGCCGGCGAGAAGAGATTCCTGATCGTCCGGTTGACGCCTCGAAGCGAGAGCTGATCGAGCACAGACTGGGCTGGAGCGATCCCCATCCGGTAGCGCCGCGTGTAGCAGCCAAGTGGAGTGTCAGTGAGCTGAAGCGACACGCACGAACAGGAAAAAGCGGGACTCCGATCGTCCTGCCATCGATCACGGAAAAGCCGAAGTTTTTGTCGGAGCAAAAGTCGCATCGATTGAGTGGCGCTGAAAAAGGAACGATCACGCACTTGCTCATGCAGCATCTTGATCTGAGACGGCCACTTGATGAGGCAGATGTCAAGGAACAGCTGGCTGACCTGGCTGCAAGGCGCTTTTTGACCGAGGAACAGCTGGGAGCGGTGGATGTGGGCCAGATTGCACGATTCTTTGCCGATCCGCTGGGACAGATGATGAAGCAGGCAAAAGTAGTCCATCGCGAGTTGCCGTTCACGATGACGCTCCCGGCCAATGAAGTGGAGCCCGAGCTGGGAGAGCAGACGCAGGAGCAGGTGATTGTCCAAGGCGTTATCGACTGCTTGCTGGAGGAACATGACGGTCGATTGATCCTCATCGACTTCAAGACAGACTGGATCGCCAAAGAACCGTCCCCTGCCATTATCGAGGAGCTCACGAAAAGGTACGAGGGCCAGCTCAAGCTCTATGTCAGAGCGATTCGACAAATCACAAAGACAGAGCAGGAAATCGACAGCTATTTGTACCTGCTCGCCGGTGGTTTTGCGATTCGTGTGTAAGGATGCATAATTTCCCCTGATTCGGCTCAAACTTCAACTGTTTTTCTTCTTGGAAAAATAGGCAAGCGCGGCCATTATTGGGGGTACTCTACGATGTCATTGAGTCAGCAATTATTGCGGAAAAAAAAGGTCGAGACGCTGCTGGAGCAGTCAGCGAGCAAAGAAGGTGCCTTGAAAAAATCGCTCAGCGCTTTTGATTTGACGATGCTGGGGATTGGCGCGATTGTGGGGACAGGCATCTTTGTTTTGACCGGTGTGGCAGCGGCAGAGCATGCCGGACCTGCTCTGGTGCTCTCTTTTGTCCTCTCTGCCCTTGCCTGTGTCTTCGCAGCCTTGTGCTATGCAGAGTTCGCCTCTACTGTACCTGTATCCGGCAGCGCGTACACATATAGCTACACGGCTTTTGGAGAGCTGGTAGCCTGGATGATTGGCTGGGACCTGATTTTGGAGTATGGCGTGGCGGCAGCGGCGGTAGCCAGCGGATGGTCCGGGTATGCCCAAGGTCTTTTGACGGGTTTTGGCATTCATTTGCCGACCGCGATTACCAGTGCGTTTGATGCCTCCAAAGGAACCATCATCGACTTGCCGGCTGTGGTCATTATTTTTGTCATAACCATGCTGCTGATGAAAGGGACGCGGGAATCCGCCCGCTTCAACGCCCTTATGGTCATCATCAAGGTGGTCGTCATCCTGCTGTTTCTGGCGGTCGGGATCGGCTATGTCAAACCCGAGAACTGGAGTCCGTTTATGCCGTTCGGCTTTTCCGGGGTGGCAACAGGAGCGGCTACCGTGTTTTTTGCCTTTATCGGTTTTGATGCCGTATCGACTGCGGCAGAAGAGGTCCGCAATCCCCAGCGAGATATGCCGATTGGGATTATTGCATCGCTATTGATTTGCACGGTTCTCTACATCGCGGTTTCCCTGACGCTGACCGGAATCGTCCCCTATGAGATGCTGAACGTCAAAAATCCGGTGGCGTTTGCCCTGTCTTACGTTCAGCAGGATTGGGTGGCAGGCTTTATTTCGCTGGGAGCAATCGTCGGGATCACTACGGTGCTGCTCGTGATGATGTACGGACAAGCACGGCTGTTCTTTGCGATGAGCCGGGATGGCCTCTTGCCAAAGGTATTCTCGCAGGTTCATGAACAGACACAGGTTCCCCGCAAAAGCACCCTGATTGTCGGCATACTGGTCGCGATTTTCAGCGGCTTGCTCCCGCTTAATAAGCTGGCAGAGCTGACGAATATCGGTACGCTATTCGCCTTTATCCTCGTGTCCATCGGGGTGGTTGTCCTGCGCAATACCAATCCGGATTTGCGGCGCTCTTTCCGTGTTCCGCTCGTCCCCTTGGTTCCGATTTTGGCCGTGATATTTTGCGGGTATTTGGTTTATAGCTTGCCGCTGGTAACGAAGCTCGGATTTCTCGGCTGGCTTGTCGTTGGCTTTTTCGTTTACTTTCTTTACGGACGCAGACACAGTCATTTGCATAAGGAAGCCACCAAAAATCGATGAAGATGGAAGGAAGGCATGTGTCTACAGGAGCATGCCTTCTTCGTATCTGCCAAAAAGATCCATTTCGTGGTAGAGTGAAGAGAAGGAAAACGATGAGGAGAACGGGCCATGAAGCGAAAACGAGCAGATCGTCCAGGCTGGAGACGAGTCAGACGTCTAGGTTACCAGGAAAAGTGGGTAGAAGCGCTATCCTTTACCGGCTATGCCGTTCGCTTGACACTGGAGGAGGTCACTGATCCTGCCTATATGTGGGTAGGAGAAAAGCGCCTGTGTGTCGGGGATAGAGGCTATGTGTACCTGCAGTATTTTCCCCATGGAAAGGCGTATGCCGTGACCAAGATGCTGGACGAATTGGGAAACGTCGTGCAGTGGTACATAGATATTTGCAAGGCACATGGCAAGGATCAGAATGGCCATTTGTGGTACGACGATCTTTATTTGGATATTGTGGTATTACCAGATGGCAGCGCGCACTTGCTCGATCAGGACGAACTGGATGAGGCGATGGAAAAAGGAATCATCAGCAAGTCGGAGCATCGCTTTGCCTGCGAGACAGCAGATGAGCTGCTGCAGAAAATTTTGGCTGGCGGTCGGGATGTTTTTGACTTTCCGAATTTCTTTGCTTAAAATGATGAAGAGTTTGGGGATTCTTAAAAAAGGGAGGGGCAGGTTATGACAATGATCACTTGGATTGGCCAGCCCGATACCTTTTGCTGAAAGAACGAGAGCGACATTTGCTTTCGTTCTTTTTTTCGTATAGCAAGATGGACCATCACAGGAGGGGGGAGCAGCATGCGGTACAAACGAGTCTTGGTGAAATTGAGCGGAGGGGCTGTAGCAGGCGACAACGGCTTTGGCTTTGATCCTGAGCAGCTGGAGAACATTGCAGGGGAGATTTTGGCTCTGCTGGACATGGGAGTTGAGGTCGCCATCGTCATCGGAGGGGGCAACATTTTCCGTGGGAATATGGCGGATCAGTGGGGGATCGAGCGCGTTGAAGCAGACAACATCGGTACGCTGGCGACTGTCATCAATAGTTTGATGCTCCGCGGTGTGCTCAAGGCGAGGGTGAACCGGGAAGTTCGTGTCATGACGGCCGTGCCGATCAATGCCGTAGCAGAGCCGTACATTCGTCTGCGCGCTGTACACCATCTGGAAAAAGGCTACGTGGTGATCTTTGCGGGAGGCAACGGCCAGCCGTACGTGACCACGGATTATCCAGCTGTCCAGCGAGCGCTAGAGGTCGAAGCGGATGCCATCTTGGTCGCCAAGCATGGCGTGGACGGCGTTTTTACGGCAGACCCGCGAAAGGATGCAGAAGCGAAGCAGTATCAGGCACTCTCCTGTGACGAGGTTATTCGCAAGGACTTGAAGGTCATGGATCAGTCAGCCATGATTTTGGCACGCGACCACGGTTTGCCTTTGCATGTGTTCAATTTCGATCAGCCTGGTGCGATGGCGAGAATTTGCCAGGGGGAGCAGATTGGGACGTACATCGCGCGGGATGTGGAGGCTGTTTTGAAATAGGGGTTACGGAAAAGGCGAAGAGCTCTCTCCTGGCGAGAGAGCTCTTCCTGCTGCTTATGACACCCTTTCCTCGGTGGTCAGCGAACGCCTGTCGTAGGCTACCAGTATCATCGCTGCACCGAGGATCGCGCAAAGGGTATACATCGTGGAATACGAGGTGAGATCTGCAACAGGTCCCAAGACGATGCCTCCTAGCGATATACCCAGATCGGCCATCGCAATGAACAAGCCGATTTGGGTAGGACGATCTTCCTTCGGCAACACAAAGCTTAAATAGGTTGTCAGTGTTGGATAGAGAAGAGCTTGAGCCACTCCCATTAAAACGGCGCCGACATAAAACAAAGCAGCTCCCGCCACTGCAGCCAGACTGACGCAAAGCGAAGCCATGGCTAGCAGCAGCATGGTGCTCATCGTAAAATACGAATGCCATTTTCCATCGGAAGGAATTTTTTTCATCAGTCCAAAGCGTGTTGCCACAACAACCGCTGCCTGTAGCATCAAATAGATAGCCGCGCTCCCACTGTCCAACTGTGCAGCATACAGCGGAACAAAGGCAGTTACGGCTCCGAAGATCACGGACGCGCCCAGCATGAGAACACTGCATTTGAACAAATGCGGGTTTTTTACCAATTGGCTGACGGATTGCAGCATTGCAGTCCCTTGATTTGGCTGCTGGGACACGTCTTTTGCATCATCCGGGCGCCTGTCCATTTTCGCCGTATAGCCTACTGCCCCCGTTAACACAGCAATCGCGATCATACATACAGCAAACATGTTCATCTCACTTGCCTGCAAAATGCCTATGGCGAGCAAAGGGCCGATCAAGCCCGGCAGGTAGGAGCACAAGGAATACATGGAAATGCCTTGCGAGCGATTCTTGTCGGGGAGGGCGTCAATCATGCCTAGCTGCAGCGCCATCGAAAAAAAGGCTGTGCATACCCCCTGCAGCACGCGAGCGGCGAAATAACCGCCAAGATCCGTAAACGCATACATGACGAGGGCAACTCCGTTTACCACCAAGATCATGCGCAGCACCTTGATCGGCCCGTGACGCTGAATCAGCCCGCCGGCCCAGGGACGGAAAAGCATGGTGGTAAACAGGTAGGCGCCCATAATGATCCCTATCGTCGTATTGGACGCACCCAGCGCTTCGCCTTTCAAGGGAATCACGACATGTAAAATCGAATTGCCGCTAAAATAGAACAGCGTCAGCAAATACAGCCGCAGAAACGGCCAGGCGAAAGCTCCTTTCACTGCTTGTACTCCTTCCTTGTCATGGGGTCCGAATTCATACCATAATTTTTCTCAGCAATTCCTTAGCGTAGAGGGACTGAACATCACCCAAACGCTCGACCTGGATCATTTCCTCTATTTGCCCGCTTCGAAAGATCATGACGCTGTCGCATAGATAGGAAGCTGCTTGGATATCGTGGGTGATAAAGATATAGCCCATGCCATGTGAAGTTCTCAGGCTTTTCAGCAGTTCGAGCACCTGCGTTTGAACAGAACCGTCAAGCGAGCTAATCGCTTCGTCCAGCACGATGCATGCGGGCTCGGTGGCGAGCGCTCGAGCGATGCATACCCGCTGTGCCTCGCCGCCAGAAAGCTCGTGGGGATATTTCGGGAGATAAGAGGCATCCAGACCGACTTGTACCAGCAGACCCTCCATTTTGCTCTCGCGCATTTTCTGTTCTTTCATGGCCAGCTGCAAGGGCTCAAGCATCGCTTGCTCGACCGTATAGAACGGATTGATAGAGGAGGTGTAATCTTGGAATACGGCACTGATGCCTCCCATTCTTGTCCTGCGATCGGTTACCGGTTTGCCAGCGAAAGTGATGTTGCCTCGATCCGGCTTTTCAATGCCAAGCAGCAGGCGTCCGAGCGTCGATTTGCCGCTTCCGCTTTCTCCGATAATGCCAAGACATTCACCCTGGTTCCAGTCAAAGCTGATATCATACAGCACCTGCTGCTGCCTTTTACGGAACCAGCCTCCTTTGCTGTACGATTTACACACACCCTCAACCCTCAGCAACGCCGTTCCCTCCCATCATCTGCTTGAAATGACGATTCAGCGCCAGCTTGGACGAAACCAAATAGCGAGTATACGGATGCAGGGGAGCGGCGAAGATGTTTTTCGTCGTGCCTCGCTCCACAATTTCTCCGTCCTTCATAACCAGTACCTCATCGGCAATGCGCTTGACCACGCCCAGATCGTGCGAAACAAAAATCATCGAGCTGCCAAGGCGGCTGCGCAATTGCACGAACTGCTCCACTACTTCATATTGCGAAATGGCATCCAGTGCAGTGGTTGGTTCGTCTGCGATGATCACGTCTGGCGCAAGCACGATAGCGAGTGCGATCATGACCCTCTGCAGCATGCCCCCGGACAATTCATGCGGATAACGGCTCATGACTGCGAGAGGATCCTTCAGACCCACACCTTCCATCGCTCGTTTTACTTGATCGGTCATCTCGCTGCGACTCCAGGGATAATGCACAGCCAGCGTTTCGTGCAGATGGGCACCGACAGGGCGAGACGGATCAAACGCACGCATGCCGTTCTGCATGATCATGCAGAGCTGCTTTCCTCTCCGCTTTCGCATTTCTTTCTCGGGAAGCTCCGATAGATTTACGCCGTTTAAGACAATCCGGCCAGACTGGCGAAGTGCCGCCCGATTCAGCCGCATGATCGCCCGGCAAGTCAATGATTTGCCGCTGCCGCTTTCGCCGACAATGGCTAGGCGTTCTCCTTGTCTAACGGAAAAGGAGCTATTCGGGACCAGGAGGCGACCAGTGAGGCCGTCCCATATTTTCAATTGATCGACTTCTAGCACATTCATGACTGGTTTAGGCAACCTCCTTCCCGCGCAGCTTCGGAAATGCTGCAAAGATGCGTGTCTTTGCGCCTCGTTTGGCAGTCATCAATTTCGGGTCGAGTGCGGTCTGCAGCGCGTCGGATAAGAAATTGACCGCAGACACGACTACCACGATCGCCAAACCCGGAATCAACATGAGCTCCGGCCTGGAGAACATGACGGATCTTGCTTCATTCAGCATCATGCCCCACTCTGCATGGGGTGCCTGAATGCCCAGGCCGAGAAAGGATAGCCCGGATATTTGCAAAATCATCGATCCGAAGGTACTGCTGGAAATAACCGCAAGATCCGGAAGCGCAACCGGCACGATATGCTTCACCATAATCCGAAAATGACCGACACCGAGCGTTTTGGCGAACTTCACATAATCAGCGTCCGCAAATTGCATGACGACAGTACGTATGACGCGGGCGAACCATGCCCACTTCATGAGGACAAACGTGATCAGTATATTTTCCAGTCCGGCTCCCAGCATGCCGACGATCGCGAGTGTCATCACGTAGCCAGGGAATGAAAGCATGCAGTCACACAGCCGCATCAATAGAGAGTCCATTTTCCCCTTGAAATAGCCCGCCACAAAGCCGAGTGCAGCTCCGATAAAGGCAGAAGAGGCCAACGCGACGAGTACCCACAGAACGCTGGGGCGAATCCCGTAAATGAGCCGTGACAATACGCAGCGGCCGAGATGATCGTTGCCGAGCCAATAGGACCAAGACGCTTCTGCAAAACGCAGTTCCATATGTACCTCATTTGGATCATGCGGAGCGAGGAGAGGGGCGCACAGCCCGATCAACAGGGTTGACGCGACGACGGCAAGCGATACGGCACCCAGTTTATCCTTCATCAATTGCACCAGCAGCTTCATCTAAAACTCCTTCCTTAGTCTGGGATTGAGCACCGCATTGAGAATGTCGGATACGGTGTTAAACAGCACGAAGGATGCAGCCAGCACCAGGACATACGCCTGGATAATCGGAAAATCCCGGCTCAGTATCGATTTGACGGTCAGAGTACCCAGTCCCGGCCATGCGAAGATGTTTTCCACTACAACCGTGCTGCCCAATAGGATGGGAATCGCAAGGCCAAATACCGATACAGCGACCTGGAGGGAATTGCGCAATATATGCAGCGTGATCCTTCTCTCCGGTAAGCCGCAAGCTCTGCCGTACAGCACGTAGTCTTCATGCAGATTGCTCAGCATGGAGCTGCGGATCGTCCGGAAATAGATGCCCGCGTAACCGATCACAATGACCGTTACCGGCAAGACATAGCTGCTGTACGAATCCATTCCACTGGTCGGAAGCCAATCCAGCTTGACCGAAAAATACCAGACCATGAGCGCGGCAAGCCAGTAAGGCGGCATCGAGGTAAGCAAAAAGGAGAAGCCGCGAATCGATAAATCTAGCCATTTTCCTTCTCTCAAAGCACACACGATGCCAAGCACGATCGACAGGACAATAATGAGGAATGCCGAAACCAGCGTCAGCTTGAGCGTGTTGAGCAAAGCCGGGCCGAGCAGCGACCAGACCGGTTTTCCCGTCACATAGGAGCTGCCAAAGTCAAGCTGCAGGCAGGATGAAAGCCAGTCAAAGTACCTGACGAACAGCGGCCGATCCATGCCGAGTGCCGCTCTCGTCTCTTTGATTAGCGCATCGGTTACAACCGGAACTTCCTGCGCGCGGAGGATGATCTCTGCCGGGTCCATCGGTGACAAATGGTTTAACACAAAGGCCAAAAAAGAAATGACAACGAGTAATGGCAACGCGATAAGCATGCGTTTCACGATGTAGCCGCCCAACATTCGGTTCCTTCACATCCCTCTGCCGGAAAATAGTTTTTTGCCCCTTACTCAAAATGCATTCGTTCAAAGGGCAGCTCGAATTGGGTTTGCTTGAAAGAAACGCCTTGTAAATGAGTTGGTGCGACGACTGTTATGCTCCCGTTCGTCAGCGGAATAAATACAGCTTCGTTATGTACGGAAGTTAAAATGTCGGCATACAGCGCTTGTCGCGTTTTTTCATCCTTCGCCACCATTACTTCGTCAATTTTCTGGTACAGCTCCTTGGCCGAAGAGATTCCGCTTGTCGCGTGAAGATAAGACGATTCGGAGGCAAAAGCAGCGATGGTGCTTTGCGGGTCGTAGGCGAGTCCCCACGATTGATTAAACAGCAGGTCGTAGTCGCCCTTCGATCTGCGATTCGCAATGGAGCTGGATTCTTCGCCGATCAATTCCAGCTTCATGCCGATCTTGGAAACTTCATTTTGAATGAGTTCGGCCTGCGTTTTCTGAGAAGAGGAGTTGGCATCGTAGTACAGCTTCATCGTTAGCGGATGACCACCCTTCATGCGAACCTCACCGTCTTTCGCGGCAATCCAACCAGCTTGCTCCAACAGGCGCTTCGCGGCTTCCGGATCGTATCCGCGCTTCTTCAGAGGAATATTGGCGTAGGCAACATTGGAAGAAAAGAGGGTTTCCGCCGCAGCTTCCGTCCCGCTGAAAATGGTTTGGCTAATCGTCGTTCGGTCGATGGAGTGCCAGATCGCTTCACGCACAGCCTTTTCGCTGACAGGGCTATCCGACTTGCTGCTATTGGCGACGATCATCTTCGTATTCATCGGCTCGCTGCGAACCAATTTGTATTTTCCCGAAGCAGTCAGTCGATTCATCGCATCTACGTCGATGCTGTCTGTACCGCGATCATCAGTGAAGACGAAGTTGACCTCACCTTTTTGCAGGGCCAGCAGAGTAGTTTCACCGGAAGGCAGCACTTTGGCTGTAATCTGCTTCACCTTGGGCGAGCCCCCCCAGTAGCTTTCGTTCGCTTGGAAGCGGGCGTATTGATCGGTCACATGTTCGGCCAGCTTATACGGGCCGGTGCCGTTGAAGCCCTTGACGCCATCCTTTGTTTCTCCATTCTGAAAATCATTAGGTGACAGAAAAACGTAAGGGCGCGTCATGGAAAGCTCCAGCAATGTGGGGTAGTAGGGCTCTGCAAGAGTTAACTGAACCGTATGTTCATCGATAATGCTTACGTCCTTAAGCTTCGAGGACAGTTTGATCCAAGTGTGCTTGCTCGCATTCCGCTGTACGGCTTCGATGTTTTGCTTGACTGCGTCCGCGTTAAAAGGAGTTCCATCGTGGAAGGAGACGCCTTTGCGTAAATGGAAGGTGTACACCTTGCCGTCATCAGAGATATCCCAGGATTCCGCCAATAGGGGCTTGATGCCGTCTTTGGTGTTCTCAACTAACGATTCGTACACGATGCCTTGCGCAGCCATCGATCCTGGGTACAGATGAGGATTCATGTCGTTTATGTCCTTTGCTGTTGCATACACGAGCTCGTGCACTTGATCCGATGGGGTTGAGATATCACTTTCGCTGCATCCACTCAGTAAAGCAATGGCGAAAAAGGCTGCAAACAGCCTGCGTACGGTTGTGTTGCTCATGTGTGAAATGCCTCCTTAAAAAAGAATCATTACGATTTATTTATTACCAATTTATCGTAATGATTCCTATTATCATTGTCAATCGAAATTATTTTCATTTGGATTGACAGCGCGCAGCTCTCCAGCAAGAAGCATCCGCAAGGGGAGTTGACACTGGGCAGAGCTGACGAGATTTGTCACTGAATAAAATGGTTTACGTAAACGCGGTGTGAAGCATATAATCAAAATGAAAGCGAGTAATCACTCACTTTGAGCTGACTTAGCCATTATTCAATGAGACCAGTTGTCCAATCCAATAGGAGACCGGTCTATTTTCACTCGTGCTAAATGAGTGAGTACTCGCTACAGTATAACAGAGGTGATCGTATGAAACGGATTCATTCTTACCTGCTAACGGCAGGGCTGGTATTCTCGCTGGCACTCTCAGGGTGTACAGGATTTTCTCAGGAAAAGGCTGCTTTATCCGGCACGATCGAAGCGGATGAATGGCCGATCGTAGCGGAAGTAGGCGGGCTGGTAACAGAAGTAAAGGTAGAAGAGGGAGCACATGTAAAAGCAGGACAGGAGCTGGCGGTGATCGACGAGCGAAGCTACCAGATCAGTGTCTCCGAAGCAAAGGCAGCGCTCGAGCAAGCAACGGCACGTCTGGAGGAAGCAAAAGCGGGCAGCCGGGATTCGTCGATTCAAAAAGGAGTGGCAGCTGTTCAACAGGCCGATGCGAACATCCGAACTGCACAGGCGCGCCAAAAACAGGCGGAAGCAGGGATACGCAGGGAAAAGGAGCAGCTGGCACAGACACAGTCGCAGCTGGCAGGCGCCAAGCACACGCTTTCCTACCAACAGAATCGGCTAGCAGAGACTACGGCGCTCTTCAAGCAGGGAGCCGTTTCCCAAAAGGACTGGGAGGCCCAGCAGGAGGCAGTCAGTCAGGCGCAGACACAGGTAAACCAGTTCGAGGCGCAGGTCGCAGCAGCACAGGCACAATATGCGTCCGCCCAAGGGGAAGCTGCAGCGGCCAACGCGCAGACGGGAACAGCACAAGCACAGCAGGCAGGGGCTGTAGCGGATTTGGATCTACTCAAAGAGGGCAGTACGGATTACACCATTCGTGCGCTGTTGGCAGCCCAGCAGCAGGCGCAGGCCAAGCTGGACCAGGCGGCTCTTCTTTTGGAAAAGACACGGATTACCGCTCCGGCAGATGGGATACTGCTCCGCTCCTCGATAGAGCAAGGCGAGGTTGCCAAAACGGGTGCAAACCTGTTCACGCTGATGAAAGCCGACCAGCTCAAGCTCAAGGTATACATCCCGGAAGCGCAGCTTAACCTCGTGCAGCAAGGACAAAATGTGAGGATTGGGGTCGATGCCTATCCTGGTGAGACCTTTGCAGGAAAGATCACGCTGATTTCCGAGAAGGCTGAGTTTACCCCCAAAAATGTGCAAACCCCCGATGAGCGTACAAAGCTCGTCTTTGCCGTCACGATTCAGATCACGGAAGGGCTGGACAAATTGAAGCCAGGCATGCCTGCCGATGTGATCTTGTCGGGAGCGTCGGAGGAGGGAAAAGGATGAATGCCGCTATTTCCTGCAACGAGCTGACGAAGCGCTTTGGTGATCGCGTTGCTGTGAACAGTCTGACGTTGAGCGTGCCAAAAGGCTCCATCTACGGCTTCCTAGGTCCAAACGGCTCAGGCAAGTCGACGACGATTCGCATGCTGTGCGGGCTTTTGGTGCCTACCTCTGGAAGCGGCACGGTGCTTGGCTTGGATGTCATGACGCAGAGTGAGGAGATCAAGCAGCGGATCGGCTACATGTCACAGAAGTTCAGCCTCTATGAGGATTTGACTGTCGAGGAAAATCTCGATTTTTACGCAGGTGTCTATCAATTGAATGCAGCAGAGCGCAAGCAGCGCAAGGCAGAGCTTATCGAGATGGCCGGGCTGACTGGCCGGGAAAAGCAGATCGCAGGCTCCTTGTCTGGGGGCTGGAAGCAAAGGCTGGCTCTCTCCTGCGCTCTCTTGCACAAGCCCGAGCTATTGATTCTCGATGAGCCGACTGCGGGGGTTGATCCCGTATCCAGGCGAATCTTTTGGGACGTGATCCACGAACTGGCTCGGCAAGGCATTACCGTGCTGGTCACTACGCACTACATGGACGAGGCGCAGACGTGCGACTGGATCGGCTTTATCTTTTTCGGCAACCTGCTTGCCCAGGGTACCCCACAGGAGCTGATTGAGAAGATGGATGCAAACAACCTGGAGGACGTCTTTATCGATTTGGTCAAGCAGGAGGAAGCCCGGCTTGCCCAGGCTCGCGCAGGGGAGGGAGGGCGATGAAGCGCTTTGTCTTTGGACGCTACTGGTCGGTGGTGAAAAAGGAAGTCATCCAGATCAAGCGGGACCGCCCCAGCCTAGGGATCGCTTTGGTGATGCCGCTCATGATGCTGTTTTTGTTTGGCTATGCTGTCAATACGGACGTAAACGATATCAAGATGGTCGTGTGGGATCAAAGCGCGACAGCCTACAGCCGCGAGCTGATCGACCAGTTCACGAATACACGCGTGTTTGAAGTATCTGCCCATGTGAGTGGCTACCGAGCGATCGAGTCGATGCTCGACGACGGCAGTGCCAGTGTCGCGCTGGTGATTCCTCCTGACTATGCACGAAAACGGGATCGAAACGAGCCGGCCAACATCCAGATGCTCATCGATGGCTCCGATCCAAACATCGCTCGTACGGCTGTCTCCAACGCCCAGCTGATCGTGCAAAATCGCTCGATTACCATGCAGGAGTCACGCATGCAAAAGCAGGGATTGAGCGAGCTGGAGCCGCCGCTGACACTGGATTCACGGGTCTTGTTCAATCCGAATATGGAGAGCATCGTCTTTAACATCCCCGGACTGATTGGCCTCATCATGCAGAACGTGACGATGATCCTGACCGCCTTTTCCCTCGTGCGCGAAAAGGAGAGAGGGACGATGGAGCAGCTGATCGTCACCCCGATCCGCCCGCTCGAGCTGATGCTTGGGAAAATTACGCCCTACGTCGGGATTGGTCTCTTTTCGTTTTGCCTCGTGCTTTTGGTAGGGACGTACTGGTTTGGCGTACCAGTCAAAGGGAGCATTTCCCTGTTGGTCAGCCTTTCGATTTTGTTCCTCCTCACGACGCTGACGCTCGGGATTTTTATTTCGACGATTGCCAAAACACAGCTGCAAGCGATGCAGATCGCTTTTGCCTTCATCCTGCCGAGCGTGCTGTTGTCAGGCTTCATGTTCCCGCGCGAATCCATGCCGCTCGTGATACAATGGTTGGGTGGTCTTGTCCCTTTGACCTATTTTTTAGAGGTTTTGCGGGGAATCTTTTTAAAAGCGGTGGATTTGACGGCGCTTTGGAAGGACGCGCTGGGGATGGGGATCTTTTTTCTCCTGATCTTGACGGTGTCCATGCTTCGTTTCCGCAAAAAGATTGAATAGAGGAGCGTATGGAAAAAGATGAACAAGCCATCCTTGGAAGAGGGCCTGTTGCAATTCGTAGAGGAATTAAAAGATGAGAGCGAGATGACGGAAAAGCAGAGAAGCATTCTGCGCGCGTCGATCAAGCTGTTTGCAGAAAAGGGATTCCATGCCAGCTCTACGGCGGAAATCGCGAAGGAAGCCGGGGTAGCAGAGGGCACGATCTTTCGGCATTACAAATCCAAAAAGGATATTTTACTTGCAGTCGTGGCCCCCGTGCTGGTCAAATTCGCAGGGCCGTTTATTTTAAAGGACGTGCGGGAAATCTTTCGCGAGCAGGCGAAGAAGCCATTTGCGCAAATCGCCCAGGAGCTGTACCGCAACCGTCTGGATGTGATCGTGAGCAACGAAAGAACGATTCGCATCTTGCTGCAGGAAGCCTTTTTTCACGACGAGATCCGGGAAGCGTTGATCGCGACTGTTTTTGCGGAAATAAAAGAGACGGTGCAAAAGCTGATTGAAGCCAAAATCATAGCAAAGGAACTGCGCCCGCTGCCAACTGAAGTCGTTTTTCGTGCGCTGTTGTCCTCGATGCTTGGGTTGATCCTGTTTCGCCAAGTGCTGGACAAAGGCGATTTCCAGAAGCATAGCGACGAGGAGCAGATTGATTTCACCGTCGATATTTTGATGAACGGAATCGGTTTTCGGGAACCATAGTTTCGCCGTGAATAAAAATTTTATTGATAAGTGAATCATGATGGGCCCATTTTGGCTATGGAAAAGCTAGCGGGGAATGGTATAATTGCAAACAACTTTTTGCTGTTCATCATGGAGGAGAGAGTAGATCATGCAACGTTTATCAGAGAGAGAATGGCAGGCGTATACGGAGAAATACAAGAATCGTGCACGCATGCTCATATCATGCCCGGACAGACCCGGAATCGTAGCGGCGATTTCCCATTTCCTGTTCCAGCAGGGGGCAAACATCGTACAGTCAGACCAATACACAACCGATCCGGAATCCGGCCGCTTTTTCATGCGGATTGAATTTGAGCTGAGCAACCTGGAAGAGCGCTGCGAGGTCATCAAGGCTGCGTTTAGTCCGATTGCAAAAAATTTCGAGATGGAATATTCCTTGGTGCAGGCAAGCAAGCGCAAAAAGGTAGCGATCTTTGTCTCCAAGGAAGATCACTGCTTGCTTGAGCTTTTGTGGCGCTGGAATTCGGGCGAGCTGTACGCAGACATCTCGGTCGTGATCAGCAATCACCCGGACATGAGAGAAACCGTAGAGTCCTTTGGAATTCCTTACCACTGTATCCCGGTTACCAAAGAGAACAAGCCGGAAGCAGAAATAGCCCAAATCGCCGCAGCCGAAGGGGCAGACCTCATCGTGCTGGCTCGCTACATGCAGATCCTCTCGCCGCGCTTTTTGGAAGACTACGCGATGCGGATCATCAACATTCATCACTCGTTCCTGCCTGCCTTTGTGGGGGCAAAGCCTTATGAGCAGGCTTATCGCCGCGGTGTAAAGCTGATCGGAGCTACAGCCCATTACGTAACCGAAGAGCTGGATGCAGGTCCGATCATCGAGCAGGACGTACAGCGAGTGACTCATCAGGAAGATGTGGAAACCCTCAAGCAGCTGGGACGTCAGGTGGAGCGCACCGTGCTCGCTCGTGCAGTGGGCTGGCATCTGGAAGACCGCGTGCTGGTCTATGGCAACAAGACGATTGTGTTTCCGTAAAGAATCATGCTGGCAAAAACAAAGGCCCATCCGTTTCGGATTGGGCTCTTTTGCTTTTTTGCCGCCGGCTTTACGACTCGGAGCTTTGAAAGAGGTTGGTGGCTTCTCACCGCTTATAAACCGGTTGCTTCTATAGCGGGTAGAGGCGGGGTGGTGAAAAGTCCAGAACTGTCTCCACAAAACGAGCGACAACCGGGCGCTGCCTGCTCGCATCCATGCGCAGGCACAAATAGAGAGGGCGCTTGATATCGATCCCGGGAACGGTGACCTGTCCCACCTCGCCGCGGCTAATCAGCTCACTGACAGCGAGCTCGGGGGCGAGCATGGTACCGTAGCCTGCGCGAACGGATTGGATCGATTCAAACAGAC
Organism: Brevibacillus nitrificans; assembly: GCF_003710965.1. NCBI lineage: Bacteria > Bacillati > Bacillota > Bacilli > Caryophanales > Paenibacillaceae > Brevibacillus > Brevibacillus nitrificans. Next base: position 257,228 of record NZ_RHHU01000005.1, on the reverse strand, counting down.
CGTGGTATTGCAGACCGATTTGCGGAGGCGGGACCTGATGCTCGCGGCAGAGCGAAAACAGCTTTTCTCGAGTGGAGCTGCCCGGCTCACGCAGCAAAAAAGGCTCTTGAACGAGCTTATCCAGTGAAATCTCTCGACCGGCAAATGGGTGAGTGGGAGGGACGATGAACCAGAACCGGACGTCCATCAGATGGATGCGCTGGATGGGGAGATCATTCCACACTTCATTTGTAATGATGGCGAGATCAGCTTCACAGCGCAGCAACCGTTCGATGGATTTCTGCGAGTTTCCGGTACGAATGTCGACCTCCACCTGGGGATGCTTCTGTTTGAAGCTCGCGAGCCACTGCGGAACCAAGTAGTGAGACGGCAGGAAAGTGGAGGTGAGGCGCAGCCGCCCCTTTGTTCCTTCTTTCATTTCTGCGAGCTGCGACTCGATTTCCTTTTCCCAATCATAGAGGCGGCTCGCTTGCTCATAGAGAAAGCGGCCTTCCTCCGTCAAGGATATCCCTCGTCCATCAGGAGCGACCAAGGGAATAGCCAGCTCGCTTTCCAGCTTGCGAATCTGTGCGCTTACGGCAGGCTGGCTGATGGAGAGAGCATCGGCAGCAGTGGTGACACTGCCTCTTCGCGCGACTTCTACGAAGATCCGAAGGGCATGCAGGTTCATAATCATTCTCCATTCATCACGTTTGCTTATGAATTCGTCAGTAAGATGTATTGGAAATGAGGAAGACTCCTCTGTACTGTATAGCATAGAAGCGTGATCGCGCAAAGGAGAAATACAGGAGTAAGATAGCGTTATCGCGCAAAGGAGAAAATCATGAGAGAGATAAAGGGGAAGACACAGGTCATCGCGGTTGCTTTGGTAACCGCCTTTTGCTTGTTGGGGGATTCCATGCTGTACATCGTCTTGCCGATCTATTGGCAGGAGGCAGGGCTGTCCTCACTGTGGGAGGTCGGGATTCTGCTTTCCGTCAATCGGCTGGTTCGCGTACCGCTGGGGCCATTGGTAGGGAAGTGGTACGAGCGCTCAGGGGGAAGAGTCGGGCTGATCGCAGCCGTCATCCTTGCGTTCGTCACCACGATGTCGTATGGGCTGCATGGGTTTTGGCTGTGGCTGGTAATGCGCAGTGTTTGGGGGATTGCGTGGACGTTTCTACGGTTGGGAGCGTACTCCCTGATCGTATCCGTGTCGGAGGAAGACAATCGTGGACAGCTGATGGGCTTGTACAATGGCTTGTACAGATTGGGCAGCCTGGGCGGAATGATCGCAGGAGCGTTTCTGGCATCGATCTACGGCTTGGCGACTACTGCTGTGGTATTGGGCTTCTTTTCACTGCCTGCACTGGTGCTGGTTTTTCGCTACATACGCCCCTCCTTTTCGAAGCGACACGTATATACAGACGCTGCTGCCATATCCGAGAGCTTTTGGAAGCAGCGAAGTGTCTGGGCAATCATGGCGACAGCGCTCCTCGTCGCGATGGTGTATCAGGGGATGTTTGCCTCTGCGCTGAGCAGGCTCATTGAAAATCGGCAGTCAGTCTTCGAGCTTGGGGGACTGGTGCTGGGAGCTGCTGTCATAGCTAGTCTTGTTCAGGGAGCGCGATGGGGGTGGGAGCCTTGGGCAGCACCGTGGTCTGGCAAGCTGTCTGATCGTTATGGGAGGAAGCGAATCTTTGCTTGTACCCTTCTCGCAGCAGCACTTTTTTTCGGCTTGCTGCAAACGCCAGTTGCCTTTCCATTCTGGGTCTGCTTTCTGATGGGGATCCAATTGACGGCAACTATTTTGACTACAGTCATGGATGCGTTGGCCGCAGATGAGGCGGCCAGACAGGCAAACAGTACGGCACTGATGACCGTGTACTCCGTCGTGACGGATATAGGAGCTGCGCTTGGGCCGCTGCTTGCCTTTTGGCTGGACAGTCGTCTGGGACTGGAGTCCATGTTCGGGGGGATCGCCCTTATCTTGCTGGCTCTGGCGATCGGGTGGGAGTATCTGCTGCCTCGTATTTGGAAGCGAAATGCGCTTTGATTTTCGCCAGAACGTGTGCAATCGCCTCTTCTTTGTCAGGTCCGTGCAAAATCATGTGGTTGGAGTGTTCATACCAGCTGATTTCCGCAGAGGCGGCTTCGTTCACAGTGGAAGCCAGGATTTCTGCGCTCACGGCGTGTACCGTATCGTCGTGGCGGGCTTGCAAAAGCACGTAGGGAGTGGTGATCTTCGGCAGCAGCGGCTTGGTCTCAGATAAAAGACGGCGGAACTGGACCATGCTGCTCAGGGGAATTCTGCCGATACCGTGTATGTAGCGGCGGGAATGTGTAGGGAAGTCCTCGCGCAAGTAGTGGAGGGCTTCTTTTACGTCCCAGTATTTGTATGGCGTATTGAGGGTGATGAGCAGCTCCACCGGATAGTTGGTGGTCAGGTGGAAAGCAAGCAGCCCTCCCATCGAAAAACCGATAACGACAATCGAATCCGCACGCATGCGCAGCCGCTTGTAGGCTTCATCTGCAGAGCGCAGCCAGTCATGACGGGTGCTTTTTGCCATTTGGCGGCGTGTGGTTCCATGTCCTTCTAGCGTGGGACATTCCACCTGGTAGCCTTCTTCGCGAAGTCGTATCGCCAGGGGAAGAATGTCGTTAATGTCTCCGGCAAAGCCATGAATGAGGAGACAACCGACTGTTTCGTTCATTTCGTATCGCCTCTCCAATCGCGTAAAAGTAGTCTGCCTACGTATTATATACCGCGAGCAGTCCGGAAGCGACTTCGCGGGTGTCTGAGCGCAAGATTTGTAAAAAAAGACCCCGCGCATCTGCGCCAAGGTCAAGGAATGAATGTGGTTATGATGCGGTTGCTGCTTACAGCCCGATCGTTTTCAGATCAGGGGAGACAATCAGCTGAGGCTGGGTGCACGCCTGAATGTCTTCAGCCGTGTAGCCTTCTGCCACTTCCACGAGGACGAGACCCTCAGGCGTGACATCGAGTACAGCACGGTCGGTGATGATGCGGTTCACGACCTTTTTCCCTGTGAGAGGGAGTGCGCACTCATTCAAGATTTTGGTTTCACCATGCTTGTTCACGTGGTCCATGATGACGACGATTTTTTTCGCGCCGTGCACCAGATCCATCGCGCCGCCCATGCCTTTTACCATTTTGCCGGGAATCATCCAGTTTGCCAGATCGCCCTGTGCAGATACTTCCATCGCGCCGAGGATTGCGAGATCGATGTGTCCACCGCGGATCATCGCAAACGATTCAGCACTAGAGAAGTAAGCGGCACCCGGGATAGCGGTAACGGTTTCTTTACCGGCATTGATCAGATCTGGATCGAGTTCTGCTTCTGTCGGATACGGCCCGATTCCGAGCAGGCCATTTTCCGATTGCAGCACAACCGTTTTGCCTTCGGGGATGTAGTTGGCTACCAGTGTAGGCATCCCGATCCCCAGGTTTACGTAAAAGCCATCCTCGACTTCCTGAGCAGCACGAGTGGCGATTTGTTCACGAGTCAGCGACATATCAGTGTCCTCCTTATGAATGGCGTTCGTTTCCGCAAAAGCTAGGAGCGGACGGTACGGCGCTCAATCCGTTTTTCGAAAGATGGCGCCTGGATAATACGTTGCACATAGACGCTTGGCGTATGAATTTGATTAGGGTCGAGCTCGCCTGTTTCCACGATTTCTTCGACTTCGACGATCGTGATTTTTCCGGCAGCCGCCATCATTGGGTTGAAGTTTTGAGCGGTTTTGCGGAACACGAGGTTGCCCATTTTGTCGGCCTTCCACGCTTTGATCAGCGCGAAATCTCCCGTGATGCCTTCCTCCAGCAAATACTCCTTGCCGCCAAATACGCGTGTCTCACGGCCTTCGGCAATCGGGGTACCTACGCCTGCCGGAGTGTAGAAAGCAGGAATGCCAGCGCCGCCAGCACGTACGCGCTCAGCCAGTGTACCTTGAGGAGTCAGTTCAACCTCCAGCTCGCCGGAGAGGAATTGACGTTCGAATTCCTTGTTTTCCCCAACGTAAGAGGAAATCATTTTTTTGATTTGCTTTTCGCGCAGCAGAAGCCCAAGACCCCAGTCGTCGACTCCACAGTTGTTGGACACGACAGTGAGGTTGCCCACTCCCTTGTCACGCAAGGCGATGATCAGATTTTCAGGGATCCCTACGAGTCCGAATCCACCTACCAAAAGGGTCGCTCCATCATGGATATCTGCCACGATGTCTGTGTAAGAGGTGAAAATTTTAGCCATGTCGATCACTCCTATCGTGAAAAAATGACGTTAATAATGGATAGGTAAGCGCTAACAATCCATAGCGCAACAATGTAAGTAGATTGCTCTTTTCTATCATACAGGATTCGAGTTACAAAAAAGTGACGAAATGAATGGATACGAAAAAATGATGCAAAAAAGGCGAGTGGCGAAGAGTTAATAAAAAAATATAAAAAATGACTGAAAAGTGATACAACTGCGAACTATTTCTGTAAAATATATTTTGTCAATTATGATTCTTATATGGTAGAAACGTGGCGAAATATGCGTGCTTTGCGGGAGTGTAAGAATATGAAAAAATGGATCTCTCTTTCAATAGTAGCTCTGCTTCTGACAGGCTGCGAAAAACTGGACAGCGAAATTGCTCAGTTGAAGAAAAATGAGGAAGAGACCGTGATCAAGGTGAAAACGGTCAACGCCTATACCGTGGAGCCGAATCAGGATGCCCTCACGCTGGAGGTATCCGGTGTCGTCTCTCCGCGGCAGGAGCTGGCTCTGTCTTTTGGAACATCAGGCAGAATCGCACAAATCCTGGTTCAAAAAGGAGCTGTGGTCAAGGCAGGGCAGACATTGGCTACGCTGGACACAGCCGCTTTGCAGCAAGGGATAAACGCTGCACAAGGACAGGTGGCGAGTGCCAACATCCGCCGAAGTAAAGCTGCGCAAGGCCCGGAAGTCCATGAGCTGCAGACGCAGAAGCTGCAGGTGGAAAAGGCAAAGCAAACGGCTGCAAAAGCAGAGCAGGAGCATGCGCAAGCCCAAGCGCTGTATGCGGGCGGGGCGATCTCCAAAGACGAGCTGGACAGGCTTGCTTTGGCGGATCGGCAGGCCAAGCTGGATCTGCAGGAAGAGGAGGTCGCGTACGGCAAGCTGCTCAAAGGAGCGGATCGACTCGATGTCGAGGAAGCCAATGCTCAGGTGCAGCAGGCAAACGTCGAGCTTTCCCGCGCCAAGCAGGAAGCAGCCGATGCCGTATTGAAGGCCCCGTTCTCTGGGATCGTGGCTGCGATTCCCCAAGCGCAGTCGGAACAGACAGGTCCCGGAAGCGAGGTCATCCGATTGGTGGATACCTCTTCCTGACTGGTCAAGCTGCAGGTGGAAAGTGAGCAGATCAGCAGCTGGCAGCCAGGCGCGGCTGTCACTGTAAAAGCGCAGGATGGGACGGAAGCGGAAGGGAAGGTAACCTTCGTCTCGCCTGTGATGGATCAAGCGCTGGGCTCCTATCCGGTAGAAGTAACCGTGGCAGGAAGCGAGGTCAACTGGAAGGGCGGCATGACGGTCACCTGTCATTACGCCCGGGAAGGAAAAGAAGCGGCTCTCGTGCCTGTGAGCAGTGTCGGGATTAGTGAAGAGGAAAACTACGTGCTGAAAATTCAGGACAATACGGTGAAAAAGACACCGGTGAAGCTGGGGGCTATCCAAGGAACGTTCTACGAAGTGCTGGAAGGTCTGGAAGCCGGAGATCAGGTCGTCGGGTCCGGTCTCTCCTATTTAGTAGATGGCGAGGCGGTGAAGGTGGCCGATGAGTAACCGGTCGTTTGTCTCTATTGTTCCTGCCTTGGCTCGTCTTCTCGCCGTCGTTTGCTGCCTGCTTGGGGTAGGAGCCCTTCTGCGGATGGACGTAACCACCTTTCCCGACCGCCCTGTGCCGGTGTACACGATCCATTTGGCAGCACCCGGGCTGACCTCCGAGAAAATCGATGAAAAGGTGACGCGTCCCATAGAAGAATCTGTTCGTGCAGTAGGGGATGCGCTTACGATCACAGCTGAGTCCCGTGCCGGCGCTTCATCGGTGACCGTAGAGACGGCGGAGAAGCTCGGCTCGGATTACAAAGAACGCCTGGAAAAGAAGCTGGGAGAAGTAGCGAAACAGCTTCCTGTAACGGAGTGGAGCATCAGTCAGGACAACCTGGCCGACAATCGCGTCGGGTTTTACCTGCTGCATGGCAACGATGTCCAAACCTTGTCTGATATTGCCCGCTATACCGTCTATGAAAATTTGATTCGGCTGCCCGGTGTTGCGCGGGTAGAGATCGATGACCGCTCGGCGAAGCAGCAGGTAGACTTGATTTTTCGTCCCTCCATGCTGCTAGCCTATGGGCTGACGCCAAAAGATGTGCTGGATCAGCTGCCCGGAGACGTAGTCAACGAGCAAGTGGGAAGCGTCGGTCAAAACAAGGACCAATCAGCCTTTTACTGGACAAGCATGTCGGAAGGTCCACAGGGGCTGGGTAAACAGCTGATCGCAACAGACCGGGGATATGTCACCTTGAAGACGCTGGCAGATATTCGCGATCTGCGAGGCAGCAAAGGGGACGAGGTCAGTGTGTATCGCGGCTCGCCTGCGATCGGCATCACCTTGCTGGCTGCCGACGTGGGACAGGTGCCCTCCATCCGGGAGCAGGCAGCGGATGTGATTGAGTCGCTCAATAAAGCGGCAGGTGACAAATACAGGATCGACCTATTTGACGATCATGCACAGCCCCTGTCCGGTGCGATCTATCAGCTGGCATGGCTCGCAGCGGCTGCGGCGATCGTATGCGCCCTGTTTCTCTATCTCGCACACAAACGAATGGCTGTGTCCCTCTTGTTGCTGTTTTCGGTTGTCATGGCAACGGGATTCACGCTTGGAGGGATGTGGCTTTCGGGGGTCCCTCTGAGCTATTCCACCGTGGGGCCAGTCGCCATATTTGCGCTTCTGTTCACGGGAGCAGGCTCGGCCTTGCTTCACCGAATGCATCGCCAAAAAGCAGTTTCCTTTCTCGGCGGCTTGCGGATCGCCGGGAAGCTGATGAAGCCCATTCTGTTGGCTATTGTGGTATGGACGTCCTGCTGGATGGGCTTGATGATGACCGACTTTCTCGAGGGAACGGACAGAATCGTGCTGGATCAAGCTTGGCCAGTGCTTGTTCTCGGAACGGGTGGGTTGATTCTCGTCTACGGTTTTCTTACACCGGTTTTGGCAGGACTATGGCTGACTCATCCCGTGGCTGAGGAAAGCCCGCGCTCCCGTATTCGTCCGTCAGGGAAAGCAGCAGGATATGTACTCGCACGCTGGGAACGCTTGGTCAAGCAGGGGTATCTCCCTTATGGAATTACACTTGTCGTATCCATTTTGGTGGTCGTGATGCTCCATTCCTTTGTGCTGGTGGACGATTACAGGGAGCTTGCGGCCAACGGGAAGGACCTGTCCCTGGAAATGGTACAAGGCAGCAGCATCGATGAAGCCATGCGCGCATCCCAAATCGCCGAGGAGCGTCTGCGCAGCTTGGCAGAAGTCCGTGATCTTTACACCGTTGCCTCCAAAGAACGTTTGTCGATCCATCTAAAGCTGGCAGACAAGTACGACTGGACGATGGAGAGAACGGATTTGGAGAAGGAGCTGGATAAGCGGCTCCGGGATATTCCGGGGACGGACCCATTCGCGTTTGTGGCGAGCGATGATGTGAAGACGCGTTTGGAGTTTACGGTAAAAGGTCCTTCCTTGCTGACTGCACAGGCGATCGCACAAGAGGTTCTGACACAGCTGGAGAAATACACGGCTCGCGATGAGGATGGACAAGAGATCATTACCGACGAAAGAATCGGAACCGGCACGGCCAAAACGATTATTGAAATTCGTCCCAAACCAGACATGCTGGCACGCTACCAGGTGTCTGAGGCAGAAATCAAACACCAGCTGGAGAGCTATCTGGGCGAAAAATCGGCGGGCAGCGTGTTCTGGAATGAGCAAAGTGTACCTGTTGTCGTGCGCTTTCCGGACAACTGGATGGAATATCCGGAGCAGGTGAAGAATATTTTGATCCGCACTCCGGCAGGCAAGGTGCATTTGGGAGACCTCGTTTCGTGGAAGCTTGGGAAAGAGCCTCCTACCTATCAGCGAGAAGATGGCCTGTACGTGTTTACCGTTAGCAGTGCAGTTCGGGATGCAGGACGGATCGATTCGCTCGCGTATGTGCTTCCACTACGGATGCAAAAGACGATGATTATTCCCGAGGGGTATTCCGTTCTGAATGCGGATGAGCTGAAAAAGTTAAATGAAGAGCAGTCGGACAAGGCTGACTGGAGTGGACGTGTTCTTGCGGTAATCGCCGTGATTGCCGCTGTGCTTTTGGCGAGTCTGCTTTTGCAGAGAAGGACCCGTGACGGTATTTTCGCTTTGGCGCTGCTTCCGGTATTGGCGGGCGGTGTCATGCTGGGGCTGCTCGTAATGGATCGACCGATGAATGGAATGGCCTTCTACGGGATGACAGGCGCAATTGCTTTGCTCGTACAGCAAGCGCTCGTGCTGCTGGAGGATCTGTACGCGGCCCAGGCTGAGGAATCCACGATCAAGGATGCGGTTCAGGCCGGGACAGCGCGTGCTTTTGCCAGCCAAGCAGCCGTGTTTGGCGCTGTCGCACTGGCATCGGTGCCACTGACTTTCGGGTGGGTGGGCGAGATCGATCCGTTTGCCTCTTTTGCCAGCACCTTGTTTTTTGGTACGCTGCTCGCGGCATTTGCTGTCATCGCTGTCTTGCCAGCCATGTACTACGCCGCCGAGTGGAAGCAAGCGACCAAGGTCGAAATCACACTCCCGATCGTACTGCAGCGCATTCATATCTGGTGGGAAAATGACCGAATCCGCAAGCAAGACGCCAAGGAACGCAAGCAATGGCTCAAGCAAAGAAGGGAGGAGCAGCGTAAGCGCCGGGTGGACAACGATGCTCCTGTGAAGAAGGATTTGACTCATCAGGACTTTTTGCCATTGTCTGCGCCATCCAACGATTTGAACCGGTAATGGATAAACCACAAACGCAAAAGAACCTCTTAGGCTGCCAGAACAATGGGCAGCCTTCTTTGTACAGATAGATAGCCCCCACATGGCCCAAACTCAGGTAAGATAGAGAGACCAGAAAAGAAACGGGGAGGGACATCCGTGCACAGATACAGGAAGCTCATTGACTTTACACTGTTGGCCGCGATCCTGATCGGGCTCTTCATATCCTCATCTACGCCCTACTACAAACAAGACATCCGTGGAACACTGTCGAAAGTGGTGGACAAGAATGGCTTGGCAGAGCAGATGGCAGACTGGTCGGTGGACTATGCAGGGAAGGAAATCAGCGTCGAGGAAAAAGGAGTGGCTGGATTTATCGAGTTCTTCTTGCGTAAAGCCACCCATTTCTCTGTCTTCGCGGTTCTTGCCCTCGTATTTTACCGGGTGCTGCGCTACCGTCTTTCCTTTGCGGTTGCCTTGCCCTGGAGCGCCCTGCTGAGCCTTCTGGTGGCGGTCCTCGACGAGTGGCATCAAACGTTTACCCCCGATCGAACAGGGATGGTCGGAGATGTTTTGCTAGATGCTTCCGGTTCAGCCAGTATGCTGCTAGTGGTAACTATTGTTCACTTGTATTCCAGAAAAACCATGTCATAATAGATATGGTGTCAGGACTCTCTAAGAGGTACCCTTCTCCTATGGGCAACGCAGAAAGAATAGGCTTTTCAGTATTTGAATTTCTCTGTTATACTAGGAGAATGAGGCTTCGGGTTGAGGTTCTCACCATTTTTCGGAAATGATAAAAGGAGTGCAAACTGGATGGCAGTACAAGTGGGAAGCATCATCGAGGGAAAAGTGACAGCGATTAAACCGTTTGGGATGTTCGTAGCAGTCAGCGAAACCGAGCAGGGGCTGGTCCACATTTCCCAAGTAGCAAACGGTTTTGTAAAGGATATCAATGATCACTTTACCGTTGGAGCACAAGTAAAGGTTAAAGTTCTCTCCATTGATGATGCAGGCAAAATCTCGCTTTCGGTTCGCGCCGCACTCCCAGCGCCTGAGCGTCCGGAACGTGAAGAGCGCCGTGGTGGTGGATATCGTGGGGGAGACCGCGGAGGAAATGCAAAACGCGATACGGGAGCATCCTTCGAGGACAAACTCAAAAAATGGATGAAGCATAGCGAAGAGAACCTTGCGACGATCAACAAAAAGAACGCAAAACGCGGCTACTAAGCCTTGCTATAACGGAACGCGAAAGGACGGGATCCACATCCCGTCCTTTTTCTTTTTCCCTTTTCACCTACCCAATGGATGGAGCCTCGGTTCCCAACGTCCCCTCCACCGGGTTTCCCTCCCGTCTCCAATATTCCATTCCCCCGATCATTTCCTTAACGCGAAATCCCAGAGCGGCGAGCTTGGCTGCCCCTTTGGTCGCGCCGTTGCAGGCCGGGCTCCAGCAGTAGACGACGATGAGCTTATCGGGGTCGAGCGCGGTAGTGGACGCTTCGCAGATGGTCGGATGGGGAAGCGACAGAGCACCTGGGATATGCGCTTCCAGAAAAGCTTTTTCACTGCGTACATCGACGAGCAGAAAGTCGGTGACACCATTTTGCAGGTCGCTCCACACATCGGAGACATCCGTTTCCACGGACAGCTTGGAAAGAAAATGATAGGCGGCTTGCTGGGGATGCGCAGCAGGGCTTTGCAGAACGAGTGACATCCATGATTCCTCCTTGTGAATGGGATGCGTTTAGCGTAGCATGGGATGTATCATCACAGTTATCTATACTAATTGATTCATATCATTACTCATTTCTATGGGAGGTTGTCATATGGAGCTGGTTTATCTGCATACTTTTCGCGAAATAGCCAGATGGGGCAGCTTTACCCGGGCAGCGGAAGAGCTCGGCTATGCGCAGCCAACCGTGACCGCACAGATGCAAAAGCTGGAGCATTCCTATGGAGCGCCTTTATTTGAGCGATTTGGCCGCAAGCTGAGGTTGACACAGGCTGGAGAAGTTTTGCTGCCATACGCGCAAGAATTGATTCGTCTGTATGGGGAATCTAAGGAGGTCGTGAGTCGGCAGCTGAGTGGACCTGTCCGCATCGGAACCATTGATACATTGGCAGCCTTTTTCCTGCCGCCACACCTGCAGCGCTTTCGGCAAGCAATCCCTGCGGTCGATCTCGTCCTGCAGACAGGGAGTGAAGCTGCTATTTTACAGCAAATCAAGGAAGGACTTGTGGATATAGGCTTTATCTACGATCGGCTCTGTTCAGACGACGAGCTGGTGGTAAAAGTGATTCGCCAGGAGGAGCTGGTGATGATCATGCCGCCCGATCATTTGCTGGCTACTCGTTCATCGCTTACTGTGCAAGACTTGCGGGACGCGTCTTTGATCGTGACCGAGGAAGGCTGTACATATCGCGGGATGCTGCTGTCTTTGCTGCAGGACGTAGGAGTAAGCTATCGCATCGCCTGTCAGTTCAGCAATCCGGAAGCGATCAAGCAGTGTGTGCAATGCGGTCTTGGGGTAGCCCTTTTGCCGCGGATGGCCGTGGAAAAGGAGATCAGGGAAGGGGGAGTCGTAGCTGTTCCGTTTCAAACGGGCAGGCAGCCCTTTTTCATTCAACTGGTCTATCACAAAAAGAAATGGCTTTCGCAGGCGATGGAGCAGTGGATAAACAGCATTGCGAGCGAGGGAGGAGAAATCAGATGAAGATGACACAGGACAAGTCCGTCGTCGAAGGCGTTCGACTCTACACCGTAAGCTATTTTAGCGAGGGGCTGCTCGTCAAGGCGGCATTGGCCGTGCCAGAATCGTATGCAGAGACAGGCCCCGCTCTGCCTGCTCTTCTTTACTGCCGTGGCGGAATACGGGGCGTCGGAAAGGTCAGACCGGAGAGAATCAGCCAAATGGCACAGTTTGGCTATGTCGTGCTCGCGCCTCATTATCGTGGCAATGAAGGCGGGGAGGGACGCGATGAATTCGGTGGGGCAGATCGTCACGATGTGTTTGCCGCCTACGAGCTTCTGCGCGAGATGCCGGGCGTAGACCCTGCGCGCATCAGCGTATACGGCTTTTCGCGCGGTGGCATCATGGCTCTGATGGCTGCAATGGAATGCAAGGAGATGCTCTCCTGCGTGGTGTGGGGAGGGGTCAGCGATCTGTTTTTAACCTATGAAGAGCGAGTGGACCTGCGCCGCATGCTCCGCCGCACAGTGGGACATCCACGTAAGCAGGAGGAAGCATATCGGGACCGTACGCCGCTGTACCGCATCTCAGAGATTGCTTGTCCGGTTTTGATCATTCATGGGGAAGAGGATGAAAACGTAGGCGTCGAGCATGCGCACAGGCTAGCCCATGCCCTGCAGGAAGGGGGAAAGCCGTATGAAATGTGGCTGGAGAAAGGAGCCAGCCACTTGTTTCAAGGAGCGGTTCTCGAGTCGTATACGCGCCGCATGTTTGCCTGGCTGGATGAACAGGGAGAGCGGCGCGTAGAACCGTCACGGCTGCAAGAGAAGCATTAAGAGAAAGAAGGCTTGCGCGGCAAGGAAACGATGATTTCCGTCCCTGCACCAAGCTTGCTGTTTACTTGTATCTCGCCTCCATGGTTTTCAACCATGCGGCGAGAAATCGGCAGACCGAGTCCAGTTCCGTCCTCCTTCAAGGAGAAGAACGGGTCAAAAATGCGGACAAGGTATTCCGGAGAGATGCCATCGCCGGTATCCCGAACGTGGATATGCACATATTTTTCGTCCAGGCGGCCTTCTATGGTGAGAATGCCGCCTTCTTTCATGGCTTCGATGCTGTTTTTCATCAGGTTGAGGAAGATCTGCTTCAGCTGCTCGACATCGACGTGTAGGCTTGTTTCTGGATCGCAGTTGCAGACGATTTCAATTCCGTGCAGGATCGCCTCCGCGTTCATCAGCGGCAAGATGGAGTGGAAGACCTCCGCAATCCTGACCTCGCGATAATTCGGCAGAGAAGGCTTGGAGAGCATCAACAGCTCAGTGACAATCTGGTTGACCCGTTCAATTTCCTGCAAGATGAGAGGCAAGTAATACCGTTCCTTCTCCTCCTTGGACAGCTGCTGCTGCAAAAGCTGGATAAAGCCGTAGATGACCGTCAATGGATTGCGAATCTCGTGGGCTGCACCGGCAGCCAGCTGTCCGACCATCGCCAGCTTTTCCGATTGATTGAGATACTCCTGGACCTGCTCCTGCTCGGTGATGTCCAAAAGAGCGACCATCCAGCCAGTCTCCGTATCCTGCAGATGATTGTGCAAAGGGATATAGGAAACGAGGGCTGTGAAGGGGGTTCCGTCTTTTTTCAGCAACGTCATTTTCCGGTTTACAAACCAAGGCGTGTGCGAATCATTTTCCCACACAGCCTTTGCATCCTTGGTGAGCGGGAGCCCGGTTTCATCCAGCTTGACCAGTTCCCGTGCAAGCTGGTTCACGTGAATGTCAGCGGATATGGGGCGGGTTATGATACCGACAGGGAGTGAATTGAGGATTTGCTCCCGCAGATTTCGCTCCTCGATCAATACCTGTCTTTGCGCCTGGTCTTGGGCAAACAAGGTGGCGATATTGCTGGACATTTTATTGAATTCCTCTGCTAGTTCGAAAAATTCGTCCTGATGCTTGTAAATGATCTGTTGCCCGAACGTCCCTCTGGATACTTCGCGCACCTGCTGCATCAAGGATTGGATCGGACGCAGAAGCTGGTTTCGAAAGTAGAAGGTGCAGAACAGACCAAACAGGATCGAAGCGACAGATACGGAATAGGTCAGGATCAGGGAGACGCGGATGCTTTCATTTGTGCGTTGGAACTCTTTGTTTGTCGTGTACTCCAGCTGATTCAAGGAAAAAGAAAGGTCCCGCTCGAGCTTGTCGAGCAATGGCTGGACCTCGTTGGAAAGAACGTAGCTGACAGCAGGGACGTTGTCGGCTTTCAGAAGTGGATTGATTTTGTTTAAGAACAGAAAATCCAGCTTCGATATCGAATCGATAACGGAAAAGAACTCGACATTTTCCTTCGTCTGCGGCACGGCGGCAAAGCGGGAGGTGTCAATGAGATGCGTGTAGTAGCTGTCCAGATAGGATTGATCTCGCGTAAGTGTATAGGTTTTCAGCGCGAAGGTCTTTGTGTAGATCTGGTTTTTGACTTCCATCAGGGCGCTTGTTTGCGGCAGGAGATGCTGGGTTAAATACATCTCGTCTGAAGTGACCTTCGTCATTTGGTAGCTGAACAGACTGGTTACACAACCGATCAAGAGCATCATGACGAGGTAGCTGAGCATCATTTTCTTCTGGAAGCCCAGATTGGAAAACACAGACATAAGGGTTAACCTCCATACGAAACCGGGCGTTGAAGAAACTTCTCCAGCTCCCGGTTGAATTCTTCACGAATCTTTTGTGGAACCATAGGCCCAAACGGACTGAATTGATTGACGCCCTCACCCAAGCCGTACATTACAGTTCCACTAGGCAGCTTGTTTTGCATAGCGGCCTCCATGATCATGCGATAGCATTGGCGTACGTCCTGCATCATGGCGGCAAGTACGTAATCCGGGGCGATATAACGCTGGTCGGCGATATAGCCGATGGTGTAGACCTTGGCGCGTTGTGCTTCCGTGATGACATCGAGATTGAAGCTGTCTCCCGTTGTGTAAATCACATCGACACCCTGCGCAATCATTTTCTGCGTCATCTTGATTGCACTAGGAGAATCGTTGAAGTCAGGGACCTTCCCTACGACGACTGAAGTGTTCGCCGAGACTCTTTTCACGCCTTCGCGAAACCCCTGGACTTGCGGGTATTCAGGCGGCTTGTCCACCATGATGTAGCCGACCTTGCCTGTCTTGGACATCTTGGCTGCCAAGAATCCAACCATGTAACCGGCAGGCTTCATATCGTAGCGAATCGTTGTTTGATTCGGATTGGGGGCATCGCCATTAAAGGAAACAAAGTGCGTTTTCGGGTAGGATCGTGCGACTTGATTGAATGGCTCGGAAAAAATGACGCCATGCCCGAGAACGAGCTGGTAGTCGTTGGATGCAAATTTAATGGCAGCTGACTTGATTTGCTCAGGCTTGAGATTATTGGCAACTTCCAGAGTGAAGCCGAACTTTTTCTGAAGCTCCGTCATACTCTCCAGTGCGCTGCTGTTCCAGCCTTGATCATAGGTAGGTCCCTCGAGAAGCAAAGCGACCCGCAGCTTTTCTGCTGAGTAGCCACGCTCGTTGAGGACGCGCAGATGATTCATACTGATCAAAAACTGGCTCGTAATGAGCAAAAGCATCCCGATGACCAAGCCAGCAAACAAGGCAGGGAATGGCTGTATTTTGGGCATGAGAAGCGCCTCCAGATTATGGGAAAAGTAATTCTTTGTGTAGATGGCAAATAAACAATCTTCTCTTTATATCGGGGAAAATCCTTCTGGGAAAAAGAGTGAAGTGGAATCGTGCAGCGGGGGAGAATGGAAAAGGGCAGACGGGACAATGATAAAAGGGGAATACCATCCTAGGAAGGGAAAGGAAGGGAGTTAGCATGAACATGGAAAACGATCTGGTGGAAATGCCGCAAACGGAAATACCGGATGAAGTAAGACAGGTGGAACTTCCAGAGATTGGCGAAACGACTCCGCATCCCAAACCGGAAAGCCCGCTTGCTGGAAACGAATCGACAGGACATGCCGAAAGCGGAAGTGCAGGAGAAAACGATCGTCCCATCGGTTTTGTATCTCCTTAGTTCGAGAAAAAAGGGAATTGAACAACTTAATTTTGAGATTTTTTTATGTGTTCGACAATTACAAGGTGGATTCGACAAAAGAAGTCATTATCTCTCGTGGACAACCGCTTCTAATTCTGCAAAATTATAAAGGAGACGTGAGTTAGTGAAGCGAGGGGATTGGGACATCATGGCCCGAGTACTGATTGTAGACGATGCTGCCTTTACGAGACGCATGCTGACCGATATGGTAGGTGCCAAGCACGAGATTTGCGGGGAAGCCTGCAACGGCTTGGAGGCAATCGAAAAATACAAGCTTCTGAAGCCGGACATTGTGACGATGGATATTACGATGCCCGAAATGCACGGGATCGACGCGATGGAAGAGATTCTGGATTACGATGGAAATGCCAAAGTGCTGATTTGCTCTGCGATCGGTCACCGCCAAAAAGTGCTCGAAGCCATGAAAAAGGGCGCGAGAGATTTTGTCGTGAAGCCTTTCCAGAAAGAACAGATTTTAGACGCGATCACACGGATCCTGCAATGATGAAAGAGAATGACCGCCCATCCTCCAGGGGACAGGCGGTCTTATTGTCTGTTCGGAGCGGAGCTAGAGGTTGATACTGACTCCGACACCGGCAGCCAATGCACGTTCGTATACCGATTTCGCTACGGTTGTATCGAGATAGGCGATACCGACTGATTTGTACAGCGTGATCTCATCCGCATGTTCGCGTCCAGTCTTTTTGCCAGCTACGATCTCTCCCAGCTCGGCGTGAAGCTGATCAAAGCTCCATTCCCCTCTGCTGACAGGGATGAGCAGATCACCTGCTTCGTGTAGACAGCCTTCCTCCGTATCCACGACGACCTTGCTGCTTCGGGTAAGAGTGGTCAAATCGACCTCCTGCATGTGCGGCAGGAAGGCGCCGATCGCGTTGATGTGCGCGCCTGGCCGGAGGTTGGCACCGTCAAAGAGGGGAGCCGTCGCTTTTGTGCTGCAAATGATGATATCGGCTTGTGCGACGGCCTCGTTTGCATCCTCCACGATCTTGATCGTTCCGTTCCAATTCGGTTCGTGGGCGAGGAGCGTCTCCTTCAATTCTTCCGCTTTCCCCTTTGTGCGATTGTACAGAAGAATTTCCGTTAAAGCGCGCACCTCCATGACAGCTTGGACCTGTCCCAGAGCTTGTGCGCCGCAGCCAAGGACGGCACAGCTTGTGGCATCCTCTTTGGCGAGGTATTTGGTCGCTACACCACTGCTGGCACCCGTTCTCATTACCGTAAGCAGGCTGGCGTCCATCATCGCCACATGCTGTCCGGTTTTCGCCTCTGACAGGAGAATGACGCTTTGGAGAGCCTTGATTCCATGGGCATGGTTCTCAGGAAAAATGCTGATGACCTTCACTGCGACATAATCGTCCGCCTCCAGATAAGAAGGCATGTACAGGCTGGTTGCGCCGTATTTGGGGTGATCGATGGCTGTGCGGACAGGTGTTACCACATGTCCTTCTATATGATCACGAAATACCTTTTCCACGTCTTGCAGACATTCCTTCATGGTATAGATGCGTGAAATATCTTCCCGGGTCAAAACCAGCATGTGATCCTTCCTCTCTTTCCTAAGGGGAATTGCCCCTGTTGATTCCAATCCATCCTAAAAAGCCCACATATGCCCTCGCAGGACTATTCGACAGAAAGACGTGCTGCGCCTCCCAAAGCATGGGCAAGTCCATACCAGATGCCAAGCGACAGCAAGGATAGCGGGTGTCAGAATTGAAGCATTACTTCAATTTCATGGGATAAAAAAAGCCTCCCGAAGAGCGCTGTTTAGGAAAATTATAAAGTGTAACAAGGATTGTAGCAACCGCAAAAACAGGAGATGCGGCGTTCTGCCAATTCCGTTGCGGGGACAGGCGAATCCTTTGCACCTTTGACTGGCAGAAGGTATGATAGTGATATCCTGCCTATTATGAGGTAACGTAAATGGATACAAACATGGGAAAGCTCATCAAGTCTTTACGTGTCGGCAAAAGGAAAACACTCAAGCAAATATCTGAAAAAACGGAACTCTCCATAAGCTTTTTGTCCCAGGTGGAGCGGGGGAAATCCTCGATCACGCTGGAATCACTAAAGAAAATTTCAGAAGCGCTGGATGTCAGTCCGAGCTATTTTTTCGCGGATGCACCTGCCCAATCGAAAACCAAGCTGAGAAGGGGAAGCCATACGTCTGTCCACAATCACCCCTCTCCTTTTATTTACGAGGATCTGTCCGGCGATCTCGAAAATCCTGCGATGGAGCCGATTCTGGTCACTCTCAAGCCTCATGATGAGAAGGGGACTCCATTTGTACACAAAGGTCAGGAGTTCGTGTACGTTCTCGAAGGCGTCCTCACCTTGCTGCTGGGGGAAGAGGAGCACGATCTGTACCCGGGAGACAGCATTCACATGGATTCTTCTACCCCCCACAACTGGTTCAATCGCACCGAGGAGATCGTTCGCTTTCTCTGTGTGAATTCGATGCGCACGTCATGAGAGGCTCGTACGCCCCTTGCTATTATCTATCGTATCTGAGGTGGAATTTTTGTCTCTTCAACCGAATTATTTTCAACAGTATCAGAACGCGGATATCGATGAACTAGCCGATGTGATAGGAGAGCTGCTGCAAAATCCGATAACGATCGAGGATGCTGATCACAAACTCATCGCGTACAGCTCGCATGGAGAAAGCACGGATCAGGCGCGCTGGTCGACGATCATGGGACGCAGAGTTCCGGAGAAAGTACTGACGCGTCTGTGGAAAGACGGCGTTTTCCAGGCGCTGCTGACACAGGACGATCCGGTACATGTACCGGCAAAGGACGAAATCGGTCTGGGAAAGCGGGTGGCCATCGCGATCCGCCGCAGCAGTGATGTACTGGGCTACATTTGGGCGCAGGAAGTGAACCGGCCGATTACAGAAGGTGACGATGAAATCCTGCGTCAGGCTGCTCGTGCGGCTGTGTCGAGGCTGATGCAGCGGCAGGGAAAGCGCAAAGCGGAGGAACAGCGGAGAAAAGAGTTTTTGTGGGAGCTTCTGCTTGGCAATCATACGAGTGAAGTCGCGATCAGGCAAAAAGCAGACAGCTTGCAGATGCAGCTGCCCGCTTCTTACCTGATTTGTGTGGTCGAGGCAGCTGGTGCGACGAGGCTCGATCAGTATTTGTACCCGCTGATGATGCGTGACAAGCTGTACTGGGTCGTTGACGGTTCACAAATCATCCTGCTGATCGGTCTCACGGAGGCTGGCGCCAAAAAGGATCAGAGTGATGTACTGATCCGCAAAGTGAGGCAATTTCTATCCGACTCGCTGGAAAAGCTGGAGGCGCACGTCAGCGAGGGACAGGTCACGGCTGGATATGGCCTTTCGTACACGGCGTACACGGACATCGTGAAAAGCTATCGGGAAGCCCTGCATGCGGTAAAGGTGAAAAAGCTTTTTCCGCGTGAGACGGACAGCATTCACGGGTATCACGAGCTGGGAATCTATCGCTATCTGCTGCAGGTAAAGCAGTGGGAAGAGGAGCAGGGCTACCGCAACGAGCGAATCGAGCAGCTCAAGCTGTACGACAGGGACAACCAGACGGCCATGCTGGAAACGCTGGAGACGTTTTTGGACGCAGCAGGCAAGGTCAATGTGACGGCGCAGCGCCTGCATGTGCATATCAACACATTGAGCTATCGACTTCGCCGGATCGAAGAGATCATCCGAGTGGATCTGGAGAACATGAATCAGCGTGCTGCGCTCTATCTGGAGCTGAAAATGGAGAAGTTAAATAGCGAACGGTAGTTCGTTTGTGGATTTTCACAAACAAGAGGACGACAAGATTAAAGGAATCCCCAAGGAAATGGACGCAAAAAACGCTGTACAATGATACCAATCTCACCAAATCGGCGTTTCCAAGGAGGACTACCTATCATGATCGTCGGAATTGCGAAGGAAATTAAAAACAACGAAAATCGCGTAGCTATCACCCCAGCAGGTGTAGCAGCGCTTGTACAAAACGGACACAGCGTACTCGTAGAAAACAACGCAGGTCTGGGCAGCGGCTTCACAAATGAAGACTATGCGGCACAAGGTGCCAAAATCGTTGACACGGCTGCAGAAGTATGGGCTGCCGAGATGGTCATGAAAGTAAAAGAACCACTTCCATCTGAGTACGGTCATTTCCGCGAAGGCCAAATCCTGTTCACTTATCTGCACCTGGCTCCAGAACCTGAGCTGACTCGTGCGCTGATGGAGAAAAAAGTGATTGCAATCGCTTACGAAACCATTCAGCTCGACAATGGTGCATTGCCGCTTCTGATGCCAATGTCTGAAGTAGCAGGCCGCATGTCCGTACAAATCGGTGCACAATTCCTGGAAAAACAATACGGCGGCAAAGGCGTATTGCTCGGTGGCGTACCTGGCGTTCCAAAAGGCGAAGTCGTAGTAATCGGCGGTGGTATCGTAGGTACGAATGCAGCGAAAATGGCGCTCGGATTGGGTGCAAACGTGACGATCCTCGACGTAAACGCTGATCGCCTGCGTCAACTCGACGACCTGTTCCAAGGCCGCGTGCAAACACTGATCTCCAACTCCTTCAACATCGCAAGCGCTGTGAAAAAAGCTGACCTTTTGGTAGGAGCGGTTCTGATCCCTGGCGCTCGTGCTCCTCGTCTCGTAACCGAAGAGATGGTAAAAGACATGACTCCAGGCTCCGTAATCGTAGACGTAGCGATCGACCAAGGTGGTTCCATCGAAACGATCGACCGCATCACGACTCACGACAACCCTACGTATGAAAAACACGGCGTTATTCACTACGCAGTAGCAAACATGCCAGGTGCGGTTGCTCGCACTTCCACACTGGCTCTGACCAACGTAACCGTACCTTATGCGGTTCAGCTGGCAAACAAAGGCTACGCACAAGCGATCCGCGACAACAAAGCACTGGCAAAAGGCGTGAACGTCATCGACGGAAAAGTAAGCTACAAAGCAGTAGCGGACGCTCACAACCTGCCATATGCTTCTGTTGAAGAAGTTCTGCTGGTGAAAAACTAAGCTGCCAATCGAAATAAAAGCCAACAGCCTGCCCTTGAAGAACGAGGGCGGGCTGTTTTTACGTGACTGGTCATTTGGGCAGAAGATCATCCGGGTAAAACCAATTTTGCTTCATCTTGCCTGAGTCACTCAGGTACAAGTGAACCGTTACCCCGTCGAGGGCTTCTGCTGATATTTTGTTTTCGTGATTTTTGGCAAACTGCTTCCAGGCTTCCACATCTCTTTTGTACAGGGTTTCTTCAAACCCGAATAGGTCGACCCCGCGTTCGACTCCCTTCAAAAAGGTCCCCTGGACTTGTTCAATCACTTCTTTTTCCGCAATGCGCTTGATCTTTTCGTTGGAGATTTCCCCCATCACTTCCCGAACAAAAGCTCTCATGTAGATATGGACATGAAAGGTAGGCTTGACGCCTTTTCGAACGGGGTGAACAGCGAGGCGTACATTTTTAATCCGCAGTGTTGCTTGGGGCTTCCCATTTTCACGGATAATGACCCCGGCAAATTCTGTGTGTGGATTCATCCAGCGCAGACCGAGCAAATCCGTATTGGGGAAAAAGCCCTCCCATTTCCCGCGATGAATGGCATGGATCCCATCTACCGAGAGTCGGGAAACAAATTTGTTATTTTCCTTCCAAGAACGCTCGTATATCGTAATGTTCGGCAAGGAGATCGTCGTGCTAGGATTCCAGAAGCGCTCGATAAATTTGTAGTATTGGATGGGCTCTATAAAAGAGCGTTGCTTATAGACCTCCTCGGGCTGGTGCAGCAGGGAAATCAAAGGCGAAAAGCCTGTCAAGGCATGGTTGCTGAGGACATCCTGGAGAGGCTCACGCGTCCCAAAAACCCATTTCGTATAACGCACCAGACCGTACCGATTCAAAATATCATAGGAGGGCAGAATGTTTCTTTTCAACAGCCGCTCGTGATAGATAATAGAGGAAATGAAGCCTGCAAACATCGGCACCTGGGAGTTCTTTTGCAGGTTGTCCAGTGCGTTTTGCAGCGTTTCCCCCCGGCCGATCGAGACTACGGCAGGAGGAGAGACTCCCGTCGCTGCCCCCTCTTGCTTGGCGACACTGGCCAGATCGGATGATTGGGCGTAGATGACGTATTCGTTGTCGACGTAATCGATCCCAAACGCTGACAGGTAAATCATATCTTGAATGGATTTCTGATCCCAGCAGCCGCTAAGTAGGGTGAGCAAGCAGGTGAGAAGGACGCTGGTGATCCATTTTCTCCTCAATTGACATCCCTTCCTTTTTTGGAGCTTCGCTGAAAGAGGCTGATGATCGGTCGGAACAAAACGAGAAACAGGGTAGACAGAAAGTTGGAAGACTTCAGGAGCAAGTAGGGCCTGCCGATAGAGGTCAGCGTCGATAGATAGTAAATGATCATGATGATGCTGACGACAAACCCGTATGTGCCCACTACTGCAGATAGCAAAAAGACAAAAAAACGGGCTACGGTCACAGCGCCGCTCAACGATTGGTTGATCAATGTAAAAGAGGCGACAACCGTAAGCGACCCGATGAAGAGCATCGAGGGCGACGTAAAGCCGGCGCGGATCGACGCATCCCCGATGATCAAGGCCCCAACGAGAGCCAGAGTCTGTCCGACAGTCTTCGGCAGTCTGGCACCAGCTTCCCGTAAAAATTCAAAGATGAACAGTACGCCAAACAATTCCATAGGCGCTGAAAAAGGCAGACCTTTTCGCCCTTCGGTAATCGTCGCCAGCAACTGAAAAGGAAACTCCTCGATATTGTAAGCGGACAAGGCGATCCAAAAGCCGGGCAGAAAAACAGAGATCCAAATGCCGCCGAGACGCAGGATGCGCTCCAACCATACATACCCGACCGGATATTGATCATCCTCAGGCGACTTGATCAGTTCAAGCAGTGTGACAGGAGCGATGAGGGCAACGGGTGACCCATCGACCAAGACCACGGCTTTCCCCTCCATCAGCATAAAGACCACAAAATCAGGGCGGCCGGAGTAATCGACAAGAGGAAAGAGGGAGTAGGCCTGATCGCTGAGCTTATGTTCCAAAATGGCACTGTTAATGACTTTTTTCGAACTGGAGCTAATCAGGCGGTCGCGGATTGTCTCTACGATGTCCGGTGGGGTTCCGTCCCTCATGTAGAGGAGTGCCACTTCCGATCGGGAACGAGTGCCGAGCGTCAAAAACTCACAGGCAAGAGAGAGTGTCCGCAGTCGTTTTCGGACGAGTGCGACATTCGAGGAGAGGTCCTCGATAAAGCCATCGCGTGGTCCTTTGATAGACACCTCTGTATTTGCGTCTTCGGTCGAGCGTTGGGGACGGCTGGAGATATCCCAGGCAAAAGGAGGCAGTTCACCTAGAAAAAGCAGCAGAACCCCGGCAAATAAACGATCTACCCACATATCCTCATCACTGCTGAGAAAGGAAATAGGGAGCGCGCGCAGATCGCCTTCCGACAAGCGGCTGTCGAGCTGAGGAATGACAACCTCCTGCATGTGATGAAGATCGACGAGTCCCTGGCAGTACACGAGGAGCATGGGTTGATTTTCTGCGGTTATGAAGCGAGTAATTATGACATCACCACAGTGAGAAAACAGTCTCTCCAGGTGTTCCTCACGCGTCATGGTCAGCATTCCCCTCTCTTTTGCGATTCCACAAGGCAATGCCAGCGATTACGAGTGTAATAAGTACAGTGATGAGCAAGTAGAGAGGGTAGTACACCTTGGTTAAAAACGTGACGAATTGCATGTCGCTAAAGGGGAGGCTGGTAAAGATAATCATGCTGATTCCTAATAGGGTCAGCACGATGGCTCGAGCCTTAGGTGTATGTACCTCCAAAATCTCTGTCAGCAGCATCAGGCAGAGTGAAATGCGGACGAAGGAGCCCGACAGCCACTGGAAAATCGCAAAAAATTCCATGTTCTCGATGTCTTTGCCAATCGAGAGCAGACGCCATTGTTCAAAGGCAGGGAAGCGCTGCCGTGCTGATTCGATCGGACCAAACTCAGCGATGGCTCCGGTTAGTGGGCTCAGGGTAAGGATAATGACGATGGCGATCATCGTGACGTAATGGACGAGTCGCAGCGGCTTCCTCACGTGATGCTGAAGCAAGAGAAGAAGGACCAGCTCAGAGAATCCTCCACCCGCATAGAGCATCCCATGCAGAATCGGAGGAAAGCCGTCTTGAAAGACAGGCAGCAGCAAGGTGTAATCTTTTTTTGCCACATTGCCAAAAGCAACAAAAAAGCCCAGCATTGCCACGAAAGGCAGCAGGATGGATGAAGTAATGCCTAGCGGCGCGACTCCTCCAAAGGCTGCGAGGATACAGATGCCCATTAACACGAGAGCGGTAAACCACTCTGGAGTCCGAGGCAAATAATTTACCGTTGTCCACGTTTGCGTATCGATAAGATGTACGAGTGCCATCCCGTAAAGACAAATCAATAGGGGAATGAGAATGAGGTAGCTGACGAACTTTCCACTCGTACGTCTAAGCCAATGATGCAAGGAGTGCTGGTGAAGACGTGTGTTTATGAAGGAAAGGATGCATGCCCACGCAACAAAAGGAATAGAGGAGAGCAGGACACTTAGCCACGAATCACGTTTGGCAGCACTGAGCATAAGCGGAATGACAGTGACATGGTTGGTGATTCCGATCGTCAGCATCATTGTCATGATCGCTTGGTTGATTCCGATTTTCCCATCGACTTTCATATCGTTTCTTCTTCACCTCCATACTGGGGGTACTGCTAGGATTTGCCTGCCCTCTTGGAAATATGTATCACGGATAAAGGTTACCCCCCCTATGAAAATGTGGTATTCTACTATGAGGAAAAAACGGAGCGAGGAGTGCTACAACGATGTATCAGCTTATACGCCAGTATCTGTTTCAGCAGGACCCTGAAGAAATTCATGAAAAGACGATTCACGCCCTGAAGCTGGCAGAGGATTCCGCTCCGGGGAAGGCGCTCTTGAGAATGGTTTATCAGCTGCGGGACAAGCGACTGGAAACCAATCTGTGGGGACTGAAATTTCCCAACCCTGTTGGTTTGGCAGCAGGCTTTGACAAAAATGCAGAAGTCTATCATGCGCTTGGAGCACTTGGCTTCGGCTTTGTGGAGGTAGGAACCATTACCCCGCAGGGACAGCCGGGCAATCCAAGACCGCGGCTGTTTCGTCTGCCGGAGCATCAGGCTGTCATCAACCGGATGGGCTTTAACAATCATGGTGCCTACCATGCCTCTCAGCATTTGGTTGACTTCGCCTACTCGGATGTTCCGATCGGCATTAACATAGGCAAGAATAAGGTCACACCGAATGAAGAAGCTGCGAGTGATTACAGCAAATGCATGGACATGCTGTACGCGTACGGTCATTACTTCGTCATCAACATCAGCTCGCCGAATACGCCGAATCTGCGCGACCTGCAGGAAACGGAAAGCTTGCGTGTGCTCGTGCGTGCCGTTCGGGAAAAGGCGGCGGAGCTGGAAGCGCGAGGCGTAAAGAAAAAGCCGGTGCTGTTGAAAGTGGCTCCCGATATGTCGGAGGAGCAAATGCACGACGTCGTACATGCGGCGGTTGAAGAGGGCATTTCCGGCATCATCGCGACGAATACGACGCTCTCTCGTGAAGCGGTAATCAACCATCCGAACGCGGAGGAAGCGGGCGGCTTGAGTGGAAGACCGTTGACCGAGCGTTCTACGGCCTGGGTCAAACAGATTTATCAGGAAATCGGAGACAAAGTACCGATCATTGGCGTTGGCGGCATTTACAACGGGGAAGATGCTTACAACAAGATTCGCGCCGGCGCAAGCCTTGTACAGGTGTATACCGGGATGATTTATCAAGGGCCTGGCATCGCCAAGCAAATCAATAAACAGCTGCTGAAGCTGATGGCGCGGGATGGATTTACGCATATCAGTGAAGTGGTCGGGGTAGACGCTAAATAAAAGTCTTTCTTTTGCAAGACAATCGGTGGTCCTCTCAGAGGGAGCGCCGATTTTTTTGTTCAGATACGTAACACGTACCCACAAGTCGAATCCATTGCCAATAGTTCTCTTTTTCAGTCACTTGCAGTATAATGTTGATGGACATCTCGGTCATGTCCAGGAATTTCATATTGTCGGCATGAGGTGCCTGTATGTGCAAACACACATACGGGGTAACAGGGAATCGGGTGAAAGTCCCGAGCGGTCCCGCCACTGTAACCAAGGAGTTCTCTTCGATTAGAATCCACTCATAGAATTATGGGGAAGGACGAAGAGTGCAAGGATCTGGAAGCCAGGAGACCTACCTTACAGCCACACCCAGAAACCTTCGCGGAAAGGAGAGGTGAATACGAGGCAATAGGACTGCCAGGTCAGTCTATTGTTTTGTGTACGCGGATCTCGTCCACTTTGGGGATGAGTTTTTTTTTGCCAAAAAAGGATTGGAAAAGGGAGGGAAGTGTCATCATGAATCGTTCCAGGCTGGTATCTAGCTGCTTGCTGATTGCTGGATTTATTCTCTACTTCATGTTCAATGAACCGCAGACCGGACACGCGATGCACATTATGGAAGGGTATTTGCCACTGTCTTGGGCTTTATTCTGGTGGGTCGTATTCCTGCCGTTTTTCATTTTCGGTTTGCGTTCGATCAATCGAATTGTAAAAGAGCATCCACAGATGAAGCTTTTGCTGGGGGTATCCGGGGCGTTCGCGTTTGTGCTGTCCGCACTGAAAATCCCGTCGGTGACGGGAAGCAGCTCTCATCCGACAGGAACAGGGCTTGGCGCGATCTTGTTCGGACCTTTGGCAATGACTGTGCTGGGCAGTATGGTTTTGCTGTTCCAGGCTTTGCTGCTGGCTCATGGGGGATTGACGACACTGGGAGCAAATGCAGTCTCGATGGCGGTTGTGGGACCGATGGTTGCCTACGGAATCTATCGGCTGATCGCACGCAGCGGCAAGCAGCGTCTTGCCGTATTTGCAGCGGCGGCTTTAGCTGATTTGTCTACCTATGTAGTGACCTCGATTCAGCTTGCACTGGCGTTTCCTGCTGAATCGGGCGGTGTACTCGCTTCGTTTGCCAAATTCGCAGGCATTTTTGCTGTGACTCAGGTGCCGCTTGCGATTAGTGAAGGCTTGCTCACCGTGCTTGTATGGAACTGGCTGCAAGCGTACAACACAAAAGAGCTCGTGCAATTACGCTTATTGAAACGGGAGGAATCACTGTGAAAAAAGGAATGAACTGGTTGCTGCTCCTCGGAGTAGTGGTATTGGCGGTGCTGCCGCTTCTGTTCATTAAAGATTCCGAGTTTGGGGGAGCGGACGGAGCAGCCGAAGAGGCGATCAAGGAAATCGCACCGAATTATGAGCCGTGGTTCCAACCGTTTATTGAACCGCCTGGAGGAGAAACGGAGAGCCTTTTGTTCGCGGTACAGGCGGCATTGGGGGCAGGAGTCGTTGGCTATGCAGTCGGTGTCTTTAAAGGACGCACAGAAAAAGGAAAGAAATGAACTGGCAGCAGCTTGATACCTTGTCCTACCAAAACAGGCTGAGGGATATATCGCCTGAGCACAAGCTCCTGTTCGGGGGCGTGCTGCTTCTCCTTGTATTGACGGGACATGCACTGGTTCAGCTACTGGTCTTTCTGTGGATGGGGGTGTGGGTCATCGGCTATGCCCGCATACCCGTGAAGGCTCATCTCCTGTTTCTGATCCTTCCCCTCTCCTTTTTTATCGCGGGTCTGCCTGCGATCCTGTTCGATTTGACGCAAAGCAGGATAGGGGCACCACCGGCAGGTGCCGTGCTGTCGTGGGAGGTTGGCTCCTATGTGATCTATGTGGGGCAAGCGTCTGTCAGCCGGGCTTTGGAGCTGTTCTATCGGGTGTTGGGCAGTCTCGCCTGTTTTTCGTTTTTGCTTTTCACGGTTCCTTTCGCAGAAATTTTGCAGGTCTTCCGCCGAATCGGTATGCCGGAGCTGGTTACGGATCTGCTGATGATCATGTATCGGTTTATTTTTGCCCTGCTGGACGCTTCCTTTCAGCTGTGGGTAGCGCAGCGGTCCCGTGGTGGGCACAGAGGATTTCGCGCGCTGCTGCGTGATGTCGGGATGGTGGCTACTCAGCTTTTTGTGAGGGCGATGAGAAAATACCAGTCTCTGTCCATGGGAATGGCAGCGAGAGGCTATTCTGACAGCTTCCACGTACAAAGCCTGCGCATACATACACGCTCGCCGCGTTACGAATGGGAGTCTATTCTCGGTTGCATCGCCTTGGTGCTGCTAGAGTGTCTGACGGGAGGTTGGCGGTTTTGACATCATGGTTACTGGAGTTTTCCAATCTGCAATTCACCTATCCGGGTGGCCAGAAGCCGGTGCTGAACGGGGTGAGCTTTGGGATTCCGGCCGGGAAAAAATGCGCGCTGCTCGGACGAAACGGCTGTGGGAAATCCACGTTGTTTCTGCACGCAAACGGCATTCTTCAGCCCCAGCAAGGGCAACTATTCTGGAAGGGCACTCCGTTTGTGTACAAACGGTCCTTTTTGCAGGAAATGACGCAAAAGGTAGGGCTGGTTTTTCAAGACCCAGAGCATCAGCTGATTGCAAGCACCGTCACGGAGGACATTTCCTACGGCTTGTTTAATCAGAAGCTGCCCCTTGAGGTGATTCGGGAAAAGGTCGCGAGGGCGCTCGAGTCGTTCGGATTGACCGAGCTTGCCGATGTTCCCATCCATCACCTGAGTCTGGGACAAAAACGCCGCCTCGCTTTGGCGGGAGTGATGGTCCTGGGGCCGGAGCTGCTGCTGCTCGATGAACCGACAGCCTATCTCGACCGCTATCAAACGAAAAACCTCATGCGCGAGCTGGATCAGATCCACAGAAGCGGCACGACGGTGTTGATGGCTACGCACGATATGGATATCGCTTTTGAATGGGCGGAATGGATTTGTGTGATGGATGGGGGCAGGCTCATTTTTGCGGGAGAGCCGCAGGAAGTCTTGTCCCAAAAAGAGCTGCTGGAAAGCCTGCATCTCGGAATTCCCTTGGTCGCCGAAGTATGGGAGCTGTTGCCCGCGTACTTGAAAAATGAGCTGGGAGCGGGAATCCCGCAATCCGTAGAGGAATTGAAAAAAAGACTGGAAGCCAAGCAGGAGGTCGCCTCGGTATAGAGGAGCCTCCTGCTTTTTGATTGTCCGAGATCGCATGAAAGCAGTACACGAAAAAGATAGGCTGCTTCCAGAAAGTCCAATCACATGACGGTGAGGTCTATCGCTAGACTGTGATATGGGGATGGTACTGGAATGCCGAGAATCAAAAGCTATAAAGGCTTCTTGCGATGAAAGCGGTTCTCCATTTTTTCTAGTAATGAAAATAGGAAAGCACGTAGAAAAAGTAAAAGGCTAGCTCAGGAAAAGGGAGAAATAAGCGAAGCTCTTTGGGACCCGGCCGAGGTGGAAGGAAAAAAGGGAAACACGCTTGTAAGCGTCCACCTCTGAGACGCGGCTTGGGATCTCTACTTTGGACGCGGTTTCCATTTTTTCCTGGAGCCGTGCAGAGATACCTCCTGGCAAGGGACCCAAGAAGCTGGAGCGTTTTCTCCCTTTTCCGCCCCTCCACCCAGCTTCCAGGTAAGGTGCTCAGTTCTGGGATTCCCAGATTCAATACGAGATCCCCAGCTCCTTCAGCTTCCGATAAAAAGTAGTTCGCCCCATCCCCAGCTTGGAAGCGAGCATGGTCTTATCCCCATAATATTTATCGATGTACTTGGTCATGATGACGCGTTCTGCCGCGATCAAGCTCTCCCGATAGCTTTCGTGCAGGTCAAACTCCAGCTTCTGGTCGCTCCCCCCAAGATCCGTAGAGCGGTCCTCCATGCACTCCCAGATGATCTCTCGACAGGTCTCATAATCCTGTACCTTCTGTGGCTCGCAAAGGATCGAGAAGCGCTCCAAAATATTGTAAAGCTCGCGAATGTTCCCCGGATAGGTATACTTCTGCAGCTCTGCACACAATTTCTCGATGCAGGGCTCGATGTGATGGTACAGCTCGATGTTTTGATAGCGCAAAAACTGCTTGGTCAAAAGCGGGATATCCTCCAATCGATCGCGCAGCGGAGGAATTTGGAGCTTTAAAACGTTCAGCCGATAGTAGAGATCCGCCCGGAATTTCCCTGCTTTTACGAGAGGGAGCAGGTCCTCATTGGTAGCAGCGACGACCCGGATGTTAATCGGGATGACCTTGTACCCACCGACACGGACCACTTCCTTTTCCTGCAGAACGCGCAGCAGCCGGGCTTGAAAATGCAGGGAAATCGAGTTGATTTCATCGAGGAATACGGTCCCGTTATGGGCGATCTCAAAAAGTCCCTTTTTCCCGTTTTTAGAAGCGCCCGTAAATGCTCCGTCCTCGTAGCCAAACAGCTGACTTTCCAAGAGGGTCTCCGGCAGGGCCGCACAATTGATGGCGACAAAGGGCTGAGGTTTTCGGTCGCTGTGGTTGTGGATGCTCTGGGCAAGCAGCTCCTTTCCCGTTCCGGTTTCTCCGATGATCAGGATCGTTGAGTCGGTCAACGAGAACCTTTTTGCGCGCTCCAGGGTTTGTCTCATGATAGGTGTGGCACTGATGATATCGGCAAAATGCGCTCTGGCTACCTGGCCCTTGGCTTCAGTCTCGAGCCGGTACTTTTGCTCGATATTTTGGATGTGTGTCATGTCTTGAAAGGTGAGGACGTTGCCGATTTTGACATCCTTTTGATAGATACCGCTTTTCGTCGTATTCAGCCGGGTTTGCTTGAACTTGATGATTTTGTCCTGAAATTCGTCCTCAGAGGCAAGCTCCTGCAGGGAAAGGGGAGAGACAGCGTCGGTCAAATCCTTGCCTGCTAGATTTTCAGCAGGGAGCTGGAGGAGCTGGCGGGCGGAGTCATTGACGATCGTGATCTCGTCGCGACTATCCGTTGCGATGATCCCGTCACGTACGGAATTGATGATGGCCAGGAAGGCTTGATTGCGTTTTTCTTCTTCCCGTTTGAAATGGATGATTTCCAAAGCGCGCTCGATGGACTCGACGATGCTGTTCTCGGTGTAGATCAGCGTTCCGTGCATGCCGTATTGCTTGGCGTACCGGACAGCAAGTCCTGTACCAATCACGGAGCCCTCTTTTTCGGAAAATTCCCTTATTTTGAGCTGCAGCTCTGGCGGGGTGTTGTAGTTGATGTATTCCAGTTTGATATTCAAAAGGTCCTGCAGGGTAGAGAAGTCATAGCGCAAGTCCGCAAGCTCTGCCATCGCGATCGCGATCCGGTGCGAATAAGGAATGGCTTGGTTGACGGCAGCCAGGATATCGGAGGGCGTCAAATGCAGGTGAATGATCGGGATGCTGGTTTTGCCTACGAGCAGGGCTTCGATAAAGCGGCCGGTGATGATGATGTCGGTGTCGATCTTCTCGATCAAGGACAGGATGGAAGGCACTAAGCCAGGAGTATCGGCCTGATTGATTTCCAACAACTGCAAATGAACATTTAGTTTGTGGGCGAGCTTCGCAGTGACACGCTTGGCGAGGTTAATAAAATCTCCTTGTCCCACTATGGCGATCTTGGTTGTCATGCTGTTCCCTCCTGGTAGGAGATATGGCATTTGCAAATGTCTAATTGTACCTATTTTAGTACGTTTGTATCAAATATGGAACGGATCTGTCGCACTTATAAGAGAGTAAATAATATTTTCCGAACGTATAGGAATTTATAAGCGATGCGCTTATGAATTTCGGAGCGCATGAAAACTTACCATTAAAACGCGGTCGCCACTCCTAGAATAGACCTCGATACATGTTTTCTTAATATTTAAACCGCTGGCATGTTAGTTGCATTCCTCGATTCTAGCAAACGAAAGGGGGAGCTTATCTTGTTTACGGTAAAACCAAGAGTACAAGGGGTAACGAAAGAGGTTCTCGATCTTTATGAAACGGTCAGCCCGTCGACGATCGGACATTTCACCGATTTTGGATTTCTGAATGGACTTACTCCATTGTTTCGCCCTATCCATCTGGTGGGCAATGCCGTGACGGTGCGAATTCCGCATATGGATGCGACTGCCATTCGACATGCGCTGGATCTGGTAGAGCCGGGAGATGTTCTCGTGATCGATATGTCCGGTGACGAGAAGCGCGCATGCTGGGGGGAGTTTATGACGTATGCCGCGATGACCAAAAAAGTAGCGGGAGCCATCATCGCAGGGTGCGTAACAGATGTCCGCCCGATTATGGAATTAGGCTTCCCAGTCTTTTCGCTCGGGGTGAGTGCGCTCACGACCCGTTCATTGGGAATCGAGGGAGAGGTCAATACGACGGTGAGTATTTGCGGGGTGGCCGTTCATCCGGGTGATTTGATCGTTGCCGATGATGATGGGGTATTTGTCGTCGGCCCCGAGAAGGCAAAAGAGTACGGCGAGCGGGCATTGGAAAAGCAGCAAAAGGAAGTGCAGATGCGAACAGAGCGAGGGTACGACAGCCTTTTTGCGTCACGAACAGCACGGACGTAAGCGCCATTCAAGATAAAAGGGGGAGATCTGGAGATGAAACAAAAGTGGTTTGGAAAATGGGCGGCACCTCTCGTATTGGCTGTCTCGCTATTGGTATCCGCCTGCGGCACGAGCGAAACATCCTCAGTTGGAGCGGAAGTAGAAGCGAAGGATTTGGTAGTAGGGCTGACGGGAGATCCGGTAAGTCTGGACCCGCATAATGCGACCGACACGATTTCCAGTCTGATTAACTATCAAATCCTGGATACGTTAGTGGCCTTCAACGACAAGATGGAGATCGTTCCCCGCCTGGCTGAGAGCTGGACGGTGTCCGAGGACGGGAAAACCTGGACGTTCAAGCTCAGACAGGGTGTTACCTTCCAAGATGGGACTCCTTTCAACGCCGAAGCGGTAAAAACGAACTTCGAACGCCTGGCGGATAAAAGCAAGAAGCTGAGCCGGCGGGTTCTCATCGGTCAATTCATCGACAAGATCACAACCAACGGCGATTACGAAGTCGTCTTTCAGCTGAATACCCCGCAAGGACCCTTCTTAAATAACCTGGCAGTGACAGCAAGCGGGATCCTCAGCCCCAAATCCATCAAAGAAAACGAGCAGGGAATCGCGAAAAACCCGGTAGGAACCGGCCCGTTCACTTTCAAGGAATGGACGCCAGGAAACCAGGTAGTGCTGGAAGCCAACCAGCAGTATTGGGGTGGAAAGCCAGGAGTGAAATCCGTCACCTTTAAGCCGGTTCCGGAAAATGCGGCACGCGTCATCATGCTGGAAACAGGCGAAGCTGACGTGATCGAGAAAGTGCCCGCTTCGGAATTCGAGCGGCTGAAATCCAATGACGAGGTACAGGTCATCTCCAGACCGACAAACCGGGTGCTGTACATCGGGATCAATACCACCGTGGCTCCTTTTGACCAGGTAAAGGTACGCCAGGCTCTGAACTACGCGATTGACCGCGAGACATTGGTCAACAAGCTCTACGAAGGCCGTGTGAAGCTGGCAACAGCGTCTGTGGCTGCCCAAACGTTTGGCTACAGTGATGTCGGTGCCTATCCGTATGACGTGGAGAAGGCCAAACAGCTGCTGCAGGAAGCGGGCGTCAAGGAAGGGACCAAGCTCCGATTAATTCTGGCTGCAAACGTGATTCAGGACCGCCCAGCTGCCGAGTTCGTTCAAAACAGCTTGCAAAAAGTAGGCTTTGACGCAGAGCTGAAGATTCTCGAGCTGGGGTCTTATCTGGAAACACTGAAGGACCCATCGACTTATGAACTGTTTGTCCGTGGTGCGGCTGCTTCGACTGGGGATGCAGATTCGGTGCTGAGCGATGGTCTGTTGTCTACGAGTGCCACCAACTACTCGCATTATGCCAATCCAAAGGTCGATGAATGGATCAAAGCGGGTTCTGCACAGACAAAGCCACAGGAACGCCAAAAATCGTACGCCGAAGCGCTCAAGCTGATCAAGGAAGAAGCGCCGTGGATTTCGCTTCACGAGGATGTGGGGTATGTCGGTATACGGAAAAACGTAGAGGGTGTCGAGGTTCAGCCTACGTACATCTGGGACTTGCGCAAAGTGGTGAAAAAATAAGAGGAGAGTGAGCTTTCATGTCCTTTCAAATCGTGATGGCCCAGTTGGGTTCAACGGATGACAAGCAGGTCAATCTGGAGAAGGCAGAAAAGGCGCTGAAAGAAGCGAAAGAGGTATACGGGGCAGATCTGGTGGTCTTCCCCGAGGCGTATATGAGCTACTTCATCGTGGGTACGCCACGCGAGGTGAAGCTAAACGACGCCGAGGCGATTGACGGACCGTTTGTAAACGCGATGTGCGAGCTGGCGCACAAGTACAGCGTGTGGATCGTCTTTGGCATGAGAGAGCGCTCAGAAGACCCGGAGGATGACAGGGTGTATAACTCTGTCGTCCTGGCTGATTCGACGGGGAAGGTGGTCAGTACGTATCGGAAAACGCATTTGTACGATGCCTTCGGAGCCAAGGAGTCGTCCTCGATCAAGCCGGGGGACGCCTTGTTCCAGCCGGTGGAGACACCTTTTGGCAAACTCGGCCTCTTGGTCTGCTACGAGCTGCGCTTTCCGGAAATTTCCCGCTATCAAGCCTTGCAGGGGGCAGATATCCTGATCGTTCCTTCGGGTTGGGTGAAGGGACCCGTCAAGGAAAGGCATTGGGAGAGTCTGGTCACTGTGCGGGCATTGGAAAATACGGCGTATGTCGTCGCGTGCAATCAGGTAAACGAGCATTATATCGGGCAAAGCCTCGTCGTGGATCCGATGGGCGTGGTGCTGGCTCGCGGAGTGGAAACGGAAGGGCTGATCCCTTGCCGCGTCGATCTGGAAAGGGTGCAGGAAGTGCGTGCGAAGCTGCCTTCCCATTTGCACCGTCAGCCGGAATTGTACGTCTGACGAACGGCTTGCTGTAAGAAGACCGAATCGAGAGAAAAGGAGGCGTCGAGTTGCTGGGATATATCGCAAAACGTCTGCTGCAAATGATTCCAACCTTGATCGGTGTATCGATCCTCTGTTTTATCATCATTCATTCGGTGCCTGGTGATCCAGCCAACTTGATTGCAGGGGTGGATGCGACAGCGGAAGAGATCCAGATCGTAAAGGAACGTCTGGGGCTCGACCGCCCTTTGTATGAACAGTACGGAAGCTATGTGATGGGGCTGCTTCAGGGGGATATGGGCAAATCGCTGCGCTCGGATCGACCTGTAGCAGAAGAACTCCTGTCTCGTTTTCCCAGCACGATCATGCTGACGATGCTTTCGGTCGTCGTCATGGTCCTCGTCGGCCTTTTCGCAGGAATCATGTCTGCGATCAGGCCGAACAGCATGCGGGATAATGCGACGATGATGGTTTCCTTGTTCGGGATATCGATGCCGGTATTCTGGTCGGGGATCATGCTGATTCTGGTGTTTTCCTATTACCTGCAATGGCTGCCCTCGGGCGGCAGCACGCAGCTCAAGCATTACATCCTTCCGGCGATCGCGCTGGGCTTGTCTTCCTCCGCCGTTTTAGCGCGCTTGACTCGCTCCAGTATTCTGGAGGTCATTCATCAGGACTTTATTCGAACGGCACGTGCCAAAGGCGTCAGGGAAAAGCTGATCATCTACAAGCACACCTTGAAAAATGCGCTGATTCCCATCATCACGATTGTGGGTCTGGAGTTCGGACACCTGTTGGGTGGAGCCGTTCTGACAGAGACGGTATTTTCGATGAACGGAATCGGCCGCTACATCATCCAATCGATTCAATTTCGGGATTATCCAGCCATTCAAGGGAGCATTTTGTTCGTCGCTGCGATCTTTGTCTTCGTGAACCTCGTAGTCGACTTATGCTATGGCGCGGTAGATCCACGGATTCGATACGATTAGAAGGGGGCAAAAGCGATGAGCGATACGGATATCAGTGTACAGGTAGCTACCCAAGCAGCAGAAGTGTCCTATCAGCGGCGTTCGCCATGGGCTTCCATGCTGCGTCGATTTCGAAAAAACAAGCGGGCGCTGGTAGGTTTTTGGATGGTCGTGGTCTTTGTCGGGATTGCCGTTTTTGCACAAGCGATTGCCCCTTACGACCCGATCGAGCAAAACATGGACGTGATCCTGCAGCCCCCTTCTGCCGACCATCTTTTCGGGACGGATGAATACGGGCGTGACATTTTGTCGCGGATTATTTATGGCTCGCAAATCTCGTTGATGATCGGGATTGTCGGCGTGCTGATTTCCGTCGTCATTGGCGTAGGGCTGGGAACGGTCTCCGGCTATTTTGGCGGTCGGACAGATATGTTCATCATGCGGATCATGGATATTTTCATGGCGTTCCCCAGCTTTCTTCTGGCGCTGGCTATCGTAAGCGTACTCGGACCGGGCATGGTGAATGTCATGATCGCCATCGGGATATTCTCGGTACCGACCTTCGCGCGGATTTCCCGCAGTGCGGTTATCTCGGTAAAGAACAAGGAGTTCATCGAAGCGGCCAAATCCATGGGAGCGAGCCATGCGAGAGTGATCTTTAAGCACGTGCTGCCAAATAGCGTGGCACCAATCATCGTCTTGTCGACTATGCGGATTGCAACCGCGATTCTTACAGCCTCGGGTCTCAGCTTTCTCGGAATGGGGGCACAGCCGCCGACACCCGAATGGGGAGCCATGCTCAGCACAGGTCGAGAGTATTTGCGAACAGCACCTCACGTGAGCACGATACCCGGCTTGGCGATCATGTTCATGGTGCTCGCTTTCAATATGCTGGGAGACGGTCTGCGCGATGCGCTGGATCCGAAGATGAAGCTGTGAGGAGGGGGGATCAGCATTGGAGCGCAAACTGCTAGAGATCAAAGGTCTGAAGACGTACTTTTATACGGATGAAGGGGTAGTGGCTGCAGTCGATGGCGTGGACATCAGCATTCGCGCGGGAGAGACGGTAGGGATCGTGGGCGAGTCTGGCTCCGGTAAAAGCGTAACCTCCTTAACAGCGATGCGATTGACGCCAGGCAAGGTTGTTGAGGGTTCGATTGCGTTTGACAGGAAAGACATCCTGGGATTGTCGGAAGAAGAGATGAGAGAGATTCGGGGAAACGAGATGGCGATGATTTTTCAAGAGCCGATGACTTCCCTAAACCCCGTATTTACGATAGGAGATCAGATCGGGGAAGCGGTCCGTATCCACCGGAACTACAGCAAAGCACAGGCGCGAGCGCGGGCTGTGGAAATGCTCAAGCTGGTAGGGATACCGAGGGCAGAGCAAATCGTCGACGAATACCCGCATCGCTTGTCAGGCGGGATGAGGCAGCGGGTGATGATTGCCATGGCGATGGCATGCGATCCCAAGCTGTTGATCGCGGATGAGCCTACAACGGCTTTGGATGTAACCATTCAGGCGCAAATCCTCGACCTGATGAGTGAGCTGAAATCCTCGAAGGGAACCGCGATTCTGCTCATTACACACGATCTGGGTGTCGTCGCGGAGATGTGCGACCGGGTGGTGGTCATGTACGACGGAAGAGTGGTGGAGGAGAGCGATGTCGTCACGCTGTTCACCCATCCGCGTCACCCGTACACGCAAGGGCTGATGAAGTCCATGCCTACGCTCGACTCAGAGGAGAAGCGGCTGTACTCCATCAAAGGCAGTGTCCCTGCCCAAGGAAGCCTGCGAATCGGGTGCAGCTTTGCTCCCCGTTGCGAGCACGCGATGGCCATATGTCGGGAGCAGTCTCCTCCTCTGCAAGAGATCGAGCTGGGCCATTTTAGCCGTTGCTTCCTGCATACATCAGCGGAGGGGAGGACAGGACATGAACCAGCCGTTCATTGAAGTGAAGAATCTGAAAAAGTACTTCCCGATTAAAAAGGGCATTTTCAGCCGTACCGCCGGGCATGTAAAGGCGGTAGACGGTGTGGATTTTTCCATTTACAAAGGGGAAACCCTCGGGTTGGTCGGAGAAAGCGGCTGCGGCAAATCGACGACGGGCAGATTGCTTCTGCAGCTTCTAGCGCCGACAGAAGGCGAGGTCAGATACGAGGGGAAAAACCTGGTAGGGATGAATGCTTCCGAGCTGCGGAAAATGCGCAGGGATATGCAGATGGTTTTTCAGGACCCGTACGCTTCCCTCGATCCTCGGCTGACCGTAGGCGATATTATTGCCGAGCCGTTGGAGATTCATCAGATGGCGAGGGGAAAGGAAAAGGATCGGCGTATCGACGAGCTGCTAAATGTCGTAGGCTTGAGCAGCTACCATGCGAAACGGTACAGCCACGAATTCAGCGGCGGCCAACGCCAAAGGATCGGGATCGCCCGTGCGCTGGCACTCAACCCCAAGCTGATCGTGGCAGATGAACCGGTCTCTGCATTGGACGTATCCATCCAGTCGCAGGTCATCAATCTGATGCAGGATCTCCAGGAGCAGTTTGACTTGACCTATTTGTTCATCGCCCACGATCTCAGCGTCGTGAAGCACATCAGCAACCGGATCGGTGTGATGTATCTGGGGAGGATTGTGGAGCTGGCAGACAAACGCGAGCTGTTTGAGTCCCCGCTGCATCCCTATACCCAGGCATTGCTATCAGCTGTGCCCACTCCCAATCCGTTAGTCAAGAAAGAGCGGATCGTTCTACGCGGAGACGTGCCAAGCCCAGCCAATCCACCTGCGGGGTGCACGTTTCATCCACGCTGTCCGGCAGTCATGGATAGATGCAAAACTGTGAAGCCAGTGTTTCAAAATCGGGACGGCCGCTTTGTCGCCTGTCACTTGTATGAATAGCAATAGGGGGGAGATCTATCATGGCAGTGGCAACGAATCGAATGAAAGAAATGAGCTGGACGACGTTTCAGGAGCGGAAAAAGCAAACGGACTTGGTCATCATCCCAACAGGAGCTTGTGAGGTGTACGGCCCGCATTTGCCGATGGGCTCGGATATGCTTGTCGCCTCGAAGCTTGCCGAGCTCGTCGCAGATCGCGTGCACGCAATCATCGGACCCGCACTGGAGGTAGGAGATTCCTCTGCGCTCGATGACTTTCCGGGGACGATTACGATTACGCCAGATAGCTTCAAAGGATATTTGAAGGATGTGGTAGACAGCCTGGTCAAATGGGGTTTTACTAACTTCCTGTTTATCAACGGCCATGCAGGGAATGTGGCGATGGTGAATCACGTCTCCCAAACGCTGAGGGAACGTCCTGAGCTGCGATGCGCGCAGATTGACTGCTGGCGATTTATCAAGGCACAGGATCAAGGGATCGTAGAGTCGGGAGAAGTCGCGCACGGCCATGCCGGGGAAGCGGGAACGTCCGTCCTGCTTTACCTGTATCCGGAGCTAGTCGATCTGGTGCAGGCGGTAGATGAAGTGCCGAAGCAGAAGGATTCGTTCCCCGATGTGATCAAATACGCCCGGTACGGTACCAAGTCAGAATGGGGGACGATTGGCTATCCCAGTCTGGCGAGTCGTGAAAAGGGGGAGGCGCTGATTCAGAGGTCAGTGGATCGCATTTCTCTTTTCTTGCATGAAACGTGGAATGTCTCTTACAAATGAAGCGCAGAAAGCAGAGAGCAGCCGTTTCTCGGGAACGAAACCGAGAGACGGCTGTTCTATTTAATAAACGGATTATCCGCATATGGTCCCAGGATGGCGACACGCAAGAGCTGCGTAGCCATGTATTTGGACGTGTACGGCATTTCTTTTTCCAGCCACCAGACGATGACGCCCAGGAAAGCGGCAGCAAAGTATCTTTCTGCGATCTCCCGCGGAATCGTAAGCCGTTGATCATCCGGCTGCATGTTGTACATGCCTTTGGAAATGAAATCGAGGAGGACCTCCTGCATACGGGAAGTGAAGTGTGGCATGTTCTTTTCAGACAGAAAGACCTTGTACAGCTTGGCGTTCTGCGAAATATGCTCAAACAGGTAGACAAAATTATCGTGCGGCTGTTCGCTGTGAATGTCAAACGTCTCTTCCCTGGAATAGGAGAGGTTCATACTCTCCACGAGATCCAGCAGGATTTCCTGCGAGCTTTGCTCCAGCAGATCGAGTTTGTCGCGATAGTGCAGATAAAAGGTGGCGCGATTCAGCGTCGCTCTTTTCGCAATGTCCTGAACGGTAATCTTTTCATAGCCTTGCTCATGAATCAATTCTACCAGCGCATCCCGGAGCATTTGCCGAGTACGCATCACGCGGGGATCCAATTTGGGTGGTTTCTTCGACATTTTTGCTCTCCTTGTCTGACTTCTCTCATTTCGTCGACACAAACCTGCGATGTGACGATAAAACGACGGAATGCAGAGACGTGTTGGTTGCCCAAAAGTAGCCGATTGCTATACTTATATTAACAACACCATGTCGATAAAACAACGTGTTGTCAATTTACAAGAAGCCTGCTTGCTTAAAAATATGTCTATTTCATACGAATAGAAAGGGATGGTTGA
The DNA here is from genome assembly GCF_003710965.1 of Brevibacillus nitrificans. Taxonomy (NCBI): domain Bacteria; kingdom Bacillati; phylum Bacillota; class Bacilli; order Caryophanales; family Paenibacillaceae; genus Brevibacillus; species Brevibacillus nitrificans. The sequence goes on along the minus strand of NZ_RHHU01000005.1, from coordinate 216,950 downwards.
GAATGGGCCGTTTAAGCGGAAAAGTAGCGATCATTACCGGGGCTGCGATGGGAATGGGTGCTTCCGAAGCAAAGCTGTTTGCGAAAGAAGGAGCCAAAGTCATTGCGACAGATGTTCAGGTGGAAGCATTGAATCAAGTGGTGCAGGAGATCAAAGAACAAGGCGGCGATGCCGTCGCACTGAAACATAACGTGGTATCCGAGGACGAATGGAAATCCGTGATTGCGGAAGCGGTCAAGCGGTACGGCAAAGTAGATGTCCTCGTGAACAATGCAGGTATTTCTAGTCCGAAAACCATTGCCAACATGGAGATGGCCGAGTGGAATAAAGTCATGGATATCAATCTCAACGGCTGCGTGATCGGGATGAAGTACGTGATTCCGGAAATGCAAAAAGCGGGCGGCGGCTCTATCATCAACATTTCTTCTATTGGCGGCATTGTAGGGATGGCTGGGACCAGTCCGTATACGGCAGCCAAAGGTGCCCTGCGCGTCCTGTCCAAATCGGCTGCCGTCGAGTACGGAAAAGACCGCATTCGGGTAAATTCCTTGCACCCGGGTATTGTCGTGACACCGATGACCTTGCCGTCGATGGAGGAAGGAGGCGCGATTCCGTACTATCAAACGCACACCCAGCTCCCATATTTCGGTGAGCCGGATGATATTGCGTATGGTGCCCTCTATTTGGCGTCCGACGAATCTCGCTTTATGACGGGTGCCGAGCTGGTGATCGATGGCGGCTGGACTGCCCTGTAAAGAAAACGGATAGAATCGTTCCCGTTGAAAAAAAAGCCAATCCTTCCGATGGGGAAAGGATTGGCTTTCTGTATACGTAGAGCGTCACGCTTCACGAAAAATCTGTTCGGAGCTGACTACACGAATTTGGTTGCTTGGAGTCCCGAAGCCGCCAAGAGTCTGATTGTGGTGAGCGATGATTTGTTTGGCTTTGAGTACGGAGCTGTCAAATGTGGAGTGGCAATCGCTAGCCAAAGTGACGTCATAGCCGAGAGAAACGGCTCGTCTGCTGGTCGTGTCGATGCAATACTCCGACTGAAATCCGACAACAATGAGCTGCTCGATTCCTTTCGACTGGAGTTCCTCCTGTAAAGGCGTACCCAGGAACGAATCACAGGCAGATTTGTTAAAGACAGGATCGTTCTTTAAGGGAGCGATAGCCGGATGGATTTGCCAGGTAGGGGTGTCGATTTTAAATTCGCCTTCATCTTCCGTGTGCCGTATGTAGACGACAGGAATTTGTAATTCACGAGCTTGACCGATTAGCTTTTCGATTCGTGTAAGAAACGCATTTCCTTGATAGGCATGCTCGATCATGAAATTTTGGACATCGACGACGAGTAAAGCAGTGTTTTTCTTCATGAGAAATCACCCTTCCCTATATCTTCCAATAGGGACAGTATAGGAAGAAGGGGAATCGAAGAGCAACTAAAAATTTACAAAAGGTAGAATAAGATGCTGAGTGTTTGCGTATTTCCTAATGCTACAGGGAGAAGTTTTTGTGGATGAATTTCTTTTCATTTCTGCTTAAAGAGGCTTCCCAGAAAAGAAACCGGTACGTTTTTCTCGAGTACGTGGATGCTCCGCATATTTGATCCCATTGTTTCGTGCCGCAATTCGCACAGCGATATCTTCGGCGGTGTACCTGAACCATCAAGGCGTTGTTGTCTATGTAGTCTTGATAGGTATACACTCTCCTCTCATCCTTATGAAACTTTTGACACCCGCATGAATAGCATTGCGAGGGAGGGATAATACGTGGAACGGAATGCTCCATGAAAAGTCATCTCCTCAAAATGGTACATATGATTTGTGAAATAAGTGCAAGTGTTATATTAATATCGTTAGTATAGCGCGGTAAAGTGTTAAATGTTTGAAATGGTTGGGCACTTTTGAAATATCCCCATTTGATACAAAAAAAGAAGCCAACTCTTCCATGGGAGGAGAGATTGGCTTTTTCCAATTGGAAAATTCTATATAGATGGAGGATGGAAACTTACTTCAGAACTGCCGCCGGCTAGAAGAAACCGGATGATACTGCTTGCTTCTTACAGATCGTAGTACAGCTCGTATTCTTTCGGATTCACGGTGCGCTCTACTTGTTGGATTTCTCCGCGTTTCAGGGAGATCCAGCCTTCGATCAGTTCTTTCGTGAATACGCCGCCTTCCAAGAGGAACTCGTGGTCAGCTTCCAGAGCGAGCAATGCTTCTTCCAGAGAGCCTGGAGCGCTCTTGATTTCGTGCTTCTCAGCATCGGACAGGTCGTAGATGTTTTTATCCATAGGACCAAAGCCCATTTCGCGTGGGTCGAGCTTGCGCTTGATTCCGTCCAGACCAGCCATCAGCATGGCAGCGAATGCCAGGTAAGGGTTAGCGGTAGAGTCAGGCGTACGGAACTCGATACGGGATGCTTTTGGTGTAACAGCAGCTACCGGGATGCGGACTGCAGCAGAACGGTTACCTTTGGAGAAGACCAGATTTACTGGAGCTTCATAGCCAGGAACCAGACGTTTGAAAGAGTTGGTGCTTGGGTTGGTCAAAGCGATCAGGGCAGGTGCGTGGTGCAGAATGCCTCCGATGTAGTGCAGAGCAGTTTCGCTCAGGTTTGCGTATCCACCTTGCTCGTAGAAGAGAGGGGTGTCGCCGTTAAACAAGCTTTGGTGAACGTGCATGCCGGAACCGTTGTCGCCAACGATTGGCTTTGGCATGAAGGTAGCCGTTTTGCCATGTTTGGCAGCTACGTTGCGCACGATGTATTTGAACAGCAAGAGATTGTCAGCAGTACGAGTCAAAGTGTCGAAGCGGAAGTTGATCTCGCCTTGACCAGCAGTAGCTACTTCATGGTGATGACGCTCTACATACATACCTGCTTGGGTCATCAGGGTGCACATTTCGTTGCGGATGTCTGCTTGCGTATCTGTAGGTTGTACAGGGAAGTAACCGCCTTTGTTGCGCACTTTGTAGCCGAGGTTTTGTCCTTCTTTCCCTGTGTTCCAGAAAGCTTCCTCCGAATCGATATGGAAGAAGGAGCCGGATGGACCGGAATCATAGCGTACGGAGTCAAACAGGAAGAACTCGGACTCAGGACCAAAGTAAGCCGCTGTAGCTACACCCAGTTGTTGCAGATAAGCTTCTGCTTTCAGCGCGATGCCGCGTGGGTCGCGATCGTATGGAGTATAGTCAGGGTTTACGATGTTACATACGATGTTCAGCGTTTTCGCTTCTACGAAAGGATCGATGAAGGCAGTTGCCGGATCAGGCATTGCCACCATGTCGCTCTCTTCGATGGATTTGTAGCCAGTCAAGCTGGAACCGTCGAAAGCGACACCGTTGCGGAAAGTTCCTTCGTCAACTGCGTAGGCAGGGACGGTGACGTGGTGCTGGCGGCCGAGCATGTCGACGATGCGGAAGTCAACGTATTCGACTTTTTCAGTGTCAATGGTGGACAAGACAGTTTTCATATCCAAGAGAAAACACTCCATTCACGAATTATTTTTATTTGAAGAAAAGTAAAGTTCGTTTTTTAATGTTATTTTATATTTGGAATTATACCGACTACCGACATCGTTCGTCAAGAGGTTTTCTGACGTTTTGTGTTAGAATTTCTAACATTATATTGCGGGGTTCAGAAAAGAGTTCCGTTTTTGTAGAATATAGACGAACTGTTTGATTAATAGCGGAGGGGATAGCGAATGAAGGTACTGGTCTTGGGCGCAGGTGGAATCGGGGGCTATTTCGGAGGAAGACTGGCAGAAAAAGGAGTAGATGTAACCTTTCTCGTTCGCGAGCGTAGATACAAGCAACTTACGGAAAGAGGACTTCGCCTCCAGAGCATCCATGGGGACTACCATCTGGAGCGGCCGCAGTTGATGAAGTCTGGTGAGGAAGGTGGACCGTTTGATGTAGTCTTGTTGTCCAACAAGGCCTATCACCTCGAAGAAAGCATCAACGACATCGCTCCTTACATCGGAGAGAAAACCGTAGTGATCCCGCTCCTGAACGGAATAGCTCACATGGAACTGCTGTGGGAGCGCTTTGGCCGCGAGCGTGTACTGGGCGGCTTGTGCTTTATTGAAACGACTTTGAATGCGGATGGCGATGTCGTGCAGACGAGCGCAACCCACGAAACCGTCTTTGGGGAGTGGGAGGGTGGACTGAGCGAGCGTGTGGAGCAAATCGCGGAGGCGTTCAGTGGCATCAACGGTTCCATGCGGGCCAGTACCAACATCCAGCGCGACGCCTGGCAGAAATATTTGTTCATTACGACGATGTCCGGCATCACGACCTTGATGAATTCCGCTGTCGGTCCGATCCGCGATTCCTTATATGGAATGGAATTGACGCGCCAGCTGGCAGAGGAATGTGCCTCGGTCATTCGTGCGCTGGAAGCTCCGATCCGTCCAGACATCGTCGACAAGCAGATGGAGACGTTCCAAAAGCAGGGAGCTGCCATGAAGTCATCTATGCTCCGGGATATGGAGAAAGGCTTGGCGGTCGAAGGGGATCATTTGCAAGGCTATCTTTTGGAGCATGCAGAAAAACGGGGCTTGTCCACGCCTCTGCTGAAGGTTGTTTACAATAATTTGAAGGTATATGAACAGAAGCGGAGTGCAGGCAAATAAGGTATAATAAGTGGGCATGACGTCATTTGAAAAATTAGGAGGGGTATAGATGGAAGTCATCAAGATTTCCCCCCGCGGATATTGCTACGGTGTCGTAGATGCCATGGTCTTGGCACTTCGGACAGCGCAAAACTTTGACCTTCCACGCCCGATTCACATTTTGGGTATGATCGTACACAATGCTCATGTTGTGGAGGCGTTTGAAAAGCAAGGAATCAAGACCTTGGATGGAGAGGACCGTCTCGCCCTGCTCGATCAGGTGAACGAGGGCACGATCATTTTTACGGCACACGGAGTTTCTCCGGAGGTACGCAAAAAAGCGCGCGACAAGGGACTGACTGTCGTGGACGCGACTTGCCCGGACGTGACGAAAACACATGATCTGATCCGTGAGAAAGTGGCGGACGGCTATCATGTCCTATACATTGGGAAAAAAGGACATCCGGAGCCAGAGGGAGCGATCGGCATCGCACCGGAAAAGGTTCACTTGGTGCAAAAGCTGGAGGATCTGGACGCTTTGGAGGTACCCACTGACAAGGTGATCGTGACCAACCAGACGACGATGAGTCAATGGGACGTGAAGCATCTCATGGATGCGATCGTCAAACGTTTTCCTCGCGTAGAGGTACACAACGAGATTTGCCTGGCCACGCAGGTGCGCCAAGAGGCTGTCGCGGAGCAGGTAGGAGAAGCGGAGCTGTGCATCGTGGTCGGGGATCCACGAAGCAACAACTCGAACCGACTCGCGCAAGTGTCCGAGGAAATTGCCAGCGTGCCTTCCTATCGCATTGCGGATCTTTCGGAGCTGGATGTCGAGTGGTTGAAAGGCAAGCAGCGCGTAGCTGTTACCTCGGGAGCTTCCACGCCTACGCCATTGACCAAGGAAGTCATTGCGTATTTGGAGCAGTTTGATGAAAGCAATCCGGAAACATGGGAGAAGAAACGTACCGTTAACATGGCGAAAATATTGCCGGCGGTGAAATAGGGGAGCGAAATGTCAGAATCTCTTTCTGGAAGATTTCTGGGTGGCGCTGGAGGCAGATACGTCAGCTTCTGCGCCCTCTACCTCTTTATTTACTACGGGTTCGGGGCGTTTTCTCCGCTCATTACCCAGTATTACAAATCCATTCATCTAACGGGTACCCAGATCGGCATGATCAGTGCGGTTGCACCTGTCGTTTCTATTGTTGCCCAGCCGATGTGGGGGATGATTTGTGACCGCTTCCAAATACGGAAGGCGGTTCTTTTGGGTACGCTCCTCGCTTCTGGCTTGGTGGGGCTTTTATTCACGGCTGTGTCCACCTATGCCTTTGTCTTTCTTTTGTACATTCTGCTATCCTTTTTTCAAAGTGCCATTATTCCGGTTTCGGACAGCTTGACCTTAAACTATACGAAAAAGCATCAGCTTCAATTTGGTGACATTCGGATGTGGGGAGCGGTTGGCTTCGCTCTTGCCGCTTTTGTTACCGGCCTATTCGTGGAACGGTGGGGGCCCTCTGTTCTGTTTATCTCGTATTGCCTGGCGCTGATCACGGCGTTTTTGTTTTTGATGCGTTTGCCGGGAGAAGTGACCGAATCTTCCCGCTTTACAGTCAGCATTTTTAAAGGCATGAAACAGCTGCTGCGCATACCGCGGTTTTTGCTCTTCTTGCTGGCGTCTTTTTGCATGTTTGGTGCGGTCAACGCGAATAACATCTGGTTTTCTCTGTACTACCAGGAGATCGGCGGGACGGTGGCAGGTGTAGGTCTGGCTTTCCTGCTGTTTGCGGGGAGTGAAGCTCCGTTCATGAAGCTGGCGGGCTACTTTGTCCGAAGGTGGGGGATTGAAACGACCCTGCTGGGGGCTGCGACCTTTTCCGCCATTCGCTGGTTCTGGTACAGCTCGGCTCCCAGTACGACAGCTGTTCTGTTGATCTTTTTTATTCAAGGTGTTTCGGTGGGCTTCTACCTGGCGACAGCGGCGCAATTCGTCAGAGAAAACACGCCCGCTTCCCTACAGGTAACAGCACTCGCCGTTTTTTTCTCTGTGGGAAGCGGTTTGGGAACGATGCTCTGTAATCTCTTGGCGGGGTGGATCAAGGACGAGTTTTCCACGCTGGCCATCTACCTGTTTTTTGGAGTGGTGACCACGATTGGCATCCTTCCGCTCCTCGTGATTCGCTTTGGTCCATGGAAACGGGTAGAGCAAGACGAAGGCATGAGTGCTACTCAATGATCAGCTTGCCTTGATAGCCGGTCTCTGGATAGCCGGGGGAGTCGGACACAAAGGAGAACTCCCCTTTTTTCTCCGCAGAAAATTGAAGCATGGTAGACTGAGTGGGCTTAAGCTCGGTCGAAGTGACATTGAGATCGCGGATTGCGAGGTTATGCGGGCGTGTGTCGGTGTTGACGATCATCAAAGAGACATGCTCTCCCTCTCGCACGGCGATCTGATTGGGTAAGAAGCCGGCACTGGAGATCGTAACGGTTTGTGTACGCTGTGCCGCTGCGTAAGAAGTATGTAGTCGATATTCATGGTGTGTCCCGAGTAGCAAGAGCGTCACCGCCAAAGCGATGAGGGGGTAACGCAACTGCCGGAACCGCAGACGAGACATAGTACGTCAGCTCCTTTTGCGGGCTATATTCCTGGGTGATTTATCTATTATCCTGTCCTCGTAAGGTTTTGGATAAACAGGAAAAAAGCGCCGGCGCACTTTTGCCTTGTCAGAGGGAACGGGAAATAAAGAATAGAAAGTATAAAGAGAGTATATTGAAGTAATCCGCTTTTTATAGTAGGATTACTTTACTTTCTTAATTACACAATATTCTCTGTTTTTACCCCGACGACAAAGGAGAAGAGGGCTATGAAGTACGGCTTTTGGTTACCGATTTTTGGTGGATGGCTCCGAAATGTAGAAGATGAAAAAATGCCGCCGACGTTTGAATACGCCAAGACGGTCATCCAAGCGGCAGAGCGATGGGGATACGATACGACTCTGATTGCGGAACTATACTTGAACGATATAAAAGGACCCGAGGCGGACTCGCTGGAAGCCTGGTCGACTGCCGCGGCATTGGCTGCGGTTACGGAAAAAATCGAAATCATGACAGCGGTACGCCCTGGATTTCACAATCCGGCAGTCGCTGCAAAAATGGCAGCAAACATCGATCGCATCAGCAATGGACGCTTCACTCTGAACGTTGTATCTGCATGGTGGGAAGAGGAAGCCCGTCAATACGGTGGCATTTTTACCGAGCACGATGAGCGCTATGAACGCACCCTGGAATTCCTCGATGTGCTAAAAGGGCTGTGGACAGAGGAAACCTTCAGCTACCGCGGCAAGTTCTACGATATTCAGGATGCCAAGCTGGCGCCGAAGCCGGTTCAGCGCCCAAATCCGATCCTGTACGCAGGGGGAGAAAGCGAGCGAGGCAAGCAGGTTATTTCCGCGACATGCGACGCGTATGTGATGCATGGCGGGACCACGGAAGAAGTCGAACGCAAGATTCAAGACATGAAAGCGCGCCGCGAGCAGACGGACAAAGCGCCGTTCTCTTCTTTTGGCATGGCCGCCTACGTCATTTGCCGTCCGACCGAGGAAGAAGCGATGGAAGAGCTGGCACGCATCACGGATGTTAAAGAAAACAGCGGTTATGCAGGCTACCAGGACTTCATCAACAAGTCGCAGCTTGAGCAGCAGATTCAATTGCGTGATTATTCGGTATCGAACCGCGGCTTGCGTCCAAACCTGGTTGGTACACCACAGCAAATCGCTGAACGCATTTTGGCGTATGAAAAAGCGGGTGTAGACCTGCTGCTGCTCCAGTTCTCTCCACAGCTGGAAGAGATGGAGCGCTTCTCCAAAGAAGTCATGCCAGTAGTTGAAAGCTTGCGTGCTGAGGCAGCAGCTACTTTATCCTAGTCCATCCCGCCAGACGGGCAGTGAAACAGAAAAGAGGAGAAACGAACGATGAAAAAGATCTACGTCATCCATGAAAACAGCGAATGGACCGTTCATTTGACCAAGCGTCTGCAAGAGCTGGGATTGCCTTATGAGGAATGGCATCTGGACGAAGGCTCCGTTGATTTGACGGCAGAACCGCCAACCGGTGTGTTTTACAGCCGGATGAGCGCTTCGTCGCATACACGCGACCACCGCTATGCACCTGAGTTGACCTCTGCTGTTTTGAACTGGCTGGAAAGCCATGGCCGCAAAGTGTTCAATGGGACGAGCGCTCTTCGTCTGGAAGTGAGCAAAGTTGCCCAGTACCTCGCTTTGACAGGTCATGGAATCCGCACCCCGCGCACGATCGCGACGGTAGGCAAAGAGCAGCTGTTGAAAGCGGCAAAAGCATTTGAAGGACAATCCTTCATTACCAAGCACAACCGCGCCGGAAAAGGACTTGGCGTGCAGTTGTTCCACTCCCTGCAAGGGCTGGAGTCTTACGTGAACGGGCCAACCTTTGATGAGCCGGTGGATGGCATCACCCTCATTCAGGAGTACATTTCTGCACCGCAGCCATTTATTACTCGCTGTGAGTTTGTAGGCGGGAAGTTCGTATACGCTGTGCAAGTCGATACCTCCGAAGGCTTCGAGCTTTGCCCGGCGGACGCTTGCCAGATCGGCGACCTGTTCTGCCCGGTAGGAGAAGAAGTGCCGACCAAGCCGAAATTCCAGATCGTGAGTGATTTCCAGGATCCAATCATCGAGAAATACGAAAGCTTCCTGGCTGCAAATGGCATTCAGGTAGCAGGGATCGAGTTCATCCGCAACCAAGCGGGCGAGATCTTTACGTATGACATCAACACCAACACCAACTACAATTCGGACGCAGAGGCTGCCGCTGGAATCTACGGCATGCTGGAGGTAGCCAAATTCCTGGGCCGCGAGCTGGCGAGTGTAGAGGAAGCGGAAAAGGTCGAGGCGTAAAAACATAGAGAAACAACCAAAGTCCCCTAAAAACAGGGGGCTTTTTTGTGAATAAGGAAGTGGTCGGATGCTCTGCTGGTATCGCGATTCAGATCGTCATCCTCATTTCCTATACACTCGTCTTTGGCTTTGAGGGTTCGGTATTACCATTATCTCCAGCAGAAGAACCCCCCGTTTCGTCCGGAAACACCACCTCTACCTCCTATTGAGACGCAAGCAATTGGAATTTTTATAGTTATCTTGTATCTCTGTTTACTCATTTTTGGGAACAGGTTGTTAATCTCTGACTCCCCGTATCAATTCGAATATCGTTTTGTTGCTATGATAGGCTTCGCGACGCGGATGATTTTCCGCGTTATTTATATGCCAGTTAAATTGTCACAAACAGTACATTGTCACGCATAGTAATATGTGATAAATTTAACCCAGAGGTGAACATGATGGGGGAAAGCAGTATCAGCAGTGACATGATACGCGGACATCTCGATGCGATCATTTTGCGCGTGTTGTCCGAAGGGGATAATTACGGCTACGAAATCATCAAGGCGATTGCCAAAAACAGCGATGGTCAGTACGAGCTGAAGGAACCGTCGCTCTATACCAGCTTGAAGCGGCTGGAAGCCCAAAAGCTGATCTCCTCCTACTGGGGGGACGAGACGCAGGGGGGCAGGCGCAAATACTACAGGCTCACTGGGGAGGGCGCTGAGGCTTATGAAAAAGCACTCGCTGCCTGGAAAGTAGCCAGAGCGTTGATCGATCAACTCATGGAAAGGCAGGAGTGAGTACATATGGACAAAATACAGCAGCATGTGGACCGCCTGTTTCGTACTTATAAAGGAAGCAAGCAAGCTCAAGAGCTCAAGCAGGAGATTTTGAGCAATCTCCAGGCGCGGGTCGCTGATATGACGATGAGCGGAGTAAGCAGGGATGCTGCGATAAGCAGCGCTATTGCCAATATCCCTTCTATTGCTCATCTGCTGGATGAAAAGCCGCGTGTCTTTCTGTATCGATTTTGGCTGGAGTGGGTTCAGCGAGTGCTCCTGTTTACTCTGATTGCATGGATCGTGACCATGCCGTTTCGGTTTGTAGGCAATGGGACGGGCAGCAACACGCTGCTTATGTTCATCGCCCTTGGAATCGGGATCGTATATGGGGGACTTCTGCTGCTCAAACGATACGATAGGAAAACAGGATGGATGAACGTACAGGCGGCTTTGCGACTAAGAAAAATCGGTTGGCTGCTCTGGGTGCTTTTGATGGGGGTATCGCTGTTCTACACGACTGCTCTGCACTTTGGCAGCAATCTGTGGTTTTCTCGACCCATCCACATTTCGGGACCGTATCAATTTGCCAATGTCGCAATCGATTACTTGAAGCCTTTCGTCACCCTCCTGATTCCGCTTGCTCTTCACATGGTGCCAAAGCTGCTGATGAAATACGAAGTGGGGGAAGAGGATGGCTGCACGGAATAAAGTCATTGCGGCACTCGCGATGGTAGGCGTTCTGCTGCTTGTCTACATCCAAGGCGTGCTCCTACCAAACAAGCTGGAAAGAGAGCGACGCTACGAGCAAGAACAGCAAAGCCCGCAGACCCATGATGTCAACACCATACTGCCCTACAAGAGTCAGTACATGGGGGACGCGTCCAATCTGACGAACCTCTATGCACACCTTCCGCTCAACGGGGTAAAAAGAACGTTTCAGCTGTATCCCGATGATTTGACGCTGGAGATCAACTATTTGGAGAAGGCCGCAGATGTCGGAGAGGAGCAGGTGAACTCGGCGTTGCTCTACAACTCGATCGCTGCCTTTGCGTTGATCGACAATCTGCAGACGATTCGCTATCGTTTTCCTGATGCGATCTATCAGCTAAGCCGCGGGGATGTGCAGCAGCTCCTTCACGTAGACCTTGCAGCGGAGCTTTTGGAGCAGCAAACGTGGAAAAACGAAGTGCAGGGACGAATCGAAGAATGGACGAAGGAGAGCTCTCGCTTTTGGCAGTGAGGGCTCTTTTTGCTTGCATTCACGAGTGAGGATTATAATTTTTATCGATAAAAATATTTTGAAAAAGAATGGTCAGGCAGTGTATAATGAATTTAGAAAATTCTAACCAATCTATAGGCAGGCAAGAAAGAAAGGGAGGATTTCATTGGATCAGCAGACCGCAATGATGAAGAAGCTATCGGAGGCAGATGGGGTTGCAGGCGATGAATACGCCGTGCGCGAGGTCATGAATCAATATTTGGAGGGCATCTCGGAGGAAATCGTGACTGATCATTTGGGCAGCGTGCTCGGGGTCAAAAAAGGGGTGGAAAACGGCCCGAAAATTCTCCTTGCCGGTCACATGGACGAAGTAGGCTTTATGGTATCCAGGATTACCAAGCAAGGCTTCCTCAAATTTCAACAGCTGGGGGGCTGGTGGCCGCATACGCTGCTATCCCAACGCGTGAAGATTCGGACGAAAAATGGCGATGTCGTGGGCATTATCGGTTCAAAGCCACCTCATATTCTCACACCGGAGGAACGGGAAAAAGTAGTGCCGCTCAAGGACCTGTATATCGATATTGGCGCGAAAGACAAGGAAGAAGCGGAGGAAATGGGCGTTCTGCCGGGCGATAGCATCGTGCCTTGCTCGGAATTTTTCACCATGGGAAAAGGAGATTTGTGGGTAGGAAAAGCCATCGACAACCGCATTGGGTGCGCGCTGGCCATTGAAGTGCTAGCCGATTTGCAGGACAAAGCGCATCCGAATGTGATCTATGCCGGGGCAACCGTCCAGGAGGAAGTCGGCTTGCGGGGAGCAGCGACGATGGCGAATCTGGTGGAGCCCGACATTGCCTTTGCCTTGGATGTGGGAGTCGCTTACGATACACCGGGGCTGGAGAGCTATGAAGGCCCGAGGGTGGGAGAAGGTCCGACCGTGGTGCTGCTCGACTCTTCCATGGTATCCCATGTCGGCTTGAGACGCTTAGTCGTAGAAACTGCCAAAGAAATCGGTGTTCCGCTGCAATTTGAAATATCGATGGGCGGAGGTACGGACGCAGGAAAATTTCATGTAAACGGGAAAGGGTGCCCATCCCTAGCGATTGGGTTTGCTACCCGTTACATTCATTCGCATCAGGCTGTCGCTTCCCGTTCCGATTTTATGGCGGCGAAAAAACTGCTGCTGGCGGTTATTGAAAAGCTGGACTGGGAAACCGTACGGAAGCTGCAAACGAAGGGGTAATGTCTGATGAATCGCAAGGTTATTCCCGTACCCGAAGCCGACTTTGACTCTCTTGTCACCCTGATTGGAAATGCCTACCCTGGTCTGAAGCTAAATACGGCGGACAGCATCCGGAGCTTTAAAGAAAGAATGCTAAAAACGTTGGCAGACGACTCTGGCTCGCGCATTTACGGTGTGTATGAAGAAGAGCAATTGTTGGGCGCCATGCGTCTTTATGATTTTCAAATGAACCTGTTCGGGGTGTCGCTGCTCGCCGGAGGAGTCGGCATGGTGGCAGTAGACATGCTGCATAAAAAAGAAAAGGTAGCAAAGGACCTCGTCGATTCCTATCTCCGCCATTATGTGGACAAGGGGGCAGCGATGGCGCTCCTGTATCCGTTTCGCACCGATTTTTACAAGAAGATGGGCTTTGGCATGGGGACAAAAATGAGCAAGTATCGCATTCCCCCGGGTAATTTTCCGAAAGGCGCGGGGAAGGCCCATTTGTTCTTTGCCAAACCGGACGATAGTGGGGAGATCGCGGCTTGCTATCAGCGCTTTATGCGCACGGTAAACGGTCTGATAGAAAGGTCGCGGGAGGAGCTCTCCCGGATGGTGGAGCATCCAGACCACAGGACCGTCTGCTTTCGGAAGGACGGCAAGGTACTGGGTTACATGGTGTACACATTCAAGAACGTCAACGAAGAAAACATGATGCAAAACGATTTGATCATCAAGGAATGGGTATACGAGACACCAGAAGCGCTTCAGGAAATGTGCAGCTTTCTGCACTCGCAATCCGATCAAATCAATCGGGTCGTCTTTCACACGCAGGACGAATACTTTCACTTTTTGTTTGATGATCCCCGCAATGAGACGTATCGAGTCCTGCCTCATGTTTATTTGGAGAGCAATACGCAAGGGGTCGGGGTCATGTATCGGATCTTATCCGTCAAGCGATTCTTTCAACAGGTTGCCCATCATTCCTTTGGGGGCCAGTCGCTGACGCTTACGCTTACGGTGAGGGATACGTTTTTGCGGGAGAATCACGGCAGTCTGACGATTCGTTTTGAGGAGGGCTATCCGGTTATCGCGGATGACGCTGCAGGCGATGTCGTGATGGAGGTGGATATCGCCGAACTGTCGTCCCTGGTTATGGGAGCTGTTACGTTGAAAGGACTGCTCAAGCATGGTCTGGTGACGCTCTCGGACATGGCTTATGCGGATCAGCTGCATCAGCTGTTCCTCACCCCGGAAAAACCGATGTGCATGACGGCGTTTTAGAAGCGGGCAGGAAAAGAAATTAGCACCGGATTCTTCATGAATCTGGTGCTTTTTGATGACGCTGCGTGTTAAAGGAACAGCTGCAAAATACTGTAGATGATCGCTGAGATCACAGCAGAGATCGGGAGGGTGATGAACCAGGTAATGACAATCCGTTTGGCGATTCCCCAGTTGACTCCCTTTAACCGTTTGGCTGCACCGACTCCCATGATCGCGGATGATATGACATGGGTGGAGCTTACCGGCAGACCCAGCTGCGTAAACGTAAAGATGATGGAAGAGGAGGTCAGATCGGCTGTTGCTCCGTTAATTGGCTCGATTTTGGTGATTTTGCCGCCTACCGTCTTGATAATCCTCCAGCCGCCTACGGAGGTGCCCAGCCCCATGGAGATGGCACAGATAAGCTGAACCCAAAAGGGGATGGTATTGGCATCCGATTGAATATCGGCGGCTACCAGTGCAAAGACGATGATGCCCATCGCCTTTTGTGCGTCGTTTGTTCCGTGTGTGAAAGATTGGAGGGCAGCGGTGAGGATCTGAAAGTAACGAAATCGTCGGTTGACCTTCGATGGAGGCGTCGGGATTTTACGGAACAGGAAGTAAAAGATATTCATGAGCAAGTAGCCACCAAGTAAAGCGATGACCGGGGAAAGAATGAGTGCCTCGAAGATTTCTCGAAAACCGCTCCAATTGATCGTGCTTCCACCCGCCGATATGAAAACGGCTCCGACAACAGAACCGATGAGCGCATGAGAGGAGCTGCTGGGAATTCCGTACCACCAGGTGACGAGATTCCAAAAGATCGAGGCCAGCAAAGCGGCGATTACGATCAGCACGCCGTATTCCAGCTTGGCAGGATCGGCGATTTTTCCCCCGATCGTCTTAGCGACACCTGTGAAGGCTAGCGCACCGATGAAGTTCATGACCGCTGCCATGACGATAGCGATGCGGGGAGGCAACGCCTTGGTAGAGACAGTCGTCGCAATCGCATTCGCCGTGTCATGAAAGCCGTTGATAAAGTCAAAGGAAACGGCTAACACAACGACGGCGACGATGAAGGGAAAGCTCGTGTGCATAGGCAGTGTCTCCTTGGATTTATGTATTGCTCATGATGACTGTCTCCATCGCGTCAGCGACGTCTTCACAGTGGTCCATGACTCCTTCCAGCACCTCGTAGATCTCTTTGAGCTGGATGATGTGAATGGGATCTGTAGAGGAATGGAAAAGCTCGCGAATGCTCCGGCGTACCAGCTCGTCTCCCGTACTTTCCAGATCGTTGATGCGGATGATGTACTCCCGCATCTCCGACAGCTTCTGGTGACGCAGCAGATCCATGGCAAGCAAAATTTGCTGGGAAGAGTCTTCAATGATTTGTCCGAATCTCACCATCGTTTCGTCCGGCTCCATGATGTCGTACATGTACAGGCGGGACGAGCAGGTTTCCAATCCATCGAGTACATCATCCAGACGAACGGCCAGCTCCATGACATCTTCGCGTTCAATTGCGGTAATAAACGTTTTGTTGATTCGGATGATGATCTCGTGAATCAGCTTGTCTCCTTTGGATTCGTACTCCTTCATGGTCTCGGAAAAGGTCTTCAGCGTCTCCATGGACGAGATCTTATATTCATTGAAATAAACGGCTGATTCATGTACATTCTTGGCGATTTCATATAGGTCTTCCAGCAAGGCATCTGTCTTGGTAAAAAGCATGGCAAACCTCCGCTTATAAATCCAACTAGGAGTATTTTGTTTGGAGGAGGTGCGGATTATTCACCAGACAGACGTTTAGAAGAAAAAGATCGACCATGCCATGTAGAGGGCAACTCCCCACATGATGATGGCAGACACCTTGTTCAGGATACCCAGCAGTCTTCCGGAAGGATCCAATCGACCTGCCATACGCCCGGCAAGACACAGGCTGAAGAACCAGAGGCACGAAACCATTATGCACGCGAGGGTAAATCCCCATTTATCCGCTCCGCTGTAAGAAAGAGAGCTGGTGCCAATGACGCCGATCGTATCGAGAATCGCATGAGGATTGAGCAGGGATACGGATGCGGCGAACATCACCTGGCGTTTGGAAGAAAAGCGCTCAGCCTCCCTGGAATCCACAGCGGGGCGACTGCGCCATGTCAAATAGCCCATGTACAGCAAAAAGCATACCCCGACGACATAAAGAACCATTTTCAGCCATGCCACGCTCAGCACGACGAGCGAGACGCCAAATACGGCGAGCAAAATCAAAAGGGAATCACAGACAGCGGCAGTAACCACGACAGGCAAGGCGCGCCACAACGAGGGCTGCATCGCTCCTTGATTGAACACAAATACATTTTGAGCGCCAAGCGGCAAAATAAGTCCGAGCGAAAGGACCAGTCCATGCAAAATCGCTTCCAACACGTGATGTTCCTCCTTGATTCAATTCGCTTCGTTCATTATGACGGGGCCAAAGGAAAATGTCTTCAGCCAATTGGTTCGCTCTTGGGCCAACCAATTTTGTACAATGAGAAAAGGAAGGGGAGGAATAGCGTGCTTACAATGGATTGGAAGCCGGACAAAGCCGTAGACATCCCGGTCTATTTGCAGATTGTGGCTTTTATGAAAGGGAAAATCGCTTCAGGCGACTGGCCTGTTCACAGTAAATTGCCGACGCAAAGAGCGCTCGCTTTGGCATTTGAAGTCAATCGCAGTACCGTTGTGACCGCGCTGGAGGAGCTGAAGGCAGAGGGGTTGATTGAGTCGACAGTGGGCAGCGGGACGCGGGTGAGCAACAATACATGGTCGCTTCTAAAGCCTACGCCACCTCCTGACTGGCTAGGCTACGTCAAGGCCAGCAGCCACCCGTCCAATACTCCGACGATTCAGGACATCAATCGATACGAGCCAGATCCAAGCTACATCCGCCTGGGCACAGGGGAGCTTTCCCCTCAGCTGCTGCCAACGTCGCAAATGGAACAGATCCTGGCGAGTATGCGAGGCGAAATGGCACAGCTCGGTTATGCAGAGCCAAAAGGGCTTTTGCCGCTTCGTCAGGAAATCAGCAAGTATTTGCGAACGAGGGGGATAGAGGCATCACCGGGGTCGATCCTCGTGGTCTCTGGTGCGTTGCAGGCCCTGCAATTACTCTCACAAGGAATCCTGCAGCAAGGCTCCACGATTCTGGTGGAACAGCCATCGTATTTGTACTCGCTTCCGCTGTTCCAGTCTTCCGGCATGCGACTGGTGGGGGTGCAGATGGACCAAGAGGGGCTTCGAGGGGACGCATTGGCCAAGCAAAAGCACAACCACCAAGCGGCGCTGCTTTACACGATTCCGACTTATCACAATCCTACGGGGATACTCATGACACAGCGCAGGAGAGAAGAAGTTCTGGCTGCCTGTATTCGGGAGCGCTTGCCGATTTTGGAGGACGATGTATACGGGGAGCTGTGGTTCGATGAGCCCGGTCCGCTCCCGCTGAAATCGATGGATGCCAACGGTCAGGTGCTTTATTTGGGCAGCTTGTCCAAAACGCTCAGTCCAGGGCTTCGGATCGGCTGGATCGTCGGGCCAGAGCCCGTCATTGAGCGCTTGGCAGATGTAAAGATGCAAACGGATTACGGGGCGAGCAGCTTGTCCGCTTGGGTCGCAGCCAAATGGCTATCCTCAGGGAAATACGCAGCGCACATGACGGCTATACGTCAAGCCCTGCGAGGCAGGAGAGATCATGTTGTCGAACTTTTGAATCGGTGGTTCTCCGAGCTGGCTGACTGGCAGGTACCGACAGGGGGATTTTATATTTGGCTGCGCCTGCGCCGTCCCGGGTCGATGCGCGCGCTGTTCAACAAAGCACTCGCAGCAGGGATATTGCTCAACCCAGGCTATGTATACGATCAGTCCGACAGCCACCATTTACGCCTGTCTTACGCGTATGCAGATGAGGATCAACTGGAACAGGCTCTGTTTATACTGGCGCGTTTGCTGCAAGAGTAAAGAGGGGCATCCAGCTTCGGATGCCCCTGCTTACCATGCGTCTGCTTTTGATCAATGATACGGAAACTGCGTGGAGTAACCGCTAAACTGCTGATAAGCCTGCTGCAGCTTTTGCTGCTCGGCTGCTTCCAGCTTGTACCAGCCTTTGCGGAACATCAGCTCGTAGGTTTCCCGGGCACTCTGATGCGTTTCATTCAAGATCTGCAGGAAATCCTGATGCAGCTGCTGATGGCTCGCTTCCCACGCGGCAATATTTAGGCCGTCCGCCAAATATTTGCACGTAGCAAGACAATCGTTGAGATAGTCTCGGTCATTCATCTGCGGACCTTTTACCTGTGGCAGCTGCCCTGACTGCGGATTGGCGATCTGGTTTTGATTTGGCATCCGGATTCCTCCCTTATTGCATTTGGGGTTGCTGCTGCTGGGATTGGGTCTGTGGGATGGTCGACATGATCGTAGCGTTGTTGTTTTGCAAATGGGTCAGCAATTTTTGGTAGTGCATCTGGTGCATGCGTCCCACTTTGTCCAGGCATTGCTTGGCTTCTGGGTCCGTTGCCATCTGGGCAAAGGCATGCAGCTTTTTAAAGGCATCCAGCTCCCATGACAAGGCGTCCTTTATATAGCTCATGTCCTTTGTCGTAATGACTCGTGGCGGCTCGGGAATCGGAACTTGCTTCAAAGGCGCGGAAGACATGATGGTTTGCATCAGACTTCTCCTTTCATGTGGGGGATACACGTTTAGGATGATCAAGAGTCGCGGAAGTAATCGCTGTGGATTACAGGCAAAAAAAGACCCGGCTTTTTCAGGCCGGATCGAGAGGATTTCTTTTATACACTGGCAAATTCCAGACCCGCAATCTTCAGGTCAATGCTTGCTGGTGCGATGTTGAGGCAGTAGCTGGCTTCATTGTACAAGGCTTGCTGGATGTCTTTGGCTAAAGCGGGGATGTCTGTTCCGTAAGAGAGCTTTAGCGAAAGAGTCACTTGCAGGCGAGGCAAATCCTCAAAGGTGTACTCTGTCTTTTGAATGTGGTGGACTTCCTTAAAATACGTGCAGGTGCCTTCGACAATTTTGCGCAGAACCTGTGGGTGAATGACGATGCGACCACCTGTAAAAGGGGGATGCACCACGGTCGTTTCCCCGATGACTTCTTTTTTGGAAGAAAAAATTTGCTGGGCAGAAGCGACAAGACGCTGCAAGAAATCTTTTTCCACCTCAACGCGAGGGATGGGGATCACGTGCTTGCCCATCGTTTCCCGCACGTAACGGGCGGCCTCGATCTCTTGTGGCGGCTTGATGGACTCAATCGGAATATATTCGATGGGCGAAGTCAATTCCAGGGCTTCCACAATCCGTTCAATCATTCGGCGCGAGGTACCGAGGATGAGGATGCGATTGGGAAGGAGCTGCTGCAGCATGCGGCGAACGTCAGTAGCATGCTCCTCGTAATGGAAAATAGCCCGTTTCACTGCCTGGATTTTGGTCTTTTCGTATTTGGCGGAGGTCCCGGCCACCTTGCGACCTTGGTAAATAAGGATTCCGTCGTCAATGATGGCATCGATGTTCATTCGGTGAGCCAGCTCCAGTGCACTGGAGCTTTTCCCTGTTCCGCTAGTTCCGTACAAGGCGTAGATTTCCATGGGATACCTCCTTCGTAGATGCAGTCCTGTCCTCCTAGTATACATGACAGGCTGTTCTGCAAAAAGCTATCGGTATTCGGCCCCCATTTCCCGGGAACGTTCAGAAGCGCGGAGGATGGCGGACGTAACAGCTTCCTGGAAGCGATACGTTTCCAATACTTCCATTCCAGCTTGGGTCGTTCCGCCAGGACTGGTTACTTTTTTGCGCAGGATAGCGGGATCTTCACGGGTGTCCATCAGCATGTGAGCTGCACCAAGCACCGTTTGCAGCGTCAGCTGACGAGCCATTTCACGATCCAGACCCGCTGTCGCGCCAGCGCCCATCATCGCCTCTACGAGGTAGTAGACATAAGCAGGGCCGCTGCCGGATAGTCCTGTAACGATATCCAGCTCTTCTTCTGCGACGGAATAGACAGTACCGATCGCCTCAAAGAGACGGGTGGCGAGCTGAAGCTGCTCTTCTGTGACGGAATGGTTGGCCGCGATCCCCGTAGCAGACAAGCCGACTGCCGAGGAAGTATTGGGCATGGTTCGAATGATTGGGCAGTTGACGCCGAGCCATTCTCCGATCAGGGTGGTGGAGACGCCAGCGATGACGGAGATCACCAATTGACCTTCGTGGACGGCACCGCGCAATTCTTTGAGTGCTTCACCCGAATCTTTCGGTTTCATCGCCAGAATCAAGATGTCCGATGCGGCGATGACTTCAAATTTATCATGTGTCGTGTTCACGCCATATGTCTGTGCGAGGTGCTCCAGCCGCTCGGAGTTGCTCCGATTGGTCACATAGATGCGGTCAGAGGAGAGGAGCCCTTTTTTCAAGATACCGGAAAGCATGGCCTCCACAATAGAGCCCGCGCCGAGAAAGCCAATCCGTCCTTCAATGGAACATGCTGCTTGTGCATTCATGGTTGATTCCCTCCTGTTGGACTAGCGGATCTGTCCGGTTCCACGTACGACGTATTTATACGAGGTCAAAGCAGGTAGGCCCATAGGACCACGAGCATGCAGCTTCTGGGTGCTGATGCCGATCTCTGCCCCAAACCCAAATTCACCACCATCAGTAAAGCGAGTCGAAGCATTGTGATAGACAGTAGTCGCGTCGACAGCCGCCAAAAAGCGCGCCGCCGATTCACTGTCCTCGGTGATGATGGCCTCGGAATGTCCGGTGCTGTGGCGGGCGATGTGCTCCAGAGCGTCCGTCAAGCTGTCGACCGTACGCACGGCCATGATGAGAGAAGAGTATTCCGTATCCCAATCCTGTTCGACGGCTTCTTTCAGCTCAGAAGCCAGCTTCGCATGTGCGGCTCTCGTCTGGTCGCAGGCACGCAATTCTACGCCAGCTGCGAGCAGCTTTTGGAGCAGCGCCTTTTGCTCGGCAAGGGGCCAGCTCCGATGCAGAAGCAGGGTCTCAGCGGCATTGCATACAGCTGGACGAGTCGTTTTGGCGTTGATCACGATCGCTTCTGCCATGTCGTACACAGCGTTGTAATCGACGAAGATGTGGCAGTTGCCGATGCCCGTTTCGAGTACAGGAACGCTGGATTTCTGCAGGACACGCTGGATGAGTCCAGCTCCTCCGCGAGGGATGATGACATCAATCAGACCGGTTGCTGTACACAAGATATCGACGGAAGCATGTTCTTCGTAAGGGAGGTATTGAACCGCCTCGAGGGGCAGATCACTTGCGGCCAAGGCTGTGCGAATGCTGGCGGTCAGGGCCAGGTTGCTCTGAACAGCGCTGTAGCTGCCGCGAAGTACAATACTGTTTCCTGTTTTCAAAGCAATGGCAGCTGCATCGATCGTGACATTGGGACGAGCTTCGTAGACCATTCCGATGACGCCGAGAGGAACGCGGATTTGCTCCATGACGAGACCGTTTGGCCGAGTCCAGCGATCCATGAGCTGACCGACCGGATCGTCGAGCTTTATCAGCTGATGCAGCCCGCTGGCCAAGTCCCCAATCCGGGCAGGCGTAAGGCGTAGGCGATCGAGGTAAGACTCAGGCTGACCATCGGCCACAGCTTTGGCGATGTCTTTTTCGTTAGCGGTGAGGATAGCGGACTGATCCGCCAGAAGCTGCTCTGCGATCAGAAAGAGCGCTTTGTCTTTTTCTGCGCGGCTCAGCATGGCCATTTGTCGAGAGGCCTGCTTTGCCAGTGATATTTGTTCCAGCACTTTTGTTTTCAAGCTTTCCATGATTTCCCCAGCTCCTTTATTTTTTCTTTCTGTATTACGCCTGGATCCAGCCAGGTCGCTTGTGTGTTTTCTTCAGATTATCTCCGTCCATTGATCGCGGTGGATTACAGTACCGCTGCGTCGCGGTGAGCCAGCAGGCGATAAGGAATCGAGCAGCTCTTCTGCAGCAAAACGGCTGACCCCGCGACCGATTAAGGAACCGTCGCAGTACACCTCGATGACCTCGTTTTGTTCAAAGTCTCCAGCGACATCCCGCACACCGGCTAGAAGCAGGCTGCTTCTTTTTTTCAAAACGGCTTCCGCTGCGCCGCTGTCGATGGTGATCGAACCGCGGATCGGGGAGTGTAGAGCAATCCATTGCTTGCGCGTTGGCAAACCGCTGGCTGCCGGTGCTTCCGGGGAGTAACTGACATAGGTTCCGTTGCCCCCGCCATGGAGTACCTCGAGCAGATCGGAGGGTTGATTCAATTTTCCGATAAAGCTTGGAATCCCCAAGCCTTGTGCAGTCCTTGCGGCAATCAGCTTGGAGCGCATGCCGCCTGTTCCGAGCTGGGAGGCTCCGCCCGCGAGTGCTTCGACCTCCTCCGTCACTTCCGACAGCCAGGAGATGCGTTTGGCATCGGGATTGCACCGTGGATCCCTGTCGTACAACCCGTCCGTGTCTGTGAGAATCAGATAGAGGTCGGCGTGAACGAGTCCAGCCACCAATGCGCCTAGCATATCGTTGTCCCCAAAGGTCAGCTCGGCTACGGAAACCGTGTCATTCTCATTGATGATCGGCAGGATGTTTTTATCCAGCAGAAGCGACAGTGTTTGAAAAGCATGCTGATAACGCTCGCGATGAGAAAAGTCGCTCCGGGTCAGGAGGATTTGAGCCACGCTGAATCGGTGAGCAGCAAACATTTGGGTATAGGTTTGCATCAACAGACTTTGCCCGATGGCTGCAGCCGCTTGCTTGGCAGCGAGGGTACGGGGTCGTTGCTGATAGCCGAGACTTTGATAGCCACTGGCGACAGCGCCCGAAGAGACCAGCACCACTTGATGTCCCGCTTCCCGAAGCGCACTCACAGCCGAAACGAGCAGTGTCATCTTGTTTCGATCGACACCGCCTTCTGTAGCTGCCAGAGAGCTGCTTCCCACTTTTACGACCAACCGCATTTTGCCCTTTTTCATTTCTCGTTCCTCCTGATTCGCAGACATTCATCGATACAAAATAAAAAAGCCCTCTCGTCTCTTTGATAAGGACGAAAGGGCATA
This sequence comes from Brevibacillus nitrificans, assembly GCF_003710965.1. Taxonomy (NCBI): domain Bacteria; kingdom Bacillati; phylum Bacillota; class Bacilli; order Caryophanales; family Paenibacillaceae; genus Brevibacillus; species Brevibacillus nitrificans. The sequence continues at coordinate 193,843 of NZ_RHHU01000005.1, read as the reverse complement.
GACCTCCGCGGTACCACCTTACTTGACGTTACAGGCGTGGATACAAGCTCCAGCCATTGAACGTCCGGCTTTCTTTCTTTGATAACAGGTGAAAGAAACCTGTCCAGGTCGTCCCTGGATGCTCTGGGGTGGGTTCAAACCGATTCATGCGCGAAACCTCTCAGCCGGTGGATTTCACTCTCTGGACCTGAAGGGCGGTTTTACTGTTCCCCGTCATTGCCGATCACTATGTGCTTATTAATTTACTATTATTCGCTTGTTGCCACGGAAATGTCAAGGGGATTATTGAAATTGTTCACTGCCGTATGCACCTACTCTGGATTTGATCTCGTAACGCTTTGTTTTCTCGTCGCGAACCAGCTGGTAGCGCAGAATGCGATCGGTCGCAAAGGCTGCAGGAGCCACATCCTCGATCGTGACTCGCAGCACGCCGTTCGTTTTTTCGACCGTCGTATTGCGGACAGAGATCAGGACGGGATAATCCGTTCTCGGGATCGCTACGTAGACTTTGTCTTTGGCGAGCTTGGTGGACATGTTATCATACATCGCTTCCGCAAGCGGCTTGCTCCAGAACTTGGAGAAATAGCCGACGATCTTGTCTTTGCTGTCAAAGCGTTTCGGCAGCTCCCGGTACGTGATGCCGTCTTCGTGGACAGCTTTTCCCTTGGCGTTGTCTGCGGCTGCGTAATAGACTTCCTCGAGTGCATGCTCGGCGCGATTCAAAAAGAGAACGACATCCATTTTGTTGTCACCCAGCTTTTGAATGGCGGATGGCTTGGGGGGCTTGCTCTGTGTTTTTGCCTTTTCCTCTTTGGATGGCGAGGAGCATCCGACGAGAAGGCAAAGACACGAAAGAAGGTATATCCATTTTTTCCAGCTGTTCATAAGGTGCATCCCCTTTTGTAACTGGCTTTTCCTTTAGCGTGCGTGCGATTGCCCAGGGATAGACGTGTAAACATTTTCCGCATCTGATAAGGGAAGGTGCTGCCTGATCGGGACGGGAAAAAAGGAAACAGGATAGGGGTTGTCTCTGCGTGCGATTATGTCTATCATGAAGAGAGTTGTGCAGACCGAAATAATTGAGGTGGAAATATATGTTTGGTTTTGGAAAAAAGGCAAAAAAGCCGGATGGAATTGATATCTTGATCATCAAGGCGGATGAAGCTAAAAACCGCAATATTTACCAGGTTGCATTTCCCAGCATTGTAGCGAATGACGTGCTCTCTATGCTGCAAAAATTGGAAAAATCGAAAGTGAACAAACCGGAGCTGTTGGGAGAGATCGGCGGTTTCCGCATCATTACGCATCTGGAAGCACTGACAAGCTTTGACGTTTTAGACGATGCCGATATTGAAGCACATCCTGTGCAAATTCAAGATTTTGCCAACACGCTGCTTCGTCGGTTGGAAGCCTTGGATGAAAATGGGAGCGTCGGCGACTCCGACGATCTCGCCTTTATTATGGGGGAGCTGACGATGCTGCGTGATGGCAGCTTTGTCCCGCAAACGTAGGAGAAGAACAGATTCAAGCTGAGCCAAATGAGCTGTCGGGAGATACCGGCGGCTCTTTTTCATAACGCCCAATAGTCCTGCTGCAATCGATCCGCGCGCAACCTTTCCTAGCTTTTGACCGTATAGGTAGAGGAATGCATGGAAGCATAAGGAAAAAGTCGATAAGCAGCTAAAGCTACAAAGGAGGGACAGGATGATTCAACTGCGAGGTGTGACGAAAAGCTACAACGGAACGATCAAAGCGGTCGATCAATTGAATTTGGACGTCCCGAAAGGAGAGATTTTTGGCTTTCTGGGGCCAAATGGAGCTGGAAAAACGACGACAATCAAAATGGTGACGGGGATCATTCGGCCGGATGCCGGTGAGATCACGATCAATGGCAAAAATATCGCGACAGATACCTTGGAGGCCAAACGGCAATTTGGCTATGTGCCCGACAGTCCAGATTTGTTTTTACGGTTAAAAGGGCTGGAGTACCTCAGCTTCATGGCGGATATTTACGAAGTGCCGCAGCAGCTCCGAAAAGAACGGATTCAACAGCTGGCCAACCGCTTTGACATGTCGGATGCGCTAGGTGATACGATCCAAAGCTACTCGCATGGCATGCGGCAAAAAATCATGATCATGGGTGTGCTGGTTCATCATCCGGAGGTCTGGATTTTGGATGAACCGTTGACAGGGCTGGATCCCAAGTCGTCCTTTACGTTAAAAGAAATGATGCGTGAACATGCGGATAGTGGGAGAACGGTCTTCTTTTCTACGCACGTTTTGGAGGTAGCGGAGAAGCTGTGCGACCGGGTCGCCATTATCAACAAAGGGAAGATTTTGTTCTGTGGAACGTTTCCAGAAATGCAGCAACATTTTCAGTCCAATCATTCTTTGGAAAGCTTGTTCCTGGAGTTGACCAAACATGAATAAAGTCCTGCTTCTCACCAAAATCATGCTGAAAAACGCGGGTTCCTCTTTGGGGTCCAAAAAAGGAAGCGGGTGGAAGACCCTCCTGATCCTTCTGGCGATCGGGGTCGGCCTGATTCCGTTAATGGCGGCTTTGGTCGTCTTTGTAGCAGGTCTGTATGATGGATTGGCGCAGATCGGCCAGGAGGGGGCATTGCTCGGACTCGGCATAGCGGGCACCTCGCTTGCCATATTTCTGCTGGGCATTGTTTATGTCTTGAGCGTCTTTTACTTTTCACAGGATGTGGAGCATTTTTTACCGATGCCGATAGCTCCTGGAGAAATTCTCGGCGCGAAGTTTTTGGTCGCCCTCCTTTACGAGTATTTGACAGCGCTCACGATGATCGCACCTATCTTCATCACCTATGGAGTAAAAAGCGGCGGGGGCTTTCTCTACTATCTTTTCGCGCTGCTCGTATTCGTGGCGTTGCCAGTCATTCCGCTCACGCTTGCCATTTTGCTCGTCATGGTATTCATGCGCTATACGAATATCGGCAAATACAAGGATCGCTTTCGTTTGCTGGGCGGGCTCATCGCCATAGCGGGAGGACTCGGGTTTCAGGCTTTCGTTCAGCGTCAGACCAGTGGAACTGGCAGCAGCGTCGAGCAGTTCCAGCAAATGATCGCAGCGGGAGAGCAAGGTCTATTGGGGATCGTGACAAAGCTTTTTCCGGCTAGCAAGCTGGGGGCACTCGCCATTCTGGAGAGCAGTGCCTGGAGTGGCTTCGCTAATCTTCTCGGCTTTTTCGCCATAGCCGTCGCTGGATTGCTCTTGTTTTTATGGGTGGGAAATCGCCTGTATTTCTCGGGTGTGATGGGTATCAGCGAGTCTAGGGCAAAACGGAAGAAAATCGATGAAGCGGCGTTTCAAAAAGGGATCAGATCTAGACCGATGTGGCTGGCGTATGCGGATAAGGAATGGAAAGTACTCTGGCGGACACCCGCATTTTTCATGAACTGTGCGCTGTCCAGCATTTTCTTTCCGCTATTCGGTTTAGTCCCTTTGCTCAGCCGGCAAGACAGTGCGGAACTTCTGGCATCACTTAGTGGCTGGCTGCAAGGCGGGCATTTGGGTGGAATCAGCTTGGCCGTCGCTTTTTCGGCCTTTGTCGTAATGGCCAGCACGAATAGCACTTCGATCACGGCTATCACGCGGGAAGGGCAAGGCATCTTTTTGAGCAAAACCTTGCCGATTCCAGCCGGACAGCTGCTCGTAGCCAAACTGATTCCGGGAACGCTGCTCAGTGTGATTAGCATGGCGCTCCTGGTGGCAGAGGCGGCGTGGTTTATCCAGCTGCCTTCGCTTTTTATCATTCTGGCCGTGGTCGTAGGTATTCCCGGTATCCTGTTTGTCAACCTGCTGGGGCTGATCCTCGATATGCAAATGCCCAAGCTGGAGTGGGGCTCTGAGCAGGAAGCGGTCAAGCAAAACCTAAATCCGCTATTCTCCATGCTGATTGGGATGGTGACTGCAGCCCTGTGCATTGTCATTGCCTTTTCGCTAGAAGCGTCCTTACTTCAAATGGGCGTGGGACTTTTCGTCCTTTTCGGGCTGGCGGATCTCTTTCTGTTCCGGCTTTTGCTGAGAAAGGGTCCATCCTGGCTGGAAAAAATGGAGGGGTAAAAAAGACAGGTAGCTAGTAAGAAACCGCTCTTCGCAAAGAAGAGCGGTTTTTTGTACAGTAAGAATTTATAAGATTCTTAGCCAGTATAAGTGCAGCTATGGCTCCACCGCAAAGCTTGGAGCCAAGTTTTCTAATTTGCGAAAGGCTAAAATACCGGCTCTTTCCTCCCGATACAAAATAGGGGCGCCAGGTGAAAAAGGATCTGTGAAGAAAGAAATTAAGGATGGATTTGGAAGTTCATATTTGGCAGAATGAAGTGAATAGACTAAAAGGGAGCCAAATAAGAGGTCACTAGGGGAAGGAGTTAACCGCGGATATGAGAAAACAGATCGTCATTGGAATTCTCATGGTTGTGCTACTGGCACAGAGTATGTTTGTAGGCAATGCGTCAGCGGCAACGGTGTTCACCGACATCAACGGCCACTGGGCGAAATCGTCTATCCAGGAGTTAGCGAGCATAGGCATCGTAAAAGGGAACGCAAAGCAGCTGTTTTCCCCCAATAGCCCCATCTCGCGCGGCGAGGCTATCGCGATGATGAATCGGGTTTACGAGTATGTCTACGGCCCGATCGCAAAGCCGGTTCGCAAACCCAACATCGACTATCGGTATCAGCCGCGTTGGGAAATCGAACAGCTTTTGACCAACATGAGTGCACAGCTGCAGATTGAGAGGGGAATAACCGGCGATTACGATCCAGGAGACAGAATGCTGTACTATCTGTACCTCTCGTCTCAGGGACAGCTGATCAAAAAGCCGGAGAAGCAAAACCAGGATTGGTGGCTCTCTGCTTCCGCTCTCCAGCAGCCAATGTCTCGGGAAGAAGCGAGCGTCATTCTCTTCCACATGCTTACACCGCAAATTTACCGGTCTGCCAATATCCGTCCTCAGGATGCAGCTTCGTTCTTCACCAGCTACTATGAATGGAAGCAGGACAGCTACTACCGGGATACATACTCACCTTATGCCACAGCGATTCGAGGCTTCAACCTGTTCGCGTCACCGTCGGCGTTCCAGCCTGAGAAAGCCCTGACACGTGCAGAGTATGCGGTCGTCATGAAGCGCCTGCTCGACTATTACAAAACGCAGGCACTGCTTCAATTTGAGGCAAAAGGCAACCCGCAGCAGAAAGTGGCGACAACCTTCCTGCGGGCAGCCAATCTCGCCTTTGAAACCAAAAATCAAGCCAAACTGCTCAAGTTCTACACGCCTGCCGCACTCACTAGCATGGGTAAGCTGCAGCGAGTACCTGCGATCGAGGAGCTCGTCAATGTGTCCGTCAGATCCGATGACACGGACGCAAGAAAGCTTTGGATAACAGCAGAGTACAAATACGGCTTGAACGGAAGCTATCAGGTCGAGTATCGACTGGATCCGGATCCGACGAGTACGTACGGTAGAAAAATAGCAGCAGTTGGAGCTGTTCAAAAGTAACGAGAGAGGGCATCCGCCAAGCGGGTGTCCTTTTTTCCGCGTCCACATAATTGCAAATGACAGAATTTTCGATTACAATAAAAATGAACAGTGGTTCAGTCGTGGGTGAGCAAGCCTCTACAGGCAGTAAGGGTATGTCTAGAGAGGAATGTTCTTTTTTACTCTCCCTTACTGAATGAGCATTCATTCAACTGAATACATGAGACTCTGCTGACAGGAATATCTATGGAAAGGGAGAAGTTATAAGAATACTCTGCCTGTCTGAAAATTGGGTATATGCAGAAACGCTATTTTTTGTATGGAGGAGGATATGGAGATGGAACGCAAAATTCGCAAGGCGGCCGTTTTGGGTTCTGGCGTGATGGGAGCAGGCATTGCAGCGCACCTGGCCAACGTCGGGATTCCTACTTATTTGCTGGACATTGTACCGCGTGAATTGACGGCTGATGAGAGTAAAAAGGGGCTGGCGCTGACAGACCCGGTCGTGAAAAACCGCATCGCCCAATCTGGCAAGGATCGGCTTTTAAAGGATAAACCGACCCCGTTCTACGATAAAAAGAGTCTCGATCTGATTACAGTAGGCAACTTCGAAGACCATCTGCCGCTCTTGGCCGAGGTGGATTGGATCATTGAAGTCGTGGTAGAGAATCTGGAAGTGAAGAAAAGTGTATTTGCCCAGGTGGAAGCCCACCGCAAGCCAGGCACGATCATCACCTCCAATACGTCTGGAGTCTCCATCAATGAGATGGCAGCAGGCAGATCGGACGACTTCCGCAAGCACTTTTGCGGTACCCATTTCTTCAATCCGCCGCGCTATCTGAAGCTATTGGAAATCATCCCGGGCGATGAGACCGACCCAGCCGTTGTGGATTTCCTGATGAGCTTTGGTGAGCGCGTTCTCGGAAAAGGGACCGTACTGTGTAAAGATACCCCCAATTTCATCGCCAATCGCATCGGTACATACGGGCTGCAAGTCTCGATTCACGAGCTCGTTCGCCTGGGCTTGGGCGTTGATGAGGTGGATGCTCTCACCGGCCCTGTGATTGGACGTCCGAAGAGCGCGACCTTCCGTACCTTGGATGTCGTTGGACTCGACACATACGTGCATGTGGCAAACAATGTGAAGAACAAAAGCCATGACGAGCAAGAGAAAGCAGTATTTGAAGTGCCGCCGTTCGTCTTGCAGATGGTGGAGAAGCGCTGGATCGGTCAAAAAGCGGGCCAAGGCTTTTTCAAGCAAGTCAAGTCTGCGCAGGGCAAAGAAATTCAGGCGCTGGACATCCAAACGCTGGAGTACCGGCCCAGTGTCAAGCCGAAGTTCCCATCCCTCGATGCGGCGAAAACAGCCAAATCGCTGCCGGATAAGCTGAAGACGCTGGCGTACGGCAAGGACAAAGGCAGTGAATTCGTCTGGAACGTATTCAAAAAGGTCTTGCTGTACTCCGCAGAAAAAGCACATGAAATCGCAGATGACATCGTGGCAGTCGACCAAGCGATGAAATGGGGTTTTGGCTGGGAGTTGGGACCGTTTGAAACGTGGGATGCGATCGGGGTAGAGAAATCGGTCGCCCGCATGAGAGAGGAAGGCGAGCAGATTCCGGCACTCGTAGAAGAGCTGCTCGCGAGCGGCAAAACGTCCTTCTATCAAAAGAACGAGGGACGACTGGTAGCGTTCTCTGTTGGAGGCGTTTACAAAGATATCCCGCAGAAGAAGGAAGTCATTGACCTCGCGGCGCTGAAGGAGCAGGGCAAGCTCATTCGGAAAAATGCAGGGGCTGCGCTGGTGGATTTGGGAGATGGCGTGGCTTGCCTGGAATTCACCTCTCCGAACAATGCGCTTGGCATGGATGTTTTGCAGATGGCCCATATCGCAGCAGAAGAAGTGCAGAAAAACTTCCTCGGCCTCGTCATCGCGAACCAGGGGAAAAACTTCTGCGTCGGGATGAATCTGGCGATGGCTCTGATGGAAGCGCAGGACGAAAACTGGCTGGAGCTTGATATGCTGGTAACCAATTTCCACAAGGCAGCTCGCTCCCTGCGCTACATGCACCGTCCTGTAGTAGCGGCTCCTTATGCGATGACCTTGGGCGGCGGTGTAGAAGTGGCCTATCTGGCAGACCGAGTGCAGGCAGCTGCGGAGACCTACCTCGGTTTGGTAGAGGTAGGAGTAGGGCTCTTGCCAGGAGGCGGTGGAACAAAAGAGATGCTGTTCCGCGCCATGGAAAACGTACCAGAGGGTGGCAGCATAGCAGTCGATTCGTTCCCGTTTGTCGCTAAAGCATTTGAAACCATTGCGATGGCAAAAGTATCGACCAGCGGCCAGGATGCGATCAACCTGGGCTATTTGAGAGCAACAGATCGAATCAGCATCAATCCGGATCATCTGCTGTACGACGCCAAGCAGCTCGTGCTCGAGATGGATCGTGAAGGCTATACACCACCATCCCCACGCAAGATTCGCGTCATCGGGGAAACAGGCTATGCGACCCTGCGCCAGAACATTTACACCATGAAAAAGAGTGGATATCTGTCCGACCACGATGAGTTGATCCTGAGCAAGATCGCGTATGTCATGTCTGGAGGCAGCTTGCCTGCGGGTACAGAAGTGACGGAGGACTATATTTTGGGGCTGGAAAAGCAGGCGTTCCTGGAATTGATCAAAACGCAAAAATCCCAGCAGCGGATGCAGCACATGCTGACCAAAAACAAACCTTTGCGCAACTAATCCCGAATAGGGCAGGTAGTTTGATAAGGCTGAAGGAGGCAAAATACGATGCGAGAAGCAGTGATCGTTGCAGGTGCCCGCACTGCCATTGGCAGAGCAAAGCGGGGCAGCTTAAAGGACGTACATCCGGTAGATATGGGGGGAGCAGTCGTCAGCGACTTGCTGCGCCGCGTTCCCCAGGTGAAAGCAGAGGATATCGAGGACGTCATCATGGGAACGGCTACACCGGAAGCAGAGCTAGGCATGAACATGGCGCGTCTCGTCAGTCTGCGTGCAGGTCTGCCGACAAGTGTACCGGGTATTACCATCAACCGGTTTTGCTCATCCGGGCTGCAAAGTATTGCCTATGCCGCCCAGCAGATCATTTCCGGCGGTGCAGATATCCTGGTGGCTGGCGGGATCGAGAGCATGAGTCTGATCCCGATGGTCGGGCACAAGGTCGCCCTCAATCCTACGCTGGTGGAGACGATGCCGGAAGCGTACATGGGCATGGGCCACACGGCTGAGGAAGTAGCCAAACGGTACAACGTAACCAGAGAAGACCAGGATGCCTTTTCGGTGGTCAGCCATCAGAGAGCAGCGGCGGCGATTGCTTCTGGCAAGTTCCAGGAGGAGATCGTCCCGCTTACCGTCAAGCAGCATTCCTTTGATGCAGCAGGCAACCTGCAAGTAAAAGAAAGCGTCTTTCAAATCGACGAAGGTCCTCGCCCGGATACGTCCGTGGAAGCGCTGGCGAAGCTGAAGCCAGTGTTTCACGTCCAAGGCTCTGTGACGGCAGGAAACTCTTCGCAAACGAGTGACGGAGCTGCCGCGGTGCTGGTCATGTCTGCCGAGAAGGCTGAAGAGCTGGGAGTTCAGCCGATCGCCAAGTTCCGCTCCTTTACAGTAGGCGGAGTGGATCCTGACGTGATGGGGATCGGCCCGATCGTGGCGATCCCGAAAGCCCTGAAAATGGCTGGCCTTCGTCTCGAGGATATCGATCTCTTTGAATTGAACGAAGCGTTTGCTTCCCAGGCCGTAGCGGTCATTCGCGAACTGGGACTGGATCCGGAGAAGGTCAATGTCAATGGAGGCGCAATCGCTCTGGGTCATCCGATGGGATGCACGGGAACGAAGCTGACGATCTCCATCTTGAACGAACTGAAGCGTCGCGGTGGCAAATACGGTGTCGTCACTATGTGCGTCGGCGGCGGTATGGGTGCAGCAGGCGTTTTTGAAATGCTGTAAACGATTCAAACATTCAACATTTCATAAAGGAGCGGGGTAGCATATGGCAGATACAAAAGAATTGATCCGTGGTGGAAGCTTTCTGATTGATGCAGGTTCGGCAGATGATGTGTTTGTTCCGGAAGAGTATACCGAAGAGCAAAAGATGATCGCCAAGACGACTGAGGATTTCATCCACAACGAAGTGCGCCCGCATCTGGAAGAGCTGGAGAACCACCATTTTGATATCTCTGTACGTCTGTTGAAGGAAGCAGGAGAGCTGGGACTTTTAGCAGGCGATGTGCCTGAGAAATACGAGGGGCTCGGACTGGATAAGGTGAGCACCGCACTGGTGACGGAGAAGTTCGCGCTGGCTCGCGGATTTGCACTCAGCTATGGGGCGCACGTAGGAATTGGTTCTTTGCCGATCGTTTACTTCGGGAATGACGATCAAAAGCGGCGCTATCTGCCAGACCTCGCTTCTGGTGCCCGCATCGCTGCGTATTGCCTGACTGAGCCAGGCTCCGGCTCGGACGCTCTGGGGGCAAAAACGACGGCGACTCTGTCGGCTGACGGCACGCATTACCTTCTCAATGGTGAGAAGCAGTGGATTACGAATGCCGGGTTCGCGGACGTGTTCATCGTGTATGCGAAAGTCGATGGGGAGAAATTTACTGCCTTTATCGTAGAGCGTACATTCCCGGGTGTTTCCTTTGGTGCCGAAGAGAAGAAAATGGGAATCAAGAGCTCCTCGACCCGCACGGTTATTTTGCAGGACGTAGCTGTTCCGGTGGAAAACGTGCTGGGTGAAGTAGGCAGAGGTCATGTCATCGCCTTTAACATCTTGAACGTGGGACGTTACAAGCTGGCGGTCGGTGCAGTTGGTTCGGCGAAGCACGCTTTGAGCATCGCGACGAGCTACGCGAAAGATCGCAAGCAGTTCAAGACTCCGATCGCCAACTTTACCTTGATCAAAAACAAGCTGGCGAACATGGCGCTGAAAACCTATGCGGCGGAAAGCTCCGTATACCGCACTGTAGGGATGTTCGACACTGCTTTGAACCGGTTGGGGGAAAAGGTAGACGAAGGCCAGGAAGTAGCGAAGGCGATCGCTGATTATGCGATTGAGTGCTCTATCAACAAAGTGTTCGCTACGGAGGTACTGGACTACTGCGTGGATGAGGGCGTCCAAATCCACGGTGGATACGGCTTCATGTCCGAGTATGAAATCGAAAACATGTACCGTGATTCCCGGATCAACCGCATTTTCGAAGGAACCAATGAAATCAACCGCCTGCTGATCCCGGATACGCTGGTGAAAAAGGCGATGAAGGGCGAGCTGCCACTGCTGCAAGCGGCGGCGACGCTGCAGCAGGAGCTGATGAGCTATTATCCGCAGGAAATCGAGGATGCGCCATTGGCTGCCGAGAAGCACCTGCTCGATATGACGCGCAAGATCATCCTGATGGTGGCAGGCTCTGCGCTGATGAAGTACCAGCAGGCGATCTCCAAAGAGCAGGAGCTGCTGGCATTCGCGGCAGACATGCTGATCGAGCTGTACGCGATGGACAGCGTCGTGAAACGGACGGAAAAGGCTATTGCAGCGGGCGGGCTGGAAAACGAACAGCAAAAGCTGGATCTGACTGTCGGGTATGTACAGGAGGCGTTTGATCGGGTAGAGGCTTGGGCAAAAGAAGCACTTGCCGCTATGGAAGAAGGAGACGACCTGCGTCTGCGACTGTCCATTTTGAAAAAGCTGACACGACGCACGCCAGTCAATACCGTACAGCTGAAACGAGCGATTGCGGACCGCGTTATTGAAGCGGGCGGTTACGTTCTGTAGTCAGATGTAGGAGTTGCGCAAAAGGAGCGGGGGACTAGTCCCTCGCTCCTTCCTTGTTTATTTTTGTTTGCGCTTTTGTTTGACCTTAGCCAGACCGCCATTTTCGATCGAGACGTTGACGATTACTGATTCTAGGGACGCGGGCGTGAGTGGCAGGCGGTCTTGAACAGCGTACCGCTTCCATACCTGTGGATTCTTCCGGTAAAGGGTATGACCGAGCTGCAGCGTGTCGATGTTTTGCTTCAGCCCTTTCTCGAAAAGGCTTTTGATATCGGCAGCGATCGTTTTTTCCACTTCTCTCTCGATTTCTTCCACAGGTCCGGTTTGGCCGAGCTGGGAAATGAAGCCAGTGTAGGCGACTTGAACGGTGAACGTCGGCACACCGCCATGGAAGATCGGGGCGATGGTCACCTTAGGCTTGGTTAGGACCGTATTGGCGAGGAGCTTGTTATTCTTTTTGACGTTGATAAGGGTACGATTGGTATCCGGATTGACCCAGCGTACGGCGAGAAGCTCCTTGCGGGACCAGCAAGCGGACAGCTTTTGATTCTGTATGATACAAGCGCCATTGCCTACGAGCTTGATCGTCGAATTATTTCCCTGCGTCCAGCGCGATCTGTCCAGCGCAAGCGTAGGGAGATAGAGAGTCCGATTTTTTTCTTTGTAATAAGAAATAAAGCGATACAGCTTAATGGGCTGATTCACGGAGTTTTGCTCAAAAATGTCCCCTGGATCGGTTAATTGCGAGTAGAGGACGGAAATGTGAAAAAGCGGTTTGGCATGGAAGAGCTCATCCATCGCTTCGTGGGTAGAGTAGGCCCACAGGGTGTAGCGAAACTCGTAGTAGCGGTCCATTTCATCCAAGACTTGATCCACCAGACCATGGCGGATCGCCTCCTCCGTAAACACGAGCGCTCTCATATGACTCCAGGTCAAGCGTTGCTGGGAGGAGGGGTAAAGCTGAAAAATAGCTGTTAAAAAATTCTCTCCCTCTCCCTTTACGGTAGCCACTGTTTCCGGTGTTTGCTGCCCGCCTGCCTCCATTTTGGCGATATTGGTAAAGCTGAGGATTTGGGCGTGGACGACGACTTTATTGTTTACATAGTCCACGCCAAGCGCATTGATGTAATTCATGGTTTCGATTTCCCGCGCATTCCAGCAGCCGCCCATAAGAAACGATGATAGCAATAGGACAATGACCAGGCGCAGGGGAAGCATGCCTATTCCTGCACCTCGTTTCGAGCAGGATCATCCAGCATTTGGGGGCGGCTTTCTACCTTGCGCCAGGGAGTACGAAATAGCATTCGCAGCAGGTCGGACCAGTAGGTTGGGGTGATCGGGCTCAAATAATACAAGCCAAAGGAACGCTTGTTGACGAAGTACAGAACGGTCCCCAGAAGAGCCATCATGTAGCCAAACATGCCGAGCAGCGAACAAATAAGCAGAATGATGATCCTCAGGATGCTGATTGTACCAACGACATGCTGATTCGTCAGGGTAAAGGTAGCCATGACGGAGAGAGCGACGATCACTAGGCTTCCCGATGAAGTCAGTCCTGCAGAAATCGCTGCCTGACCGACAATGAGCCCGCCGACAACAGAGAGTGTTTGCCCGATCGCAAGCGGCAGGCGCAGCCCTGCTTCTTTAAACAGATCAAACAAGAGCACCATCAGCAGTACTTCCAGAGCAGCTGGCAGAGGAACGCCTTGGCGCGACATGATGATCGTCGCGATGAGCGTATAGGGGAGCTGGTCGTGGTGGTAGGTGACGAGCGCTACCCAGAAGCCAGGCAAGAACAAGGCCATGACTACGCTCACCATGCGAATGATGCGAACAAATACGACCGTAAATACGGAGGTATTCGTATCCTCTGCGGCGTTTAGCAGCATGGAGAAGTTGACGGGCCCGACCAGCGCACTGGGAGAGCCGTCGATTAACAAGGCAAACCGGCCCTTGAGCAAGGCCGCGCATACGTAATCCGGTCTGCCTGTGTACTGGTATTCCGGCAAAAGCGTAAAAGGGGTGCTTGACAGCTGTTCCTCCGCTTGAAGCCCGCTGATAATTCCTTTGCTGTGCAGCGAGTCGATCTTGTCTTTGATTTCCTCTAAGAGCAGTGGGTCGATTTGATCCTTGAGATATAAAAGTCCGACACAGGTATGCGTATGGGTACCGATGATATACGGAACATACTTCAGCTGATACGTCTTCAAACGCTTGCGGATCAAGGCGAGATTGGTGCTGACTTCTTCCGTAAAGCCGTCGCGCGGACCGCGTATGGATACGTCGGAATTCGGTTCCTCAGGCTCGCGTTTGGGGGCATTGCCGGTCTCAATATAGTAGACAGCTTGGAGATTCTCAAAGAACAAAAGCAAATTTCCCGAGAAGACCTGTCTGACGATCAAGTCAATATTGGTAGGAGAAGTGAGCTTGGTCATGAAAAACAGATGGTGCTCCTCGAGATCCTCGGCTGTCTGGATAGGTATCGTTGAAAATAGCTCTGTCAGTTGTGGCATGAGGTATTCGCTGATGTTATCCAGATCGCATAGACAGCTGGCATAAAGGAGGTGCAGGCGAATATCGGGTGCCGAGGGCAGAAGGACATCTTCTTCGATGACAACATCGTAGCAGTCATCAAACAAATCTTTGAATGCAAAAAGGGAGAGCTCGTCTATATCTGTGGGATCCTTTTGTCCCGAAACAGCTGGAGAGAGACCTTTCACCTTTTGAAACCTAGGATTCTTCATGATGTTTCCTCCTGTGAGCAAGGGCTGTCAGAAAAGCGAGCACGATGGAAAGAAACAAGGCGATCATGAATAGAGAGGGCAGAAAATAAGAAGAAAGCAGACGATAAAACAGGATGTCACTCAACGGAAGCACAGAAATAACGGTAGAGAGGCTGAATAGGCCGAAGAGCCACCATTTGCGTCGTGAACCTTGAGGGATCATAAGCAATTCGACAATCAGGTAGTGAAAGAGCGACACTCGGATAAACGCACCGCTGAACCACTGAAAGATGCTGAGGAAATCCAAATGCTCGATATACAGTCCGATATTGGCCAGTCTCCACTCTTCGTATGCGGGATAGCGCAGTTTCGCAGCTTCCATGGGCCCAAACTCCACAACGGCGCCAATGGTAGGACCCAGTGTTAGTCCGATCATCGTAACTCCGAGCAGAATGATCTGCAGATAAGAAATTTTGCTCTTCAAATGGTGCTGCAGAAGAAGAAATAAAATCATTTCAGCAAAGCCGCTTCCCGCGTAGAGCATGCCTTGTGACACCGGAGAGAAGCCATTTTCCATGATCGGCAAAAGGAAGCTGTAATCCTTGTGCTGGAAATTGGTGGTCATGACGAAAAAGCCCAAAAGGACCACTACCGGCAGAAGGATGCTGGACATCATGGCAATGGACCGAATGCCCAGTAAGGCGTTCACTAGACAGAGGCTCCCAAAAATAATGGAGTGGACAAAAATGGGTGTCTCCGGAGCAAATGACAGGCTAATCCACGTTACCGTATCCTCCATCGTCACGGTGGCATTCAAAAAGCAATAGAGCGAGAGCAAGAGAGCAATCGGCACGTACACGACCGATCCAAATCGGTCCTTTATCCAACGTAGAAGGTGATCCTTCTGCGTTTTTTGATAGACAAAATAGAGGATTCCGATCCAGAGCAGATAAAGCGCTCCTGACAGAAGGACAGAAATCCAAGCGTCTCTTTTGGCCGCATCTAGCATCATAGGGATGACAATGACATGATTCATAAGACCGTTAGAGAGCATGAGGATGACGACCACTTGTGCGAAAGAAAAACCGTTTTTCATAAGTCTCCTCGGTACCTGTTCATTTCCCTGACAGTATTTGCTTTGTCAAGAAAACTATGCAAGATCACCGTGAAGGAAGCACATGCGGAATGCATATTATTGGGAAAAAACACCCACGATAACGAGAGCAAATCCAAATATCGCGAGGATCGTGGATACATGAGTCTGAAAGGATGGCTGGGCAGAAAACGGGCATTGGCTATGTTGGGAAAACGTCCAATCACGGGCCCGATCCAACCGATCTCTGACCAATTGGACGAGAATATTGCCATGCTCCAAACGATTTTTACATTGACCCCCGACTTAGTCATTCGTACGTTTGATACGGATTTCGTAGAGGGACGAGTAGCGCTTGTTTACTTGTCGGGTCTCGTTGACAAGAACTCGATTAACAACAACATGCTGCGCCCCCTGCTGAGTACGCCGTCAAAAGCGGATACAAGCGTGCTGGATCTTATATCTGTAGGTGCTATATCAAATGCCTATGATTTGGAGACAGTGGAAGCTGAGATTCTACATGGGAGTAGCGTTCTGCTGATCGAAGGGCGAGCAGAGGCCTGTGTAGTTGAGTCGCATGGCTGGCCACAGCGGGCAGTGGAAGACCCGCAGTTGGAAGCGTCATTAAAAGGGGCACACCAAGGCTTTGTCGAGACGGACATACAGAATATCGCGCTGATTAGGCGCTATCTCCCCAATCGAGAGCTGAAAATCAAACAGCTACGCGTAGGAGAGCGGGGAAAAACCAAAGTATCCATCATGTACATGGAGGACATCGTCAGCCTGGATGTCCTACAAGAAATGGAGGATCGCATCAAGCTGCTCAACATCGATGCGATCATCAATACGGGGGAATTGGCTGAGCTGATCGAGGACAATCCTTTTTCTCCTTTTCCACAGCTTGTAACCACAGAAAGACCAGACTCCGCTGCGTCTCATTTGTTGCAAGGGCGAATTGTTGTTGTCGTAGACCGTTCCCCGAGTGTTTTAGTCGGCCCTGCCACATTTGCCTCTTTTTTTCAAACGGTCGACGATTACAGCACAAGATGGCCTGTGGCAACCTTTATTCGCCTGCTGCGGTATCTGGCTTTTTTGGTCGCCACTTTCTTGCCTGCCATCTATATTGCACTTGTTTCCTTCAACTACGAGGTTATACCCATCGACTTGATTTTGTCTGTGGGGGAGTCCAGAGAGCGTGTCCCTTTTCCGCCATTGCTGGAGGCGATGCTGATGGAGCTGACGCTGGAAATGCTCAGGGAAGCGGGAGTGCGGCTGCCGGCACCGATAGGCCAGACAGTCGGAATTGTCGGCGGTATTGTAATCGGTCAGGCAGTTGTACAAGCAGGGATCGTCAGCAACATTATGGTAATTGTCGTTGCGTTTACAGCGATCGCTTCGTTTATCATCCCGAACTACGATATGGCATCGGCGCTGCGGCTGCTGCGATTTGTGATGATGGGGCTGGCAGGGATGTTTGGGATCGTGGGGATCGTAATTGGCTTGATGACGATGATTGGACATTTGGTCTCTTTGGAGTCTTTGGGTGTTCCCTACGGAAGTCCGCTGGCTCCCGTACGTTTTTCTGACTGGAAGGACCTGTTTGTAAGGCTGCCGATCTGGAATATGAAAAACAGGCCGTTCAGCGCGAGAGCTCGCCAAATGAAGAGACAGGGAGATAATCGTCCCCAGGGGGATGGTAAATGAAAAAGTATGCGTATAACGAAATCACCGTTATGCAGTACATCTTTTTGATACATGGTGCCCAGGTAGGAATCGGAGTCCTTACGCTGCCGAAAGATCTTGCGCTCGTTGCTGGGACAGATGGGTGGATGTCCATCGTACTCGGCTGGATGATGGCAGTGATCGTCAGCTTGATTCTGGTCAAGGCGATGAGCCGGTACCCGGAGATGACCGTCATCGAGATTTTGGAGCTGCTGATCGGGAAATGGCTGGGGAAGGCAGCAGTCGTTTTGATCGTACTTTATTGTATGCTTGCCGCCATGACGATTTTTTCTTATGCCGTCTCGCTCATCAATGTTTGGCTGCTTCCCCAAACTCCATCGTACGTCGTGGTGCTCTTGTTCATCATTCCAGCCTGTCAAGTGATCCAAAGCGGCGTACGTGTCCTTGGGCGGTACTCCGAATTGATCTTTTATCTCACGCTATGGATGCCGATCGTCCTGTTGACCATGTGGAAAAACATGCACTGGCTTCATTTGCTGCCCTTCTTAAAGGAAGGATGGAAGCCCATTGTTCAAGGGACGCCCTCGACGATCCTGTCCTTCATCGGCTTTGAGCTTGCCTTCTTTTTATATCCGTTCCTGCAAAAAAAACAGTATGCCGCTTTGGGGATCGTGACGGCAAATACCTTGTCGATGCTGGTCTATCTGTCGGTAACTCTCTTCTGCTTTGGCTTTTATAGTCCAGATGAAATCACTCAGTTCACTTGGCCGACACTTGGGTTATGGAAAATTATTGAGTTTCGCTTTCTGGAAAGAGTCGACATTCTTTTCCTGGCTTCCTATCTGTTTATTCTTTCGACGACAGGTATGCCTTATATGCTTTTCACGGTGTTTTCCACCACGCAATTGCTAGGAAAGCAAGATCACCGCAAGCATCTGTACATTTTTTTGGCGCTGATCTTGGTAGCAGCTTTTCTCTATACACCTTCGTTCAGCGATATACAGATTCTAGTTAAGCTGTGGAACAAGGTGGGCCTGGTGGTCGCTTTTGGATTTCCGATCCTGCTGTGGGCAGCTACGACGTTCATACGAAAAACACCGAAGGAGCAAAAGGCATGAGAAAGATTCTTCGCATGGGAGTGGCCCTGCTCATGCTGCTATCCTTGCCTGGCTGTACGGACCGGATTGATCTGGAGGATGCTACTCTGGCATTGATGATTGGGTTGGATCTCAGCGAGAAAAACGATTTGTTGTTTTACGTCTCCAGCCCGGTTTTCAGCAGGGAGGCACAGGAAAAGTCAGAGGAATTCGGTGCGAAGGCCCACTCCCTGAGAGAGTCAAGACAGCGGTTTGATGAACTGGTTTCCGGTGTGACTTTATCAGGAAAGGTACAGCTGTTTGTCCTCGGCAGACGTCTTTTAGATACACCGAATTGGTTTCAGCTGATGGACGTTGTTTATCGGGATGCGCGTTTTAGCGTGAATGCCCGAATGATTGTCTACGATGGCCCATTGGAAGAGCTGTTTCACATGCAATCCAAGACGAAACCGCGAATCGCCCTGCATTTGATGAAGCTGGTAGATACGGCCAACCGCAGAAACATCACCGTGAAAACAACCGTACAAGAGCTTCATCGGCAGATGTACGAGAAAGGGCTTACTCCGACGATTACAAAGCTGGACAAGGCAACAACCGTTCAGGTAGAGGGTACAGCACTGCTGACAGAGACAGGGAAATTCGCTACCGTGATATCCGGCAGGGAGACTTCTTTCTTGCAGATGCTCCTTCAAGGGAAAAACGGCGAAATCTCGATTAGCCTGCCTTATCCGGATTCCATGGGAAAAGAGAAGATCATAAAAAAGCGTGTCAGCTTCTTCGTGAAAGGGATATCCAAAAAAATCAAAACGAGCGTTGTCGATGGCAAGTTTCAATTTGATGTGGACTTGAAGCTGAGAACGTCCATATCAGAGAGGTTGTTTCCGTTCGATATGGACAAGGACTATAAAAAGATGGAAGCGATGCTGGAAAAAGAATTTCTGCGCGAGTATCAGGAGCTGTTCCAGAAGTGTCAGCAATTGAAAATCGACCCATTTGGCTTTGGGCTGTATGCCCGCGCCTATCAATACGAAGCGTGGAAAAAAGTCGAGAATGATTGGACGGAGGCTTTTTCGCAGGCCAAAATCAACTTTACCCCTCACGTAGATATCAAAGGGAATGGAAACATCAAATAGCATGAAAAAATCACCCCGGTCGATTGACACTGGGGTGATTTTTCTTTTCCGGCTTCGATTAATAGATCGCTTCCCAGCCAGCTGGAGTCACAAACAGGCGGATGGCCTTGATTTTGCGATCGTCCATCAGGGTGAAGTAGTGACGGAAGTTTGGCGGAACGGAGATGAGATCACCTGGCGAAAGCTCAACGTCGAAGTAGCGTCCGTCATTCCCTTTGATCGCGAAGATGCCGTGACCGTCTACGCAGAAGCGGCACTCGTCGTCCGTATGATGGTGCTCGCCTTTAAATTTGACCAGAAGCTCGTCGAGGTTAGGGGTCAAATCAGACAGGACGATGATGTCAGCAGTCAGGTAGCCGCGGCGCTCGCTGATTGCGTCGATCTGCGGCTTGAAGGTATCGAGGATTTCCTGTTTCTCTTCGTCAGTCGGGCTGTAGTTGTCGCGGTGCTTCGGATCCAGATTATCCAGTGCCCATTTTTCATAGATGATTTCTTGCGTATTCAGGAAGGAGATGACTTCCTCTGGAGCGCTGATGCGATCGTTGTTGTCGTGGAAACGAATTTGTGCCATTTTTAATTCCTCCTTAATTGTTGGGGGTATGGGACACGACTGCTTGTCGCAGCTGCAGCAAGCGGGCGTGGTACTCAAACAAGAATTCAAAGGCTTCCAGATGGCGTTTGGCTTCAAAGTCATTGCCGCCCCAGGCGTATATGCCATGGTTGCGAATCAGGACGCCGGGCACATCAGGAGTGATGACCTTCTCGATGGCAGCAGCGAGGGTCGGAATATCAGCAAAGTTCTCAACAATCGGAACGGTGATGCTCGCATTTTCCTCCCAGATGCCGAGACCTTTGATCAGCTCCTGGCCCTGGATGGAGAAAGCACGCTGTCCAAAGTACAGCTCAGAAATCAGGTTGTTCCACACCGTATGAACGTGGAAGCAGGCACCTGCCTGTGGGAACTTCTTGTACACTACCGCGTGGATCAATGTCTCAGCGGAAGGCTTGAGTGAGGTCTCATCAACTGGTCGGGAATCGCTGTCCACGATCAGGTAGTCTTCCGGGGAGAGCTTGGTTTTGTCCTTGCCGCTCGCTGTTACGGCAAATTGCAGCGGTTCATTGGCAACCTTGATGGAAAGGTTGCCGCTCGTACCCGGGAACCAGTCCCGGCGAGCAAATGTCAGCTTGGCGTCGTCCAAGCGGCGAAAAGCGTCCAAGCGTTGTTCAAATGTGGCAGTCATGTTTTAGCTGACCTCCTGTTGACGTTTCAAATCTTGTAGGATGGCAATCACATCATGGAATGTGGCAAACGTGCGGTGTGGCAGATTCAGCTCCTCCGCCCTCTGGGCGAGGAACGAACGGGCAATCACAAAGTCGGCGATCTTGGCACCAGCCAAATCGGTGATCGAATCTCCGATCACCACGCGGTAGTAGTCGGCAGGATCGTAGCGGCGAATGATCGTCGTTTTGCACATGCCACATCCATTGGAGCAGTGATCGTCACAGGAGTGCGGCCAGGTGATCGTGATCTTGTCGCCGGAAAAATCACTTCCGTTGCAATAGATCGGTACATCCTTCAGATCAAACGGAGCGAGGATCGGATCGACGAAGAAGTCGATGCCGCCGCTGGTCACCAGCCATTCGATTCCCTCTTCGCGGCAGAAACGGACGAAATCCGCAAAGCCAGGGCGAATCGATGCTTCGCTGACGATAAAGTCAATAATTTCTTCGCGCAGAGAGGAGGGGAGCAGCTGGAACAGCTTTCCGACCCCTTCCTGCACGCTGATTTTTTGCGAAAGGATTTGTTCGGTCAAAGCTTCCCACTCGGGTGGAGCAAACCTGCGGACAATCGCCACAATGTTGTCTTTTTCCGTGATGGTACCGTCAAAATCGCAGAAGAGAACGAGCTTTTTGCTCATCGTCCGCCACCCCACTTCGTAAGGGCCACAGCCAGCTCAGAGGAACCCTCGGCCGCTTCCTGCAGCGTTTTACCAGCGGTCACTGCCAGGGTAGCAGCAACAAAAGCTTTTGCCCCTGCAGTCGCACCGCCTGGGTGACCGTGGATTCCGCCACCTGCATTGACGATCTGGTCGAGTCCAAAGTCAGCGAACAGCTGCGGCACGAGTCCCGGATGAATACCGGCAGATGGGACTGGGAACGAACGGCGGATGCCTTCGAGAGGTGCCGTCAAGTTTTCAGCCAGCTGCAGCGCCTCGGTCTTGTTCAGCGCAACGTTTCCATATGGAGATGGGAAGAGCACCAGGTCTGCTCCAGCAATCCGCATCAGCTTCCCGAGCAGGAGCGGAGTCGCAATCCCGTAATCCGGCGATGGATAGTAAGCACCAGCCAAAGCTGGATGCGCCATGATCGGAACGTGTACATCTGGATCAGCTGCCAGGCGGTGCAAGGCGTCGAAGCCAAAAGCCAGGACATTGAACAGGAGGCAGTCGGCTCCAGCGTCAATGGCGCGCTTAGCTTTTTCATTCAGCTCGTTTACCGGACCTGTCAGGTTGGCCGCGTAGAGCACAGGCTTGCCGATTTCTTCTTCCGTTTCGATCGCGATCTGTTTAAACGCCTTGATTCTCTCGAGGAACGGAGCGCGTTCATCCGCAAAGAAAATTTCGTCATCTTTGACCAGATCTACGCCGCCCAATGCTTGTGCGCGAAACTGGGTTTTCAGATCATCAAAAGGCAATCCCAGGCAGGACTTGAAAATGCTCATCAATAGTGGACGGTTGTGGGCGTCCAGGCGATTGCGCAGCCCGTCAATGCCGTATTTTGGACCAGGGAACGTTCCCAAAAACGACTCAGGAAAGCTGACATCGACCAGCTTAATCTTGCCATCCATGGAGAGCTTCCCAAAAATGCCTGTCAACAAGGAGGGAATATCGTTGGTAAAGTTGCGAGTCGGATAGCTGACGGTAATCAGGCCGCGCGTTTCTCCGTTCTCCAAGGTTTCCAGCGGAGTTGCGCTTACTGCTTCGCCCAGATATGGCTTTAGCTCGGCTTGTTTGGCCGCAGGCAATTCCGTCCAGGAACCTACAGTCATACCGACTGCGATCGATTCTGCTTTTTGGTTCAAATCTTTGGCTTGTGTCAAATAGGTGACGAGGATACGGTGCTCACTCATTGCTAGGACTAATCCTCCTTAAAAACGGTGATGTGAGAAAATAAAAAGAGCCTCCCCAGCGATCAGGGAGGCGGTTGTCGACTATCAGAACGTCTTCGTCTCCTCTCATCTCTCGGGTTCGTAGTCGAGGCAAAGGAAAACAATATCCTAAATCTCGACTCTTATCCGTTGGAATTAGCACCGTTTCGCTTTCTAATAAACATAGAATAGCGCCGGTTGCCGGGCATCATAGGGCCAGTCCCTCAGCCAGCTCGCGATAAGAGTTATGAGGTTCACGCTAGAACAGCGTGTGCGATAGCTTTATGATAAGGCGATCAGATGCGGTAGTCAAATTATTTTTTGCCGAGTTTACACATAGGATTACAGGACAAACAAATGAGGGAAAGCATATTGCGGGGAAAAAGGGTGTTGACAGCATCAGGTAGAGGAATGTATGATTCAAACTAAATTCAAAACTGCATACGTTGGATACCTTATCCAGAGAAGGTGGAGGGACTGGCCCGATGATACCCGGCAACCGACACGACGCTTTTCAGACGTTCGAGACGACTGATGCATAGGCGACGTGCACGGTGCTAATTCCTGCAGAAACAAAAGTAGTCTGGAAGATAAGGGGGACAAGGGCACGTTTCTCTATACGTGACGATCGCGACCTCTTTTCTTCGGGAAAAGAGGTCTTTTTGTACAGTAAGAATTTATAAGATTCTTAGCCAGTATAAGTGCAACTATGGCTCCACCGCAAAGCTTGGCGAAGCCAAGTTTTCTAATATGACATCGCTTGGACCAGCCTACTGGAAATAGACAAAAATCGGCAAAGGGGAGAAAGGAATCATGGCATATCGTGCATTGACAGAACAGGAAGCAGTGGAGTACGTGAAAGCATTGCCAGGGCTTTTTACCGAGGGAGCTACGCTAGTCAGCAGTGAGATTGGCGACGGCAACCTCAATCTGGTGTTTGACATTCGAGAGGAAGCGACAGGAAAAAGCGTGATCGTGAAGCAAGCTCTTCCTTACGCTCGCGTGGTAGGGGAGTCCTGGCCACTGACGGTAGACCGTGCGCGCATCGAGAGCGAGGCACTTCGTCTCCAGCACAAATACGTACCGGATCTCGTACCGGAAGTGTATCACTTTGACCAAGAGCTGGCGTTGACCGTTATGGAAAACGTGGGTGACCATATCATCATGCGCAAAGGCTTGATCGAGGGCAATCGCTATCCGCTGTTCGCCAAGCAGATTGGGAAATTCCTCGCGCACACGCTATTCTACACATCTGATTTGGGGGCAAACCCGTACGATAAAAAAGCGCTCGTCGGAACATTCTTGAATCCGGAATTGTGCAAAATTACGGAAGATCTGGTGTTTACTGATCCTTATGAAAATGCGCCAACGAACGACTTCAATCCTTTGATTCAAAAGGAAGTCGAAGCAATCTGGGAAAACAAGCCGCTCAAGCTGGAAATCGCAAAGCTGAAATTTGACTTCCTCACCCGAGCAGAAGCGCTGCTGCACGGTGACCTGCATACAGGCAGCATCTTCATCACACCGACCAGCATGAAAGCGATCGACCCTGAGTTTGCTTACTACGGACCGATTGGCTTTGACATCGGTGCAGTCATTGCCAACCTGCTGCTCAACTACGCAGGCCAGCACGGATTGCAAAAAGACCAAGGAGAACGCGAATCGTATCGCGAATACTTGCTTGCAACGGTGGAGGATGTCTGGAATGAATTCGTCTCCCAGTTTGTGCAGCTCTGGCACAAGCAGGCAAAAGAGCGCAGCGCACATGTGGAGGGCCTGTGGCAAAGCTATGTGAACCGTCTGATCCAGGATACCGCTGGCTTTGCAGGCTGCAAAATTTTGCGCCGCGTGATCGGATTGGCTGGTGTCGCTGACTTGAACAGCATCGAGGACGTTCAAGTTCGCGCCGAAGCAGAGCGCTTGGCACTCGCTATCGGGGAAGCACTGATCCTCGGACGCAGCAATCTGGAGGAGTCTACCGACATTACGGACCTCGTCCGCACCGTGACAGCAAGATTTTATCAGGAGGCAACGACCGTATGACAACAAGTACACAACTCGCGCCAGTCAAATGGGAGGATGATGCTCTCGTCCTGCTCGACCAGACGCGCTTGCCTGTAGAAACCGTTTATTTGACACTGACTACTGCAGAAGAAGTATGGGCGTCTATTCGCCACCTGCAGGTACGCGGAGCGCCTGCGATCGGCATGGCTGCAGCCTATGGCCTGTACCTTGGTGTTCGGGGCAGCGAAGCGACTACGAGCGAAGCGTTTGCCAAGGATTTGTTGGCAACGGCAGAATATTTGGGAACGTCTCGCCCGACTGCGGTCAACCTGTTTTGGGCACTTGACCGCATCAAGGCGCGGATCCAGCAAGAAGGCGACAAGGCGATCAGCGAGCTGAAGGCGGCGGTTCTCGACGAGGCACTGGCGATCCAGCGCGAAGATGCGGAGGTATGCCGGACCATCGGGGAGCATTTGCTGACTTTGCTGCATGATGGCATGGGCATTCTCACACACTGCAATCCTGGTGCACTGGCAACAGCTGCATACGGGACGGCGACTGCGCCGTTCTATTTGGCAAAAGAGCGCGGGTGGGATCTGAAAGTATACGCGGATGAGACTCGCCCGGTTCTGCAAGGTGCTCGTCTCACAGCATTCGAGCTGCAGCAGGCAGGAATCGATGTCACGCTGATCTGTGACAACATGGCGGCGATGGTCATGGCACAAGGAAAAGTCGAAGCAGTTATCGTCGGAACAGACCGCGTGGCGGCAAACGGGGACGTGGCAAACAAGATCGGGACCTACGGCGTCGCTGTTTTGGCGAAAGCGCATGGCATTCCGTTTTACGTGGCAGCCCCACTTTCCTCGGTAGATCTGGAAACCGCAACAGGTGCGGATATTCCGATCGAGGAGCGTCCAGCCGAAGAAATTACTCACGGCTTGGGCAAACAGGTAGCTCCGGACAACATCAAAGTGTACAATCCGGCATTTGATGTGACGCCGGCCGAATACATTACGGCAATCGTGACCGAAACCGGTATTTTCAAGCCGCAGGAAATCGGCAACAGCAAAAAATAGCTTCAATAGAGAGACACCTACTTCCATGCGTGGAGGTAGGTGTTTTTGTTGCAAAGGAGTGGCGAAGCTCGGTTTGCGAATAGATAAGGAAGTGATTGACATTGCGGATATCTGTATTATAGTAGTATCAAAGGTTAAATCCGATTAATTACATATGATTAATTTGATTAAAGATAAAGATACAAATAGCAAACATACAGGGGGAAGACAGAGATGAAAAAGTTGCTACAGCCAGTAGTTGCGGTACTTGTTTCGGTAGCAGTAATGGTGAGCGGATGCTCCTCTTCCGGGGAAACAGCCAAGCCAGCTTCAACCGATCAAAAGCCAGCGGAGGAAAAAGCCAGCACCAAAATGGTCAGCATCGGTGTTTTTAATCCGCCCATCTCTTTTAATCCCTTGATCAGCTCCCGGGACTTGTCTTCGGCAGAGCTGGGTACTTTGCTGTTTGAACCCTTGATCAACCGGATCGAGCCGCTGCAATTTTTGCCGCAGCTTGCCGAGTCCTTTGATACGACAGATAAGCAAACCTATACGGTCAAGCTGAATCCGAACGCCAAGTGGACCGATGGCACTGCTGTTACAACGGAGGACGTAGCTTATACACTTGCGCTGATCGCCAACCCGAAGGTCGAATCTACGCTTGGCTCATCGATCGCTTTTCTAGAGGGAGTCGGACCAGACGGGAAGCTGCCAGAGGGACAGACGGAAATATCGGGCTTGAAGATCATCGATGCGCAAACCTTTGAGCTGCGCGCCAAAAACCCGACGGATCCGAACATGATCAAGGAGCAGTTTGGAATGAAGTTCAAGGCACTGCCCAAGCACGTTCTCAAGGGTGTGAAGCCTGAGGAGCTGGTGAAGCATCCCTTTATGCAAAACCCGAACGTAACCAACGGAGCCTTCACACTCGTGAAATATGAAAAGGATCAGTACGTCGAATTCGCAGCGAACAAAGCGTATTACCGCGGCGCTCCTAAGCTGGACAAAATTTTCGTGAAGATCATGCCGGGAACAAACCTGGTGGCCCAGCTGCAAAGCGGAGAGATCGATATGAATTACGGACTCGGCATCGGTAATGTGCCGGATCAGGACTATGAGCTGCTGGGGAAAAATGAGAATCTTCGTACAAAGCTGGAGCCGCAGGTAGGGATCCAGGCGATGATGTTGAATACAAAAACCATTGAAAATGTGAAGGTACGCCAGGCCATCGCCCATGCTATCAACCGTCAGCTGATCGTGGATAACCTGATGAAGGGCAACGCGGAGATCTTCGATGGTCTGTACCCGTCCCTGAGCGCCTACCAAAATAAAAGCCTGCAGCCGATCCCGTTCGACACGGAAAAGGCAAAGAGCTTGCTGCAAGAGGCAGGCTGGGATAGCAATAGAGAGCTTACCTTTGTCGTCCCGACAGGCAATCAGATCCGGGAGCAGTCCGCTCAGATCATCGCCGAAAATTTGAAGGCGGTAGGGATCAAAGCGAAAATTACGAAGTACGATTTCGCGACCGTCAGCCAGAAGCTGCGCAAGCATGAGTTTGACCTGGCATTATCGGGCTTGTACATGAATATTGATCCGGATTCGTCTGCTTATTACCACAGCGAGGGCCTGAGCAACTCTTCTGCCTACGCCAACCCGGAAGTAGACAAACTGCTGGAGCAAGGAAAAGCAGAGGCGGATGAGAAACGCAGAAAAGAAATCTACGATCAAGTTCAGACAATCGTGCAGCAGGATGTTCCGCTTCTGACGCTCTATTACAACCCGGCGTTGGTCGCGATCAATAAACGCGTTATCAAAGGAGAACCACGTCTTTTCGGAACCACCTATGATGTGCAGGAGTGGGACGTGAAAGAATAGGAGAAGAGGGGGAGCGGATCAACATGGCAGCAACGGCGAAAAAACAGATGAGTGTACGTACGCAGTGGAAAGGAAAGCTTCAGTTTGAGGCGACAGGACCGAGCGGGCATCCCCTGCTGATGGATTCCAGTGTGGCGCTGGGAGGAGAGGGGGCGGGCAACAGCCCGTTGGAGCTGATCCTCGTTGGCTTGACCGGATGCATGGGAATCGGTGTGACCAAGCTGCTGGAAAAAATGAGACAGTCACCCGAGTCGATCGAAATCGTGGCGGATGGCATCCGGGGAGAGGAAGTTCCGCACGCCATTACGGAAATTCACCTCACCTTTCACGTAACGGGAGAGGTAGCGCCTTCCCGGATCTGGCAGGCGGTGAAGCTGGAAGCCGAGCAGTACTGCCCGGTGGCTGCTTCCTTGAAAGCAGCGATCATCCCGCATGTCTTTATTAATGGAAGTGAAATTCCGGAGCCGCAAAGCACGGAGCAAGAGGAACTGCCAAAGGCATAAGAGACAAATGAAGAAGAAGCGGCTATCGTAGACTTGTCGATAAAGTCTGAGATAGCCGCTTTTTATTGCGACCACTTCTTTTCAAAGCGGGGAAAAGGAATGTCAGGTTTTTGTTGTTATAGGAGTCTTTATCATATGCACACGCAGAATCTTGCCAAACGAATGGCCCTGTCTCATAATCGAGCGTAAGAACAAAAGGCAGAATCGACCGAATAAAGAGACAGACTAGGAGGGGAAGCGTATGAGACGAATTCGTATGACAGAGGATGCGGTGCTCAGACAACTGGAATTGGCAGATGCTGAGGAGATGTTTTGGCTGACAGATACCAATCGTCCCTACTTACGGGAATGGCTGCCATGGCTGGATTATACCAAGCGCGTCGATGATACGGCGCAGTTTATCCAGATGACGATCAACCAGCACAACAACAATCAAGGAACACACTATGGCATCTGGTACAAAGGACGCTTGGCGGGGACGTTGGGTGTTCATAATATCGACTGGATCAATAAAAAGACAACGCTTGGCTACTGGCTGGGTGCACAATACCAAGGAAACGGCTTAATGACGACGGCAGTTGCCGCTTATACGGATCAGCTCGTTTTCACCTCGTGGGGTCTGGAAAAAATCACGATCATGGCCGCTACCGAAAACTACAAAAGCAGATCCATTCCAGAAAGGCTGGGGTTTCAGCTGGAGGGCGTTCTGCGTAGAAACGAGTATTTGTACGATCATTTCGTCGATCATGCGGTCTACAGCTTGCTGCGCTCTGAATGGAAGAATCTTGCCCAGAAAAAAAGCTAGATTGACAAGGAAAATTCAGTAAATTAGGATGGAGAAAGGAAGAGGGGTTGCCGTAAAAGCAGCCCCCTTTTTTCTACGTGTAGGAATTTATAAGCGCAATGCTTATGAATTCTGGAGCGCATGGAAACTTTCCGCTAAAACGCGGTCGCTCCTCCTTGAACAGGCCTCGATAGAGGTTTTCTTACGTAGCGGAAGTAGAGGCAATCGATGCAGAGGTTGCATGCGAAAGAGGTGAAAGACGTGCGGACACTGCGGCAATTATCTTGGTTTTTCAAGACTCATTGGAAGCGATATGCATTCGGTATCGCCTTTTTGTTTCTGATTGACATTCTTGTTCTCCTGCCGCCGCGATTGATCGGAAATACGGTGGACTCCATCCGGAACAGTACGTTGACCAGCGCTGAACTGACGAAAACAGTCTTCATCTTACTGGGACTTGGCGTCTTGCTGTACGGGATGCGCTACATGTGGCGGTATCTTTTGAATGGCGGGGCGTTAATTTTGGAAAAGACATTGCGGGAGAGGCTCTTCTCGCATCTGACCCGAATGACACCTTCTTTTTACAACCGAAAGCGGAGCGGTGACCTGATGGCGGTAGCCACCAACGACATACCCAATATTGAGCAGACTGCGAGTACGGGCGTGCTGACGCTGGTAGATTCGCTGTTTATGACGCTTTTGACACTCGTTGTGATGCTGACCGCCATCGACTGGAAGCTCACGCTGGCAGCCTTGATTCCGATGCCTTTTTTGGCTTGGTCGACTGCTTATTACGGCAGGCTTTTGCATGAGCGCTTTTACCTGGCGCAGGAAGCATTTGGTGAAATGAATGACCACGTCCAGCAGGCAGTTTCCGGAGTACGGGTACTGCGTGCTTTTGTTCAGGAGAAAGCGGACGTGGAAGCCTATCGCCGTGTGAGCGAAAAAACGCTGGAACGAAACGTGAGCGTCTCGCGGATCGACGCCTTGTTCGAGCCGACCATCGCCATCATAATTGGCTTCAGCTTTTTGATCGGGTTGGGCTATGGAACGTATCTCGTCATTACCAGTGCCATTTCCCTCGGGGACTTGGTGGCGTTTAATTTGTACCTGGGGCTTTTGATCTGGCCGATGTTTGCCTTTGGCTGGCTGATCAATGTGCTGCAGCGTGGGGGAGCATCCATGAAGCGTCTGTCGGAGCTGTTCGTGGAGGAGCCCGACGTCGCGGAGCAGGAGCACCCGGTTACCTCGGTAGTGTCCAATACCGTCGAGGCACGCCATTTTTCCTTTTCCTACCCAGGGACGGATAAACCAGCACTGCGTGACGTGACTTTCACGCTCTGGGAAGGTGAGACACTCGGCATTGTCGGACGCACAGGCAGTGGGAAGTCGACGCTTTGCCGCTCGCTCCTGCATCAATATCAGATGCAAGCAGGCTCGCTGTTCATCGGCGGAGTACCGATAGAGTCCATGTCTTTGTCTGCCCTGCGGGAGAAGATCGGCTATGTACCCCAGGAGCATTTGCTCTTTTCGCGCAGTATTGCGGCAAACGTGGCGTTTGGCAAACCAGGGGCTACGCAAGAGGAGCTGCTGAATGCGCTGAAGCTAGCGGAAATGGGAAGCGACCTGTTGCAGTTCAGAGACGGCGTGGAAACGATGGTCGGGGAAAAGGGAGTGACGCTATCTGGCGGGCAAAAACAGCGAATCTCCATTGCCAGAGCTTTGCTATTGAATGCAGATATTTTGATTTTGGATGATTCCCTGTCGGCAGTCGATGCGCGAACAGAAGAAAGCATCCTGCGCCACTTGCGTCAGGAGAGAGCCGGTAAAACAACCATCATCACGGCGCACAGACTCTCTGCGGTTCAGCATGCTCAGCTCATTCTCGTGCTGGACGAGGGGCGAATCATCGAAAGAGGTACCCACGAAGAGCTGATGCAAATAAACGGCTGGTATGCAGAGCAGTTCAGACGTCAGCAGATGGAGCAGGATGTCGCCGGTTAGGGACAGGGAGGAGAGCCGTTCATGAGCGGGCAAAAGGTAGGGAAACGGCTGGTTGATTTTGCGAAACCGTTTCGAAAACAGATTTTCGGTGCGCTGCTTTTGCTCTTGCTTGGCACCAGTGCAGAGCTGGCGGGCCCATTTTTGGCGAAGGTGCTGATCGACAATCACATTCTCGCGATACAAAAGCCTTGGTATGAATACGGAGAGCCTCCAAAGGCCGCTGCGAATGTAGCGGTTTCGGTGGACGGCAAGTACTACGTACGGCAGGATTTGCTCCAAGAGGCAGGTGTGAGCCCGCAAGCTACACAGGCGAAACCGGTGAGCATTCTGGCGGAAGGAACCACCTATTATCTCGTGCATGGGGCAGTGAACCCCAATGCGGAGAAGCAGATTGCCTCTTTCCCTGCAGATAATGGGCGTGAACGAGTAGAAGTCGTCACAAACGATGGAACAGAAGGTACGGGCACGACTCTGACAGGGGTTCGTCTGACAGCAGAGGAAGTAAAGGCGATGTATCAAAGCGAGCTTTCGCCGATTATTTGGCTGTCTGTAAGCTACGGCGTGCTCATTTTGCTCTCGGCCGGGTTTAACTACGTTCAGATTTTAGCGCTGCAAACGATCGCGCAGCGCATCATTCAGCAGATGCGGATGAAGCTGTTCATCCATTTGCAAAAGCTGCCGGTTTCCTTTTTTGACAAGACGCCGGTAGGTTCGCTCGTCTCCCGTGTCAGCAATGATACCGAGGCGATTCGCGAGCTGTACGTCAGCGTGCTGGCTACCTTTGTACAAAACGGCATCTACTTGGTCGGGATTCTCGTGGCGCTTTACATTTTGCAGCCCGAGCTTGCCTTTATCAGCTTTTTGACCGTGCCTGTGCTGGTGGTGCTTGTCATGGTCTACCACAAATACAGCTCCCGCTATTACGCGATTATCCGTGCAAGGCTCAGTGACATGAATGCGACGATTAACGAGATGATCCAGAATATGGCGATTGTTCAAGCGTTCCGACGGGAAAAAGGCGTCCAGCAGGAGTTTGCTGAAGTGAACGAAGAGTATTTCAAGGTGAAGCTGAAGGAAAACAATATCGAGTCGCTGCTGCTCAGACCTGCCGTCGATCTGATTTGGAAGGTAACACTGACACTAATCGTCTGGTATTACGGCTCGACCTCGTTTCACAGCGCCATTTCCTTTGGTGCCTTGTTCGCTTTCGTCGATTACATGGGACGATTCTTCGAGCCTATCAATATGATCATGAACCGACTCTCGCAGCTACAGCAAGCTACGATCTCGGCAAAACGTGTATTCGACATCCTCGATACGGAGCAGGAGACACAAAAAGGAACGCCCAATCAGCCCATTGAACGACCAAAAGGAGAGGTCGTCTTTGATCAAGTATCGTTTGCCTACACCGGGGGCGAATACGTGCTGAAGAATGTCTCGTTCACGGCGAAGCCTGGACAGACGATTGCTTTGGTTGGCCATACGGGCTCGGGGAAAAGCTCGTTGATGAACCTGCTGCTCGGTTTTTATGCCGTCACGAAAGGCAAGATTTTGATCGATGGCAAGGATATGAGCGAGATTGATACGCAGGCCTTGCGACAGCATGTGGGACTGGTGCTGCAGGACCCGTTTTTATTTACGGGCAGCATCGGCTTTAATATTCGCATGTACAACGAGGCCATCACAGACGAGGTCGTTCGAAATGCAGCGGAGGCTGTGCGTGCCGACGAGTTTATCCGTCAGCTTCCGGGCGGGTATGACGAGCCAGTGGTAGAACGAGGCATGACCCTCTCGGCAGGTCAGCGTCAGCTCATCTCCTTTGCCCGGGCATTGGCAGCCGATCCAGCTATTTTGATCCTGGATGAGGCGACGGCGAGCATCGACAGCGAGACCGAGTCAGCGATTCAGGAGGCCTTGCATGTCCTGTCGCGCGGACGTACGACTTTTATCATCGCGCACCGCCTGTCGACGATCCAGCATGCGGATCAGATCCTGGTGCTGTCTCGAGGAGAGGTCGTCGAACGGGGAACGCATGAAGAGCTGATGGCACAGGATGGCTTGTATCAAAAAATGTACCAGCTACAGCTGGGCCATGCTTCCGTTACAATGAAGGGATAAGGAATGGAGAGCGAATATAGATAGAGAGGAGATCAACACCGATGTCAGCCTCGCGATACACCTTTTGGGTGTTGATTTTAGTGGTAGCGATCGCTGGATTGAGCCAGGGATTATCGATTCCACTACTGGCAGTATTGCTAGAACAACAGGGCATCTCTTCCCTGGTAAACGGGCTCAATGCAGCTGCCCTGTATATCGGGATGGTTTTGATTTCGCCATTCATGGAGATTCCGCTACGAAAGCTTGGCTATCGTACAACGATTATTTGTGGTCTGGTCTTGGTGACCATAGCGACTGCGCTGATCCCGCTTTTTTCTCACTTGGCGGTTTGGTTTGTGCTTCGCCTTCTGATGGGGGTAGGCGACTCTGCCTTGCATTATTCCAGCCAAATGTGGGTTACGAAAATATCTTCCCCGGAAACGCGTGGACGCGATCTCTCGGCTTATGGATTGGCGTACGGGGTAGGCTTCAGTGCAGGACCTCTGGGCTTGAATCTGCTGCCGCTTGGACTGTGGGTGCCGTTTGGCATGCTGCTCATCTTGTACGCGGTCGGTTTTTTCCTGCTCGCTCGGATGAAGAACGATTATCCGGAAGTGATTGTCCAGACGGAAAAGAAGGAAAACAAATACGCAACCGTATTGCGGATCGGCTGGCTGGCCTTGATTCCATCCTTTTTATACGGGTTTATGGAGACATCCCTGAACGGCAGCTTTCCGGTTTACGCATTGCGCACGGGTATTTCCCTCGAGTGGGTATCGATTATCCTTCCATCCTTTGTCGTGGGAAGTATCTTGCTGCAAATGCCGCTTGGGACGCTGAGCGATCGACTGGGTCGCAAACGAGTCATGACCGCCTGTGCCATCATCGGGGGAATTGCCTTTTTCCTGTTCCCGTTGTCGGGCGAAAACGTATGGCTCATGATGCTGCTGCTCGCCATCGCAGGAGCGGCTGTGGGGTCCTTTTATTCGCTGGGTCTGGCTTTTGCCGCTGACATTTTGCCGGCTTCCATGGTACCGACCGCAGGGATCATCGCAGCGATCAACTTTGGCACAGCAAGCATCCTCGCTCCCAATGTGAATGGTGTCTTGATGGAATGGTGGGAGCCGTGGACGATATTCTGGCTGATGGGAGCCTCTTTGCTGGTGTTTGCTGCTGCTTGTCTGGCGGCCCGCCGAGGCACATCACAGAAGCAGCAGGTTCCATTGCCACTGGAAAAGTAAAGGAACACGGTAAGACGGCGTCTTTCTCACGGAGGAAGGCGCCTTTTTTGTAGCAGAAGCTCGTACTATTGAAAAAAATAGCAGAAAAAAGGAGAAGAAAGAATAAACGGGCACAGGGGTGGGAAGCGTAAGAATAGGAATAGTAAGATCGCAAAGTTTGGAAGGGGTTGACCCGATGCTTACTCCGTCTGTTTTTAAGCGGGGTCTCGTTTGGATCTTGTTTTTCGTGATCAGTCTGGTGCTTATTCCGTTCTTTTCCGATGACAGCCCGACGCCGCCCGCTCCTGCTGCCACCAAAGTAACGGTGCAATAGACAAGGCAAAAAAACTCTCCCGATGCTTGGGAGAGTTTTTTTGTTGGGGCCAAGTTTTCTAGGCATGAAATCGGCACATAGTAAAGGAGAACATATCCGGATGGACGGTGGGAGGTAATGCAATGGGAACCCTGCACCAGTATTTAGAGGAGAGCGCCAAAAAATCGCCAGAGGTCGAAGCCATTGTAGCGGCTTCCTGCACGTTTACGTATAAGGAACTGGATGAACGCACCAATCAGCTTGCTGCCTTTATGGTAGCCGCAGGTGTAAAAAAAGGAGATTTGGTCGGGATTTTGTGCAAGAACGATCATCCGTATCCGACGATCTTGCTTGCGAGCATGAAAATCGGTGCGGTAGCGATCCCGTTGAACTGGCGGTTGACCGGCTTTGAGCTGGCGGGTATTTTGCAAATCGCGAAGCCCAAGCTCATGTTTTACGATCAAGATTTTGAAGAAGCCGTCGCACTGAGTCGTGAGCAAGGGTTAGTCGAAAGGCTGGTCATAGCGGGAAATGGACTGGAAATGGCCGATGAATATGCAGAAATCTTCACGAAAGAGTCAAGGGAGCCTTTGCCGAAGGGATCTCTGACAGAGGATGATCTCGCCGTCATTTTGTTCACATCGGGGACAACAGGGACGCCAAAAGGATGCATGATCTCTCACGGCTGCTACGATACGTATTTGAGCAGGAGTCGTGCGCGAACAGAGCATGCCCGTTTTTTGGCGGTGCATCCACTGTTTCATATGAGCAGCACGTCACTGATTTTTTACAATGTCTATAACGGAAACACGATGGTCATGCTCGCAGATGGGGATCCCCCATCGATTCTAAAGACGATCGAAGCGGAAAAGATCCAGTCGATGTTTGCCTTCCCGTCTGTCTACTCCTATTTGCTGGAGGAGCTGGATCGAAAGGAGTGGGACATCAGCTCCCTGAAATTCGTTTCCACAGGAGGAACAAAAGCATCTCCGGCGCTGATTCGGAGGTACCTGGAGCTGGGGATTCCCATGACCCAGGGATACGGCAGTACAGAAGCAGCGTTTGTGAGCGGCTGGCATCCGATCATGGGCATGGAGTACGTCGATTCTGTAGGGAGGCCGTTCCTCGATGTGCAGGTGAAGATTCTGGATCCCGAGACGGGGGAGGAAGTGCCGGCAGGACAGGTAGGGGAAGTGGCGATTAAAAGTCCCTATCTTTTCAAAGGCTATTTGCACAACCCGGAAGCGACAGCCAAAGTGCTGATCGATGGCTGGTATCACATGGGCGATGCAGGAAGACTGGATGAGGAAGGCTTTTTGTACATTTCCGGGCGCTATAAGGAAATGATCCTGGTCGGTGGGGACAACGTATATCCGATCGAAGTGGAGGATTTGATCGATCATATTCCGGATGTCATGGAAGTGGCTGTAGTAGGAGTCGCTCATGAAACGTTGGGAGAGGTCCCGCGCGCCTACGTGGTCAAAAAGCAGGGAAGCCCTTTGACGGAAGAGGAGATCGTGGAGGCGTGCCGCCAGAAGCTGGCAGCTTATAAAATCCCCGAGGTCGTTTTTGTGAGCAGTTTGCCGGTCAACGGTCTCGGGAAGGTCATGAAGCACCTGCTAAAACAGTAGCGAAAAAAGAAGAGCCTGTCCGAACTGGCAATGCGTCCAATCGGAACAGGCTGTTTTTCTTTTGGTAGGACCTTTTATCTGGATACAAAGTTTTGGGTGTAGAAGGGCTGTGTCCCCTTGTAGGAGACGCCGACTCCCAGCTGCTTGAAATGAGGATTCAGCAAATTTTGACGATGGCCGGCAGAGTTCATCCAGCCCATATGGACTTCGATGCCGTCCAGCTGTCCGTAAGCGATGTTTTCCCCAGCGTAGCCAAACGAAATGCCTGCACGCTTCAGTCGATCAAATGGACTACCAGTCTTGGGGGACACATGATTGAAATAGTTGTTCTGTACCATATCCAGGCTGTGAGCACGAGCGACTGCTGCCACGCTTTCGTCCCAAGTAAGCAGTGGGAGATTGGCTCTGGATCTGGCGATGTTGAGTAAGTCGAAATTTTCCTTTTCAACGGCATGTGCTGCTTGCTTGCGCTGCTCGTCCGTCAATACAGGCTGAGCAGGGAGAGCCTTGTACGCAATCGGATACATCAACTCCATGGCGATGGTGGAGAAATGCTCCGGGGTAGAGATTCGCACACCTGCGACCTTATTGCCTCCCAGTTGATCGATCGAAAAGGTCACGATTTGATTGTTTTGCGCATAGGAAGGATGACTGATTGTGTTGTTGGTGATTTTTAGAGTAGGGGTAATATCCAACGAGCTTTTGGGGGCACCCCATGCCTTTTGCAAAGCATCTGTGCCAGCTCCGATGCCGATCCCTTTGAGATTGACCTGAAGGCCGTTGGAGAACAATGTCACGACCTTGTCTTTTTGCATTCCTACTTGGATGTAGTGACGAAGATCTTTATTGTAGATCCACCATTCGACTCCGGTCGTACTTGGATCTTTGCGGACGGGATTCCCCAGGATCTTCGCTACCTGAGCGCTGCTCATCCCCAGCTGGATACCGTAGACGCTCATCATACTGGCAACAGCCGCTTGGCTAGTTGCGACGGGCGTTGCTGTCACAGCATGGACTGGCAGCAGAGGGCCGAATAGAGCGATAGAAAGGCTCACGGCGAGGATACTGGACGTACGTAATTTGCGCATCATGCTCCCTCCTCGAGTTGGCATTGCCATGGAGGTAATTGTAGGCGGTCAAGGTACCGTCCGACAATAGGGAGAAAGATTGGGTTTGTCCAGCCGTTAAATAAGACCCTGGCCCCTCTCACATACGGCGTTCCCGGATTACGAAGGTTTTGGCCAGCAGGTCGTGCCAGCCTTGTTTCCGCTGGTTCCAGCCCACCCACATATACCCGAGTGAAAAGGGAAGAGACGAAAGAAATTTGCCGATGACCTCACGCAGGAAAACCTGCCCAAGTCCCAGATTCCCTCTTGTCTGGCGAGCGTTGATCACCCGAATGCCCAGGATGACTTTGCCCAGCGTCTGGCCTGTCCACCAGGTCAACAGAATCATATAGAGGAGATCGATGATGATTTCGGTCAGGTCGATTATGGAAAAAAAGGCGTCGGATACACCAAAGGCCCTGCGGAGCGGGTTGAAGATCAGCATGTTGAGTCCCACAAGGAAAAGGGAGTCCAGCAGGGTAGCCGCCACCCGAATCCAAAAACCCGCATAGTCATGGACGATAGGAGATTCTGTCTGATGATCGGTCTGTGAGATCACAACGGGTTGATAGTCAAAGGTTGTTTCCTTCATGACAGAGCACCTCCCTTTACTTGTGTGTATACAGTCTGTGCACGCTTGAAAGCTTAAGGCATGAATTGATACAGCAGCTTGGGAGAGCCGTTTCGCTCCAGTACGCGTGTTAATCCCAGCGGATCTGGATTGGACCAGTACTGCTTCATGCTCAGTAGCAGCTTGCTGATCGACAGCTGGTCAGTATAACGAACCACCATAGCCTCGGGCGAGCCTGAGAGCGATAGCGCATAGCGCGTAGCTTCTTCCAGATCACCAAATTGGTCAATGAGACCCAGCCTTTTTGCCTGTTCGCCGGAATAGACGCGGCCATCTGCGATTTCCAGGACGCGTTGACGGGAGAGGTTGCGTCCCTTGACAATCACGTCCACGAACTTGTTGTAGCTTTCGTTGACCAGTGTCTGAAAGATTTGCCGCTCGGGGTCCGTGAGCGGTCGGGAAGGACTTCCGATGTCCTTGAAACGACCGCTTTTGATGGCAAACTGATGCACCCCGAGCTTATTGGCTGCGTCACTGTAGTTGAAGAGGTTGAAAATAACACCGAGACTCCCGGTCAAGGTATTGGGATTGGCAAAAATGCTGTCACCGGTTGTAGCCAAATAATAGCCCCCAGAGGCTGCAGTTGATCCCATGCTTACTACGACAGGAATATGGCGCAATTGCTTGAGATGCAAGATGCGAGTATGCAGCTCATCGGTCGCGACGACTTCTCCGCCGGGACTATCGATTCGCAGCACCAGGGCTTTGACGTTTTCGTCTTCTTCTACACGCCGCAGCTGCTCGGAAAGAAGCTCGCTCATGGATGGCATCCCGGTCGCGTTTTGTTCGCCTGAGATGACACCGTTCACAAACATCTGGACGATTTTGTCCGTTCCCGACCCGGATACGATATTTTCATCCCAGGAAAAACCCGGACTTTCCGCCAATTCATCGTACGCTCCCGACACGAATTCCACACAGAGTCCTGCTGCAAAAACAACCAGGACAATCAGTAGGGCGACCCATTTTTTTCGTTGCATGAAAACCACCTCGTTCTTTAGCATGAGCAGCAAACGGACGAGTTACGCATCAGAAGGCAATTGGAAAAAATGGGATTGACGAAGAGGAGATGCTAAATTAGAATAATTATAAATTTATTTCCTTTGCGCAAAAAATTCGCCTAGGTAAAGATAGGAATAATCATGATCAATTAGGATGCTGTTGCCTTCGGGCAGCAGCTTCCACTGTTTTTACGGGGGAAATAAGTCTGATTCTCTTTCTCAACAACGAATGCCCGAAATGGAAAAGACGATAGAAAAAGGGAGATGAGCCGCATGCTGCAAAAGAAGGCAATGATCGTGTCAGGTGCAGGACTGTTAGTCAGCTGGCTGTATGGAGAGATGGGAGGGCTGGACACCTCCTGGTTGGCCGTATTCCTGTGCGGGCTTCCGATTGCCTGGGCAGCGCTAAAAGAGCTGTTTATCGAAAAGACGATCAATAGCGATGTGCTGGTGACCATTGCGATCGTCGCTGCTGTAGCCATCGGTGAAATTTTTGCTGCTGGAGAAGTGGCACTGATCATGATGCTGGGGATGTGGCTGGAAAATCGGACGGTGGCAAAGGCAGCCTCTGCTTTGGAAGAGATGGTGCAGATGGCTCCGCAAACAGCGAGAATCAAACGGCAGGATGAATGGGTGGAGGTCGTGCTGGAAAAGGTTGCTCGCGGTGATTTGATCCTAGTGAAGCCAGGGGAGAAGGTCCCCGTAGATGGGATTGTGGCGAGCGGTCAGGCTGCTGTCAATCAGGCGGCACTTACGGGAGAATCGCTGCCGGTCGAAAAGCGAGTGGGCGACGAAGTATTCATGGGTACGATCAATACAAATGGTTCGATCGAAGTAGTGGCGCAGCGTGTCGGAGAGGAAACCACGTTTGCTAAAGTGACGCGACTGGTAGCAGAAGCGATGGAGCGAAAAGCGCCTGTACAGCGTTTGCTGGACAAATGGGCAGCGTGGATCGTGCCAAGCAGTCTCGCTCTTGCTGCTTTGATGTTCTGCCTTACCGGAGATTTGGTTCGGGCTGTGACGATTCTGATCGTCTTTTGCCCGTGTGCACTCGTGCTCGCTACCCCTACGGCGATCATGGCTGGGATCGGTAGCGCCGCCAAGCACGGCATTTTGATCAAAAGTGGGGTTGCACTGGAACAGGTCGGTTTGGTCAATGCCATACTGTTTGACAAGACCGGGACTCTCACGGAAGGCAAGCTCCAAGTCACAGGTGTCGCTCGGCTGCGCAGCGTAAGACAAGAGGACGTCCTGCGCGTAGCTGCTGCGCTGGAGCGTCATTCCGAGCATCCTCTGGCACAAGCCATCGTTGCTGCAGGCGAGGCACAGCGTTTGGAGCTGCCTGAGGTAGAATCGTTTCTGGTGCATCCGGGAAATGGCGTTTCCGGACGTATCGAAGGCAAGGAAGTGCTCGTAGGGAACCGGCGCTTCTTTGCGGAAATGGGTGTTTCTACCGATGAGCTGCGACAGCTGCAGGAAGAGCAGGAAAAAACGGGCCAAACCGCCGTTTTCGTAGCGAGCGAAGGCAAGCTGGTCGGGATGGTGTCACTGGCAGACCGAGTTCGCCTGGAGTCGCGTGATACGGTGGGGCTGCTTCGCCTGCACGGAGTTGGGGAAATCGCCATGCTGACTGGAGATAACCAGGGAGCAGCCACGCATATTGCCCGCCAAGCCGGGGTAACCACTGTTTTCGCCGAGCAATTCCCCGAAGCCAAGTATCAGCGCGTGGAGGAATATCGGAAGCGGGGGCTGATCGTCGGGATGGTCGGGGACGGCATTAACGATGCACCGGCATTGACATCTGCCCACGTCGGCATCGCCATGGGGGCAGGGGGTACACAGATCGCAGCCGAAGCGGCGGATATCGTCATCATGACCGACGATATTTCCAAAGTGGCGGATGCCGTAAAGCTGGGGCGCAAAACGCTGCAGGTCATTCGGGAAAACCTGATTGTTTCCAGCACGATCAATCTGGCGGCGGTCGGACTCGCGATGCTCGGAATAGTGGGACCGGTCGGAGGGGCATTCGTGCATAATGCAACCTCTGTGCTGGTCGTACTCAACTCAGCTCGCCTGCTGCATTATCTGTCGACTCAGAACAAACAAAAACGGACAACACCGCCAGCGCACAGCTCCTGTGAATCGTGCACATGTGCAAAAGGGTTCTGCGATCTAGGGACGTCCAAAGGCTGATCCAAGCTGCTTTTGCCAAAAGGAAGAGGACCGGACACCGCTTATGAGGCTGTCCGGTCTTTTTCGCACGAGGGCATGTTCGAAATTCATGCAATTTTTCTACTATTAAGGTAAACTATAAGAACGAGCGATAGTGAATAGAGGGATATAGGGGGTCCAGACGTGATCATTCAAGTAACGGATCTGAAAAAAAACTACGGGGACTTACAGGTCCTAAAGGGCATTACGACGCAGGTGGCTGAGCGGGAAGTAGTCTGTGTCATCGGGCCTTCCGGATCGGGGAAGAGCACGTTTTTGCGCTGTCTCAACCAGCTGGAGGCATCGACAAGTGGCCGTATCATCATCAATGGCCACGATTTGAATGACCCCAAGGTAGATATCAATAAAGTGCGGGAAGATGTGGGAATGGTTTTTCAGCGCTTCAATCTGTTCCCTCATAAGACCGTTCTGGAAAACGTCATGCTCGCACCAGTCAAGGTAAGGAAAATCCCGCAGGAGCAGGCACGTGAGCGCGGACTTGCGCTGCTGAATAAAGTAGGGCTAAAAGACAAAGCTGACGTCTACCCGGACAAACTGTCAGGCGGGCAAATGCAGCGCGTGGCGATCGCAAGGGCCTTGGCGATGAATCCGAAAGTCATGCTGTTCGACGAGCCGACCTCTGCCCTCGATCCGGAATTGGTCGGAGAGGTACTGGCGGTCATGAAGGATCTTGCCAAGGAAGGAATGACCATGATCGTCGTGACGCATGAAATGGGCTTCGCACGCGAGGTGGGCGACCGCGTCATCTTTATGGATCAGGGAATTATTATGGCAGAAGGCAAGCCAAAGGAAATTTTCGATGATACGCAAAACGAGCGCCTGCGTTCGTTCTTAGGAAAGGTCCTGGTGAAATGAACGGCAGCTGTTAGAAAAACAGAAGGCACCAGACGCCTCGGTATCGAGCGAGCGCTGGTGCTTTTCTACTGACTAGGCGTCGTGCTCATTTGGCTGCATCCAGCAGCTGGCTGACGGTAACAAACCGATATCCCTGTGAGCGCAAATCGGTGATGAGCTCTTGCAGGGCAGCTACAGTCTGCCGCTGGTTCAGGCCGCCGTCGTGAAAGAGGATGATATCGCCAGGGGAGACGTTGCTCTTTACACTTTTCGCGATGACGGAAGCGGTTCGGGCAAGGGACCAATCCCGCGGGTCAACGGACCAGTGAATGATATCGTAGCCGCTGGACTGGACAGCGTTCATCACGTCATGCGTCATGACACCTCCAGGAGGACGGTAATACTGCGCAAGAATGCCTGTCGTCCTCAAGATCGAGCGCTCACCGTGCCTGATGTCCTCGTAGACCTCATGCTCGGTCAGCTTGTTCAGATCCAAATGATGGTAGCCGTGATTTCCGATCTCGTGTCCAGCTTTGTAAATCCATTGCATGACCCGAGGATGCTTATCCACCTGAGAGCCTAGCACAAAAAAGGTAGCACGTATGTTGTTCTGATGGAGCACTTCCAGGATTTTTGGCGTGTATTTCGCATCAGGTCCGTCATCAAACGTAAGCGCAACGACCTTTTTCTGCGTGTGTATCCGGTGGATCGGTTCGTAAAACGGAGTAGAAGCGCCCGCCCAGACAGGCATGATGCCCCAGCCAAGAAGGCAGGCGATGAGACAAACGTAGATCGCGCGATGGCGCATGACGATCGCCTCCTTCGTTCAGATATGGCTATAGGTTCACCCCCTGCAGGGAAAACATGCTGCCAAAAGAAAACAGCGTCCAGCAGGGGGAGGGGATATGGTAGAATGAGTTGACCGTACATAGGAGAGGAGAGAATTCGGTGGAACTCCGCGGTATTTTACATGGACTCACCCACGAGTATCACGGGAAGGACAAGCCTGTTGACTACTATTTGCAAATCGGCGAGGAGCGCATGCCATTGAACGAATGGCTGGGCAGCGAGCTGTCGATTACGTTTTTAGGCGAAAAGAACTGCATCGCCTGTGGCCGAAAAACCAACAAGACCTTTAACAGCGGGTATTGCTACCCCTGTTTCACCAAACTGCCGGAAAATGACCTGTGCATCGTCAAACCGCACGAATGTCATTTTGACTTGGGGACCTGCCGGGATGAAAGCTTCGGCGAAACGTACTGCATGATCCCCCATTTTGTCTATCTGGCGGTTTCCAGCGATATGAAGGTGGGCTTGACCCGCAAGCACAACCAGCTGAAGCGCTGGGTGGATCAGGGGGCGATCCGGGCAATTCCGATTGCGGAAGTACCTACACGCCGTATGGCAGGGCAGCTGGAGTTTCATCTCAGCCAATACTTGCCGGACAAGACCAACTGGCGAAAAATGCTCAAGGGCGACGTCAAGGAGATCGACCTGCTCGCGATGCGCGACGAGGTATACAGCCATTTCCCTGACGAGTTCAAACCTTTCCAATATCGCGAGGATGAATGGGTGGATATCACCTATCCGATTTTGGAATCGTTGGACAAAATCAATTCCAAAACACTGGACAAGGAAGAGAAGCTCGGTGGCCGCCTGATTGGCGTCAAAGCGCAGTACCTGATTTTTGACAACGGTGTGTTTCAGACGCGCAAGCATGCCGGCTATCAG
Organism: Brevibacillus nitrificans; assembly: GCF_003710965.1. NCBI lineage: Bacteria > Bacillati > Bacillota > Bacilli > Caryophanales > Paenibacillaceae > Brevibacillus > Brevibacillus nitrificans. The sequence continues at coordinate 150,648 of NZ_RHHU01000005.1, read as the reverse complement.
GTAGAGATTACAGCAACTCCCTCTGCATAAAGTCACGCAAACTCCTCACACTGAAAAGCAACAGCAGGGAGGAGAGAAAGCCATGAGGGATGAACATATCGAATATACAGAGCCGTTGACCGGAACACTCGCCGAGGCAGTCGAAAGAGAGGATGCCACCCAGCTCGGAGTCCCTTTTTCGCCCCTCGCCCAGACGTGGCAGGTCAACCCAGCGGACGAGGATATGGGTCAGGCTCAGCAGTAGGAAAGCGGCAAGACGACAGGTATAGCAACTAGAGGGAAACGGCAGCCAGAGAGTAAGGGATGGCTGTCGTTTTTTGTGTGAATAAAAAGGGATGAGTGGCTTACGTTTTCGAATGGGTGGCTGCACAGGTGGCAGGCGCAATGGTATGCTAGCGATAAGGAGCATCATACAAGCAATCCACACAAATGACCGAGGTGAATTTTCATGGCGATAAAAGCCTATCTGTACAACAAATGCGACACCTGCCGCAAAGCGAAGAAATGGCTGCAGGATGAAGGCGTAGGGTTTGAGGAAATTCCGATCGTGGATGCGCCGCCGTCGAAAGAAGAGCTGCGCCGTATCTGGAAAGCGAGCGGACTGGATTTGCGGAAATTTTTCAACGTGAGCGGAGTGCAATACCGTGAGCTTGGGCTAAAAGACAAGCTGCCAAACATGTCAGATGAAGAAATGCTCGAGCTGCTGGCGTCCAACGGCAAGCTGATCAAGCGCCCGCTGATTACAAACGATGAGACGGTGACACTTGGCTTCAAGGCAGAAGAACTGGAAAAAGCGTGGGGAGGCAAATAACGATGCGTAAGCCCTCCAAACGCCTTGCTTATCTATCTGCGGCTATATTCTCAGAAATGGCTGCACGCAAACGGGAAGTGGCCCACAAGAGAAAGGTCTACGATTTGAGCATCGGAAGTCCCGATCAGCAGCCGGATTCCCGCTTGCTGGAAACACTGGTGGAAGCTGTTCAGCAGCCAGGCGCGTTTGGCTACGCACTGAGTGAGGGAACGGCTGCGTTTCGCGAGGAGGTGGCTCGCTGGTACCAATTCCGTTTTGAGGTGGAGCTGGATCCGCAAACAGAGGTACACTCTCTCATGGGCTCCCAGGACGGCTTGGCACACTTTGCTCTGGCTTGGACAGACCCGGGAGATCTGGTGCTGGTACCCGATCCAGGCTACCCCATTTATGAGGGCAGCGTTCATTTAGCAGGGGCTGTTCCGTACCCCATGCCCCTGCGAGGGGAAAACGGGTTTCTTCCCGACCTGAATGCCATTCCGGCCGATGTGGCGAAGCAAGCGAAGTTCATGATCCTGAACTATCCGAACAATCCTGTATCCGCTGTAGCGACACTCTCGTTCTTTGATGAGGTTGTAGCCTTTGCGAAGCGTCATGACATCATCGTCGTACACGATCTGGCGTATTCCGAGATGGCGTTTGACGGGTACAAGCCGCCGAGCTTTTTGCAGGCATCGGGTGCCAAAGAGGTAGGAATCGAGTTTAACTCCTTTTCCAAAAGCTTTAATATGGCAGGCTGCCGGATTGCGTACGTCGTAGGAAATGCGGATATCATCAAGCCGCTCGCAGTCGTGAAGTCCAATGTCGATTACGGTGTCTTTTTACCCGTTCAGCAAATGGCGGTAGAAGCATTGCGCGCGGACCGGGAATCGGGTGGTGCGAATGCAGTGGGACCGATCTATCAGGAGCGCCGGGATGTGCTGCTGTCTGCTTTAGCCGAAGCAGGCTGGCAGATTGAGCCGCCGAAAGCGACCATGTTCGTCTGGGCAAAAGTACCTGAGGGCTGGACTTCGAGGGAATTTGCATTCGCCCTGCTGGAAGAGACGGGAGTCGTCGTGATCCCCGGGAGTGCATTCGGTGTGGAAGGTGAAGGCTATGTTCGTATTGCACTGGTACAGACACCGGACGTATTGAAGCAAGCCGCCGAGTCCATTCGCCAGTCAGGAATATTAACGAGCAGGCAGAACCGGAAATCGCCTGTGCACGAATAAATTCCTGATTTTATGGGAAATAACAAATGAGTACACGACCGATATTTTCAAGGGGAGAAATGGGCCTTATACCTTGTGAAAAAACGTCTGTTCAGAATTTTGAGGAATGAAGAGGAATCCTCGAATGTTCGTCAAATATGTATGTGGTATGGACAGTACCTGATAGGAGGATACGTAAACGATGGAATTCCCGAAAGATCTACGTTACAGTGAAGAGCATGAGTGGGTACGTGTAGAAGGAAACAAAGCTTATATTGGCATTTCTGCTTTTGCTCAGGCAGAGCTGGGTGACATCGTATTCGTCGAGCTGCCAGAAGTAGGCGCGACGATTCAACAAGATGAGCCATTTGGCAGTGTGGAATCCGTCAAAACGGTTTCCGAGCTGTACGCTCCAGTGAGCGGTAAAGTTGTAGAAGTAAACGGTGAACTGGAAGATGCGCCAGAGCTGGTCAACTCCTCGCCTTATGAAAAAGCCTGGATGATCGTCGTAGAGCTGTCTGATGCGGCTGAGCTGGAAAAACTGCTGACTGCTGACAAATACGAAGCAATGGTAAAAGAATAAGCAAATAGGAAAAAAGCCGGGCGATGCATGATCGCTCGGCTTTTTCTATGTGACATTACGACAGCTTGAACACGCGAACAGCATTGTTCATTTCTTCTGCCATCGTGGCTAGCATGGTTGCCGCTGCGGATATTTCCTGCATGGAGGCATTTTGCTCCTCTGCAGCCGCAGCGACATTTTGAGAATTGGCGGCAGAACGTTCGGAAATAGCAGAGATGTGATCGATGGCTGCAATAATCGTTTCCATCTGCTCGCTGATTTGCTTCATTTCCGTACCGAGGCCATCTGTACGGGCAAACAATTGTTTCGTCGAGCTGGTGATTTGGTCGAAGGCAGATCCGGTTGATTGGACATTTCCCCGCTCCCGATTCGATCTAACCTGAATATAAGCTTTAGGCAGAGCAGGGAATAATTTCAAACTAGTCAGAAAACGTTGGTCAATAAGACGCGAATCAGGTACAATAGGGGAACCATTACATTTGCCATCAATCGATTGGTATCTTTTGCGGGTAGAGAGATCTGCCGTGAGTAAGCTACAATTGCTGATACAGACAGAGTGTCGTCCAAACGAAGCATAGTTTGGCGAAGAAGGAGGGAGACTATATGAGTTATTGTTGTGGTGCCGGAATGGTAGGATCGGTTGGGTCTGTCCGTCATTATAAAACGTTGGTGCATAACGTCCCCATCATGTTTTGTCCTGTATGTGACAGAATTGAAGTTCATCCCGCTATTGAGGGCGAGTATGAAATTCTAGTAGAATATGCTCAGGGAGATCAGGCTCCTGAGGTGGACTTTGCTGATTTCGTAAGTGTTGACAATACTACTGAGTTGTTTGAGAATTGTACAATGACGGATGAAGCAGCGAGCTTCGCTGATGTACTCAAACAACAAATCGATATTTCGCTGGATCTTTTGGGCGTCGCCAAAGAATTGAAGGATGAGGAATGGCGTGAAGCCCTGATGATCCGTCTGAGAAGGTTAAGCGAGCGGCTGAAGCAGTACAATAAGAGAAAGCAAATGTCGCAGAAAAGCGCGTGACCGTAAGTTGACTTGGGAGGCAGTGTGAATGTTTCATTTGAAAGGCGTTCATCACATCGCATTGAATTGCAGCGATGTCGTGAAGGTAGCTCATTTTTTTAAAGACATTTTGGAAGTTCCGATCCCAGAAGAGAATATCGTGGAAGGAGCACCTGTCTACTTTCAAATTGGCACATACACACGGATTGGTCTCCATCCATATAGCGGTGGGGAAGGCAAAGGCGGAGTGGGGCAAGTCGACCACATCGCTTTTTCCGTAACGAGCCGCGCCGAATTGGACTATCTGGTTGACAAACTGGAAGCGGAGAATATTTGCTATCGGGGTCCCATCACTCGACCGACGAGCTTTAATCTCTATTTTGAGACACCGGATGGACATCATCTGGAAGTCCGACTGGATAAGGACGAATTTGACGAATAGCACGCGATTACAAGAGCTTCCACCCAAATGGGTGGGGGCTTTTCTAACGATTCGACGGCATGTCGAGAAAAAGAGGTTCTCGCTGACAGGACACGACAGGCGTTCCCATCCCTCGTCAAAGGATTCGACCAAGCCATCCGCGAACCCATTGGAGGGAGAGGAGTGGGCGAGCATGGTCGGAATCAGTGGGGTGCTGATGGAAGTGGCAGAACGTTTGCAAAAGAAGGCTCATGTACGGCTGTTGACAGCAGGATGGGACAAACGGATCGGCATTGTGGCAGTGGATACCCGGCTCCGGTGGCAGATGACTTTTGTCAAAGGAAGCGCTTCTTGCGGGGAGTGGAAAGAGGACGTGCCCGCCGACTTGATCTTGCATGGAAATGAGAAGGAAATCCATATGCTTCTGGCAGGAGATGCTCTGCAATACGCCAGTGTCAGGCAGCGCGTAAGATTTGTAGGAACGCTGCGTGATCAATTAAAGCTGGATGCGATCTTGCGGCTTACCAGCAAATGATCGCAGGCTGTTGTGTTATAATAGAAAAAATATAGAGAATTCGAGGAGGAACGACGTATGTCCACGACGATTTCTTTGAAGCAGGCAGTGACGGCACGTGTGTCATCTATTGACGAAACATTCCGCCATTTGCACAGCAATCCTGAGATTAGCTGGAAAGAAGTGCAGACCACGCAGTATCTGGCAGAGCGGATGCGCAGACTCGGACTGCGTGTAACGACGTTTGAGGATTGTACGGGCTTGGTTGCGGAATGGGGGGAAGGAAGTCCAGTTGTGGGCTTGCGGACCGATATTGACGCGCTCTGGCAGGAAGTGGACGGGGAGTGGAGAGCCAACCATTCCTGTGGACATGACGCGCATATGACGCTGATCGTGGAAGCAGTCGAGTCGTTGATCGCTTCGGGATATAATCCCCCGGGGACGTTGAAAATTTTGTTCCAGCCTGCGGAGGAGAAAGGGACTGGCGCCCTCAAGCTGGTGGAAAAGGGTGTCGTTGATGATGTGGACTATTTGTACGGCGTGCATCTTCGCCCGATCCAGGAGATGAAGGGCGGCTATGCGGGTCCTGCGATCTACAATGGCGCCGCAACGTTTTTATACGGAGAAATTACAGGGGTTTCCGCTCACGGTGCGAGACCGCATTTGGGTATCAATGCGATCGAGGTAGCAAGCGCGATCATAACAGGAGTCAGTCAGGTACATACAGATCCACGAGTGCCGGCGACCGTGAAAATGACAATGCTTCAGGCAGGCGGAGAGAGCTACAACATCATCCCGGACAAAGCGCGTTTTGCTCTCGATTTGCGCGCTCAAACCAATCAGGTCATGGACGATCTGCTTACCCGTGTGCGCCGAGTGATTGATGGTGCCGCCGCTTCTTTTGGAGCGACGATCGAGGTGCAGCAAGGCTCTCGCATGGTGGCAGCCGAAGTAAACGATGAGGCGAAGAAGCTGATGGAGGAAGCGATCATCGATGTGCTTGGCGAGGATAAGCTGGAAGAAGCGCCTGTCAGCCCGGGGGCAGAAGACTTCCATTTCTACACCGTAGAACGCCCTCATATCAAGGCGACGATGCTCGCATTCGGCTGCGACTTGAAGCCGGGCCTGCATCATCCCCATATGGAATTTGACCAGACGGCATTGGTAAAAGGGGTCGAGATCCTCTCGAATGTCGTGATCAGGACTTTTGCTAAAGGGAAGTAAAGAGAGAAAAAGAGGAGCCCCGTACCGATTCTGGTACTGGGCTTTTTCAATAAAACGGGAAACCTTTAATTTTATAATTCAAAATATTAAAACAAAGAGAAATAACGAGAAAACGGCCTGGAAAACGCTGCCATTGGCTTGTTCTTTGGAAAATCGCGCGCATTTCGGTTTTCTTTCGCCGCTTTCATTTGTGGTATGTTTGCGTTAGGGAATTGGACAAAAACAAGGTGGTGGAAGGGAATGAACAGAGTAACGCAGCAGTTCGCTTTCTCGAAACGAAATCCTGATTTGCCGATCATGGGGGCAGCCTATGCCAAGACTGATCCTGATATTATGCCATTCGCGTATGGATTTCCCGCACCACAGGCTTTTCCGATCGCTGCTTTTCAGGAAGCATCTCAATCCGCCTTATTATTAGAAGGAACAAGAGCCCTGCAATATACCGGAGGACCAGGGCAAAAGCGGGTACAAGCCTGGATCGCCCAGCGCTCCCCGCTGCGCGGCATCAAGCCAGAAGAGGATCAGCTCATCGTGACAACCGGCTCCATGCAGGCGATCGATATGGTGACTCGCGTACTGACGGACGAGGGAGATGAGGTGTGGGTAGAGTCGCCCTCTTTCTTCGGGACGATCCGCTCCTTTATCACGAATGGATTGAATATTCGGTCTTTTCCGATTGATGAGGATGGCCTGTGTGTGGATGAGCTGGAGGCAGCCTTGCAAAAAGCAGAACAGACAGGCGGCAAAATGCCCAAGCTGCTCTACATCATGCCCAATTATCAAAATCCATCAGGAGCTACCTTGTCTGCAGCTCGACGTGAAAAACTGGCGAGACTGGCGCTGCGCTACAACTTCTACATACTGGAGGATGACGCGTATGTCGATCTGAGCTTTTCGGGCGAATACCTTCCTTCCGTCTACAGCTTCGCGCCGGAGAGGGTTGTCTACATTAGCACGTTCTCGAAAATTATTGCTCCTGGCGTGCGCATGGGCTGGGCAATCGCCGACAGCCAAGTGATCGAAAGGATGAAGCTGTTTAAGTCGGATGGGTATACAAGCGTGTTTGTCCAGGAGGTAGTGGGGCAAATGCTGCAAAAGATGGATTACACCGCTCACATGAATCGGATCAACGAGATGTACCGAAGCCGCAGAGATGTCATGGTTACCGAGCTGCGTCGCGTTTTTGGGGATCAGATTGACTTTCAGGTTCCAGAAGGCGGCTTTTTCTTGTGGGTGCGTTTTCCGGAAGGGGTCAATACGACGGAGATGCTGACGCACGCATTGGAGAGTGGAGTCAGCTTCTTGGATGGACAAAACTTTTACCTCGAAGGAGTGGACGGTACCCGTTTTGCTCGGCTGTGCTATACGTACTGTGATGAGGAGTCCATTAAAAAGGGGGTGGCAGCCCTGTATGAGGCATGGAGAAGAAGCCACTCTCTCCGATAATTTGGAGCAGAGAAGTCTGAAACAGGTAAAGCAAAAAATGGGCAAGTAAATGAAGCTTATGTGAACAAGAACCCGATGCCTTGCTGGTATCGGGTTTTTTGTGTACCATTAATTCACTGCCGAGCTAGTGTGGAAAACTGGGGGGACAAGGGAAAACTAGCGTGAGAAGTGGTATTCACACATTCTCCATAAGAGATTATAAAATTATGTAGCTTATTTGATTAAATGTGATATACTAATTACAAATTGAGCGACAATAATTAAACTTATTTCGAGTCACTCTCGAGGTGAGCGACCGTATTAACGGATAGTATTACCGAAGTCGAAGGTTAGTCATCATAATGGATATACATTTGGGAAGGAGATCGTTCACACATGGAAACCAACACCGTTCATAAGCTTACTGACATTTTGGGAGCTGCAAAGGTCTATAATAACCTGCCAGTTGCGAAGCTCGTAGAAATGGCGGTTAAGCGTGGCGAAGGGATTTTGACCGACAAGGGGGCGCTTAATGCGCTAACAGGCAAGTTTACAGGCCGTTCGCCAAAGGACAAATTTGTGGTGGACGAAGCTTCCGTACACGATAAAATCAACTGGGGTCCGGTTAACCAACCAATCTCCTCCGAGAAATTCCTCCGTCTGCAGCAAGATGTGCTTGAGTACCTGCAAGGAAAAGAGCTGTTTGTGTTTGACGGTTTTGCCGGTGCGGATACGACTTACCGCCTGCCGATCCGTGTCGTGAACGAATACGCGTGGCACAATCTGTTTGCTCGTCAGCTGTTCATCCGTCCGTCCGATGAAGAACTGGCGAACCATGAAGCAGAGTTCACCGTAGTGTATGCACCAAACTTCAAAGCGAACCCGGCTGTTCACGGAACAAACTCCGAAACGTTCATCGTGCTGAGCTTCGAGCACAAAACCGTTTTGATCGGTGGCACCGAGTACGCAGGGGAAATGAAGAAGTCGATTTTCAGCGTAATGAACTACATGCTGCCTGAGCGCAATGTACTGTCCATGCACTGCTCGGCAAACGTAGGCAAAGATGGCGACGTTGCCCTGTTCTTCGGTCTGTCCGGTACTGGGAAAACGACTCTGTCCGCTGACCCGAACCGCTTCCTGATCGGTGACGACGAGCACGGCTGGTCTGACAACGGCGTTTTCAACATCGAAGGCGGTTGCTACGCAAAATGCATCAACCTCTCTGCAGAGGGTGAGCCGCAAATCTGGAACGCGATTCAATTCGGTACCGTTCTGGAAAACGTAGATATCGACAACGAGACACACAAAGCGAATTACGACAGTGCAAAATATACGGAGAACACCCGTGCAGCTTACCCTGTTGAAATGATTAACGGAGCGGTGATCCCTGGTGTGGGAGCACAGCCAAACGTAATCGTGTTCCTGACAGCGGACTCTTTCGGGGTATTGCCTCCGATCTCCAAGCTGACCAAAGAGCAAGCGATGTACCACTTCCTGTCTGGCTACACCAGCAAAATGGCAGGTACAGAGCGCGGCGTAACAGCTCCACAAACCGAGTTCTCGACTTGCTTCGGATCTCCATTCCTGCCGCTGCACCCAGTGGTATACGCGGAAATGCTCGGCAAGAAGATCGATGAGCGCGACGTACAAGTATACCTGGTGAACACAGGCTGGACAGGTGGACCAGTGGGCGTAGGAAGCCGTATGAAGCTGTCCTATACTCGCGCAATGGTTACAGCAGCACTGAACGGCGAGCTGGAAAAAGTGGAGTACGTAGCAGACGCTACCTTTGGTGTTCAAGTACCTACCACTTGCCCGAACGTACCAGCAGAAGTACTGCAGCCACGCAATACGTGGGCGAGCAAAGAAGACTACGATAAGCAGGCAGCTGATCTGGCTTCCCGTTTCATTGAGAACTTCCAAAAGAAATTCCCGAATGCAACGGATATCGCACAAGCAGGTCCTAAAGCGTAATCAAATAACGTAACAAGCAAAAACGGTTAGACGCGAGGTCTAGCCGTTTTTGTGTTGGAGAGTATGGAGCTATTGGTCTTTCATCTCCAAAATGACAGGGCAGTGATCGCTGCCCAGGATCGCGGTGTCAATTCTGGCGTCGATGAGAGAAGGCGCCAGTCTTTCCGAGGCGAGGAAATAGTCGATGCGCCAACCGATATTTCGCTCCCGGACATTCGCCATATAGGACCACCAGGAATAGGCGTCTGTCTGCTCCGGGTAGAAGTAGCGGAAGGTGTCGAGAAAACCGGATTCGAGCAGCTGCGTCATCTTGCCGCGCTCCTCAGGAGTGAAGCCAGAGTTGTTGCGATTGGATTTCGCATTCTTCAGGTCGATTTCCTGGTGCGCGACATTGAGATCGCCGCAGACGATCACGGGCTTTTGGGTGTCGAGCTGCATCAGATAGTGACGGAAACGATCTTCCCACTCCAATCGGTAATCCAGGCGGGAAAGGTCGCGCTTGGCATTGGGCGTGTATACATTGACGAGGAAGAACGAAGCAAACTCCAGAGTAATGACACGTCCCTCAGGCTCGTGATTTTCTTCCAGACCATAACGGACGGACAATGGCTTGACCTTTGTAAAGACAGCCGTACCGGAGTAGCCTTTTTTGATAGCGTAATTCCAGTACTGCTCGTACTCTTCGCCGCATTCAGCTGTAAATTGTCCTTCTTGCAGCTTTGTTTCCTGGATGCAGAAAATATCCGCATTTATTTGGGAGAAATACGCTTGGAAGCCTTTGTTTACGCAAGCGCGTAATCCGTTTACATTCCACGATACCAGTCTCATAGTCGCTTTGTTCTCCTTACTACGGTTTGGGCAGATGCCGTTTCTCCTATCCTAACACAGGGAGGAGCGGTTATGAGAAAGGAAAAACCCTCTGGGGAATAGAGGGTTCATGGCAATGTGCCGTCACGTATGGGGAGGAATCGAGGCCAGTTCCTTCATGCGATTGGCAACGGCTTCTGTCAATTCTTGTGTCAGCTCGGGGATCGAGGTTTTCAGGAAGGCGTTCACCATCGGGGCCTTCACACCTTTTGCGGTAATGTCGAGGAAACCCGTCATTTTCGTACGATTCGGACTCAGCGCCTGTGCCTGGAAGTAGCCATCACCGGCAAAATTTTCGTTCAAGCCGGTGAGGGTAAACCTGACTAGAGTGGGCTGGATCCAATCTGTAATATCGACCTGCAGCTGAATTTTTTTCTTCATGATGCCGATATCTCCCGAAAAGGTCCAGGTGGATTGACGGGCATGGATGATCTCATGGCTGATGTAGCCAGGGACGAGCGGAATCCAGTTGTCCATGACACTAACAAACTCCCAGATCGTGGAGATGGAAAGGTCCAGCTCGATCTCATGCAATCCTTGAGGCAAGGTTCCTCACTCCTTTCTCGTGTGGTGGTTCATCCTGTTATATGTATTGTGGCAAGCCGCCAGATATATCGGGAATTTTTAAAATGCCGCTTGGATACGGCTCCGTCATGGGAATAAAAGCAGAGGGACCCGTTCCTTTTCCAAACGATAAAATGAGGATGATCAAGCTGTCCGGGTATTACATGCGAGCGGTGAGGGAAAGATGTTCCAGTAGCAGGTGGAGGGGCGGAGCATTGTCGCCAATTTCCGACTTTTTAAATATAATGATTTAAAAATTACAGATATGTTTCATTCCTTGATTTATAATTATTCTTATTATAAGATGAGTATTGAGAATGGATTGAGAATCAACCAACTCACTTCTGACGTTTATGGAGGGAATTCAGATGACAGCAGTACCGCATTTGCAAATAAAAAACCTTCGCGCCAAGATCGAGGATAAAGAAATCCTCAAAGGCATGAATTTGGAAATTAAGGGCGGCGAAGTCCATGCGATCATGGGCCCGAACGGAACCGGTAAATCTACTTTGGCATCTACGCTGATGGGTCACCCTAAATACGAGGTAACCGAAGGCGAAGTCATTATCAACGGCGAAGACTTGCTGGAAATGGCAGTTGACGAGCGTGCACGCGCGGGTCTGTTTTTGGCGATGCAATACCCATCCGAAATCAGCGGCGTTACCAACTCCGACTTCCTGCGTTCCGCAATCAACGCACGTCGCGGTGAAGGCAACGAAATCTCCCTGATGAAGTTCATCCGTGAGATGGACAAGAAAATGAGCACGCTGGAAATGGACGATTCCTTCTCTCATCGTTACCTGAACGAAGGATTCTCCGGCGGGGAGAAAAAACGCAACGAAATTCTGCAAATGATGCTCCTCGAACCAACCTTCTGTATCCTTGATGAGATCGACTCTGGTCTCGACATCGATGCATTGAAGATTGTAGCGAACGGCGTAAACGAAATGCGCTCCGCTGATCGCGGATTTTTGATCATCACGCACTATCAGCGTTTGCTGAACTATGTGAAGCCTGACTTCGTACACGTCATGATGCAGGGTCGTATCGTGAAGTCCGGTGGTCCTGAGCTGGCTGAACGCCTGGAGGCAGAAGGCTACGACTGGATCAAGGAAGAGCTCGGCATCGAGGATGAAACCGTAAACGCCAACGTGTAGGAAGAAGGAGGCAGCAGTGAAATGAGTGTGGATGTACAGCTCCGCTTCGACTCTGAAGCGATCACCGAGTACTCCAAAGCCAATCAGGAGCCTGCCTGGTTCCTGGAAAAGCGTCTCGCCGGCTTACAAGCGGCGGGAGAGCTTCAACTGCCCGCTTTGGAGAAAACGAAAATTGATAAATGGAATACCACTGAGTTTGACCCGTTTCAAACGGCTGCCAAAGCAGCAGCAGCAAGCGAGCTCAGTGAATTGGTTAAAGCCCAAATCGATGTAGACAGCGTAAAAAACCTGCTGGTGCAAAAAAATGCATCCTCTGTTTTTGAAGCCGTCTCTGAGGAGCTGAAGAGCAAAGGGGTCATCTTTACCTCTTTTGCCAAAGCTTTGGTCGAGCACAGCGATTTGGTACAAAAATACGTAGGAACAGTCGTTGCTTTCGACGAGCACAAGCTGACAGCTCTGCACACAGCAGTAGTGAACGGCGGCGTGTTTATCTACGTTCCCAAAAATGTGGAAGTAGAAGTGCCGCTGCAAGCAGTGTTTGAAGTGGCTGGCGACCATGCGCTTTTGTCCCCGCACGTATTGATCGTAGCGGAAGCGAACAGCAAAGTGATCTACGTGGATACATTCGTATCTGGCGAAGGCACGAGCATGGTAGCGAACAGCATCGTAGAAGTATACGTAGGCGCAGGGGCATCCGTGCAGGTAGCTTCTGTACGTTCCCTGTCCACAGACGTGCACGACTACAGCTTCCGTCGTGCGACTGTTGATCGCGACGGTAAAATGGAGTGGATTCTGGGCGAGATGAACGACGGCAACACCGTTGCGAACAACACCACTATCCTCAAAGGTACCGGCTCTTCGGCCGAAACCAAATCCATCTCTGTCGGAACAGGCTCCCAACGACAAAACCTGACTTCCCAAGTACAGCATATCGGTACACATTCCGAGTCTGATATGGTCAGCAAGGCTGTTATGACAGGTGAAGCAGTCAGCATTTTGAACGGTATCACCAAAATCGAAAAAGGCGCTGAAAAAGCAAACGGTGTACAGGCAGAGAACATCCTGATGCTGAGCGAAAAATCTCGTGGAGACGCCAACCCGATTCTTTTGATCGATGAGGATGACGTAAAAGCGGGTCACGCAGCTTCAGTAGGACGCTTCAGCGAAGAATCTCTTTACTACCTGATGTCTCGCGGGATTACCCGTCAAAATGCAGAACGTCTGATCATTCTCGGCTTCCTCGATCCGGTTGTGGCTGAAATCCCGGTAGAAGAAGTGAGAAACAGACTTCGCCAAGCGCTCGAAAGGAAGTTAGGCTAATGAACGCCAAGGAGCTTCGGAAATATTTTCCTATCCTTCATCAAGAGGTAAACGGGCATCCGCTCGTGTATCTCGACAATGGAGCGACTTCCCAAAAGCCGATTCCGGTAATGGAAGCGATGGATAAATACTACAAGGCATACAACTCCAACGTTCACCGTGGCGTACACACTCTGGGCAACATGGCGACAGATGCGTATGAAGGAGCGCGCGAGAAGGTTCGCGCGTTCATAAACGCTCGGGAAGCAGCCGAGGTGGTATTCACCCGCGGAACGACGTCGGCGATTAATACCGTAGCGTACGGCTATGCTCGCGCGGTTCTGAAGCCAGGCGATGAGATTGTGACCACGATCGTGGAGCACCATGCCAATTTCATTCCATGGCAACAAGCAGCCAAGGCGACCGGAGCTACCTTTAAGTTCATTCCGCTGCAGGAAGACGGAACCGTGACCCTGGAAGCAGTGAGAGAAACGGTTACGGACAACACCAAACTCGTCGCGATTCACCATATTTCCAACGTACTCGGGGATACTACACCGATCAAGGAAATTGCGAAAATCGCGCATGAGCACGGCGCACTTTTGCTGGTGGATGGGGCGCAGGGAGCTCCTCACAAAAAAATCGACGTCCAAGACCTGGATTGCGATTTTTATGCGTTTTCCGCTCACAAAATGGCAGGTCCGACTGGTATCGGCGTGCTGTACGGGAAACGTGAAGTGCTGGAGCGAGTCGAGCCGATGGAATTTGGCGGCGAGATGATCGACTTCGTGGAGCTGTATGATTCCACGTGGAAGGAGCTGCCATGGAAGTTTGAAGGCGGTACTCCCATCATCGCGGGCGCTATCGGACTTGGTGCAGCGATCGACTTTTTGAACGAAATCGGTATGGACAACATCGAACGCCATGAAAAGCAACTCGTGAAATATGCGATGGAGCAAATGCGTGAGATCGAAGGCTTAACGATTTACGGCCCGCAGCAGGACCGCAGCAGTTTAATAACATTCAATCTGGATACGGTACATCCGCATGACCTGGCGACGGTACTCGACAGCTATGGAATCGCAGTCCGTGCCGGACATCACTGCGCGCAGCCGCTGATGCGCTGGTTGAATTGCACAGCTACCGCACGGGCAAGCTTCTACGTGTACAATACAGAGGAAGAAGTAGATGTACTGGTAGAAGGATTGAAGAAGACGAAGGAGTATTTCGGCAATGTCTTCTCTTGATGATTTATACCGCCGCGTGATTATGGATCACTACCAGAAGCCCCGCAACCGCGGGAAGCTGGAGGAATCCGACGGACTCATTGTCAATTTGAATAACCCGACCTGTGGCGACAGCATCTCGCTCTCCTTGAAAGTGGCGGAGGGCAAGGTGGTGGACGCGAAATTCATGGGCGAGGGCTGCTCGATCAGCATGTCCTCCGCATCCATGATGACGGATGCCGTAAAAGGAAAGCCTGTAGAAGAAGCGCTTGAGCTGGCTCACAAGTTTTCCGATTTGATGCAAGGCAAGGAGATCGACGATTCGATCGATCTCGGGGACATCGAGGCACTGTCTGGTGTCGCGAAGTTCCCTGCCCGCATCAAATGCGCGACGCTTGCTTGGAAGGCGCTGGAGCAAGGCATCAAACAGGCCGAGCAGGAATAGCTTTTCAGCATATGAAAATAAAGGAGTGAGCAACGATGGCTAAAAAAGCCCCTGAAATACAGGATTACCAGTACGGTTTTCACGATAAGGACGTTTCCGTATTCCGTACGAAAAAGGGTCTGACACGCGAAATCGTCGAAGAAATTTCGCGTATCAAAGACGAGCCAGCATGGATGCTGGAATTCCGTTTGAAGGCTCTGGATATTTTCAACAGCCTCCCAATGCCAAAATGGGGCGGCGATCTGGATTCCCTCGACTTTGACAGCATCACCTACTATGTGAAGCCGTCCGAAAAGCAAGGTCGCAGCTGGGATGAAGTACCAGAAGAAATCAAAGCGACTTTTGACAAGCTGGGTATCCCTGAGGCGGAGCAAAAGTTCCTCGCGGGTGTATCCGCTCAGTACGAGTCTGAGGTTGTTTACCACAACATGCAGGAAGACCTCGAGAAACTGGGCGTTCTTTTCTGTGATATGGACTCAGCAGTGAAGCTGTATCCAGACATCGTGAAGGAATACTTCGCGACCGTTATCCCAACAGCAGACAACAAGTTTGCTGCCCTGAACTCGGCTGTATGGTCCGGTGGCTCCTTCATTTACGTGCCAAAAGGCGTAAAAGTAGAAACTCCG
This sequence comes from Brevibacillus nitrificans, assembly GCF_003710965.1. NCBI lineage: Bacteria > Bacillati > Bacillota > Bacilli > Caryophanales > Paenibacillaceae > Brevibacillus > Brevibacillus nitrificans. Next base: position 135,308 of record NZ_RHHU01000005.1, on the reverse strand, counting down.
CTGCAAGCTTACTTCCGTATCAACTCCGAGAACATGGGTCAGTTCGAGCGTACCCTGATCATCGCGGATGAAGATTCCTTCGTTCACTATGTAGAAGGCTGTACAGCTCCGATCTACAGCACGGACTCCTTGCACTCCGCGGTTGTAGAAATCATCGTAAAAGAGCGCGCACGCTGCCGTTACACCACGATCCAAAACTGGTCCAACAACGTATACAACCTCGTTACCAAACGTGCGGTTGCTTACGCGGATGCGAACATGGAATGGATCGACGGTAACATCGGTTCCAAGCTGACGATGAAATATCCAGCGGTTATCATGAAAGGACCTCGCGCAAAAGGTACTGTTCTTTCCATCGCGGTAGCAGGAAAAGGACAACACCAGGACGCAGGTGCGAAAATGATTCACCTGGCTCCGGATTGCACATCGACCATCATTTCCAAATCCATCTCCCGTGATGGCGGTAAAGTAACCTATCGCGGCCTGTCGCAGTTTGGACGCAAGTCGGAAGGCTCCAAGTCCAACATCAAATGCGACACGCTGATTCTCGATAAGCTGTCCACGTCCGACACGATCCCGTACAACGAGATCATGAACGACAACATCACGCTCGAGCACGAAGCGACCGTTTCCAAAGTATCCGAGGATCAACTGTTCTACCTGATGAGCCGCGGCCTCTCCGAAGCAGAAGCAACCGAGATGATCGTCATGGGCTTCATCGAGCCGTTCACCAAAGAACTGCCGATGGAGTACGCGGTTGAGATGAATCGTTTGATCAAGTTCGAGATGGAAGGCTCTATCGGGTAAGTATGAAAATGAAAGGGATGGCGTGCTGCTCTTTGAGCTTGTGCGCCACCCTTTTTTATGTAACAGGCTGAACGAAAGCAGTGATCGACGAATCTGCGGATTGTGCTTCAGAAGAAGAGCGAAAAGAACGGCAATGCGAAGCAAAGTGAATTATGGAAATTAGGTAAGAGCGGCAAACCTCATCATGGGAATGATGAGGTTTTTTGCATTTTTTGAAGTATGAACGTGAAATGGTGGCTCCTGTCAGAAACCGTTAAGTACAGCGGCTTTTTCACCTATATACCTTTGTCCGTTTCAAAATGTTCACGATCAGCATCTTATGTAGAGAGGTGACAAGAAATGCCGAAAAAGCGAAGTCTAATCAAGAGCAAAGTAAGATAGAAAACCAAATGGCAGATCAATCAAGTGACGCGTCTGGAAAGATTTACGTTGAGCGGGGATGTAGGGGGAGCGAAATCCTTTTCGATCGGCGGAAGACAACGGAGGAATGTCCAGATCATAACCGTGGGCATCATTTCGTCGGCGTTTTTGGTGATTCGAGGCGCGCGATTGAATTTCCAAAACAACAATATTCGTTTAAGAGTGCAAGTGAGAGGTTCAAAACGTTTTTGGCAGTCTACATCCAATAAAGAAGATTCACCAAATCTCAACACCGTGCTTTTTATCGAGTCAGCTGAAGCCAAGGGAGTAGAGCTTGTCATATCAGCTGTGAATACGAGCGGTAATCCAGCTACGCTCCATCCACAAGACGGCTGGTGGCTTGATTTTGTGATCAACAAGCAATCGTAGGAAGCGAGAAAGGGGGGAAGACAGTCATATGCCAGTGATTCCAGCTATCAATAAAGGTGCTTGTGTAGGGGTATTGTATAAAAATAAAAATGGCCAATTACGTGTGCATAACGGAAAACTGGCCCAAAAAGAGGCAAGCACCTCGGCTCAGGTGGTTATTCGCCATGTGGGTAACGCAGTAACGATGAAAACGGAAAATCTCACGTTATCACGAGCGAATGTATTGGCAATTTTGAAGACGCCAAACTTTACACCACCATGCAGTCCGAAGAAGGGATTTATCGAAGCAGGTGCATGCATCGCGGTTCAATTCAAAGTCGGAACGAAGACGGACGTCAAGAATGGCAAATTATTGTATGGGATCAACAAAAATGGAACGGTGACTTGCCGAATCAACCCAAACAACCCGCCGCCTACTATTGTGTATGCCCATTATAATTTGGTTAGCCAGGGCAATGGCCACCAAGAATTTGTCGCACAAATCGTCACCCGCAAAAATGTAACAAAGGTGAAGAGAGTCACTCTGGAGTAACCCAATAACCGATGGGGAATTGTCTGAAAGCGTACCGTTTGACACGCTGGTCGGCGGAAATCTTTGTGATCGATGACATTCTCGCTGTTGCCCATAAGCTGTGAAAAGTACTTTCTTCCAGACCGCTATCGGTTGATCCAACTTCGTCTATACGAAACGTGTATAAATACGTGTCCGAGTGGCTATCACCATTGGGTGGTCAGTCGCTCGGACGCGTATTTTGCTATTCGAAGGCACTTCATCCTTAAACGTGGCCCTTGTATTTACGTCCAAGGGTTATTGGCTTTGTTTCTGGAGAAATTTCCGGTGAAGGAAAAATGCCTTCAGCACATTTGTTAATGCTTTTCGGATAACCACGTATTAACATATGTAAATTTCCTTGAACAGTCGTAACAGACAGCAAAGGTGGAAAGGAGGAGAGATGTTGGAGAGTGCTCAACTAAACAAGGAGATTTACCAGATGCGAAAAGACGAGCTCCGTGGAGGCGTTATCTCCACCGAACAGTTTACACAGATATATGAAGAGTATTTTGACAGGGTGTACAAGTATATCTACTACCGGGTTCAAAATCAGTATGAGGCAGAGGATATTTGCAGCCAAGTATTTGAGGCGGTCATTTCCAAGTACGATCATTTCTCAGAGGAAAAAGCCAAATTCGATGTGTGGCTCTTTGCGATTGTACGAAATGCCGTAACGGATTACTTTCGCAGAAAGAAAAAGAGATTCCATTTTTCGCTGGATTCCATTACCGAATTGATTCTCCCGAAGCCGTCCCCCGAAGAGCTGGCCATCCGGGATGATGCTCATCAGGCATTGTTCCATGCCTTGGCAAAGCTGCGGGACAAAGAACGCAATATCCTCGCATTGAAATTTGCCGCCAGCCTGAAAAATGCAGAAATCGCTGAACTGATGGGGGTTAGCGAATCCAACATTGGTGTCGTCGTCTACAGGAGTTTAAAAAAGCTACAGAAAATCTTGGAGACAGGTAGGTTCAAGGATGAGTAAAAAACACAATTGGGAAGATTGCCGAGATGCCGTTGATCTGCTGGAGAAGAGTGAGATCGAGCGCACTTTAGCAAAGGAGCGCATTTACAAACGTCTGCTGCAAAAAATGGAGGCGGGAGAAGTTCAGCCTCAAGACTCGAAAAAGGATGGGATGACGATGATGAAAAGAAAATGGAAAACGGCTACAGCCGCTGCTGTTGCTCTCATGCTCATTGGCGGAGCGCTTTCAACGACCTCTTACGCGCAAGGAATGATTCAATCCATTTTGGCCCGTTTTCAAGTAGGGAATATGGAAATCGTGCAAGTGGACAAGGAACGGCCAGCAGTGGAAAGCCATGAGTCTGTCGATCAGGAAAAAGTAGCTGAATCCCGTGAAGTGGAGCTGCCCGCCCAGCCAAAGCTGTCGTTGGAAGAAGCACGTACCACCATCGGCATCAATTTCCCGGCGCCAACCTGGATGGCTGATTTTGCATACGTCAACACCGTGATCCACGGAAAAAGCATGGTCGAGGTTCAGTACGCACAAGGCGAGAAAACCGTGAACTTCCTGATTTCGCAGGGAGGAGAAAACGGCATCGAAACCACCGGCCAAGTAAAAACAGAAGTACTCGCAGGGAAGAAAGTCTACTATGCGAACGGGATTGTGATTTGGGAGGATGAGGACTTCACCGTCGAGATGTACGCCCGAGAGGATTTTGACACGGCAACACTCGAGAAAATCATCAAAAGCTTTGCAATCGGCAAGCCTTTGACGCAGGAACAAATCAATCATGCCAAAACCAATCTGGACAGCGTGATCCAAACGGAAAGAAGGGCGCAAGCGGCTCCGGCAGCCCCAGCTAGTGAAGAACGCAAACAGTAAAGCCCCCAAACAGGAGTGCCCCAAAAAAGAAGATTTTCCCTTCCGCATTCTCTAAAAGCACGCAAGGAAGCCAGCAGCTCGCAGGAGAAGACTGTTTCCAGGCGGAGCGACTGTGGAGTCCCACCCAGCGGAGCCGTGATTCCGAGGCAAAAGAATCGCCACCTTTGATTCCCTGCGAAGCGGAGCGACTTTGGCGATTCCCTCGGAAGCATGGCGCAGCGGCCAGCAACCACCCCCAGTAGGACGCAGCCCGGAGCGCAGAATGGAAATCAAAGGTTGCCAACTCGTTGGCAACCTTAACTTGTTCCCCCATTCTGTAAAAGCACGCAAGGAAGCCAGCAGCTCGCAGGAGAAGACTGTTTCCAGGCGAAGCGACTGTGGAGTCCCACCCAGCGGAGCCGTGATTCCGAGGCAAAAGGATCGCCACCCATGATTCCCTGCGAAGCGGAGCGACTTTGGCGATTCCCTCGGAAGCATGGCGCAGCGGCCAGCAACCACCCCCAGTAGGACGCAGCCCGGAGCGCAGAATGGACAACAAAGGTTGCCAACTCGCTGGCAACCTTATGTTGTTCCCCCATTCTGTAAAAGCACGCAAGGAAGCCAGCAGCTCGCGGGAGAAGACTGTTTCCAGGCGGAGCGACTGTGGAGTCCCACCCAGCGGAGCCGTGATTCCGAGGCAAAAGGATCGCCACCCATGATTCCCTGCGAAGCGGAGCGACTTTGGCGATTCCCTCGGAAGCATGGCGCAGCGGCCAGCAACTGCCCCCAGTAGGACGCAGCCCGGAGCGCAGAATGGACAACATAAGGTTGCCAACTCGTTGGCAACCTTATGTTGTTCCCCCACTCTGTAAAAACACGCAAGGAAGCCAGCAGCTCGCAGGAGAAGACTGTTTCCAGGCGGAGCGACTGTGGAGTCCCACCCAGCGGAGCCGTGATTCCGAGGCAAAAGAATCGCCACCCATGATGCCCTGCGAAGCGGAGCGACTTTGGCGATTCCCTCGGAAGCATGGCGCAGCGGCCAGCAACCACCCCCAGTAGGACGCAGCCTGGAGCGCAGAATGGAAACAGGCTTCTCCACTCCCGCAGCCCCGCAGCCCTGCCCAGCCAAGTGCTTTTACAAAACCCCCATCTGCCGCATACGCCTTCCCGCCGCAAGCGCCATTTCCGCATGCCCTTTGGTATAGCCGTTGCCAATCAGCATACGCACGTCCTTGCCCGCGCCTTCTGCTCCCAGGGCAGCTGCCGTGAAGCTGGTTGCCATGCTGAAAAAGTAGACCGTGCCATTGTCTTTCGTGCACAGGATCGAGCTCATTTCGGTTCCGGGTGCATCCACGCAGTTAATCGTCAGGTCAGCGAGAGCTCCAGCTGTCACTGCCTGTACCTTGTGCAAAACAGCGAGCGAATCGCGAGCATCGCCCATGAGGATGGAATCGGCGAGCTGGGAGCGTTGGACGCGTTCATAATCTCTTTCATCGTAAGCCAGGGCGATTACTTGGCCCGTTACGCCCACGCGGTGTTTCGCTTCATAGAGGCAGAGCATGCCGGATTTTCCCCCGGCACCGATGATCAGCACGGTATCGCCTGCTTGAACGAGCTTGGCTGTTTGAGCAGGTGCACCAGCCACATCGAGAATTCCGAGTGCGAACTCTTGCGGCAGATCCTCAGGAAGGACGGCAAACAGTCCGCTTTCAAAAACAATCGCCTGTCCGCTAACCGCCACCTGGCAGCTATTCATCTCGATCGAGTGAATCTTCTCCAGCTGCAGGGGCGTCAAAGAAAGAGAAACGAGCGTTGCTATTTTACTGCCTACCTGTACAGCGCCTGTAAATCCGGGGCCAATCTCTCGGACCGTACCGATCAGCATTCCACCTGAGCCTGTCACTGGATTGTGCTGCTTTCCTCGTTCCTGAACGGTTTGCAGGATGATTTCTGCGATACCCTCATCAGAGCCTGCCTGCTCGCGCATTTGCCGAAAGCTGGCGGCATCGATATTTAACGTCTCCACATCGATTCGCAATTCGTTATGGTAGAGCTGCATCGATGAATCCAATTTCCATGCGGCCTGAGGAAGGACGCCTGCCGGTTCTAGTACGCGATGACTCCCATATGGACACCCTGTTTTCAAATGAATCGCCTCCTCATGTTTCTTTTAGTAGGAAAATTGCAATTTGTGTGCCATATTAATAATTAATCATAGTGTACATTATTTAGAGGGAAGTGAAAGTCATGTACAGCTGGGATTGGGAAAAAATCATGGACACGCTCCATAACGATATAACGATCGTGGACAAGAACGGCGTCATCGTCTATATCAACGGCGCTTTGGAGGAGGTTTACTCGGTCTCCAAGCACTATTTGCTCGGAAAAACGGTAGACGATATGGAGAAGGGACGCATCTTTTTCCCGTCCGCAGCCAAGGCCGTCTTTCGATCCGGGAAAAAAGAGACGCTGATTCAGGAGTCAGGTACAGGAAACAAGGTGTTTGTAACTGCCACGCCTTTTTATGACGAAGCGGGCGAGCTGATGTACGTTGTCTGCTGCGCCAATGACATAACGGAGCTTCTCCAGCTCCGGGAGCATTTGCAAACCGTAGAAAAAGAAATGGAAACAGTCAAGGAAGAACTGGACAAGCTGCGCAACACACAGTCGCTGACGGATATCCCGTGGAGCAGCCAGTGCATGGTCAAGGTGGAAAACACGATTCGCAAAGTGGCGGAAATCGATGTGTCCGTACTCTTGACGGGGGAATCTGGCGTGGGAAAGACCACCTTTGCCCGTCAGCTGCATCACCAGAGCTCTCGCAAAGGAAAGCCCTTTGTCGAGATCAATTGTGGCAGCATCCCGGAAAGCCTGCTGGAATCCGAGCTGTTTGGCTTTGAGCCAGGTGCGTTCAGCGGTGCCAGCCAAAAAGGAAAGAAAGGCTTGGTCGAACAGGCAGAGAAGGGAACGCTGTTTTTGGACGAAATCGGCGAGCTGCCGATGAAGCTGCAGGTCAAGCTCCTGACGCTGATCCAGGAAAAAACCTTCTATCGGGTAGGAGGAACAACACCGAAAAAGGTAGATTTTCGCTTGGTGGCAGCAACCAATGTGGACCTGCTGGAAAAGGTAGAAAGAGGAGAGTTCCGGCAAGATTTATATTTCCGGTTAATCGTGTTCCCCATCAACATTCCGCCGCTGCGCGAGCGCTCGGCAGACATTTTGAGGATGCTGCTGAGCTTTTTGGATCGTTTCAATCAGCTGTATGATCGAAGGCTTGTCCTCCATCAACGAGCCATTGACAAGCTGCTTGCCTACCGGTGGCCCGGCAATGTCAGGGAGCTCGAGCATATGGTGCAGCGGCTGGTACTGACCGTTGATGACAGCGTCATTACTGTCGATGATTTGCCAGAGAGTATTGTGGGAAAAGTGCAGACTCCGCTGCCAGAGCAGGCCAATCGGACGCTGCCCGAGACTTTGCGGGAGGTAGAGCGGATGCTGCTCCAGCAAGCCTACCAGGATTGCAAAAGTACGACAGAGATGGCGAAGGTACTGGGCATCAGCCAGCCTAGCGTAGTAAGAAAGCTGAAGCAGTACAAAAGCCTATTTGAAAGTGAATAATCCTTATCCGAATGTAAATAAGTACGAAACTGCCTGAAAACACAGGGAAAAACCATCCTTTTTAGCCAATTTCCTATCCAAAAGTGAATAAGCAATCCACTGTGACTCGCACTTTTTCCCGCGCAGATGGTTGGCATGCTTTGTGCCTGTATAAGGGAGTATCTCATTGATCATTTCCATTCTAGGAAGTAAAAAAGGGGAACTGCCTGTGGACACTGCACTTATACGCGTACGAATCAGCGCACATGACAGCCATTATGGAGGCAATCTCGTAGATGGAGCCAAAATGCTGCAACTGTTTGGCGATGTAGCTACCGAGCTTTTGATCCGCACGGATGGGGACGAAGGGCTGTTCGTCGCCTATGACCAAGTAGAATTTCTTCATGCCGTGTACGCAGGAGATTACATCGAAGCAGTTGGACAGATCGAAAAGATGGGGAACACTTCCCGCAAAATGTCCTTTACCGCCCATAAAGTCATCCGCAGCCGACCCGATTTGAGCGACTCGGCAGCGGAAGTACTGTCCGAGCGGCTGCTTGTTTGTCGAGCATCCGGGACTTGTGTGGTACCTAAGGATAAACAACGCCTGACGCAGGATACGCTGGGAGGAGAGTAATGTGGAGAAGCTGATCATCACGGCAGCCTTAACAGGCGCAGAAACGACCCGGGAACAGCAGCCCAATCTCCCCGTAACGCCAGACGAAATTGCCCAAGCTGCCTACGAGTGCTATTTAGCAGGTGCTTCGATCGTACACATCCATGCGCGGGATGAGCGGGGTGAAGCAACTCAGGACATCGAGGTCTATCGCGAGATTTTTTCCAAAATTGCAAAAAAATGTGATGTGATCATCCAGCCATCGACAGGGGGAGGAACGTGGCATACGCTCGAGGAACGCTTGCAGCCCGTTTATCTCCAGCCGGAAATGGCGACGCTGACCACCGGAACCTGCAATTTTGGCGGCGATGTTTTCATGAATACACGGGAATACATCGAAAAGTACGCAGAGGAAATGCTGCGGCTTTCCGTCAAGCCGGAATTTGAAATATTCGAGCGCGGAATGATCGCGAATGCACTGGATTTGCTGAAAAAGGGTCTGGTTCGTGAGCCCCTCCATTTTGATTTCGTAATGGGAGTCTCAGGAGCGATTACAGCTGAGCCACGCGATCTGGTCTATCTGGTAGAGAGCATCCCGAAGACAGCGACATGGACGGTTGCGGGAATCGGCCGTAATCAGCTCCCGCTGGCACTGATCGCGATTACGATGGGAGGACATGTCCGAGTCGGGTTCGAGGACAACGTTTACTACTCCAAAGGTGTTTTGGCACAAAGCAACGCCCAGCTGGTCGAAAGAATCGTCCGTGTTGCCAAAGAGTGCGGGCGCGAAATCGCGACTCCGGCAGAAGCCAGAAAAATCCTCGGACTTCCTGTCAAATAAAGAAACAAGGCTGTATCCATAGCACAGGAAAAAACAAATATCAGGGGGTATCATTCATGAAGAAAAGCAAATGGACTGTTCTGCCACTGGTGCTTGCCTCGGCCATGATGCTGTTTGTCGCAGGGTGTGGCAAGGATAGCGCCGGTGCGGGCGCAGGGGGAGGCGAGGAGACGCTGAAGATCGCGGTTACCGAAGCGAGCCCTCCGTTCAGCTTCGTGGACAAGGAAGGAAAGCTGGTTGGCTTTGACGTCGATTACGCCAATGAGATCGGGAAGCGTTTGAACAGAAAGGTAGAGGTGATCAGCACCGCTTGGGACGGGATGATCCCGGGACTGCTGGCCAAAAAATACGAATTGATTATCGGAAGTATGGCGATCACGGAGAAACGCAAGGAATCGGTTAATTTCAGCTCGCCTTACTATGTATCCGGTGCAGCGATTGTCGTACACCAGGACAATCAGGACATCCACTCACCGGCAGATCTGAAAGGGAAGAGCGTAGGTGTCACGCTGGGGACGACGTATGAGGAAGAGGCGAAAAAACTGGGGGCAAACGTCAAGACCTACGACTCCGAGGTAGCGCAGCTGACCGATCTGGAAAACAAGCGAATCGATGCCATGGTCACAGACAAATTTATTGGAGCTTTTACGATCAACGAAACGAAGCGCCCGCTGAAGCTGCTGGATGGTCTTCTGTATGAGGAACAAATCGGAGTAGCCATGAGCAAGGACGACGCTGATCTTTTAGCAAAAGTAAACAAAGCTGTCGAAGAGATTACCAAGGACGGAACCTACGAAAAAATGGCGATTCAACACTTTGGTGTCAAGTAAGACAGGGTGCCGTCCATGTGCAACATGAGGGGGAGTGATCAGACGTGGACTTTCAATTAATGATCGATTCGATTCCCGTTTTGTTACAAGGGGCCTGGATTACGGTCACAGTGACGGTCATTTCCATGGCGTTGGGGCTGGTGCTGGGGATGGTGGCAGCGCTAGCCAAGCTTTCCAAGGTGAAGATCGTTCGGTGGATCGCGACGCAGTACATCGATATTGTTCGCGGGACTCCACTGCTTGTGCAATTATTTCTCATCTACTACGGGCTGCCGCAGCTGGGGCTCACGATCGATCCTTTCCCTTCGGCTGTGCTGGGACTTGGCATCAACACAGGCGCGTACGTCGCAGAGGTTATTCGAAGCGGTATTTTGGCCGTGGAAAAAGGACAGCACGAAGCTGCTCATGCACTTGGGCTGACACCATCCCAGACGATGCGTCTGATCATTCTGCCACAGGCTTTTAAGATCATCGTACCTCCACTGGGCAATCAATTGATCCTGCTCATCAAGGATTCTTCGCTGGTGTCCACGATTACACTGGTTGAATTGACGAGATCGGCGCAGCGTATTATCAGTACCACGTACAAGCCGATCGAGCTGTATATCGCAGCGGCAGCCTTGTACTATATTGCTTCCTTGCTTGCGACCAAGCTGATTAACAAACTGGAGAAAAAAGTGCGGGCGAGTGAATAAGCAAGGCATGAAGGCAAGGAGGAATCACGCGATGGCCGATCATCCAATCGTAGCGCTCAAAGAGGTACATAAAAGCTTTGGGGAAATCGAGGTTTTAAAAGGCGTCAATCTTTCCATTTCCAAAGGAGAGGTTGTCGTCATTATTGGAAGCAGCGGATCGGGCAAAAGTACACTGCTTAGGTGCATCAACCGTCTGGAGACGTTCAATGCGGGTTCGATCCAGTACAATCAACAGAACATCTTGCACAGCGAAGCTGCAAGGCGCGAGATCGGGATGGTTTTTCAACAGTTTCACTTGTTCCCGCACAAAACCGTTTTGGACAATATTATGCTGGCGCCCATCCAAGTCCTGAAAAAGTCAAAGGAAGAGGCGCAGGTTGAAGCGAAGGCATTGCTCGAAAAGGTCGGTCTGGCTGAGAAAGCCAATGTCTTCCCTTCCAAGCTCTCTGGAGGACAGAAGCAGCGGGTTGCCATTGCCCGAGCACTGGCGATGAAGCCCCAGGTGATGCTCTTTGATGAACCTACGTCTGCACTGGACCCCGAGCTGGTAGGAGAAGTATTGCGCGTCATGAAGCGATTGGCGGAGGAAGGAATGACCATGCTGATCGTGACACATGAGATGGGCTTTGCCCGTGAGGTGGCGGATCGAGTGGTTTTTGTCGATAAAGGGGTCATCGTCGAAGAGGGTCCACCCGAGGAATTCTTTAAATATCCCAAAACGAAGCGCTTGAAGCTGTTCCTCAGACGGATGGTTGAGAACGAAGAGTGACCAAAGCGGAGAAAAATAGAACAGCCAGCCCTTCACGCTTGAAAAAGCCAGAAGGGTTTTTTTTGTCATGCGAAGCGACATCCACAAAAGGCGGATATGGCTGCAGAAGAAAAAAGAGATCGCCAGCGCAATCTGAAAAATGGAGACAAAGCTGGGGACAAAGATAGGCAATGCCCGGCTCTTTCTTTGCAGATTTTCGCTTATACTGTAGATAAAGCTGATGCAGGGCAGGGAGTCACATATGATAGTAGTGAAGCAGTTGTTGGACCACGGCGAGCGGGCTTTTGGCAGCCGGGGGAATCTGTATCAATCAGAGGAAGCGGACGTTTTGATCGCCGTTTATCCGCCCACCAAAAAACGTGGATGGTGGACGTACGCCACTCTTGAGCTGCACCGGACAGGTGCCTGCGAGTGTCTCATGTACTCTTACCGTTTTGAGCGCGAGATGATCACCATGCTGGCCCGCGTAGCCAATCAGGTCATCGGAAAATGGGAGCAAGAGCGCAGGCGTCTTACGCCGGGAGATGCCTTTTTTCTGGGAAGCTCGATTCAGGAGTCTTCCCATTTGGACTTTGTGATCACGACACCCGCTGATTTTGAAGAGGATGGCTTTGACTATTATACGAACGGCGTAGAAGTCATCACTTTCCTGATGCTGCATGCCATCGCATCATCGGAGGCGTCGTTTGCTATGCAGCATGGATTGGATGCATTGGAGGACTTGTTTATACGTACCGGTGTCGATTCCCTGGACTTCAAGCGTAACCCAGCCATATGAGAAGGGAGCGAGCGGGATGAAAACAGTTCGAATGAGAGTGACCGTAGTTGTTGAGCATCAAGGACAAATCCTGTTGATTCGGGAAAAATCAGGTGGTGCAGTCGGGTATAGTCTCCCCGGTGGGAATATTGAGTTTCTGGAAGCGCTGCCAGATGCGACCCGAAGAGAAGTATGGGAAGAGACGGGCTTGAAGGTGGAGATGGATCGCCTGCTCTGGGTGGACGAACGCATCGATCGGGCAGGAGATGGAAAACACACGATCGGGATCGCTGTCTTGGCAAAAGTAGTAGGAAAGGAGACGGCTCCGATACCAGGGGGGGTTGAAGGCGAACAGATCGAGTGGGCGGGCTGGGTATCGCTTACGGATTGGAAAACGCTTCCCCAGTATCGCATTACCAGACAGGAGGATGTTCTAAAAGCGCTCGAAGGTGAACATTACAAGCCGGCATACATCGGAAACATGCTCGACAAAGAACAGTCGTGATGAGGGAGCAGCCATGAGCCAGGACTTCATGCAATCCGTATGGGAGCAGGCGCCAGAGCTTGCAGATCATCTATGCTATTTAGCTTTTGCCGGAAGCCGCAGCTACGGTACAAGTACAGCCAGCAGCGATATCGACCTGCGAGGAATTGCTTTTGCTCCGGTGGAAGCGGTCTTTGGGCTGCAGACGTATGAGCAGACCATTTTGGCAGAACCCGATCTGGTCGTCTACGCACTGAACAAATATATACGCCTGGCAGTAAAGGGAAACCCGAATATCGTGGAGATGCTCTATGTGGAGCCAAAGAATATGGTGTACGTAACCGAGGCGGGAGAGGAGCTGCGGGCCCATCGGGAGCTGTTTCTCTCCAAGCGTTTGTACCACTCGTACGGCGGCTATGCTATCCGGAATCTGCGCAAGCTGGCGAGCGAAAAAGAAGCGTACGACGCGAAAAACGCTCATCACCTGATCCGTCTGCTGCAGATGGGACGAGAGCTGCTGGAGACGGGAGAGCTGCGCGTATCGCGGCCAAACGCGCAGGAGCTTTTAGCAATCAAACAAGGGGAATGGCCAGCAGGCGATTTGCTCGCCTATGCAGAGGAGCTGTTCGCTCAGATGACGATTGCGTATGAGTGCTCCAGCCTGCCGGAAGAGGTAGATGCAGAAGCCGTTCAACAGCTGGCGATTCGTCTCAATCAGGCATTTTACTTGAAAACACGGCAGGAATAAAAAGCAACACCGACCGCAAAAAAAGTGGTCGGTGTTTTTCGTTACGCCTTTTGCCGCACGGATGCCGTCCGTCCCTTGGCTACAGATGCGACTACGATCACGCAGGCTAGCACGGCACCGAGCGTAACAGACTCAGCGAGCAGGAAGTACGAGGCGAAGATGGTGAGAAACGGCTGGAGATACTGAGTCTGGCCGACTCTTGCCACCCCACCGATTGCCAGCCCGTGGTACCAGGCGAAGAAGCCGAGAAATTGGCTGATGACACTGACGTAGCTAAAACCGATCCACGCTGTCCACGAGGCGTTTTGGAGCTGGGAGAGGAGCGGACCTGCGATAGGGATGACGAGAAAAGGGAAGGAGAAGACCAGGGACCAGCTAATGACCTGCCAGCCGCCCATCGTACGTGCGAGCTGTCCTCCTACTGCATAACCGATTGCTGCGGCAATAACAGCGGCAAGCAGCGACAAATCTGCCCATTGCAGCGCCCCGAATCCAGAGCTTGCCGCGTACACAAGAATGGCGAGACAGGCGACACCGCTAGAGAACCAGTACATGCGAGCGGGGCGCTCCCCGGAGAAAAACGCCGCAGCACCAGCAGTCGCGAGCGGCAGGAGCGCGATGATGATGGCACCGTGAGTGGCAGGAATCCGCTGCATCGCCCAAGCAGAGAAATAGGGAAAGCCGATCACCACACCGCCTGCGACGAGAAGCAGCTGCCTTGTTTCCTTCCAGGTAGGAGTGGGAACGCGTCTGATGAGCAAAACAATGGCAGCCAGGATCGCAGCGACCAAAGCGCGTCCCAGTCCGGCCGTCATGGGTGTCAGAGCGGTTAGCGCCACTTTTGTTGCAGGCAGGGTCAGGCTAAAGCTGCAAACCCCCAATAGTCCGTAGAGCATCCCTGCTTTTTCATTGGATATCCCCAGCGCTACCTCGGCAGGAGGTGTGATCTGTTTTTCTTTCATGGATACGTCCACTTTCATTGAAATCGCCTTCCTTTGTTTGGCTAAAGCTGGTTTTCCCCATCGTAAGGCGAGTGGCGAAGATTGAGTAGAGCCAATTGGCAGGAGGTTTGGTAGGCCAATTTGTCGAACGTCAAAGTACGGGGATTTATCTTGGAAGGGAGGATGACGACAATGGAGTGGCAGCCAGACAAGCAAGCAGATACTCCTGTCTACCAGCAGATTGCCAAGTGGCTGGAGCAGCAAATCATTCTAGGTGATTTGCCGCCTGGCACTTCCTTGCCGGCAGAAAGGTCGCTGGCTCAGCGTTTGGGTGTAAACAGAGGGACGGTATCTGCGGCATACGAAGAGCTGCGCTCAGCCGGATTACTGCAATCCTGGCAAGGAAGCGGGACGTGGGTCAGCCGGCATTTGTGGGGGGTGCAGCGAGTGCCGAACTGGCACAAATATACGAACGGGGGCGCATTTTTACCTGCGTATCCTCTCGTCAAAAGAATCCAAGAGGCATGCTACGATTCGTCGATCGTCAATCTGGCAAGGGCCGAGCTCGCGACGTCGCAGATACCCTCACTTGACACGCAGGAGCTGCTGCGACTCTCCCAATCCCATTTTGAACTGGGGTACTCGCATCCAAAAGGGGATCCGGGCTTGCGTGAAGTCCTGTCCGAGCACCTCAGATCACAGTATGGGATCGCAGCGTCTCCGGAAGAGATCCTCGTCACATCGGGAGCCCAGCAAGCCCTGCATCTCATCTCGCTTTGCCTGCTCAGCCCAGGTGATGCGGTGGCGATGGAAGGACCGTCCTATTCGTATTCCTTGGCTTTGTTTACGTCGGCAGGTCTGAGGCTGTACCGGATCGCGATGGATGAGGAAGGAATCATCGTGGACGACATCCGCCACCTTCATCGCGAGCACAAGCTGCGTATGGTTTTTGTCAATCCGACCTACCACAATCCGACGGGAACGGTGCTCAGTGACCAGCGGAGGAGGCAGCTTCTCGACATTTGCATGGAGCTGCGCATTCCACTCGTCGAGGATGACGCTTACGGAGCTCTAACGCTGAAAGACAGCAAAAGACCGCCACTCCCGATCAAAGCGATCGATCCCAGTGGAACGGTCTTGTACGTCAACAGTGTTTCCAAAACAGTCGCACCTGGATTGCGGATTGGCTGGCTGGTCGGGCCCAGGTCTGTGGTAGAAAGACTGGCGGATGCCAAGCAGCAGATGGATTTTGGCACGAGCAGCATATCCCAGCAGCTGGCGAGGATCTTTTTGGAAAGCGGCAAATGGCGCGAGCAGATGGAACGGCTCCCAGCCTATCTCTACCAACAGCGCCAAGCGATGCTGGATGCTTTGAACGCTTATCTGGCTGACGATGCCGAGTGGCGCGTCCCGGAAGGCAGCTATCATGTATGGTGTCGTCTGCGCGAGCCTCGAGACGAGCGTGTATTGCTGGATGCTGCTATCCGCGAGGGAATCGTCTTTACGCCCGGTACAGTGTATGGCGCAGAAGTGGGATGGATGCGCTTGACCTATTCATGGGAAGAGCCGGATGCGATTCGGGAAGGAATGGTTCGACTGCAGAGGGCTATTCACATGACTCGCTAGGAGAGCCAAGACTATAACAAGCTGTGTTTGACCGATACTAGATAGAGAGAATCGAGATTGGGCGAGATGAGGTGAACACATGGGCTTCTCCTTGGTGATTGGTTATTTAGAGTCGCTGACATCCTACTATTTGGGTCTGCTCCTTTTTGTGACGGGACTGATCTTGCGTTTTCGCTATTATGTGGCGTACCAGAACAGACAGCTGACGCGCGATGCAAAATATGCAAAATTCGGCAGCTACACGCTGTTTATTTTGTGTGTAATCGTTCTGATTACCCATTATATTATTATTTGAACTGACCGATCCGCCTGATAAAGACTTCAACGCTGACATGGACTTCCGCGTCCTTGAAGATTTGTTCCCAATTGTTTTCATGGGTCTTCCAAAACGCGTACTGGTGTCTGCGGAGCTCCTCGCCGAAGCCAAAAATATCTGTCTGGTAAGTATTCTGCATCTTTTTGATGAGACTTTCCGCCTTGTTTTGGACGATCTGGTTCATCTGGATTTCCTTTTTTCGCAGCTTTTCGATCGTCGGCTTGTTTTTTAATCCATCCTCAGCCAAATTGCCTTCTCCTCTGACCCGTACCGTAAATACGGGTTTTCCGTTTCTGATTTCCGTATGGATTTGGGACCGGACTGCCTTTACCTCCATCGTCGTAAATCCAGGGGTGCCACCTTCGGGATTTTGTAAAATGATCTCGTCGCCTGCTGAAAAGGTGCCGTTGATCCAGCGAAGGGATTTGACCTCTTGATCCGAAAGCCACCCGATTAATTTATCTCCCTTCATGATAGCACCGCCAGCCATTTTCACTTCGTGCGGCTCGATGGTGATCCTCGGCAAAACGCTGTTGCTGCCGCCATGAAAATTGGTAGAAAACTGGCCGATAGAGGTCGTGTCGGGAAGGCGTGCTGTTTTGGACTCGCCTTCCTCAGTCAGCCTGCTGATGTACTGCCCGGAAATAGGCATTAATCTCGGTTTTACAGCCAAAGCGCTCTTTCCCGTCCCTTTTGCGATGACCAGCTTTATTTTTCTTCGGGATTCATGGTCGCGAAAGAACAGATCGAGCGCATGACTGATCCCTTCCTTCGCCATTTCTTCGCCGATGATAATAATCTGCAGATGCTCGTAGTACGGCTGCCTGGCGACACGTGTGGCCATAAGCCGAATGCATTCAAAAATAGAGGGTCCCGTAGATGTCGCATTCCAGATGGGAGAAATATTGGTGTTATTTAGACGGCCAGACAGGGCACGCGCCTCTGTGAACTGTGCCGAAAACTCATAAAATGAGCGCTTCCCCTTCTCGGGAAGGTTTTTATCGATGGCAATCGCCATGACAAACAGACGCTCTTGGATCTCGACGCGATCCCAGCAGCCGCCCAAGAGCAAGGGAAGTACAGCACTAAGAAGCAGGAGGGCACGGCGTTTCATGCTGACTGTCTCCTTCTTTTCCATTTGTACACGAGCACGAGCCAAATCGGCACGACGGCAATCAGGGAAACGCCCAGCCAGCTTGCCCAATTACTCCATTTATCCACCTCCAAAATATTGCGGGGCAGGACCGCGATCAAATAGACGAGCGGAATCATGAACAAGGCGATGACGCGATGCTCCTGAAGCCCCAGCATTTGTGAAGCAATGAGACTGGCGCAGTAGTGGAACATCACGATGGTCGTGACCGCAAAGGGAATCCAGACCATCATCATGATCGAGTCCAAGCGCTCGATAAATGCGCCGGGGACTTCGATGTTTTTAATGATCGCAAGCGTCGGGTATTCGACCAAGGTCACCTCTGATTTTCCCAGGACGGCTATACACAAAATCGTGACGATGACGTACAGGATCATCGTAGCACCGATGGAGATCAATGCGGCTCGCTGTGCGCCTCTTGGCTGCTCCATGAAAGGCTGGATGAACAGCAGGATCTCAAATCCCATAAAGGAAAAAAAGGTCGAAGGCAACGCGTGCATGAGTGGTTGAATCCCATCTCCGAGAACAGGCAGGATTCTCCCAAAATCCGTATCGCGGATCGTCTGGGTCAAGACGAGCAGAAGCAACAGAAGGGCGAGGGGCTGGATGAACTCGTTAAAGCGGGCGATCGCATTGACGCCGTGCAAGACCAGATAAGAACTGATGGTAAGCATGCCAATAATGATGACCTCAACAGGAGTCAGGTCCAGCAGGAACAGCTTGGTCACATCGGCAGAGATGCGTACTACTGTCCCGACAAACATCAGAAAATAGAGCAGAAAAGCAAGCAGGACGATCGTTCCTAACATTTTCCCGATCAGCGTCGGGGCATAGTGAATGATGCTTTTGCCAGGGAAGCGATTTCCGAGATAGGCCATGATCGACACAGCTACCATGGCCAGAAAGCCTGCTGCAAAGATGACGATCCAGCTGTCGACGCCAGCTTTGGCGCCAACCGTTTCTGGCAAGGTCAATATTCCTACGCCCACCATAGCGGCAAACAGCTGGACAACGATTTGTGAGGTCGTTAATCGATCCTTTATCACGCTTACCACCCTTTCTTGCGTTTTTGGGTGTTCATTCGTTTTTGATCCAAGGGATGGAGGATTTCAGGACGATTTTTCATATAGATCAGCGGCGCACGAACGAGCAGGTCCTTCCAGTCGCTGAACCGGTACGGTGTAATGGGCGCAAAATAGTTGATCCCGAAAGATTTGAGCGAGACCAAATGAGCCAGTATCGCCATCAAGCCGAGCAGCAGCCCAAACATACCCAGGCTGCCGGACAAGATCATCAACGGAAAACGCAGCAAGCGCAAGGCGATGGCCCCATTGTACGCAGGGACCAAAAAGGAAGAAATAGCCGTGATGGCAACGACAATGACGAGCACGGGACTGACGATTCCCGCCTCTACAGCCGATTGACCGATGACGAGACCGCCGACGATCCCAATCGTTTGTCCCATGACCTTGGGGAGTCGCAGCCCGGCCTCGCGCAGCATCTCGAGCGTCGCCTCCATGAAGAGTGCCTCCAGAAAGGCAGGAAAAGGCACCTCCGACCTGCCGGCAGAAATACTCAAGGCTAATTGCGTGGGAATCATTCCGGGATGATAAGAGATGAGAGCAATGTACAGGGAGGGGAGAGTCAAAGCGATCACTGCACCTGCTACCCGGATAATACGAATGGCAGTGCCGATCATCCACCGCTCGTAATAGTCGTCTGGAGACTGAAACAGCATGGAAAACGTAACGGGAACGATCAGCACCGCAGAGCTGCCATCCACCATGATGGCAATGCGGCCCTCCAGCATGGCAAACAGAACATTGGACGGCCGCTCCGTATACTGCGCTTGCGGAAAGGGAGAGTACCAGCTGTCCTCGATCCATTGTTCAATCGTCCCACAGTCCAGCACCTCGTCCAAATCTACGGTAGACAACCGCGTCCGTACCTCGTCGAGGATGTTTGGATTCACGATGCCCTCCACATAGAGCATCGCCACCTTCGTATTTGTCCGCCTGCCTAACTCCTGAATCGTGACCTTTACTTCGGGATCCGGGTACCTGCGTCTGATTAACGATATATTCGTGCGCAAGGATTCCACAAAGCTGTCGCGCGGTCCACGCAGAGCGCTTTCGTTTTCCGTTTCCTGAATGCTTCTTTCCTCCAGACCGCTGCCGATCGCCAAAAAAGCTTGCTGGTCACAGTCGCGTACGATCAGGAGATTGCCGTTTAAAATTTCGCTTAGGGCTTCCTCTACGGTAGAGATCGGGGAGAACGGTACCTCCACGCAGTCTTGGCGCAGTCTTTCCAGGATGTGGTCCTGAATGTAATGGGAATCAACTAAGCTATCCAAAAAGCAGAGGGTAAAGGTTTCGCCTGCGATATGGACCATGCTGTTCTGAAAGTCGGAGCTATCGCTGAAGCGGGAAGTCACTTCCGATACCCAATCCATGGGAATACCTCCTGAAGAAGGAATATACGTATTGTTAGACAAACCGTTCACATTATGCAGAAAACCGGAATGTCGCGAGCAAAAAAAACAGCTGTCCCGGGCAGTTGCAAAACAGAGCGAAAGGAGTATAATGAGAATATGTTTCGCTAGGTAAACATTTTTGGATAGAGCAAATCTCTATATTTTTTTCCTTAAAAGTTGCCCTTGTGCAAAAAAAATGGACTAAGCCATAAAAGGTAGGTGGAAATCATGTTAACTGGATCAAATGCAACAAAAGCAGCGAAAGAAAGCAGTTGGAGAAGAGAGGCGTCGCAGCCGTCTCTGCCTGAGGTACATCGATCGATGAAGGTACCGCAAAAAGGTTCTTGGATTCGCAAATTCCTCGCGTTTGCAGGACCTGGCTACCTCGTAGCGGTCGGCTATATGGATCCAGGTAACTGGGCCACTGACATCGCTGGGGGGTCCCTGTTTGGTTACTCCTTGCTGTCAGTGATCATGCTGTCCAATCTCATGGCGATTCTGCTGCAGGCGCTGGCTGGAAAGCTGGGGATTGTGACAGGAAGAGACTTGGCGCAGGCTTGCCGGGATCATTACAGCAAACCTGTCGCGATGGGCTTGTGGGTATTGTGTGAGCTTGCGATCGCAGCCTGCGATTTGGCAGAGGTCATCGGTGCAGCCATCGCTTTGAATTTACTATTTGGCATCCCTCTCCTCTACGGGGTCTTGATTACAGCGTTGGACGTTCTGGTCGTTCTTTTCTTGCAGAACAAAGGGTTCCGCTATATCGAGTCGATCGTCATCGCGTTGATCGTGACGATCGGGGCATGCTTCGCTTTTGAGATGTTCTGGTCACAGCCTGAGGTAAAAGAGATTTTGGGCGGCTTTATTCCTACCGCCGAAATTGTGAAAAATCCGGAAATGCTCTACATTGCCATCGGGATTTTGGGCGCGACGGTCATGCCGCATAACCTGTACCTGCACTCTTCCATCGTACAGACGCGGCAGTACGAGCAGACGACCTTGGGTAAACGGGAAGCGATCAAATACGCGACCGCAGACTCCACGATTGCTCTCATTTTCGCCCTCGGCATTAACGCAGCGATCCTGATCCTGTCTGCGGCGACGTTCCACCGGGCAGGAATGACAGAAGTAGCGGAGATCGGCGATGCTTATCATCTGTTGGCACCTTTGCTGGGGACCACTTTAGGCAGTATTCTTTTTGGTGTCGCTTTGCTGGCGGCGGGAATGAATTCGACGCTGACAGGAACGCTGGCAGGCCAAATCGTCATGGAAGGCTTCCTGAACCTGCGCATCACGCCTTGGCTCAGAAGGCTGATTACGCGGATGATCGCCATTATCCCCGCTGTGATCGTGACAGCTCTGTACGGCGAAAGCGGCACCACGCAGCTGCTGATCCTCAGCCAGGTCATCCTGTCGCTCCAGCTGTCCTTTGCCGTCGTTCCACTGGTGAAATTTACGAACGACAAAAAGAAAATGGGCGAATTCGTGAATGCCCCTTGGCTGAAAGTCCTGTCCTGGATTGTCGCGATCATCATCATGGTGCTGAATGCTTATCTTCTGTACCAGACGTTGTTTGGCTAATGAGTATGAAGAGTTGTTCCCATTGGGGAATGACTCTTTTTCTTTTCGGCAGGAAACGATGGCTTTACGGAAGGGGTTCAAAGGGATACGATCAAAGGAGCGTTTTTTATTTGGAAAATTGGGAAAAAAGATGTGACAAAGACAGGAGGCTGAGATACATGGAACAGGAAAAATGGGGAATTGTCGGAATCGGAACATTAGGGGGTGCGATTTTAAAGCAGCTGAGTAATGGGAAGTCATTGATCGGCTTCTATCATCCGAATGCCGAGAAGGCTGCAGGGATCGCACAGGCCAATCCCGGGCACCAGAGCCTCACAGTAGAAGAGCTGGACAGTCTCGACTTCCTGATTCTGGCGCTGCCTGCTGATCGGCTGGTGCCATTCGTACAGAGCCTGCTCGACTCCGGTCTGTCGCTGGCGAGAGTGACCTTGCTCAACATGGCAACGGTGGTAAAAACAGCTGAACTGAATCGTCAGTTCCCACAGCTTCGTTTTCTGGGGATGAAATTCATGGGGCATGCGGTGGATTTACGCGAGCGTGGTAACGGTCTGTTTATTACGGAGGCGAATGAGCGGTTCGCGTCTGCGCAGGAGCGCGCCATCCGCTTTTTTGAGCAAATCGGTCAAGTCATCGTCGATAAGGAAGACGTGGTAGAGGAAGTGAATTCACTCGCTACGCGTATCGCAGTCAAAGCGGCATTTGAGCTGGAGCAGGCGATCCGTGAAGGCGGATACCGCCAGGAGTACGCTTCCCGTGCGCTCGTTTCCGTCGCACCTGAGGTCATGCGTGCCTACGCTAGCGGGACCATGGGGCATTTTGCTCGCAAGATCGTTGAGCAGCTGCTGCAGGAACAGCAGGAGAGCTGATCGAAAAACAGCTTTGCCGGAGGTCTCAGCAACGAACGGCCGCTGGGGGCTTCGGTTATTTTTTTGTTAGAAGAAAGGCTGATTTTTCCAAATTATACTTACATGCGCAACCTTTTTCCTTTTGGTTCGTATGAGAAATAGATGCATTTATGGAAAGGGGTGGCAAATGTGGGGGTGCTTGAAACCATCTACATCGTCTGCCTGATCTGTGGGGTTCTTTACGCACTTTTCGCCTTGATTTTTGGTCATACGGGAGCGGATGGGATGGGACATGGTCATGCTCACTTGCCCGTGCTCCAGCCAATCTTGCTTGTCAGCGGCGCTACAGCATTTGGCGCAGCCGGGTACCTGCTCACACGCTTTACGTCCCTATCTACGCTGATGGTGCTCGGAGCAGCGGTTATCCTCGGTGCTGGACTGGCAGTGGCCGCCTATTTTCTGTGGGTTGAGCCGATGAGCCGGGCAGAAAGCTCCACCGGTTATGCAATGAGCCAGCTGGGAGGGAAAATAGGCGAGGTCAGTACGACGATTCCCGTCAACGGATTGGGTGAGGTACTGGTGACAATGGTCAGTGGAACGACCTTTCACATGGCAGCCAGTCTGGACGGCATCCCGATTAAGCAAGGCGCGCGGGTCGTTGTGGTAGAAGTGCGCGACCATGTTCTATACGTCACTCCTTTCCCGCATGAAGCTTCAGAAAAAGAGGAGGAATAATCGATGTCACTACTAGGGCTAGAACCGGGGATTTTGACGACCGTATTGATCGTCATCGCGGTATTCGTCGTACTGGGTATCGCTTTCTGGGCGAGATACAAGACAGTAGGTGCCGATGAAGCCATGATCGTAACGGGGAGCTATCTCGGCTCGAAAAATGTGCTAAGCGACGATTCCGGCCGCAAAATGAAGATCGTTCGGGGCGGTGGCGCCTTTATCTTGCCGATTTTTCAGCAAGCAAACTTCTTAAGTCTCTTGTCGCACAAGCTGGATGTATCGACGCCAGAAGTGTATACCGAGCAGGGAGTTCCCGTCATGGCGGACGGTGTAGCCATTATTAAGGTGGGCGGGTCGATCGACGACATCGCTACTGCGGCGGAGCAGTTCATGGGGAAAACGGATGAAGCGCTGAAATCCGAAGCCCAGGAGGTGCTGGAAGGCTATCTGCGGGCGATTCTCGGCAGTATGACCGTAGAAGAGATCTACAAGAACAGAGAGCGCTTCGCCCAAGAGGTGCAGTCGGTAGCGACCAAAGACCTGAAGAAAATGGGTCTGTCCGTGGTGAGCTTCACGATCAAGGATGTCCGGGACAAAAACGGTTACCTCGCTGCTCTCGGGATCCCGCAGATCGCAGCCGTCAAGCGAGATGCGACGATCTCCCAGGCCGATGCGGATAAAGAGGCGCGGATCAAGCAGGCGCAGGCGGAGGAAGAAGCACGCAAAGCGGAGCTGTTGAAGGAAACGAACATCGCGGAAGCCGAGAAGGAAAAAGAGCTGAAGGTAGCTTCCTTCAAGCAGGAGCAGGACAAGGCAAAAGCGAGCGCGGACCAAGCCTACAAGCTGCAGGAGGCGGTTGCCAAGCAGCAAGTAACGGAAGAGGAAATGAAGGTCGATCTGGTTCGCAAGCAGAAAGAGATCGAGCTGGAAGAGAAAGAAATCCTGCGCCGCGAGCGGCAATACGACGCGGAAGTGAAAAAGAAAGCGGATGCGGATCGTTACTCTGTGGAGCAAGCGGCGGAAGCAGAAAAGGCGAAGAAGCTGCGTGAAGCTGATGCCCTCAAATACCGGATCGAAGCAGAGGCCAAAGCGATGGCCGAGCAAAAGAGACTGGAAGGTCTGGCGATCGCGGAGGCGGAAAAGGCAAAAGGTACCGCAGAAGCAGAGGTCACTCGCCTAAAGCTGGAAGCAGAAGCGGAAGGGAAAGAAAAGCTGGCCGAAGCATTCGAAAAATTCGGTCACGCAGCGGTGCTCGATATTATTTCCAAGATGCTGCCTGAGCTGGCCGAGAAGATCGCCGAGCCGATGAAAGCCATCGACAAGGTGACCATCGTCGACGCAGGCGGAGGACAGGGAGATGGCGTCAACCGTCTGAGTGGAAACGTAACCAAGCTGATGGCCCAACTGCCAGAGATGCTGAAGGACGTCTCCGGACTCGATATGAACAAGATGATTGCGGGCTTTATGCAAAAAGGAGGAACGGTGCCGGTACCTGCAGCAAGTGAGGCTGCAGCCACGGCTGTGCCCAAAGTGGAAGAACAGGCTGCCGTGCGGACGACTCCTGCTGCAGCGGATGCCCCAAAATAATGGAAGACACCAAAGCCCCTTCGAGTTGGAAGGGGCTTTTTCTTTTGACGTCTAGTCGTCCCCATGTTCGCCTTGTCCTACCTTTTTTGTCTTTCCGTATAGGCGCATCATTTCTGACACGGTGACGAACTGGTACCCTCGCTTGTGCAGCTCAGGCAAAATTTCTCGGAGAGCCTGAACGGTTTGCTTGCGATCTCCGCCATAATCGTGGAAAAGGACGATATCTCCATTGTGGGCGTTGTTCAAGACCTTGTTGACAATTTTTTGTACACCTGGGTCACTCCAGTCCCGCGTGTCCTGGTGCCATGACCACATGACGACGAGAAAACCGGCTTTTTTTGCGATGTTGACGACGGCATCGCTGTAGTAGCCACCGGGGGGGCGAAACAGCTGAGGACGGATACCGGTACTCTGAAAGATCGCCTCCTGTGTTTTCTCCATCTCTGTTTGTAGACGCTCCGAAGAGATTCGGCGTACATCTGGATGGCTGTAGGTGTGATTTGCCAATTCATGCTGTTCCGAAGCCAGCTTGCGTACGACCTCAGGAAAAGCCTGTGCCCGGGAGCCAACGACAAAGAAAGTCCCCTTCGCGTTGTATTGCTTGAGCAGCTCCGCGATCTGCAGCGTATATTCAGGATCTGGCCCGTCATCAAAGGTCAGCGCCATCACCTTCGTATTGGTGGGAACTTCCCATACAATTTCGCCCCGGGTTTCGTAGTATTCGCGATCATGCTGGTTGCGAGCGAGGGCAGAGCCGTTCATGGAAGGGACAAGCAGAGCAAGCCCTACGAACAGTGCGACAGCCTGTTTTTTCATCGGATCACCTCTTGGCAGGAAAAGTATCTTTACTATGCGCCAAGCATGAATGATTATGTGAGAGAGTGAGTGTCCTCCACAAAAAGACACTTGTACTTTTTAGATGGATACTTTAATCTAATATCAGATTTGCCATACAGAGGATTGGGCGAAGAGATAGGCAGATGGAGGAGAAAACATGAAGGTTGCAAAGTTCGGCGGTACTTCACTTGCGAATGCAGAGCAAATAAAAAAAGTGTGCAAAATCATAAGAGCAGATCAAGAGCGGCGTGTGGTGGTGGTCTCTGCTCCGGGCAAGCGATTCAGGGAAGATACAAAAGTTACAGATTTATTGATACAGTACGCGGAGCGCTTTTTGGAAGCAGGGGAAGCACCAAAGGAGAAACAGGCCATCTTTGCGCGTTACCAGGAGATCGTGAAGGAGCTGCAGCTATCTGCTGAAGTAGGAGGGCAGATCGAAGCGGAGCTGGATACAGTCCTCTCCAATCAGAAAAACCTGTCGGCGGAGCGGTTTATGGATGCTGTCAAGGCCGCAGGCGAGGACACATGCGCGAAGGTTGTTGCTCACTATTTGCGCAGCCTGGGCGAGGATGCTCACTATGTAAACCCACTGGATGCAGGGCTACTCGTGACAGATGAGGTGGGAAACGCACATGTACTGCCGGAGGCGTACGAGAAGCTGGCTTCTCTTGGGGCGGACAGAGGAATCACCATCTTCCCAGGATTCTTCGGCTTTACAAAATCGGGGGATCTGGTGACTTTCTCACGAGGGGGCTCGGACATTACCGGCTCGATCCTGGCCGCAGCGGTCAAAGCGGATGTGTATGAGAACTTCACGGATGTCGATTCGGTCTATGTAGTGAACCCGAATCTGGTCGCTCATCCCGTGGAAGTGAAGGAAATTACATACCGCGAGATGAGGGAGCTGTCTTACTCGGGCTTCGGTGTGTTCCATGAGGAGGCGCTGATTCCTGCTTATCAGGCCAACATCCCGGTATGCATCAAAAATACGAACAATCCGGCTGCACCAGGAACGATGATCGTCAATGAGCCACCGGTATCCACCAAACGGGTGTCCGGGATTGCGAGCGATAGCGGATTTTGCAGCATCTATGTCAGCAAGTATTTGATGAACAGGGAAATTGGCTTTGGACGCAAGCTTTTGCAGATTTTAGAGGAAGAGGGCCTCTCCTATGAGCATAGCCCGTCTGGAATTGATAACATTTCGGTCATTCTGCGCGAGCGTGATTTGACTGTCGAGAAAGAAGCGCGCATCGTCGAGCGGATTTCGCGTGAGCTGCGGGTAGACGATGTGTCCGTCACACATGGTCTTGCTCTGGTGATGATCGTGGGAGAAGGCATGAGGCAGTCGGTAGGTACGACTGCACGAGCTGCCGCCGCGCTGGCACAAGCGAAGATCAACCTGGAGATGATCAACCAGGGTTCTTCCGAGGTCAGCATGATGTTCGGGGTCAAGGCTGTGGATGCAGATCGGGCTGTCATCGCTTTGTATCAGGAGTTTTTCTGCAACGAGGAAGAAAACCAGCCTGTACTCGCGAGTCACGTATCCTCAGTAAGCGTGTAGTCGCGCGGCTCAAAGGTCTGGTCCCCCCATTGGTAAACGCTCCACTCGGGCTCGCTTGAAGCGAGACTGACGATCCAGTAGCTAAGCGACGGATAATGCCAGCCGGTGCGATCGCGCTGGGAAGGGATCGGCGGCGAGTGAGGATGGGTATGGATGACCCCCAGCCATTGGACATTTGCCTTGCGGATGGCGGAGATGGCGCCGAGGAAGGCAGCCCCATCCCACGAGAAGGTGTGCATGCTCGATGTGGAAGGAGGCATGGGGATGTGACCGGTAATGATGGAATCACGACCTGTCAGCAAAGCCGAATATTCGAACGGGAACGCCTCTTGTGCTTCGCTCAGGAGGCGTTTGTGTACTTTTCGGGTCATGGATAATTTGTTATCCTTAAACGCAAAGGGCTCGCCTAACCAATCAGGGGACATAAGGCGCCTCCGTTTCATTCGGATTTGAAATATTTGGACCTGGAGGTTTCAGGGGAATGAGCACCATACATATTGGCGTTTGTGGCTGGGGCGATCATTACGACTTGTATACCCAAGGAGTGAGGAACCGCGACAAACTCTCTGTCTATGCGGGCCACTTTCCTATCGTGGAGGTGGACAGCTCCTTTTACGCCATTTTACCACAACGAAATTATGAGACGTGGGTCCGGGAAACGCCGGATCGTTTTGGCTTTATCGTCAAACCGTTTCAAGCCATGACAGGCCATCAGCGAGGGAGCGCGCCTGTAGACAGGCGAGAGGTTTTTCGGCAATTTGAGGAAAGCATCCAGCCGTTGGTAGAGGCAGGAAAGCTCAAGGTGCTGCTGTTTCAATTTCCCCCGTGGTTTGATTGCACGCGGGAAAATGTCCAGTACGTACAGGCATGCAGGCAGGCGCTGTCCGCGTATCCATTTGCCGTGGAATTTCGTCATCGCAGCTGGTTTCAGGAGAAATTCCGCGAGCGTACACTGGATTTTCTGAGGAAGATCGAGGCGACACATGTGCTGTGTGACGAACCGCAGGCAGGCGACGGCTCTGTGCCGATTGTCGTGGGAGTTGCTCATCCAAAGCTTGCGCTGGTTCGCTTTCATGGCCGTAACCATGCCGGGTGGCGCGATCCGGGAGAAGGGCAAAAATGGCGAGATGTCCGCTATCTGTATCGATACTCGGAGGAGGAGCTGGCTGAGTGGGTTCCCCGCATTCGGCAGATTGAGGCCGAAGCGGATGAAGTATGTATTTTGTTTAACAATAACTCTGGAGGGGATGCCGTCCACAATGCCAAGCAGTTTGCGGACATGCTGGGGGTACAAGCCAGCGGGCTGAACCCTCGCCAAATGGAGTTGTTCTAGAAGAGAAAGAAGGGTATTACATGCTTGTTGCGATAGCAATCTTGTTCCTATTCATCGGCGTGGCGGCAGGCGTCGTCGGCAGTATTGCGGGCTTGGGCGGAGGAATCTTTTTCGTTCCGGCCCTTCTGTTCTTTGCCAATGCGTACATGCCAGGCTCCATGACACCTCAGGTCGCAGCGGCGACATCGCTCATCGTCATTGCTGTCACGGCATTATCTTCGTCGATTTCTTATCTGAAGCAGAAAAAGGTCGACGTCCAAAGTGCACTTCTCTTCTTTATTGGGAGTGCGCCGGGTGCTATTGTAGGTGTCTACCTTAATAAATTACTACCATTAGAAGGATTTACGCTCCTCTTCGGTTTGTTTCAATTGCTGATGTTCGTGCTGATGATGGTGAAAGACAAACTCAAGCCGCGCAGCATCAACTGGGAAATCAAACGCCATTTCATCGATCACGAGGGAAATGAATACGAATACGGATACAGCCGTTGGATGGCGATCCTGATTGCCTTTTTCGTCGGGATTACTTCCTCTTTGTTCGGCGTCGGTGGAGGCGTTCTGATGGTGCCAGCGATGATGATTCTGTTTCGCTTTCCACCGCACATCGCGACGGCGACCTCTATGCTGGTTATTTTCTTTTCGGCTGTGATCGGCACCATCACCAATGTGCTGCATCACAATATCGACTGGCTGTACGCCGCTATGCTGGCTCCAGGTGCCTGGGCAGGAGGAAAGCTCGGGGCTTATGTCGCCAGCAAGATGAAAGGGCGGACCATCGTGCTCGTCTTGCGCGTATTGATTCTGGGCATAGCCATACAAATGATTGGGGAATCCATTCTCAGCTAAGCTCGTAGAGAGGGAGGGGATGGCCTTGGCAGACACCTGTACCTTGCACATGCTGCACACCAACGATCTTCACAGTCATTTTGCGCCAATGCCGCGAATTGCGACCTGCTTACGTACCTATCGACAGCAATGGGAGCAGGGGGGAGAGCGTGTGCTGGCTGTGGACATCGGTGACCATATGGACCGCATGGATATCAAGTCAGAAGCGAGCTACGGAAAAGTAAATGTCGACGTCATGAATCAAACCGGCTATTCGTACGCAACGATTGGCAACAACGAAGGAATCACTCTACCCAAAGAGAAGCTCGATGAGATGTATAAACAAGCCGCTTTTCAGGTAATTGTTGGGAATCTTCTGGATCCGGCAAATCACAGGACTCCGCAGTGGGCTGTCCCCTACGCGATTCATGAATGGCAGGATCTGCGGGTAGCCTTGCTCGGCGTGACGATTCCCTTTTCTTCCTCCTATAACAGTATGGGCTGGGAGATCCAAGAGCCAGTCGGTCTCTTGCAGCAGCAGCTAGAGGACTTAAGAGACCAGGCAGATGTCTTTGTACTCCTGTCTCATTTGGGGTATCCGACCGATTGCCGTTTGGCAGCAGAGCTTGACGGACTGGATGTGATTTTGGGGGCACACACTCATCATATGCTGCCCCGCGGAGAGCGAGTTGGCCGTACTCTGATCGCACAGACAGGCAAATTCGGACAGCACATCGGTCATGTGCGTCTGGTGTGGGACAAAGCCTCCAAAAAGGTGACAGAGATGGAAGCTGAGCTGTTCGCATCAGATGACTTTTTGCCGGATGAAGCCCTTGTCGCATTTTTGCAGGAGCAGGATAGAGAGGCAGAAAAGCTTCTTCTGCGCCCCGTAGTGCAATTACAGCACGATTTGCGGGCAGAGTGGATGGAGGAGACACCGTTTGGCTCTTTTCTGGCTGCCAGTGTGCGTTCGTGGACGGGAGCAGAAATCGGCTTGGCGAATGGCGGCTTGCTGCTCAGCGATTTGCACCGCGGCAGCGTGTCCTTTGCTGATTTGCTGCACACCTTGCCGCATCCGATCAACGCTTGTGCGGTCACGCTGACAGGTGCCCAGCTATTGCGGGTTTTGGAGCAGGCGATACAGCCGGAGACGATTCATCGAGAGCTGCGTGGCTGTGGCTTTCGCGGGAAAGTGGAGGGCTGGATGGGTGTCGATGGGCTGCGCATACGGTACATAGGTGGCGAGGTCCCGCAGATTCTGGAAATACAGGTCAATGACAAGCCGTTGCTGCTGGATCAAGAATACCGCGTAGGGACGGTCGATATGTTCATGTACAACCGGCTGTTTCCTGACCTTCTCCAGGGAAGTCACATCGAGTTTTTCCTACCGCAAATGCTGCGGGAGGTCGTCGCTCAAACGGTGCTCGATCCCGTCCTGATTCAGCAATCGTTTTCTCCTCGCTGGGAACGCGTCGCGATTTCCTGATTTTTGGGAACAGCCCTCCTGACAAACTTGGGGCATGCTACACGAGTAGGGGGGAGAGAACGATGCGGTTTATCGACGAGGTATACGAGCTCTACAAAGGGCATTTTAATGGAGCAGAAGAGGACATTACCGCCATTGTCGTCGGAATCCTGGATGAACAGTCTCGTGAGGACTTGCTCGACCTCATCGATGAGATGGATGGAGAGGAGCTTTTTCACATGCTTGCGACCTACATGATCGAGGTCATGAAGCGCAAAGTAGCGATGGAGGAAGAACACTCTCCTTCGACGATGACGCACTGACTTGTGCAAACACACATTTCTTTTTCCTGTCATAGGATGGTAACGCTACGAGGCAGGAAAGATGAAGGAGGGTTGCGCGATGGTCGAGGTAGTGCCAATTCATTTTCCGGAAGGGACAGCAATTGCTGTCACAGTCCGTTTGCCAAAGACGACATTGTTGGCTGTCACGACAGACAATGGATATATCATGTGCGGGGCTCTTGATGTAGGGCTTTTAAATGAACGGCTTGCCAGCCGAGAGATTTTAGCCGGGCGGGCTGTCGGGGTCAAGACGATTCAGGAGCTGTTGGATGCGCCTCTGGAATCCGTGACGACCACAGCCGAAAAGCAGGGAATTACCGCTGGGATGATCGGGCGAGAAGCTGTCGCTCGCATGTTCTAGGCAACCGCCTGATGAAATCAAAAAGCAGGAAGCGCCTTTGTCGGGATGACGAGGGTGCTTCTTTGTTTTGGGGTAATAAAAAATTAGCATGTAGAATCTAGTCGAATCACGCTATAATAGGGTTACCCTGAGGAAAGGCGAATGTTGGAAATGAGACTGAAATCCATTCAAAAATGCCAGCCCGGTGATACGCTGGCTCGTTCCATCTACGCGGAAAACGGAACGGTTCTCGTTGGGACGGGTGTTGAACTAACCCAGCGAATGCTGGATCGGCTTAAGGCCAAGAACATCTCTAGTCTCTACATTCAGGATAAGCGCACAGACGATATCATTGTGGAGACCGTCATTTCCGAGCCCACTCGTAGAGCGGCGATGTCGATCATTCACGACACGTTTCGAGCCGTTCATGAATTTCCCCAAAAATGGCATCAGATTTTTTCAGACAAAGCTTTTGGCCGTGAATTGCGCCAGGTAATGGCGGCAGTCGCTGATGAACTGAATGCATCTCGCTCAGCCATGAACCTTTTGGCCGATGCGTGCGCTTTCGACAATTATATTTTTACTCACTCCTTCAACGTCGCCTTGTACAGTACCGCACTTGCCCTGAAGACGGAATGCACCGAAAAGGAAGTGCTGGAAGTCAGTATTGGCGGCATGCTCCATGATATAGGTAAGATCCTTGTCCCGGATGAAATCTTGAAAAAGCCTGGCCATTTGACGTCGGAAGAATTTGAATTGATGAAGAAGCACACCGAGTACGGCTTTGAAATGTTGCGACGCCAGGATGACATTCCTCTGCTGGTTGCTCACTGTGCGTTTCAGCATCATGAACGCTGGGATGGCTCCGGTTATCCGCGCAAGCTGAAAAAGGACGAGATCCATCCGTTCGGGCGCTTGATGGCAGTGACAGATGTCTTTGATGCCCTGACCTCCCACCGGGTATACCGTCCGGGGATGCTTCCGCATGAGGCGATGGAGATCCTCTTCTCAGGCTCTGGCCGACTGTTTGATCAGAAGTATGTAGAGGCATTGCGGGATACGATTGCTCTGTATCCATTGGGTCTCAGTGTCACATTGAATACCGGTGAAACGGGTGTGATTGTCGATTCCAACAAAGGAATGCCAAGCCGGCCTGTGATTCGGATTCTGGTTGACGAAAACGGCGAGGAACTGACGCAGCCGTATGAGTGCGATCTGTCCAAAAAGCTGTCGCTGATGATTGTGGCGTGTGATGAGCTTGTCTAGTTCCTGTGCAGGACAAGCTACAGCCATTCCTTTCTTTTAAAAATCAGAAACATGGTCAGTCCGATTACAGCCATGATGCCCAGCACGACAAAGTAGCCGTAATGGGAGTGCAGCTCGGGCATATTGTCGAAGTTCATGCCGTAGATCCCAGTCACGATGGTCAAGGGCATGAAAATGGTCGTCAGCGCTGTAAACACGCGCATGATGTCGTTTGCACGTCCGGCGAGTGCCGACTGATACGCTTCTCGCAAGTTCCCGATCAGCTCGCGAAAGGTCTCAAAGCTTTCTACGATTTTGGCAGCATCCTCTAGAATATCTCCAAAGTACTTCCGCATGGTTGGTCGAATCAGCGGAAGTTCTTTTTTGTGCAGCGCATCGATCAAATCACGCTGCGGCACCAGCATTTTGCGCGCATACAATATTTCGCTGCGCAGCCCGATGATCTGATCGAGGTGCGACTTCCGCGTGTTCATCAGGATTTGTTCTTCCAGGTTTTCGATCAAGTCTTCGATCTTTTCGATCACGTCAAAGTAACGGTCGACGATCTGATCCACCAAATAATAGAGAAACGTATCCGGACGGTTGATTTCTTTCTCACGCAGCAGGGTCATCATGGTTGAAAATTCAGGAGCTTCCTGCTTCGTGACGGTAATAATGGCATGGGTGCCGAGAAAGACGTTGATTTCACGCAGGAAAATGTCTTGGTTGTGAAACGCGATCCCGTTGATGACCAGAAAGTAGTGGTCATCGTAGAGCTGCAGCTTGGGGCGCTGCTCTTCTTCGTCTATACAGTCTTCTACGGCGAGATGATGCAGGCCGAACAATGGCTGCAGCACATCCAGATCAAACGGGGTAGCATCGATCCAGTAAAAC
Organism: Brevibacillus nitrificans; assembly: GCF_003710965.1. Classification (NCBI taxonomy): domain Bacteria; kingdom Bacillati; phylum Bacillota; class Bacilli; order Caryophanales; family Paenibacillaceae; genus Brevibacillus; species Brevibacillus nitrificans. Next base: position 101,896 of record NZ_RHHU01000005.1, on the reverse strand, counting down.
CCGTTGACTGGAGGTGCTGCGGCTTCTTCTACATCGTCAATTTCCGTGATCAATCCGTTTTGTATGAGTCGAACTTTCATCATCGTCTTCGATTCTCCTGCAGGTAGAATGGGTAGAAATCATCCGTGGCCAAATGTGGGTGAGAATCAGCGAATAAGCGCTCTTGAGTGCTTGCCGACTGGGAGGCTTTGGTGCTAGTGGCTTTTCTTTTGGCGTATCCATCTAGAGATCGCCCCTTTCCATCGCTCTCCCCACAAAGGTATGACTATGAACTTGTCAGTTTTCCACTTTGCTTGCAGCCGCCAAAAGGGCGATTTTGTCCGATGGGTACACGTGCTGCCCTCCAGTGGCTTTGTGTGCGGCATCGAGCATCGCTTTTGCCACATCTGCTGCCTGCACGGGACGATACGTGCGAAATGGTCCGATCAAAAGCGGCGTGAGCAGTGGTGCCAACCGCGCTGCGAACGATTCTGCCAGGCGGTGCTCACGCCGGTCTCCGAGCAACAGAGAAGGGCGGAAAATATGCAGAGCAGGCAGAGAAAGCTGCTTCAGATCATGCTCTAGCTCCCCTTTGACCCGGTTATAGAAAAAAGCGGAGCTGCTATCCGCACCCATGGCGGTGATGACGAGGAACTGACGAGCGCCAGCTGCTAGGGAGAGTCGGGCGATTTCCAAGGGGTAGGTGTGATCAACCAACCGGAAGGCTTCCCGGCTGCCTGCGGTTTTTATCGTGGTTCCCAGACAGCAAAAAACATCGGACTTGGGCAGCCACTCCTGGCATTCCCCCAAGTTCGAAAAGGAGATCGTCTTGGATGTCAGTCGAGGATGCTCAGCATCGAGAGCACGTCTGCCAAAGGAGACGATTTCCGTATAGCTGTCATCCTGGAGCAAAAGCTGCAGCAGGGAACTGCCGACCAGGCCGCTTGCGCCGAACAGTACGGCTCGTTTCATGGGATAGTGTTCCTCACTTTCCGATTTTCATCTAGTTGATTTTACCATATCTCCCCGCGCTCGTGGTCTGAGTCAGAAGCATCGTCCTTGTCCGCACCCTATTGACAGAGTGAGCGAGAGCAGAAGAAAATAGAGGAAGTAAGCGCTTTCAAATAATTCCGAATCGCAAGTCAGATGGAGGGGAATTGGATGATGCGTACACGCAAGGTAGTGTGGGAACCCACATTGGAACAGTGTGAGAAGAGCAATCTCTGGCGCTTTATGGAGCAGGAGCAGATCCCGGATTACGAGACACTGCTGCGACGCTCCGAGGAGGACGTCAGCTGGTTTTGGGATGCCTTTATTCGTTTTGCAGGGATTGAATTTGCGAGACCGTACCGCAGGATCGTGGATGGATCGAAAGGGTTGCCGTGGCCAGAGTGGTTCGTCGATGGAAAGATCAATCTGGTGCATAATTTCTTGGATAAATGGGCGGAAGACGATCGTACCGCAAAACGGCCTGCCTTGCTCTGGGAGGGAGAGGCAAAGGAAGAGCGGCGGTTTACATTTGCGGAGCTGCAGAGAGAAGTAAACCGTTTCGCCAACACGCTGAACAGCTTGGGTGTTACGAGAGGGGATCGAGTCGCCATTTACATGCCGATGATCCCGGAGACGGTCATTGCCCTCTATGGAATCTACAAGGCAGGAGCAGTCGCGGTCCCGCTGTTCTCCGGATTTGGTCCAGAGGCTGTGGCTGTGCGGCTGCGGGACGTAGAAGCCAAAGCCGTTGTGACAGCCGATGGCTTTTACCGGGGCGGACAGCAGGTGCTGCTCAAGCACGTACTGGACAAGGCACTGGACTCATCGCCTAGTGTAAAGAGCGTTCTCGTAGCCGAGCGGCTGGGGGAAAAGGCGCTGCTCGTGCCTGGCCGCGATTGGCTATGGAGTGATCGGATGGCCCAGGCGTCCGATCAGTATGAGACGATAGAAACGGACGCGGAGGAGCCTTGCATGGTGAGCTATTCCTCGGGGACGACGGGAAGCCCGAAAGGAATCGTCCATGTGCACGGGGGAATCGCTGTCAAAACGGCAGAGGTCGGCATGTTCATCTACGACACACAGGCTGATGATATTTTTACGATGGTGACGGATTTTGGCTGGATGATGGGCCAGCTCCCCCTGTTCTCCGCCCACAGTGTGGCAGCTCCGTTTTTGATTTACGAGGGAAGTCCGATGCATCCTCATCCGGGCCGTCTGTACGAGATCATCGATAAGTACAAGGTAAGTGTATTCGGTGCTCCGGCAACGGCGCTTCGTCTGTTGAAAACCTACGCGGAAGCTTTTCGGGAAAAGGCAGACCTCTCTTCCTTGCGCATTTTAGGGCATACAGGAGAGCCGATCGACGAGGAGACGTGGTCGTGGTATTTGTCCTGGACTAATGGGAGGGCACCGATCATCAACGGCAGTGGCGGAACAGAGGTATTTGCGGAAATATTGTCGTCCGTTTGCGTTGCGCCGCAGAAGGCGACCTGCCTGGGAGCGACTCCAGCTGTAGGGGCCAAAGTCGTCGACGAGCTGGGCAATCCCGTACCAGCAGGCAAATCGGGCTATCTCGTTTTCACCGTGCCGCAGCCGGCGCAGACACGAGGCTTCTGGAAAAATCGCCAGCGCTACCTCGATACGTATTTTCCGCTGGGAGAGCAGATGTGGTGGCAGGGAGACATGGTCACGGTCGATGAAGACGGCTTTTGGTTCCATCTGGGACGGGCGGACGACGTCATCAAGGTATCGGGGAGAAGAACGGGACCGGGAGAGCTGGAGGACGTCGTGAATCAGCACCCGGGAGTGCTGGAAGCAGCAGCGATTGGGGTTCCTCATTCGGTTAAAGGAGAGGCGATCGTGCTGTTTGTGGTCATGAAGCCGGGAGCTTCTCTCGATGCGAGCGCGCTGAAGGGACATGTAGCCAGCACACTTGGCAAGCCGTATGAACCGGTAGAGCTTTACGCAGTTTCCGATCTCCCAAAAACCCGCACGCAAAAAATAATGCGCAGGCTCATCAAGCAGCGTTTCCTGGGGGAGAAGCTCGGGGATACATCGAGCTTGATGAATCCGGCGGCGCTTGAGAGCCTGCCTGTGCGAACGAAAATCGATTCCTGAATCATCAGTTTGATGGACAAAAATAGCAGCTCTGCCGCCGTTGCTTGAAAGCATCGCGGGCAGGGCTTTTTTTCAAGGTATAAGAATTTATAAGCGTAATGCTTATGCATTCTGGAGCGCATGACGAAGTGCCTCAGCGTCAGCTACCGGCATCACTTCGGTAAAATTATCCCCTAAAACGCGGTCGCTCCTCCTTGAATAGGCCACGATAGAGGTTTTCTTATACAGATAAATGAATGAGATGGAACCCTGTAATAGTGCAAGGAAGTCTTTTGGAAGCCAAGTTTTCTAATGTCATTTTTATATCCCAGTGATATAGTGGGGATATAAGCGATCCGATGCGAAAAAGAAATGGGGTAGGAGAGGGAATGACCATGAAAACATATGTGGATGAGCCAAACGGAGTGTTTCCCTCCGTCTGCTCACTGGATTGTCCCGATCAGTGCGGACTTTTGGTGCACAAGCAGGACGGCAAAATTGTAAAAGTAGAGGGTGACCCGAATCATCCCGTGACACAGGGGAACATTTGCAACAAAGTACGCAACATGGCGGAGCGAATCTACGACACGAAACGGCTCACGCAGCCACTGAAGCGGGTGGGGGCAAAAGGAGAAGGCAAATTCGAGCCAATCACCTGGGAAGAAGCCATCCAGACGATCACCTCTCACTGGAAGCAGCTGATCCGTGAGCATGGACCAGAAAGCATTTTGCCATACAGCTTCTACGGCAACATGGGCAGGCTGAATGCGGAAACGATGGATTATCGACTCTTTCATCGCATGGGTGCCAGTCTATTGGATCGAGCGATTTGCAACGCGGCAGGCGGTGTCGGCTACAACTACACGATGGGGGCCAACTACGGCACCGATCCAGAAGAAACGGTGCACACCAAGCTGTTTCTGATGTGGGGGATCAATGCGGTCAGCACGAATATGCACCAGGTGATGCTGGCAGAAAAAGCACGGAAGAACGGTGCGAAGATCGTCGTCATCGATGTCCACAAAAATCAGACGGGGCGCTGGGCTGACTGGTTCATTCCGATTTTGCCCGGAACAGACACCGCGTTGGCTCTCGGACTCATGCACATCCTCTTTGCCGAAAATATGGTCGATGAGGCGTTCATGGAGAAGTATACGGTGGGGCACGAGGAGCTTCGGGAGCACGTCAAGCAGTACGATCCGCAGACAGTTTCGAGCATGACAGGAGTTCCAGCAGACGATATTTACCGTCTGGCGCGCATGTACGGGCAGACCTCCCCGTCCTTGGTGAGAATCGGAAACGGTCTTCAGCACCATGACAACGGGGGCATGTGCGTGAGAACGATCGCCTGTTTGCCTGCTCTGACCGGACAGTGGCTCGTGCAGGGCGGCGGAGCGATGAAAGGCAACAAAGGCTTTTTGGAGCACAACAAGCAGGCGCTTCAACGACCGGATCTGTTAGCAAACAAAAAGACGCGCAGAGTCAACATGAATGTGATCGGCAGTGCTCTCCTGGAGCTGGACCCGCCGATCCGCTCGATGTTCGTCTACGGTTGCAATCCTGCATTGGTGGCCCCGGAAGGAAACAAGGTCAAAAAGGGGCTACTGCGGGAAGACTTGTTTACCGTCGTCCACGATCTGTTTTTGACGGAGACAGCTGCCTATGCCGACATCGTCCTGCCTGCTACCTCCGCTTTTGAGAACACGGACTTTTACACGTCCTATTGGCATCACTACATGCAGCTGCAAAAACCGGTGATTGCCCCTTATGGAGAAAGTAAATCGAACGTGGAAGTTTTCCGCCTGCTGGCAAAAGGAATGGGCTACGAGGACGAGATATTCGATGACTCCGAGGAGGCACTGATCCGACAGGCGCTGGACTATCCGGCGAATCCGTTTCTGAGCTCGATCACGTACGAGGATCTGGTCGAAAAAAACTACAGAAAAGCAGCTGTCACTCCTGGCTTTATCGAAAAGCTTCCGACACCAAGCGGCAAGATCGAGCTGTACTCCAAGCAGCTAGAGAAGCTAGGGTATCCTGCGCTGCCTACGTATACGCCGATTCCTGTGGAAAGTGACCTGCCGTTTTTGTACGTGCCGGGACCCAATCACAATTTCCTCAATTCGACGTTCTCCAATAATGCCAAGCACGTCAAGCTGGAGAAATTTCCGCGACTGTTCATGAATACGGCAGATGCCGAGGCTTCTGGCATCGCCGATGGAGATGTGGTGCGGGTATGGAATGACCGCGGTGAGTGCGAGCTGACTGTATCGGTTGGGGAAACGGTTCTGACGGGTGTGGCCGTGAGTCAGGGACTGTGGGCGGATCAGCCAGGTGCCAAACACCATGTGAATGCGCTGACCCCGGATCGCATCGCAGACATGGGGGGCGGAGCCACTTTCTTCTCCGGGCGCGTAAACGTGGAGAAGCTTGCTAGATAAAGAGGGAATACCTGCGTGTTGCAAACGAAAAGCTTCGTGGGCCTGCTGGCTGCGCGAAGCTTTTTTGCGTCCAAACAGACCTTCTAGCAAATTCGTCACGAGTCTTTTTTGAAATCGCGCATACTAGAATTTAGAAGCGAAAAGGAAAGGTGGTCTTCACATGTGGACAAGCAATCTGCTAGGTATTGTGACAAGTATGATCGTAGGTTTGGGGGTAACCGGGGCAGGAGCAGATGTTCCACCGCCGGCGGCCAGTCAGATCACACCTGCGCCTGCTGTTTATGAGGAACTGAAAATAGCGAGACAGGATGTCACAGGGGATGGACGGCCGGATCTGGTGACGCTCTTGGGAAAACGCTTTGCTGCCGACAGCCCGTATTACGACAAACTCAAGGTCATGGTGCAGGATCCTGTCGCGAGGAAGGTTTCCTTTTTTCATACGACGTATGGCGGTTACCAGCCCGAGATGTCCTTCTGCGATTTCACCGGTAACAAGACCAAGCAAATCTGGATTCAGGCGCCTACAGGAGGCAGCGGTGGCACTTCGGACTTTTATTTGTTCAGTGACAAGGACAACACCCCGGCTGTCCTGCCAGTTCCCCCGTCCTTGACGATCACAGGGGCCTATCAGGATGGCTATAAAGTTCCGATAACCATAAAAGAGACGAATCAAACGACTGTCCTCGACTTGAGCGACCGCAAAGATATTTATGAAGAGAACGGGGTATACAAGAACGGCAAGCTCGTCCAGCCAACTGAGGTGATGCCGAATACGTTCAGTGTGCTAAGGCCCGTGGAGGTGCGTGACGGAACCTGCGAGCTTCTGGGGGAACAGCGTGTGAGCGGAGTAGCCAATGCAGATACGATCGCCTATGTGCAGTCCAGATGGAAATGGGAGAACAATGGCTGGAAGCTGCTGAGTGCACAGGTGAAAAAGGCAGAGCGATAATTCGGGAGCGGGGCTGTGCCTGTTCGACAGGAGCAGGGCAGCCCTGATTGGTACAAGCCTGATGGAAAATTTTAGATCGTTTACGAAATTGTCAAATAGGGTATATAGATATAAGCCAAACGATATACCCAGATGGTAAAATTTATAGTATATTACAATGAGCGTAAGCTGAGAACTCAGCCAGAAAAGGAGTCCACCGAATGAGTACATGCCCGATTTCCAGTTTGTTTGGACTAAAAGGAAAATCGAAAAAAGCTTCTTTTTTTCAGGATATCAAGGAACATGGAGAAGTGCATATCGATGCGGGGTCTCAATTGGCGAAGCAGTTGTCCCTCATCCATTTGACAGAGCATGACTTGGCTGTTGCGAAGGCACTTCAGCCTCTGATCATTCGAAATATTGATAAAATAGTCGGCTATTTTTATGAAAATATAGAGCAAGAGCGGCTTCTCATGACGATCGTAGAAAAGTACAGCAGTATTGATCGCCTCAAGCAGACGTTGAACCGCCATATCCAGGAGATGTTTAGCGGCAAGATCGATAAAGAATATTACGAGCAGCGCAGTCGGATTGCCATCATGCACATGCGCATCGGTCTCGAGCCCAAATGGTACATGTGTGCCTTTCAAAACCTGCTGATCTCCATCCTCGACCTCTTGAACGAAAGCATAGTGGACAAAGCGGAGTGTGTGCAAGCGGTTAAAGTCGTTACCAAAATACTCAGCATCGAGCAACAGATCGTTCTGGAAGAATACGAGAACGAGCATGCCCGGGCGCGGAGCCTGGAGCAGGAGAAAAAGGATGAGCTGCGAGCGATCCTGGCCAATTCTGCCCATGAGCTGGCAGCTGTTTCCGAAGAGAATAGTGCGTCTGTCCAGCAGCTGACCGAGCAATCCCGCGAGGTTCTTCGTTTTGCAGAAAACGGGACCAGCTTCTCGAATAAAGCGCATCAGCTTTCTCAGGAGGGCAAGGAGAAGCTGGAGAAGCAGAAGGAACAAATGGAGCTGATACAGGGCAGTGCCAAACAGATCGCGGAAGAAATGAGCACCCTGGAAGAAAACTCGGAAAAAATTCGCGGTATCGTCAACGTGGTGACGGCCATTGCCGAGCAGACGAATCTGCTGGCGTTGAATGCGGCGATCGAAGCGGCACGTGCAGGCGAACAGGGCAGAGGCTTTGCCGTTGTAGCGGATGAAGTGCGCAAGCTGGCGGAGCAGACGAAGCAATCCGTGTTTGGCGTGCGCGAGCTGATTGAAAAGACAAATCAGCAGACTGGCGTGCTCGCGATGGTCTTTAGCGAAATACAGACTCTCGTTCAATCCAGTACGACCATGACCAGCGAGACCTATGCATTCTTCGAAGGGATCATGAGCGCTGTCATGGAAGGCAAGCAGCAGAGTACGCAAATCCAGAAAGAGCTGGAAAACTTCTTCCGCGTCATGGAGGACATGAACCAGGCGGTAGCGCAGGTTGCCAGCTCGGCAGATGAGCTGTCGGAAATTACGGAAAGTCTGTAAGATTAATAGGAATATCGCGTTTTCACAGAAGCACATCCCGAAGCAAGGAGGGATGTGCTTTTTATTTAGCGGGTTTGTAAAGGATATAAATGCCTGGTCATGCTGTCGGAATTGATTGTTGACTCCCCTGAATTTTGTGCTAAAATGAAAAACATTAATCTTCATAAGTTTACTCGGAATTATAAAGTGGGGGTCGAAAATGGTAGGACAAATGATATTCACGGGGCTTTTATGCGGAGCGTTGCTTGGTTTTGTGATGCAGCGAGGTCGCTTCTGCCTGACTGGTGGTTTTCGCGATATGTTTTTGGCAAAGGACTACCGGATGTTTTACGCGCTGCTGATAGCGATCGCGATCCAAAGCATTGGTGTATTTGCTCTGATTCAAATGGGCCTTATTCAGTTTAAATCAGGCTCGTTTGCCTGGCTGGGCACGATAATCGGGTCCTTCGTTTTCGGGATCGGAATTGTGCTTGCCGGTGGTTGTGCTACAGGGACTTGGTATCGTGCAGGGGAGGGCTTGATCGGCAGCTGGATCGCGCTTTTCGCCTACATGCTGATGAGTGCCGTCATGAAGAGCGGCGTGCTGGTTCCCGTAAACGAAGCCTTCAAAGGGTACACGGTGCCTACGAACTCCATCCCGGCTACTTTCGGCACGTCGGTGTGGCCGTTTATCCTGATCCTGACGGCGATCACGCTCTATCTGGTCGTCAAGCATCTGCGCAAACCAAAGGTAGCGATTCCTGCCTTGCGTGCAAAACGCACGGGTCTTGCTCATCTGTTGTTTGAAAAACGTTGGCATCCTTTTGTGACGGCTATTTTGGTAGGCTTGATCGCCATGCTGGCATGGCCACTCAGTGAGGCAACAGGCCGCATGTCCGGTCTGGGGATTACGACGCCATCGGCCAATATCCTGCAGTACATCGTAACAGGAGACAGCGAGAAGTACATCAACTGGGGCGTATTCCTGGTGCTGGGCATCCTGATCGGGTCCTTCATTGCCGCGAAAGCAAGCCGGGAGTTCCGCTTCCGTGCACCTGATGCGAAGACGACCATCTCCAGCTTCTCCGGCGGGATCCTGATGGGCTTTGGGGCTAGTCTCGCTGGCGGCTGCTCGATCGGTAACGGTCTCGTCATGACGGCGATGATGACCTGGCAAGGCTGGGTTTCCTTGTCCTTTATCATTTTGGGTACGTGGACGGCTTCGTATTTTGTCTATGTACGTCCTCGGCTTCAAGCTAAAAAACAGCACAGCGCAAGTGTCACTGTCGCTTAGGAGGAATAGAACATGCAGCACAAACTCGAAGTTCTTGGCATGGTTTGCCCTTTCCCGTTGATTGAGGCAAAAGAAAAGCTGGAGACGCTTCCTAGCGGTGATGAGCTCGTCATCGATTTCGATTGCACACAGGCGACGGAAAGCATTCCGCGCTGGGCAGCGGAAGCGGGCCACACGATTACGAATTACGAGCAGCTCGACGATGCTTCCTGGACAATCACGGTGAAAAAGAAATAGCTGCAAGCATACGAAACTCCCCTTTCTCTGGGTACCACGGAACGGTTCACGCGTTCTGTTGGTCATACCCAGCGAGAGGGGAGTTTTTTAGTCATAGCAGGAAAAAAAGGATCATATGTTAAATTATACTAATACTTGATTATTTGTACTGTTGGCAATCGCACAAAGGTGGCGTATAGGCGTTAATCGAAACGACCGGAGTCTCCCCTTGATTTCGGATGGCGTGTATCTCTCCTGGGGCTACATAACAGAAGTCACCAGCATGAACGGTAACGGATTTCTCCGGACGGACAACGCGTCCTTCCTCGTCCAGTGAATAGATGACATTGGTGAGGTCGCCAGCGAGAATCCATTCCCACCCAAAGGAATGACCGTGATTATGGGCTGCTGACTCCTTGTCTGGAGGCAGTACGATGAGAACGATTTCGACGTGTTCCGTGGCGAACAGGACCTTCCGTCCATAGGGCAGATCTTCCGGCTCGGGAACATAGGGAGAGATTGTTTCGAGACTAATCGGCAAGGATTCCAAGGCAGCTCTGAGCTCGGCTGGAGTTGGACAAGTCAGAGAACCGAAAGCTTTTTCTAATAGGGCGTGAATCATGGGGCAACCTCCCAGAAGCATTGATCTTGTTCATCACCAGAATATGAAAAGTAGAGGGGAACGGTGAGGACGTCTGCAGGTGGACGAACGTGTTTTTTGTTTGAGCAGCTTGGTCGCTTCAAGTGGAAGAGCGGCCCTTTTTGCATGAAAACCTAGCCCTATATGTTCTCTAGCAAATGAAGCCATGGAGGATTTTGAGATGAAGGTAAGAACAAGTCTGCTCATTAACAGCCTGCTTGTATGGACGATCATGAGCGCAACGGTCCCTTGGGCATCGGCGGCAGGAGCGCCAGTGCCCGCACCTGCACCTTCTGCCGTGACGGATATTCCGGGTGTCATCGCGCGTGTATCGGCTAGTGTGGTGGCCATAGTCGGCAAGCCGGAAGTGAAGGGGAACAACCGAGACAACCGGTTCAACCTGGCGCATGGGACGGGGATCGTCGTCAAAGCAGACGGCTGGATTTTGACCAATGCCCATGTCGTCAAAGAAATGGACAACCTGACCGTCATTACCGTTGACGGCAAGCAATACGCCGGAACCGTGACAAATATGGACGAGGAGAGCGATCTGGCGCTAGTAAAAATCGCAGCAACGGGCCTTTCACCTGCCAAGTTTGCTGCGAACTATTCGATAAAAGTCGGAGAGACGGTCGTGGCAATCGGCACCCCGATCTCTGTCTCGCTGCGCAATTCGGCGTCAGCAGGAATCATCAGCGGCGTCGATCGCTCTGTCAGCTCCACGTACCGCTTAATTCAGACGGATGCTTCTATCAATCCGGGGAACAGTGGCGGACCACTGGTCAATCTCAAAGGAGAGGTAGTAGGAATCAACTCGCTGAAGTTCGTTTCCATCGGGATCGATAATTTGAGCTTTGCGATACCGGCTGACACCGCTCAGTACGTCATGCAACACTTTTTTACGTACGGAAAGGTAAACCGGCCCTATTGGGGGGCGGAGCTGGAGGAGAGCTGGGCAGCGGTTGTCGGACTGCCAACGAAGGAACCGCTTCGGATCATTCGGGTAGAGCCCGGTTCCCCTGCTGAAAAAGCAGGGTTTCAATCAGGAGATGTCATTTATTCCGTGAATCAGGCGTCGTTTACGACTCTCGTGGAGTTCAACGAGCTCTTGAAGCGCTATTTGCCGGGACAAACCGTGGAAATCATGGTGCAATCGGGCGGCGATCTGATTAAACGCAAAGTGACGTTTGGGAAACAACCTTAGAGAGTAAAGGGATGGGGGAAAATCGGATGATCCAGAGGAAGTGGCAAGTGCTTTGTGTGACAGCGATCCTATCGGCAGCACTGATGACCAACCAGTCCGTGCTGGCAGCAGAGTCGTCTGCCCAGCGCGTGGAAGTAAAGCTGAAATGGAATACAGCCCAGGCAACAGTAAACGGTCAGGATATGGCGATTGAGCAGCCTTATTTGTCCCAGGATACGACAATGATTCCGTTGAGTCTTTTGACGTCCGCATTCGGGGCAGGCTTGCAATACGACAGTCAGAATCAAATGATCGAGCTTTCGTACAACGGCAAGGTCATCAAGCTTTCCGCAGGCAGCAAGCAGGCCTGGGTCAACAGCTCGCCTGTTACCCTGACAGCGTCTCCCGAGGTGAAAAATGGGAAGACCATGGTGCCGCTGACACTGCTGACGCAGGTTATGGGCCTGCAAGCCATCGTGGATGCAAAGACGAAGGATGTTAGCATCGTCGGGAGCAAGCAAGAGGAGATTGCAGCAGCAGGCGTCTCTCTGGACAGCGATCTTGGCAAGACGATGATCGGTGACAGCTATTACGGCTGGAGCATGAAATATCCAACCGGCTTGGTCAAGGATTCGCAAAGCTTTCAAGGAGACTATGTCAGCTTCTCGGATGCCAAGAGCACATACGAAATGTACATCCATATCGTAGACGAGCAGCCAGAAAATCTATCAGGTACGGGGCTGCTGAGCCGATTGGTGGATTCGTCTGACTACACGGTGTTGTCGAAAGGCTTTGTCAATGATCCCAAACAGCCGTATGCCCGGTTAATTTCCAAAGATTCGGGTGGCTGGGTCTATGAGGAACGTGCCTATCAAAGCGGGGACCGCATTTTCTATGTGACTCTGGTCATCTACGACGAGGCGGACTTCCGCAATCCTGCCAAATACAGCGGCTACAAGGACTTGCTGGACAGCTTTTCTTTGTCTTATCCAAAGGGAAGCCCGACGGTGAAGGATCTATCCACGGTAGAAGGCAACTTCCGCTGGTACACACAAGAGGACATGGGGCTGAAGCTCAAGGTTCCGGCAAATTGGCAGAATTCCTACAACCAGGCATTTACGCAATTTTCCAGTGCAGACGGCAGGCAATGGATAAAGGTCAAGGTCACCTCCAAGGAGGAAGGCTTGACGTTAGAGGATTGGGCAAAAAGGCATGAGCAGATGTATCGGGACCAAATCCATGAAAGCTATTTAAAAGTGGATTCTGCACCAGCAAGCACGATGGTTGCCGGCGTACCCGCCATCGAGCAGAAGTTCAGCTCATCGGATGGCGCTTTCTGGTATGCCGAGCATGACTTCTTTTTCTTCAAAGGCAATTACAAGGTATATGTCGAGATCGCCTATGATCCAGAGGCAAGTGAACAGGAGAAAAAAGAGCTGGTCCAAACGATCAAGCAATCGCTGACAGTCAATCAGAGTGCGATGAATCCGGCAATGGGAGAAATAGCGGATGATGATCTGGTTGACCAGGATCAGATGGCGACGATCAAGTTTGCCGAGCAGAAGTTCTCCATTAGCATTCCGGAGCACTGGAAGGAAATTCGTGGGGAGGGTATCACGAAGACCTACGAGTTCCTCGGAGGAAATGCGATGATTCTCGCTGGATCGGGCAAGGCTGCGACGGTGCGCAAGGAAGTCGAGCAGTCGATCAAAGAAAACTCCTCCAGCTATGCGTATCTCATCAAGGAAAACAAGCCGATCACCGTGGCAGGGGCGAATGGATACAAGTTATATGTAGTAGGAAATAATGACGGAGCGCGTTTTGAGAAAACGATCTATCTTCTGGAAAAAGGAAAAAATATGTATATGATTGCTTTTACGTTTTCAGAATGGGTCAAAACCAAAGCGCTCGAGCAGCGGCTGCAAAAGATCATCGACTCGATCCAGTTTACAGATGGGAAGTAGAAGCATAGGGCATGAAAGCGCGGGGGCTGCCAAGCTCTCCCGCGTTTTTTGCTTTCAGAAGACGATGAGTCGCTGCTATGATAAGCATACGGTACCAGGTGCCGGGCAGGACGATTTGGGGAAGCGCCCCCGTTCGTATGCGAAAAGCTAAAGGAAGTTCGAGTTTGGACTTTGGAAGTCGAGGAGGCATGTGCATGTCAACGGCCATAATCAGTGTACGCACCCGCTAGGGCGGGGGCGTGTGAGCTAAACCGCCTGGAGGGAGCAGGAGGTTTGGACAAATGAATATTTCCATGAAAACGTATTTGTATGTCAATGCGCTATCCTCGCTTGGGTCACGTATGGACCTGATCGCATGCAGTGCGTTGATCTTTACTTTTGATAATGGGGCATTTTGGCTGGCTGCCTTCTTTGTGGCGCGTCAGATTGGAGGGATCCTGTTTAGCCCGCTGGCAGGCGTACTGGCTGACCGAGTGGATCGGAGACGGGCGATGATCATAAGCGACCTCGGAGCAGGCTTGTCGGTCATCCTGATGGTCGTGTTCCCTGTTCCTCTCGTAGTCATCGCCGCCGCCTTTTTGAAAGGCATGCTGTATACCTTGTTTCACATCAGCTTTCAGGCATCTCTGCCGCAGATGTTTGAAAAGGAAGACCTCGTCCGGGTCAATGGATGGACAGTCCGCTTGGAATCGGTGGTAGGAATTGTCGGGTTTGCACTCGGTGGATTCTTGACAGATCACTTAGGTTACGCGTTTGTCATCGCGTGCGATGCAGCGACGTTTCTGTTCTCCGCAGCGATCCTGACCCGGATGCGGTGGGACAGTCGGTCGGGAGCAGAAGAGTCAGCGAAAACAACAAATGCAACGGACGCGACCGGGCATACACAGGAACCAAGAAGCCTGCGCGCCACGCTAGTGTACCTGGCGAAGCAGCCGCTCTTTCTGGTCATCAGTCTGCTTGCTTTATTCGAATCGATCAGCACGGCGTCACATAATTTCGGCCTGCCCGCTCTTGCCAATCAGTTTGCCTCGGGTCATGCAGTCTTGCACGGCTTGATGTGGTCAGCGATGAGCGTGGGAGCTGCCGCAGGTGCGTTTGGGGCAGCCCGCTGGAGAGGGAATTTGCTCCGAGGGCTGCTGGCGAGCTCTTCTCTGCTGTCGCTTGTCATCACGGCGGCCTTTGCAGGGAAGAGTATGTGGCTGGTGCTGGCGCTGCTGGTTTTGGCAGGGCTGTTGGCAGGAGCATCGCAGGTGTACGAGAGCACGCTGCTTCAACAGGCAGATAATCGTATTCGTGGCAGGGTGATGGGCGTCCAGGGTCTTTTGAGCCGGGTAGGGTTTTTTATCGGGTTTATGGGGGCACCGGCTCTGGCATCCTCGCTGGGATTATTGGGTATGGTAATGGCCGCACAGCTGGTGTATCTTGCGGGAGTGGTCGGGCTTGGCTGGTTTTGCTTGCGGAAAGGATAGTCTTTTTTCCTGTCACAGACCATAGGATGTACCAATTGGGAGGTGACGGGCGTGAGGATGTTTCGACCCCGTCGGCGTTGGAAGAACCCGCTTTCCAAAACGAAGGCGTTTTTTATCGCACTGGTCATTTTCTTGGTGATGACGATACAAACGCTGGTCTTCCTGGAAAAACGGCTGGAGCCGACGCTCTTGATTCTGGCATCGCAAAAGACAGAGCAGTTGGCCAAAGAAGCAATAACAGACGCAGTAACCAAGCGGATATCCCAACAAGGCGTCGACTTTAACCAAATTGTCCAGATCGAAAAAGACAACGAGGGACAGATTCAGGCGTATCAATTCAACTTTAAGGAATATGCGCGGATCGTCGGAGAAACGACCTCGCGGATTCAGAACAAGCTCCAGGAGTTTGAAGCGGAGAAGGTAGACCGTTCGATCCCGCTCGGCTTGGCAACTGGCAACAGCTTTCTCGCGAACATGGGTCCAGACCTGCCTGTGACCTTTATGCCGATTGGGTCGGTCAAAACCAAGCTGGAGACAGAGCTGAAGGAAGCGGGCATCAATATGGTGCTGGCCACCGTATACATTTTCGTAGAGGTAGATTTGCGAATCGTCGTTCCATTTGCCACCGACGAGCAAACGGTCACGACGAAAATCCCGATCACCCACTCGCTGATCGTCGGCGATGTGCCGCAGTATTTGTACAACAGCCCAGAAGGAAAGCCGGACGTGCCGAGAGCGCAAACTCCGGATGAGCCGGACCAGCCATAAGGGAGCAGAACAAAAACAGCGACAACCCGGCAGAATCTGTCCGGTGCTGTCGCTGTTTTCTTTTTTACTTTATGGGAATCCACGTGGAGCAATCATCCGCTAATTCCTGCATCTGCTGTACAAGCATGCTAGCATGATACCCGTCACATACGGCGTGATGCATTTGGATGGCAAGCGGCAGCGAGATGCTGTCGGCCTGCCTGAAGTATTTTCCGATCGTAAAGATAGGAGAAAGGTAGGCAGCCTCGTTGTAGATGTTCAGGTTAAAGCCAGTGAAGCTGACCCACGGTATGCAGGAGATGGGAAACGTGTTGGCAGGCTCGTTTGGCTTGGGAGTAAATTTCTTGATCCCGCCGTATTCCTCCAGATCTGCGAGAACGTGCTGGTAGAACTGGGAAAAGTCTTTGTGATAATCTGTCCAGATGCTGCTAAACGATTTGTCCTCTTCGTGGAAAATGGTATAGCTGGGAGACATGCTCTCCCAATACCCTACCTTTCCATCCAAACCATAGCTCATGCGAAACTCGACATGGCGGTTTACGACCGTCGTGAGCATGTGAATGAGCGCTGGGTAAAGCTTGAATCCATTGTGCCTGAGCACGGGAAGCAGCTTTGTGATGTCCAGGTTGGCCGTCATGCTGTAGGTGCATCTGACATGGTTCATGTAGTGCTCGAAATACGGCTTTCTGTCCCAGCTGTTCAGGTCTATTTGTTTGAAATGCATGCGTGAGCCCTCCTAAACCATATCCTCATCACAGTCCTTGTGAGATTTCGAGTAGGAATACTCTACATGAAGTATATCGCATAAGGGTGTTCCAAAAACACATTTCCCGTTACTATGAGAGAAAGCTAGTGAAACGGACGAGGAGGAACCGATGAGCATGACCCACCTATTTGAAAAAGGCATTATTTTTGATATGGATAACACCTTGCTGAAGTCGAACATTAACTTTGCAGAGATGAAGCGGGCAATTTATCAGCTGCTGCTCATGCACGGCTGCTGCGGGCCAGATCTGGACCTGCAGAATCATACGGCTTCGCAGCTGATCGAGATCGGCAGGCAGTCTTCCCTCATGACGCAAGAGCTGGAGGACGAGATGTGGGCAGCAGTCACAGCGGTGGAAAAGGATGGGATGCATGGGGCTGTACTGGAGGAGCAGGCGCGAGAAGTGCTGGATGAGCTCCGTGATCGGTACCAGCTCTACATTCTGACGAACAACGCTTATGCCGCCGCACAAGAAGCGCTGGAGGAAACAGGGATTTCTGATTATTTCACAGAGATTGTGGCCCGGGAGCAGATGACACAGCTAAAGCCATCTCCGTCCGGCGTTCACTATATTTTGCGCCAGCAGCCGCAATGGCCGCTCGAGGCATGGGTGATGATCGGCGATTCCTGGATCGATGGAAAAGCTGCGCAGGATGCGGGGATCCGTTTTTTATCCTACCAGGGAAAGCCGGGTGAAATGGAGCAGCGGGGGGTAAACCCGGTGGCGACGGTCAAAAGCCTGCGAGAGCTGTTAAACCATTTCTAGTTATTCCTAGCGGAAAATACACTTTTTACACAGAAAGGCTTCGGTCTTGTCCGAAAGTGTGTTATACTTGACGCAACTGAATACCAGCCTTCAGGGTAGGGTGCAATTCCCGACCGGCGGTAATGACGAACGCACGTCTGAGCCCGCGACTCGCTGTCTGCTTTTTGGGGCAGCGACTGACTTGGTGCAAATCCAAGGCCGACGGTAAAGTCCGGATGGGAGAAGGTATTTGGAATAGCCTCGCAGCTGTTTTTTCGCAAAAAAACGGTTCCGATGAGGCTTTTTTCTCGATGCCCTGAGACGAAAACTCACGGGCATTTTTATTTGTACAAAAGGAGGGAAGAAGGGTCCTGCAGCACAACCTAATGGAATACGAAGCAATCTTCAGGGTAGGGTGTAATTCCCGACCGGCGGTAAAGCCCGCGACTCGCTGACGTGTATGAAAGCGACTGATCTGGTGAAAATCCAGAGCCGACGGTACAGTCCGGATGGGAGAAGATGCGAAGTGCTCTCCTTCGTTTGTTTTTTGAAAAACGAATGCAGGAAGGCTTCTTTCCCTATGCCCTGAAACGAATGTTTCGAGGGCTTTTTGTTTTGTGAAGAATGGCTGGAATCTACAAAAAAGAGGAGAGAGAAATGGGACAAGACGAACGCTTCATGGCAATGGCGCTGGAGCTGGCGCGATCGGCAAAAGGGCAGACAAGTCCCAATCCCCTGGTCGGAGCGGTCATCGTCCAGAATGGGCAAGTCGTTGGTATGGGCGCTCATCTGAAGGCAGGGGAGCCTCATGCGGAGGTGCATGCCCTGCGAATGGCGGGGGAGAAGGCAAAAGGGGCGACCTTGTATGTGACGCTGGAGCCTTGCAGTCATCACGGAAAAACACCGCCTTGCGCAGAAGCAGTCGTGGCAGCAGGGATATCGCGGGCAGTCGTAGCCGTGCTCGATCCGAACCCGCTGGTTGCGGGAAAAGGAATTCGTCTGCTGCAGGACGCCGGTGTGGAAGTCATCGTTGGGGTTTGCGAGATAGAAGCGACTGTGCTAAATGAAGTCTTTTTTCATTACATCCGAACCAGGCAGCCATTTGTAACCGTCAAGACAGCGAGTACACTGGATGGAAAAATGGCGACGGCGACGGGACACAGCCGTTGGATAACGGGGGAAGCGGCCCGCAGTGAGGTGCATGAGCTGCGCAGAACTCATGACGCTATTTTGGTCGGGGTGGGAACGCTATTGGCGGATGACCCGGAGCTGACGGCACGCGTTGGCGGTGAGAGGTACGGACGGCAGCCTGTGCGCATCATTCTCGACAGTGAGCTGCGTACACCTTTGACGGCACGCGTCGTAGCTGACCATTTGGCACCGACATGGATCTTTACCACGCCAGCGGCACCCGTGGAAAAACGGATGGAGCTCGAGGCGAAAGGAGTAACGGTGATCGTACTGGATGCTCCGCTCCGGGTGACAGATGTCCTAAGAGAGCTGGGAGAGAGGGGGATCACCTCGCTTTTGGTCGAAGGCGGCGCAGAAGTAAATGGCTCGTTTTTGCAAGCGATGGCGATTCAAAAGATCATCAGCTACATTTCCTTGAAGCTGGTGGGAGGCTCGCTTTCCCCTACATCGTACGGAGGGGTAGGCTTTGCGACGATGGATAAAGCCGTTACGCTGACGAACACCTCCATCGAGCAAGTGAGCGAGCAGGATATTCGGATCGTCGGCTACCCTCAGTGGGAGCCGCACGAATAACGCAAAAGGGAGGGAGCCCATGTTTACGGGATTGGTAGAAGAAGTGGGCGTGCTGGAAGCTATGACTGGCAGCGCCGAGGCGAGCCAGCTCGTCATTTCTGCAGAGCGCGTGCTCGAAGGCGTACAAATAGGGGACAGCATCGCCGTCAACGGTATTTGTCTCACCGTCACCTCCTATACGGCTCGTCATTTCACCGTGGATGTCATGCCTGAGACGTTGAACAAGACGAGCCTGCGCAAGCTGAGACAGGGACATCGAGTCAATCTGGAGAGAGCGATGCGGCTGGGAGATCGCTTTGGCGGACACATTGTTTCGGGGCACGTCGATGGGACGGGAACGATTCTGTCTCGCCAGCCTCATGCCAATGCTGTTTTGTTTCGGATTGAAGCGGGTCCGAGCCTTTTAAAATACATCATTCCGCGTGGTTCCATCTGTGTCGATGGCATCAGCCTGACGGTGGTAGCTGTGGAAGAGAACAGCTTTTCCGTCTCGATCATTCCCCACACGCTGGCAGAGACGAGCCTGCAGGATCGCCGCGCAGGAGATCAGGTAAATCTGGAGACAGATGTCATCGGCAAGTACGTAGAACGCCTCTTGGGAGGACACGTGCAGCAGGACAAAAAGGAGCCATCGCGTCTGAGTCTGGCCTTTTTGCAGGAAAATGGATTTGCCTAAACGAGGAGGGAAAACGATGTTTGACACGATAGAAGCAGCACTCAAAGACTTGCGCCAAGGCAAAGCCGTGATTGTGGTTGACGACGAGGACCGTGAAAACGAGGGCGATTTTGTCTGCCTGGCAGAGAAAGCGACACCGGAAATGATCAACTTCATGGTTACGCACGGACGTGGTCTGGTCTGCGTCCCGGTGACCGAGGAGCGGGCCGCCCAACTGGACCTAAAGCCGATGGTCGAGTCCAATACCGACAAGCAGGGTACCGCATTTACGGTGTCCATCGATGAACGAAGCACCCATACAGGCATTTCGGCACATGAGCGTTCGCAGACAGTGCTGGCCATGCTGGAGGAGCACCGGACAGCGGAGGATTTCCGACGCCCTGGACATATTTTTCCGTTGATCGCCAAGCCGGGCGGTGTGCTGCGCAGAGCGGGACACACCGAAGCGGCTGTAGATCTGGCGCATTTGGCTGGAGCGGCACCAGCAGGTGTGATCTGCGAAATCATGAACGAAGATGGGTCCATGGCGCGTCTGCCTCAGCTGGAGGAGATTGCACGTCGTTTCGACCTCAAGCTGATTACGATTGCCGAGCTGATTCGCTACCGGATGGGCAAGGAAAAACGGGTGAAGAAAGAGATCGAGGTCAAGCTGCCTACTGCCTATGGCGATTTCCGCATCGCGGCCTATACGAATGAGCTGGATGGAAAGGAACACGTAGCACTGATCAAGGGTGAGATCGACCCAAATGAGGTGACGCTGGTTCGCGTTCATTCGGAATGCCTGACGGGGGATGTGTTTGGCTCACAGCGCTGCGATTGCGGACCACAGCTGCATGCGGCACTCGAACAGATCGAAGCGGAAGGCCGTGGCGTGCTTTTGTACATGCGCCAGGAGGGACGCGGAATCGGTCTGATCAACAAGCTGCGAGCGTACAAGCTGCAGGAGGAAGGCCTGGATACTGTGGAAGCCAATGAAAAGCTCGGCTTTGCCGCCGATCTGCGCGATTACGGGATCGGAGCGCAAATTTTGCGCGATCTGGGCGTGCATCGCATGCGCCTGTTGACGAATAATCCGCGGAAAATTCGCGGTCTGGATGGCTACGGCCTGCAGGTGGAGGAACGGGTTCCGATCCAGATGCCAGAGCATCCGCACAATCAGAAGTACCTTGCTACCAAACAAGAGAAGCTGGGCCACCTGCTTCAACTACATCGATAGGGAGTGGAAGAGACATGAAAACATTTGAAGGACATCTAGTAGGAACCGGATTGCGCGTAGGGGTAGTAGCTGGACGCTTTAACGAATTGATCGTCAGCAAGCTCGTGGGTGGAGCCTTGGACGCATTGAAGCGCCACGGAGTTGCGGAAGACAGCGTGGATGTCGCTTGGGTACCTGGAGCGTTTGAAATCCCGCTCATCGCTAAAAAAATGGCAGAGTCTGGACGCTATGATGCGGTAATCACGCTGGGTGCTGTGATCCGCGGAGCAACGCCGCACTTTGACTACGTGTGCAACGAGACCGCCAAAGGGGTGGCTTCCCTCTCGCTTTCTACAGGCATTCCGGTTATCTTCGGCATCCTCACGGTAGATTCGATCGAGCAGGCGATCGAACGCGCTGGAACAAAAGCAGGCAACAAAGGCTGGGAGGCTGCAGCAGCGGCAATCGAGATGGCGAATCTGGGCAAGCAGTTTGCCTAAACACTAGTTGGGACAGAGACGGGGGCGCCATGCGCGCCTCTTTTTTTTGTGCAGGAAGAATGGAGCAGATTCTTATCCAGCATAAGAGCAACCAAGGCTCCACGAGAAGGCTTGGCAGAGCCAAGTTTTCTAACAGGATAAAATCGCCAGGAGAGGGTACAGTAAGAAGGATTTTCCTGTAAAGGCTGGGGATCCCATGGTGAAGCCAACAGATTGGTGGAGGAAACACGCAGACAAGGTGCTCTCTTCACACGATGGAGACCGCCTTTCCCATAGTGATCATGGCGGCAGGATCACTCCCGCTATGATTAAAGAGCGTCTGGAGCAGGTAGATGATCTCAGCAGCTTTTCCTTGACGATAAATGGCGAGCATGTTCACGCTTTTTTCCTGGACACGATGGTAGATACGGCTGAGCTGTACGAAACGATTTTTTTGCCCCTTCAAAGAGCGGACGGCAGAAATCCACTCGATGTCCTCCCTTTCGCGCAGCCACATGAATCCGATGACGTTTCTGCCCTGTTGAACAATTTGCTTCGGGGGCATACGGTTCTGTTCTTTCAGGACCGCCCGCTTATCCTGCAAATCAATACCTTCCACGTCGAGCACCGATCTATCTCCAAGTCCGAAAATGAATCTACGGTGCTTGGTCCGCAAGATTCGTTTGTGGAAATGCTGGAAATCAATATTTCCTTGCTGCGGCGCAGGATCGCCTCTCCGAAGCTGAAGGTCGTAGCGTACACGAAAGGAACGGAGACACATAATAGGATCGCTGTGATTTATATGGAGGACATCGCCAATGCGGAAAATGTGGAGCGGGTGAAGAGGCGCATCGACAATGTGGAGTACCAAGGCTTTGTCGGTATGCCCGTCTTGAAGCAGATGCTGGAGGACAAGCCGTATTCGCCGTTTCCGCAGTTTGGGTTGTCGAATCGGCCGGACAATGCGACAGCAGCTTTATTAGACGGACGCATTCTTATTCTCCTGAACGGGAGCCCGGACGCAGCGATCTGTCCCACTTCCTTTTTGGAGATGTTCAGCAGCCCGGAAGACTTTTACAACCGCTGGTCTACCGCCAGCTTACTGCGAATCATTCGTTTTTTTGGTTTGTTCATCACGATTTTGCTCACCTCGAGCTACGTATCTGTCCTGACCTACCACCCCGAAATGCTGCCGCCCGCCCTGCTCACGATCCTTTCTGAGTCCCGAAGCCGGGTGCCGTTTCCTCCGGTAGTCGAGGTCATGATCATTGAATTGATTATCGAAATCCTGCGTGAAGCCGGAATCCGAATGCCGACGAAAATCGGACAGACCATCGGTATCGTAGGCGGTATCGTGATCGGGACAGCGTCGGTTCAGGCAGGCCTTGCCAGCAATATTTTGATCGTGCTTGTCTCCGTCTCTGCCCTGCTCTCCTTCGTTCCGCCCAACTTCCTCATGAGCAACGCGATTCGGCTCGTGCGATACGCTTTTATCCTCATTGCAGGTGTGCTCGGCATGTACGGCCAAATGCTGATGCTTGCGTTTCTGTTTGCTCATTTGCTGGAGCTGACTTCACTCGGGACGCCTTACATGACGGCAGGAGTACCGCGAAAATGGACGGACCTGATGAACGGTCTTGTCCGGATGCCGATGAAATACATCGTTTATCGAAACAGCTTGTCCCGTCCGAAGCGCAAGAAGGTGAGGCCGATTAGCGAGGAGTAGGTTAGATGGATAAAGGACAGATTCATAACCTAGGCCCGTACCATGTGATTGGCCTGGTCTTGAATACGTGCATTGGGGTCAACTTGCTTTCCCTGACCAATTCAGTCAGCAAAATGGGCTACAACCAATGGTGGATGCCTCTCGTTTTGGGGATCATCGTCTCTCTGACGCTATTTCCGATGGTGGCCCTGTGCAAGCGATACCCGGACGATACACTTTATCGCATCAACCAAAAGCTATTGGGCAAGTGGCTGGGAGGCTGCGTCAATATTTTGGTGATCATCTATGCCATCCTGAATGTGACGGCGATTCATTCCGGCTATATCCGGCTGATCCAGACGTCGATGCTGACCGGGCAGACGGTAACTTTGCCGTTGCTCGGGCTGACTCTGGTGATGCTCTACATCACAAACGGAGGGATCAAGCTGGTAGCTCGCTTCTGCATGCTTACCTTCTTTTTTACCGCCTGGACCATTTACTACCTGCAATGGGGGTTCCAAAAGGGTGGATACATGCACATCTTCCCTTTGTTCAACACAAATCTTCCCGACTTTCTCGATGCGCTGGTGCGTTCCTTCCCCAGCATGTTTGGCTATGAGCTCTTGCTCTTCTACTACCCGCATGTAGCAAACAAGCAGAAGGTTTTGCGCCATGCGCTCATTGGCGTATGGCTCGTCGTTCTCATTTATACGTTGATTCTGTTTACCAGCGTGGCGTACTTCTCGACTTGGGAAATGGAGCATTTAATCTATCCGATTTTGAATCTTTTTAAGGCAGTGGAGCTATCCTTCTTGGAGCGGATCGAAAATTTGGGGATCGGTCTGTGGGTTTTTCTCATTCTAAGCACGAGTACGGCCTACTTATGGGCAGCGCGAAAAGGGTTTGAGGATTTTGCCGGATACAAGAAGGCATGGCATCTGTTGCTGCCCGCGATCCTGTCCTACTTCATTATCCGCGGTCCGCTCACGATGGAAACCCAGAAATTTCTGTACGACAAAATCACCCTGTACATGGGAGTCGTGGTCATTTTATGGCCGCTCCTCTTGCTGGCGATCCATTCGCTCCGCGGCCAAAATGGAGGGAAGGAGGCATGAGGAGACGTTTCCTTTTCTTGATGCTGATTTTGGCGGCAGCGATCGCTCTTTTTGGATGTGCACCGCAGTTTGAGCGTCCTTCTCTGGAGGATATGGCCATGATCGGGGTCATCGGCTTTGATTTTACGGGCAATACGGAAGAGGTCAAGGTGAGTGTCTCGATTCCGATACCGTCCAGTAAGGAAAGGGAAGTGACGCAAAGCTACACGGCTGTATCCGAGGTGGCGAGCGAAGCGTTGGTGGGCTTGTCCACGATGGCAGAGCGGTCCATGTCTTTGTCACAGCTGCGGGTAATATTGATCAGTGAGGAATATGCCCGAAAAGTTGGCATTAGCAAAGTCATTCTGGATTTGTACCGGAATCCTATTGTGGGGGAAAACGTTTTTGTAGCGATTGTCAAAGGACGGGCAGAGGACGTCATTAAGGCAAACTACCAGCACAAGCCCGAGCTGAATACGTATTTGAACTATTTGCTGCGGCCCCGCGTCGAAACGGCTTTTTCCTCGTTCACCACGATCAAGGACTTCGTCTTTATGCTGACCTGTGACTGCGGGGATCCAAACATGCCTTATTTGATGAAGAAAGCGGATGATGTGATTGTTTCAAAAGTAGCCCTCTTTCACAGGGACAAAATGATCGGCTTTCTTTCGCAGCGGGAAGGCAAGCTCGTGCAGGCGATGCTAGGGAAGAGAAGGCTTCCGAGAATGAGCTTTCACTTTCCGACCAGGACAGGCTCGAGTACGCATTCGGTCAATCGGATCGAGTCCACTGCAGAACAAAAAAGCGAGCAAGTCATATTGGATTTTGTCTGGGCAAAGGGCAGGGTGAAAAGCAACGGGAGTCAGACGAACCCGATGGTCCACATCAAGCTGGAGATGCGGGCAACGATTGTGGGTTATACGGGAAATGATTCCTTGGACAATAAGGCTCAGTTTGAGGCGTTGAGAAGGGAAATTGAAGGGCAGATCAAGAAGGAAACAGTCGCGATGCTGCTTCGGTTTCAAAAGGCAGGCGTCGATCCGGCTCAGCTGGAGGAGAGCTTTCGCCAAAAATACCGTGGAAAGTGGGATCGTACGGTTGGTTTGAGACTCTACGAGAAGACCGGATTTGACGTCGATGTGAGCATGGAGATTATCGCGTTCGGAACGATGAATTGAGCTTGTGGCAGGCGAAAACAGCACTATCTGGCGAAGGAGCGGCGCGAAGGGGCTTTTTGTCCAATAAAAAGAAGCGGTCGAAAACCGCTTCATACATGCCTTGTTCCGCAGCTTTTTCGTTTATCGCTTCCTGCTTTGGCGTTCCCAGCGCCGCAGGTAAGGGTACGGATCAAATGCCCAATCCGGTCCTCCTGTCTCGCGGTACATGCCATAGTGCAGATGAGGGGGAAACTTGCCGGCAGTCCCCGGCTTCCCGTAGCCAGAGCTTCCGACGTAGCCCAGCACCTGTCCAGGCTCTACGATGTCTCCAGGCTTCAGTCCCTTTTTAAAGGAAGAGAGGTGAGCGAAATAGTGGTAGACGTTACCCATGTCGCGCATGCCAATCCGCCATCCGCCATAACGGTTCCAGCCGATCACCTCGATGACGCCGTAAGCCGTGCTCAGTACGGGAGTTCCGTAGGAGGCAAAAATATCCGTGCCTTCATGAATTCGTCGGCCGCCCCATCCACGTGCGTCGCCCCAGGTGTCGCGATAGCTGTAGGAATAGCGTGGAGGAATCGGAAAACGCCGATCGTCCAGATGAAGATGCTGGTACTTCGCATAGACCTGGGCAAATTGCTTGATTGTTTTCACGGAGCGGTCTCGCTGGTAGTAGTTCCAGAGGGCGATCGGCCAGTCTTCGGCAGAGATGCCATACCCCGACAAGTAGTGAACGACGGAAGTCAGCACGTCCAGATCGTTGCTGCGATCTGCGATTCCATCTCCATCGCCGTCCATTCCCAAACCGCTAAAGTAGCGGATGGAGATGGGGTTGGTGTCCTCCAGATCCGGATTCCACAGCCCGCACCAGCGTTCAGAGGGAATATCAAAAGCAGTCATGCGTGTGGAAGGCTCTTCGTTCTTCTGCTTCTTTTTCCGTATCTGCATCGCCCGCTCGTATTGATCCATGGCAGCCAAATAAGTCCAGGGAACGCCGTATAACGTTTCCATCCGCTGAAATAGCTGCAGACGCTCCTTTAAAATCGGCTCGTCATTAGAGGCGGATGGAGCTGCGCCAGCGACTGATTCCAGTGGGAGAATAATAGCTGCCATGCACAAGCTGATCTGAATGATTAGGCGGAAAACTCTCATCATGCCGTCTCCCTCCAGCCCAGGTAGTCTCCGTTGTAGTTTTTGCCTGTAGAGATGGTTTATCCAAGATACTTTCTGGAAGATTTGCGGTATGATGCTAGAAAAGGCCAAGCTGCGAAAATCAGGAGGCAAAAACATGAAGCTTGTCATTCGGGCCGACGCGCCGCTGATGCTGCAGGGGCTGATCGAGCCTCTGAAGCGTCTCGGGTTATGGTCGGACCAAAAGCACCCAGAAGGCATAGCTGTCGGGAAAAGGCTGCAGGAACAGGCGCAAAAGCGGAGAGCCGAATGCCCGGATGCAGTGTGGGATGAGGCGCAGTGGGCTGCAGAGGAAGCTGCCCTTCTAAAGATCGTGGCACATGGTCCGTCCGATCGGCATATGGCCAGCTGGTTTCTCCAACGGCTGCTGGTGCCTGCGGACACGCCGCTTTCTGTTCTGGAGCTGTTGACGGGCTGGGTGATCCGGGAAAAAGAGCAGTGGCGCAGCGAGTCGATATCCTTGCACGCTATTCTGTGGCTCAAGGAAATAGGAGCAAAGCCAATGCCCCAGCTGCATGGAACGCTGCTGCGCATAGAGCGCGGGGATGATTTGGCGGTGCTGGTGATGGACGAAGAGACTGCTGGGGAAAAGGAAATCCCCACTCTTTGGGAGCAGCGAGATCACTCGGTGGAGCATGTGGATGAAGGCATGCTGATCATGCAAGTCAATCTGGATGACAGCAGTCCGGAATGGTTGGCTTACGTGCTGGAGCAGTGCATGCGAGCTGGCGCAAATGACGTGCATTTTTTACCGGTGACGATGAAAAAAAGCCGGCCGGGAACCTTGCTGCAGGTGATGTGCTACCAGAGTGCAGCAGAGGCTATAAAGACGATCCTTTTTTCAGAAACGACGACCTTTGGGATTCGCACGTTTCCCGTTGCCTGTCACCGTTTGGCACGCCGTTTTGCCACGGCCCAGACGCAGTGGGGGGAAGTGCAGGTCAAGCTTGGCTATCATCGCGGAAAACGGGTCCAGGTAGCGCCGGAGTACGCGGTATGCGCCCAGCTCGCCGAAGCCGCCCAGGTGCCTCTCAAGCAGGTGTACCAGGAAGCGATCAGGCTTGCTGTCGAAAAAGTGTTGTGAATTTCCTGTAAAGGAGCAGGAGCGAGCGGACCGTCTAAAGAATTGAAAGTGGAGGGATTTTTTTCCTTTATTTTGATTCTCAAGGAGGCTGTGAGATGAGCAAAAAAGTGTTGATTGTCACAGGAGATGCAGTAGAGGCGTTGGAGGTTTTTTATCCGTATTACCGTTGTCTGGAAGAAGGCTTTGAAACCGTCATTGCTGCTCCTAACGTAAAAACGCTGCATACGGTCCTGCACGATTTTGAAGCTCACAGCGAGACCTATACGGAAAAGCCGGCGTACCAGCTAGCGGCCCATGCTTCTTTTGCCGAGATCAACCCGGAAGCTTTCGATGCCTTGATCATCCCGGGGGGACGCGCGCCTGAGCATATTCGCCTCAACGAGCATCTGAAGCCGATTGTGGCGCACTTCTTTGAAGCCAACAAGCCGGTTGCCGCTATCTGCCACGGCGCTCAGGTCCTGACGATTGTTCGCGAGTACATCGCGGGCAAAGAAATGACAGCTTATCAGGCGTGCAGACCGGATGTAGAAGCATGCGGAGCCATTTATCAAACCGAGACGCTGCACGTGGACGGCAACCTGGTTTCTGGACATGCGTGGCCGGATTTGCCTGGCTTCATGCGCGAGTTTTTGAAGCTGCTTCGTTAATCGGAAAAGGAAGAACCTCCCGAGCGATTGTCTTCGGGAGGTTTTTGTTTTGAGCCGCTACAAATGTCCGACGAGGAGACGCAGGACGTTGGGCTGGTCAGGGAGATCGCGGGTGCCTGCGCCGTACCCGATGGATTCAACTGTCATGGACGGAAGATCGCCAAACTCGTGCACAAGGGCAGCGGCAACACCTGCGCCGGTAGGAGTCGTCAGCTCTTTTTGGATGGCGGTGCTGCGCAAGGGAATGCCGACGAGCATCTCCATGGTGGCAGGGGCTGGTACAGGATAAAGCCCGTGATCGCAGCGGACATAGCCATTTCCTGTCGGTACATGCCCCGAGTAAATCAGATCAATGCCGAGCTCCTCCAAGCCGAGAGCGATTCCCACTACGTCCACGATCGAGTCCAGTGCGCCAACCTCGTGAAAATGAACCGTTTCTACGGGGACACTATGAATTTTGGCCTCCGCCACGGCGATTTTTTCAAAGATAGCCAGTGCGCGTGCTGTCACGCGGGGAGCCAGATCGGCGGCCTCGATCATTTCCACGATCTCTTTGTAGCCGCGGTGATGATGGTGGTCGTGCTGACCTAAGACCTTTAAGGTTTTCAACGGCTGAACGGCAGGGACATTTTCATCGATGACATCCAGCTTGAGCGCACTCACGCCCGTTTTCACTACCTTTTTCCACTCGAGTCGAAAGTCTCCGAGAGAAAGCTTCCGCAGCTCACCTTCGATTCGGTCGCGATCCGCTCCGGCATCGACCAGTGCGGCGAGGAGCATGTCCCCGCTAATTCCCGAGAAGCAGTCCAAATACGCGATACGCAACAACAATCACTCCTTTTCAAGCATCCGTTTCATCTTGTATCATAAAGGGAAAGTATGTTCGTCTTGCATCTATCTTTCGACCAAATTGTATCATTGGATGCCAAGGATTTCCATGAAAGGAGTGAAGGAGGGCGCCTATGCTGTCTTTTATACATACAGCGGACGTCCATTTGGATGCACCGCTTCACACGTTAACCGATTTGTTTGAGCAAAGACAGGACGATTTTCGCAAGACGATGCGGGGGATTCGCGACCTCGTGCTGGACAGACAGGTGGACTTCTGGCTGATTGCGGGGGATTTGTTGGAATACCACGGTGGACGCAGGTCGACAGCGCTGTTTTTACGCGATTTGTTCGCCAGTATTTCCCCGGTTCCCGTGTGCATTGCCCCAGGAAATCACGATCCGTGGCGGGCAGACTCGTTTTACCAGACGCTGGAGTGGCCGGGGAATGTGCATTGGTTTACGCCGGAGTGGGGCGCGTATGAATTTCCGGAAAAGTCCTGTGTCGTATACGGATGGGGCTTTCCTCAACCTCACTTTTTCGAGTCGCCGCTCGCGACTTTTCCAGGAAAGCTGGGCGGCTATCAGCACCACCTGATGGTTCTGCACGCAAGCATTTTAAGCAAGGAAACAGAGGAGCATCATCCCTACGCTCCCGTCGTGTTGCAGGAGCTGGCGGATACCGGTATGGACTATGCAGCACTTGGTCATATCCACAAGGCTGCGCAGTTTTTGCATCCGACGAAAAAGTCTGTCTTTGCCGCCTATCCGGGCTCCCCGGAAGCGCTGAATACCAAGGAGCAGGGGGAACGCTGCGTTCTGTACGGGCAGATCGATGCTACTGGGAAAGTCGTACTCGAGTCGGTTCCTGTGGGGCAGCGCCAAATGCGGCGACGGGAAATCAGCCTCGAAGGTACAGAAACGATGGAGCAGCTGATCGAACTTCTGGAGCAGAAGCTTGCTTCTGAGCGATCCGAGGATATGCTGTACGTGACACTGACAGGGGAGCGCGCCGCTCACTTCGTCCCTTCTACAGCGGTCCTCTCGCAGAGGTTCTCCCGTTTTTTCCAAATCGATGTCACCGATCAAACGTGGCCGGATGTCGATGCGGACAAGCTGATGGCGGAGGCAGGCATCTGGGGAAAATGGTTAGCCAAGCTGGCCCTTCGCGAGCAGCAGGCAACGGATGAGGAAGAGAGGGAGATCATCCGTCTGGCGCGCCGAGAGGCCCTGACGCGGATCGGAGGGAGCATGCGATGAGGATCGAGGAAATTCAGCTGAAAGGCTTCGGCAAATGGCAGGACGAGGTTTTTCGCTTTGCGCCTGGCATCAATGTTTTCGCTGCACCCAATGAAGCAGGCAAATCCACCCTTTTGCAAGGCATCTTTGCTGCTTTGTACGGACTGAAGCGCGACTATGTAAAAAGTGCACGGTATTTGCCGGAGTACGAAAAATATTTGCCGTGGCATCAGGGCGAGTACGAGACAATCATTACGTATGAGCTGGCAGGTAAGTCCTATCGCCTTCATCGCATTTTGCGCAAGGAACGGGAGCAGGCGCGCATTTTTCTCGATCCGGAATGGACGGAACTGACGGATATTTACATGGAGGATCGGCGCCGTGAGCGTGATTTCGTGGAAAAGCACACAGGACTGACGCGCAGCCTTTTCACCGATATTACGTGGATCAGGCGGGAGCCTTTGACTGCGTCTGAACATCTGGTGCCTGCGTTGTCGAGCAGCGAAGAGTCCAATCCAGAGGTGCACCTCATGCTGGCAGGGCTAGAGCGAGATTTGAGTGCGATCGGAAAAAAGGAGCGTGCTGAAAATACGCTGCTTGGGAAAGCCGGGGCGCTCGTAGCCCAAAAGGAAGCGGAGCTGGCTCATGCGGAGTCTGCATGGGGGATTATTCGACAATTGACCCATCAGATTGCTGAATGGGAAGCGGAGAGGATGGAGCTCGAGCAGCAGCGCACCCGAGTCTTGCAGCGGCAGCAGCGTATAAAAACGCAGGAAGAGGCATGGAATGAGAGGTGGCAGAAAAGCTACTCCACACCTGTATCGGCTAGTGACTGGCAATGGTGGGAGCGCACAGGTGCTTCTCAGGAAGAAAGGCAGATTCATGAGGAGGCGCAGGCAGCTTTGGCTGGTTTGAGCCACTTGCAAGTGAGCGAGTTCACAGAGGTCACGGAGATGGACCAGACATTGGATCAGGGACGGCTGCTGGCTGATTACGAAAAAGGGATCAGTCTGCGCAAGCGCTGGGAAGAGGGGAATTTACAGCTGGCGAGGCTGGCTGCTACTACCATTACAGCGGGCTCCCGGCGTCAAGCCAGAGGCGACCTTCCATCGAAAGCTGCTCGACAGTCAGCTTGGCTATGGGGAGGAAGCGGTCTGCTTGCCGTTTTAGGCATAGCTGCGGCGGCAGCGGATCAAACGGGACTTTGCATCGCGCTCTTCCTCCTGATGGCAGCAGTGGCAGGGGTGGCATGGAGGAAGGGCCGCTCGAGGGGAATCGAACAGAAACAAAGCCAGGAGATCTTTGCACAGGCAGAGGAGCTGCAAAGCTTGCAGGAGGAGCTAGGAAGGCTGGAAAATGAGCTTCGCGAGCTGGTTCTTGCCTGGGATGCTCCGGATTGGGAATCCTTTGCGGCAAAAAGAGAGGAGCTTTTGATCAGGCAAAGATCGTTCGAGTCCAATCAGTTGAAAGCTCAGCTATCGCGCAAGGATGCAGAAGCGCAAATTGTGAATCGCTGGGGAGAACAATTGCGAGCGCTTCTCGAGCAGGAGCAGCGTGTGCGATTACGGGAACGCGAGCATTTTCGCGCAGAGGAACAGCGGATCGAGGAGCGCATGCAGCATGTGCGAGAGCAGATGGCGCGGGCAAATGGAGAAATGGCAGCTCATGACACCGTGCCTGTTGCGAAAGCGAGAGGGGAATACGAGGAAGCCGTAGCGGGATTGCGGCAGCTGCAGCGAAAGCGCGAGGCTCTGCAGACAGCGCGCGATGCTTTGCAAGAGGCGCTGGCAGAATGGAATCGAGATATCTCGCCTGGCATCAACCAGCAGGCGTCAAATGTGCTGACTCAAATTACAGGTGGCGCGTATCGAGATGTCCGAATGGATCCTCACGAAGGCTTTGCCATCCGAGTGCTGGAGCCATCCCGGCAGATGGTGCTTGAGCAGGAGCAATGCTCGACAGGCACACAGGATCAGCTCTACCTCGCCCAAAGATTATCGCTGGCCCATCAGGTGAGTCAACAGACGGAGCCGCTGCCCCTCTTTTTTGACGATCACTTCGTTCATTACGATGACGAGAGACTGCGCAAGGCTTTGGCGTATATTCACGAGCTGTCTGCCGAGCGCCAGATCTTCCTGTTTACGTGTCAAGAAAGGGAGCTGCACATTTTGGAGCCGCTGCTACGATTTTCTGATCGACATTTCGTGCATACTCTCGAATAGGAAAATAGGTTGCAATCCCTGAAAACCTAGTTCTATAATGAAGGTTGACCAAGTCACAGAGGAGTGAGCCTATGACGCAACGAAAACCGGATTGGCTCAAGATTAACCTAGTATCTGGATCCGAACTAGCCAGTTTTAAGGAACTCAAGCAAACGATGCGCAGCAAGACGCTGCACACGGTTTGTGAAGAAGCGAAATGCCCCAACATTCATGAGTGCTGGGCAAGTGGAACAGCTACTTTCATGATTTTGGGTGATATATGCACCCGAGCCTGTCGTTTCTGTGCCGTAAAAACGGGACTGCCGACCGAGCTGGATCTGGCTGAGCCAGAACGCGTGGCGGAAGCAGCTGAGCAAATGCGGCTGCGACACGTCGTCGTCACCTCGGTTGCACGTGACGATTTGGCGGATGGAGGCGCGCAGATATTTGCAGAGACGATCAAAGCGATTCGTCGTCGGCTGCCTTTTGCTTCGGTAGAAGTCTTGATCCCTGACTTTATGGGCAACTGGGACGCATTGAAAGTCGTCATGGATGCTCGCCCGGATGTATTGAACCACAATATCGAATCCGTTCGCCGCTTGTCTGACCGGGTTCGTGCCCGTGCCAAATACGACCGGACACTGGCTTTGCTGAAAAAGGCTAAGGAACTGCAGCCAACCATTCCGACGAAGTCCAGCCTGATGATCGGGGTGGGTGAGACCATCGAGGAAGTTTTGGAAACGATGGATGATTTGCGCGCGGTCGACGTGAACATCATGACGATCGGCCAATATCTGCAGCCGACCAAAAAGCATCTGGCTGTACAAAATTATTACCATCCAGACGAGTTCGCTCGCCTGAAAGAAGAGGGAATGGTGCGTGGCTTTAGCCATGTGGAGTCCGGACCATTGGTTCGCAGCTCGTACCATGCTCACGAACAAGCGAACTCAGCGAAAGAAACCATCGCTCAGGCACTATAACGAAACGATTGAAAACACCCTCCTGCGATCATCATGATTACAGGAGGGTGTTGTTATTGAAACGACCAGATCAGCGCAAGTTACCGACTGGTTGTCCCCATCTTGTTTGTGTGAGTACCGTTCATATGACCTTTGGTCCCCGTGCTCTTCGCACGTACTTGCTCAGAGTCGGTTGTTCCACCCATACGCTTGATCAAGGTATCGATGCTGGTGGTGTCCTCTGTGCGTGCGTTGTGGAGATTGCTGGAGCGTGCGGCTACACGAGCAATTTCCTGAATGTCATTCTGGTTGTCTGTCACGTACACCTTGTAGTAACGCGGAGATACGGACAAAGCGTTCATACGGGCTTGGTTTTTGGCTGTTTTCGCGTCGTTGCCATTGGTGTGCAGGCCGACGAAGATTTCCTCATCGGTGACGAGAACAGTAGAGCGTTGAACGCCAGGGCAGCTCGTCGTGACATTACCGACTGCCTGAGCCAAGGCATCACGGTCGACATAGACGTTGTGGTTTACGCCTGCCGTACGCATGTGCTGTCGATCCGTCTGAACGTAGCCCATTCGAGGCATGCCTGTCTGCATGACGCCAGCTCCAGCACGATTCCAGGCATGCTTTTGGTAAATGGAATGATTCATTCCATTCGTCGTGCCTGTCATGGTGCCGTTGTTGACACCTCTCACCCCTGCCGTACCTGTGGCGCCGTTTAAGCCAACATTCCCATCAGGAAAGGCGGTGTAGGCATTGTAATTGTGCGTGCCAGCGGTGTTTCCGGGATACATGCCGGTTCCTGTTCCGTTGTTGCTGCGGGTGTGGATACCGTCAAAGCTGCGCGTGGTCACGCCGTCGAAATTGCGGACGTGATAACCATCGATGTCACGTGCGCGCATGCCGTCATAGCTGCGCGTATGCAAACCGTCAAAATTGGTCACGTGAGGTGCTGCTTGGTTCGTGGTCGTACGGTTTGGTGTCGTGTAGTTAGGCGCGGCGTTGTTTGCACATGCAGTGGCCAACAGAGCGATACTTGCGATAGCTGGATACAACCATGTCTTTTTCAATGGAAACACCCCCTACACGATAGAATGTCCAGCACGCAGTCGCTGTTTTCGTGGGAATATTATCTCTTGCTGCATGAAATATGGTAAGATGGACAAAAGTATACGTGTGTAAGGAGGAAGCGGACTTGATTCGCACGCAAGCCGGTACTTATGAAGTCATGGAAGAAAATCGCGATGGCTGGAATCCGGAAGCCTTCAAGGAGCGCTATAGCGACATCCTAGACAAATACGACTACATCGTAGGGGACTGGGGCTACGGGCAGCTTCGTCTACGGGGATTTTATACAGACCTCAACCGTAAAGTGCCGTTCGAGCAGCGAATCGCCGCTTTAGATGAGTATCTGCATGAATTCTGCAACTTTGGTTGCCCTTATTTTGTTTTGCGCAAAGTCAAATCGTTCCTCGGAACGGAGGACAGCGGGGCCAGCCAAGACGATACCGCATACGATTTAATCATCGACATTCGCCAGGATAGCAATCGGGATGACAACGGGAATTCCTTTGTAGAACGAAAGGAACGCCGCCGATTCCACCCGCGTCAAAACAAGCCAGAGCGGCCGGAGCGCAATAGCTCTGCTCCATCGGAACGCAATGGCAACGGACGCAGCGATCGTGCTGAGAAGCCCAAGTATTCAAAAGAGAAGTCCGACAAAAACGGCAGGGAGCAAGGCAAAGACCGCCGCCCCAACCAAACGCGCCCAAACCGTGAACGTGATAAAGTGCCGACAGGATCCAATCCGCCAAAGCGGGAATCCTGATTGTCATTTGCGCCGGATAAGCCATAAAAAAACGAGCCTAGCAAAGGCTCGTTTTATTTTTGGAAAAAGGATACCTTACCAGCCGCCCCAGCCGCCGCCGCCTTGACCTCCCCAGCCACCGCCTTGACCGCCCCAACCGCCTGCGCCACCCCAAGGGTTCCAAGGATTCCAGGGATTCCATGGGTTCCAAGAATTCCACGGATTGCAGGAGGGGCAATTATTCCATCCCCAGGGCTGGATGGGAACGACGATTGGGAAATAAACATCAGGGCTGCGTCTTCCGCGGAAGAGAACGGGGTTTGCCTGATCCTCCGGGATGTTTTGGTATCCTTGCTCTGCCGGATAATAGGGTTGTTGTTGTTGCGGATCATATTGTTGATATGGTTGCATCGCAAATTACGCTCCTCTCATTGTCTGTATGTGCAGTAGCAGTATACGAGACATTCGCCTGTGTGGAGCATTGTCCGTCTGGAAATGGGCATACGTCCATAAGGGGAGAATGAAAAAAGGAAAGGCACAGTTGGCCCTTCCTTTCAACGTATAGGAATTTAAAAGCGTCTACGTTTATGAATTCCGGAGCGCATGACGAAGTGCCTCAGCGTCCGCTTCTGGTTTTCTTACGATCCGTCAATTAAATGACGGTTTCCAAAAAAAGTTTTAATTCTTCGGCTTCCTGCTCATTCAGATTGAAAGCAAACTCGAGATAGCCTTCTTCCTCCAGGTCGTCCTTGCCGATAATGGCAGAGCGGCCATTTTGAATGTTGATCACGAGCTTTTTGCCGTAAAAACGGTCTGTGGTGGTAATCGCCAAGTCAAAGCGAGTGGCTTCCGCCGTAAAGCTGACAAAGCGAGTCTTGGTATCTTCGGACTCGTCATACAGGTAAAACAAATCAGCCATGTGTTTCCCTCTACTTCCATAAGAGATTAGGTTTGTGTTCTACATTGTGCAAGGCACGGACGAAACGGATCGTTTTGGTTTGGGCGCGCATGACGAGAGAGTGAGTCTCGACCATGTCATCACCCAGATAGCGAACGCCTTGCAGCAGTTCCCCATCCGATACACCGGTTGCTGCAAAAATGGCATCCTCGCCTTTTACCATATCATTCAAAGCAAGCAGCTGCTCTGGATCGGCCAGCCCCATTTTGATGCAGCGTTCCCGTTCTGCATCGTTTTGCGGCTTGAGCTGTGCCTGCATGTCGCCGCCCAGACATTTGATGGCCGCAGCGCTGATGACACCCTCGGGTGCACCGCCGATGCCAAGAAACAGATCGATCCCGGTATGCGGCAAGCAAGCGGCGATGGCAGCCCCGACGTCTCCATCTCCAAAGAGCTTGACGCGGGCACCTTTGTCCCGGACAGCATCGATGATGTGCTGATGGCGCTCACGTTCCTGAACGATCACGGTCACATCCGAAATCCGCTTGTTGTTTGCTTCAGCTACGACCTCAATCATTTTATCCACCGGATCAAAAAGGTTGATCTTGCCAGCCGCACGTTTTCCGGCAGCCATTTTCATCATGTACATGTCTGGAGCGTGCAGCAGGGTGCCCCGATCGCCGACAGCAATAACGGACATAGCATTGTTATGGCCTTTGGCAACGATGGTGGTTCCCTCCAATGGATCGACAGCGATGTCTACTTCTGGCCCGCCTGCGTCCGGATTTCCCAGCTTTTCTCCGATGTAGAGCATAGGGGCTTCGTCCAGCTCGCCTTCACCGATGACGACAGTTCCCCGCATGTTGATCGTGTCAAACATGGCGCGCATGGCGCTTGTTGCCGCTCCATCTGCCTCGTTCTTCTTTCCTCTTCCCATCCAGTGAGAGGAGGCGAGGGCAGCCATCTCCGTTACACGCACGATTTCCAGTGCCAGTTCGCGTTCCATTGTGTTGTGTTCCTCCCTTATGCCGGTAAAAAATTCACCCCACCATTGTAACATAAAGTACAAGCTGTCGCGTTCGCCCGTACAAATTTGGTATACTGTTGAAGGAAAAGAGGTGAAACCCGTGAACAATTCCTATTTGCAGGAAGGGGAATTGGTGCTTCTCGTCCTGGTGCTGACTTTTGTGTTTACGATATACTACGCAAAGCGCAAAGCAAAAAAGCGAAAGTAAGGAGAATTACTCATGTACGATGTGAATACGAACCGAATTGACCAAGTTTTAGCATATATGTCTTCGATGCTTGATTTGCTGGACAAGCTAAAGGAACGAGGAGCAGAAGCGGTTTTGGCGGACGAAGTGGCAGTAGCAGCGATGGAGCGGGCCCTGCACTTGTCCATCGAGGGAGTCGTTGACGTGGGAAATGCGTTGATTGACGGCTTTATCATGCGTGATCCAGGAAGCTATAGCGATATCGTAGAAATCTTGCGTGACGAGCAGGTCATTTCAGGAGAGCAGGCTCAGGTACTGACGCAAGTGACCGAGTTCCGCAAGTATTTGGTCAATGAATATACAAACGTGCCTGCAGCAGAGATGTTTGCATTGGTTGCAGAGGCAAGTCCTGCCCTGCGTCAGTTTGATCCGGCTGTTCGTGCGTTTTTGGATAAAGAACTTTTTTAGAAAAATGGCATCAGCGGATTTTTTATACAAAACACTTTCATTAGTTTACTAAAGCGACCTGATCCGCTACAATAGGGAGAAAGGGCGGTGAATACGTATGACAAATGAAGGAACGTCCACCCGTGACCAAATTCTTCACATGCTCAAGGTAAAAGGCTCTTTGTCGGTAAGCGACATGGCGGTTGAGCTGGGAATTACGGAAATGGCAGTAAGACGCCATCTGAATACCCTCGAGAGGGACAACTTGATCAAGTCAACGCTTGTCCGTCAAGCAATGGGGCGTCCAACGAATGTATATTCCTTGTCGCAGGAAGCAGACGAACTGTTTCCGCGCAATTATTCTCATTTGACGTTAGACTTTTTGCAGGATCTGAAAGATATGGACGGTATCGGGAAAGTGGAAATGCTGTTTCGACGCCGGGAAAACCGTCTGGAGGAAAACTACCGCACGCATATGCAGGGAGACCTGGAGGAGCGTGTAGCGAAGCTTGCAGAGCTGCAGAACGACAAGGGCTACATGGTAGAGTGGGAAAAGGATGAGCAAGGACAGGGCTACCGGATTCAGGAGTTTAACTGTCCGATTTCGCAGGTCGCGCGTGAGTTCAATCAGGCCTGCAACTGTGAGCTTTCCTTGTTCCGGCGCGTGCTGAATGCCAACGTGGAGCAGACCTCCTGTATGGCAAAAGGCGGAGAAAAATGCGTGTTTGAAATCAAGGAAGGCCGCTGACGGTAAAACGGCCGAAAGAAAATCCACTCCACGGCGAGTGGTTTTTTGTTTGAAAGAGAGGATGTAGAAAAAGGAGGCCGGGAAGTCATGACAGCTTACAAAGGCTACTTGCTGGATCTGGACGGTACGATATTTCGAGGGGGAGAAGCCATCCCCGGTGCGGCAGCGTTTATATCCTATCTGAAAGAACAGGGCATTCCGTACCTGTATCTGACCAACAATTCTTCAGCGTCACCGGTCCATGTGGCGGAGCGGCTTTGCGGGATGGGGATTGAGGCAAAGCCGGAGGATGTTTATACCTCCAGCATGGCAGCCGCAACCTATTTACGGGAGCAGGCGCCTGCAGGTGCGAAGGTGTACATGATCGGGGAAGACGGTCTGGAAGAGCAGCTGACAGAGGCGGGATTTATCCTGTCCGAAGAGGCACCGCAATATGTCGTGGTAGGGATTGATCAAGCCTTTACCTATGAAAAGCTGGCAATCGCGACTCATGCGGTGCGCGCCGGTGCCGTTTTGCTTGCGACCAATGCGGATGCTGCTTTGCCAACGGACAAAGGGCTATTCCCGGGAAACGGCTCACTCGTAGCGGCCGTATCGGTAGCATCCGCTACTGCACCGATCGTGATCGGAAAACCGCAGCCGATTATCGTGAAATACGCGATGGAACGACTGGGCACTCGTGCCGAAGAAACATTGATCGTGGGGGACAACCTGTACACGGATATTGAAGCGGGAGCAAACAGTGGGCTGGATAGCCTGCTGGTACTCACGGGGTATTCGACGCGAGAAGAAGCAGACCGTCATCCCGCACGTCCCACCTATATCGCAAAAGACCTCGGCGAATGGCAAAGAACGCTGATTCGCTAATCCTCTAAGCATTCCTCCTGTTGCTTTTGGCGATGGGCGATCCGGCTGGAAGCAGCGGCAGCGATCGCCCCGACCAAATCATCCAAAAAAGTATGTACCCCATTATTCTTATCGTTGAGATACGCCAGCTTACCGTGTTTCAGCTTGTCTACATAGCCAAAATTGGTAAAGCCGATGCTCCCGTACAGATTGACGATGGCAAGCGCCAGCACTTCATCCACACCATACAGAGGCTCGTCCGTTTCGATAATCGATTGCAGCGGTGGAAGCAGCTTTTTTTGTTCGGCGAGCATATCCAGCTGAATTCCGGTTAGGAGGGCATTTTGCACCTCTCGCTTTTTCAAAACGGCTTTTACACTCTCGAGGCACATCTCCTGTGTCAGATTCGGGACGTAGTTGATCTGCAAAAAATGGACAATCTCGGCGATGTCATCCAGACTGACACCGCGTTTGGCCAGCAAATCGATGACGACCTCCAGGCACGAGTTGCTATTCAGCGGATGCTCACTCATACGTTTTCTCCTCCTCCTCCGTTAACCACGCGAATAGTATCTGCAAGGAAATAGGCACCTATCCCGATACACCTACATACTATGCGCCATAAGGTTTTGCCGAAGTGATGCAAGGAGGGTGAAATCGATGGAAGAAAAAGAGCTGCTGGAAGAAGAATACGGCTTTTCCCTGCAGGAAGCTCACGCCAAAGGCGCAAATACGGTGCTGAAAACGGATAGAGGTGTGTTTTACCTGTTTGAAGCACCTGCAGGCTACAAATACAAAAGCAAATTTATCGAGCGCGTCCGCAAGCATTTGAGCGAGCAGCAGCAAGACTTTGGCATGCTCAAGCTGGTCAAGACAAAGGGCGGTCAAGGCCATATTGTCGCAGAAGATCAACTGTACTACCTGTATCGGGGCGTGCGGGAGCGGGCTCCAGAGGACATTTATTTTGCAAGCGGCGAATCCCTGGCAAAATTTCATCTGGCTACCAGTACCTTTAAAGGTGACAAACTTTTTATTCCGTACAGCTCGTTAGGCAACTGGCCCAGCATGTGGAGAAGAAAGCTGCGTCATTACAATGAATATCGCGATGAGCTGGATGAAGTGGAGGGCGAGCTGACCTCCATGGATGAGCTCTTGTTGACGAGTTACACGTATGTGCACCAGCTCGGGGAAATCGCTGTTCAGTATTTACTCGCATCGGGCTACGATAAAGTGGTAAAAGAAACGGCCGCCTTTGGCAAAGTTGCCTACCAAAATTTTGATCAAGGGTATATGCTATGGAATGAGAAGGATGCGCGTCTGGTTGCCGGAGAGTGGAACTGGGTGCTCGACATGCGTGCTCGCGACATCGGTCAATGGATCAAAGCTGAAACGAAACGCAATGGATGGCAGGAAGACAAAATGACCAGCTTCCTCGCAGGCTACAATCACGTTTCGCCCTTGCTGCCCGAAGAGTATGCGGTGATTTACGGACTCATGCTGTACCCGGGGAGATTTCTCAGACTGGTGGAGTCCTATCAGGAGCTTCCCTTTGAAGAGAAGGAGCAAGTAAACGGCGAGCAGTGGCGAGCGCAGCTGGAAGACGAGCTGGCGAGCATGGAAGAGGCACTCCGTCGGTATCCACATCTGGTCGCACAGCAGTACGGCGCGTCCATTCCACAAATTAATTGGTTGTGGAGGCCGGAAGATGAAGAAGCCCAAGGTGTTAGTGACGAGACAAGTAGCGAATGAAGCTGTTTCTTTGCTGGAAACCGCAGCGGATGTAGAGGTATGGAAGCAGGATGAGCCGATCCCGCGTGAGCTTTTGCTGGAAAAGATCGAGAGCTCAGACGGGATTCTGGCCATGCTGACGGAGCGAATCGACGAGGAGCTGCTGGATCGGGCACAGCGTCTGCGCGTGGTGGCCAACATGGCAGTCGGCTATGACAACATCGACCTGGCTGCCTGCAAAAAGCGGGACATATGGGTGACAAACACACCGGATGTATTGACCGAAGCGACAGCGGATTTGGCGTTTGCTCTGATGATGGCGACCGGACGGAGGCTGATGGAAGCGAACCGTTTTCTTCTGAATGGAGAATGGAAGTCGTGGAGTCCGTCTCTTTTGGCTGGTCAAAATGTATATGGGGCGACTTTAGGGATCATTGGGATGGGCAGGATCGGGGAAGCCGTAGCTCGTCGGGCAAAAGGCTTTGGCATGCGCATTCTCTATCACAACCGGAGCCAAAAGCAGCACGCAGAAGCAGAAACGGGTGCCGAGCTCGTCAGTCTGGAGGCGCTATTGCGCGAATCCGATTACGTCGTCCTATTGACTCCTTTGACAGCGGAAACCCGTCTTCTGATGGGAGAAAAGCAATTTTCCTGGATGAAGCCCACTTCTGTCTTTATTAATGTATCGCGCGGCGGAACGGTGGATGAGTCCGCCCTTTATCAGGCGTTGGTGACCAAGCAAATCTGGGCGGCAGGGCTGGATGTCTTTCAGCAGGAACCGGTCCCGGTCGACCATCCGCTGCTCACCCTGCCCAACGTCGTCGCATTGCCGCATATTGGGAGCGCAACCGAACAAACTCGCGCAGAAATGGCTAGGCTGGCAGCAGCAAATATTGTGGCAGTGCTGGAAGGCAAAAGGCCGTTGACGCCACTATGAGCACCATCCTCTCTGTAGTAGCGGGACTTGTGCTGTTGGGAATCATCGGGATGGTAGCTGTGGCTTTCTATGTGACCTGGAGGCTGACACATCCCGCACGAAAGCCGCTCGATATGCTGCCGGAGGACTTTGGCATTCAGGAAACGCAAGCGTTTACCTTTCCCAGCAGGGAATCCGCCATCAATCTGGCAGGATGGTATTTTTCCGCTGAACGCAATGGGTACCAGTCGCGAAACCGTACGCTGATTTTTGCCCACGGGTACAGTCAAAACCGTCAGGAACCGCATCTGCCCGCGCTGTCTCTGGCAGCTAAGCTTCTGGCGGAGGGCTATGATGTCCTGATGTTTGATTTTCGCAATGCGGGCGAATCCAGTCCGTCTCTGACAACGATTGGGCTGCGGGAGCAAAAGGACTTGCTTGGAGCGATCGATTACGCGCGTGCGCGGTGCCCAGGTCATACACTCGGAATCATCGGGTTTTCCATGGGGGCAGCGACTGCGCTTTTAGCCGGGGGAGCTGACGAGCGTATTTCGGTGATCGTTGCAGACTCGCCATTTTACTCGCTGCGAGAGTATTTGCAGGAAAATTTGCCGCAATGGACGGGCCTGCCTCGCTATCCCTTCAACTGGCTGATTTTGACCATTTGCCCGATCCTGTTGGGGGCAAACCCGCGGGAAGTCAAACCGTACAGGGCAGTGAAACAGGCGAAGAAGCCGATCTTTTTTATTCATGGGACGGGAGATTCCACTGTGCCCGCCGTCAATAGTGAAAAGCTTCGTGAGCTTGCGATCCACCCCAAGTCTTCCCTTTGGCTCGTACCGCGTGCAGGGCATGTGCGCAGCTACGCGATGGCCTCGGAGGAATACGCCAGTCGGGTGATCGGGTTTCTGGAGGATGCCATGAAGCCATGAAGACGAGAAAGCCATGAAAAAAAGCAGCTACGCCATTTCTTCCGTAGCTGCTTTCATGTCGGTACTCTGATTAGAATACTTGTTGTACTTCCTTGATGCCTGGGATTTCTTCTACCAGAGCACGCTCGATACCTGCTTTCAGGGTGATCGTAGACGAAGGGCAGCTACCGCATGCACCCATCAGACGCAGCTTCACAATACCATCTTCTACATCAACGAGCTGTACGTCGCCACCGTCGCGTTGCAGGTAAGGACGCAGTTTATCGAGAACTTCTTGCACTTGATCTAACAATTCCATCGTGTATCACTCCTTTCCAACCTTCTTCTTTATTATAAACGCCAGGCGATGAGAAATCCATGGCTTACGTGCCCTGTTGACACTTTCCATCAGAAGGTGCAAGCGATGTGTAGCTTGCATGGACTTTTTGTATAAGCTGCATGTTATAATGAAACCGCAAGTACTTCAACATAAGGAGTAAGATTTACGTGAATGTATTTGGCAACATTAAGGAACTGATTGGGAATACGCCCATCGTAGAAATTACACAGTTTGATCTTCCAGAGAAAGTCCGCTTGTTTGCCAAGCTGGAATACTTTAATCCAGGTGGCAGCGTCAAAGACCGATTGGGCATGGAGCTGATCCGCGCCGCAGAGGAAAACGGTCAGTTGAAGCCAGGTGGCACGATTATTGAACCAACGGCAGGGAATACAGGGATCGGTGTCGCATTGGCCGCTGTAGGAACAGGTTATAAAGTTATTTTTTGCGTACCTGCCAAGTTTTCCGAGGAAAAGCAGGAGTTGATGCGTGCGCTCGGAGCGGAAGTCGTGAACACACCGACAGAGCAAGGAATCAAAGGGGCGATTGCCAAAGCACAAGAGCTTGCGGCATCCATCCCAGGTGCGTTTGTCCCGCAGCAGTTTGCCAACCCGGCAAACCCGGAAGCCCATTACAAAACGACAGGTCCGGAAATTTGGAAACAAATGGACGGTAATGTGAATATCTTCGTAGCGGGTGCTGGCTCTGGTGGTACATTCATGGGAGTTGCTCGCTATCTGAAGGAACAAGATTCCTCCATCAAAACGGTCATTGTCGAGCCAGAAGGTTCCATTCTGAATGGCGGAGAATCAGGACCGCATAAAACAGAAGGAATTGGCATG
The DNA here is from genome assembly GCF_003710965.1 of Brevibacillus nitrificans. NCBI lineage: Bacteria > Bacillati > Bacillota > Bacilli > Caryophanales > Paenibacillaceae > Brevibacillus > Brevibacillus nitrificans. The sequence goes on along the minus strand of NZ_RHHU01000005.1, from coordinate 57,984 downwards.
GAGTTCTTGCCACCATTCATGGACACAAGCTATTTCGACGCCATCCATACCATCCTGGATGTCGAAGCTTTCGATCTGGTAAAGGAATTGGCAGCCAAAGAAGGAATGCTTGTAGGAAGCTCGGCTGGAGCAGCCATGGCAGCAGCATTGCGTGAAGCCAAGGAAGCGGCGCCAGGAACAAACATCGTCGTTCTGTTTGCAGACAGCAGTGAGCGTTATCTCAGCAAACAAATTTATCAGGGGGGTATCTAAGATGCGTATCAAAACAAGACTGATCCACGGTGGTATTGAGGGAGATCCGGCAACAGGGGCCGTATCCGTTCCGATTTATCAAGTCAGTACCTATAAGCAGGAAGCCATCGGCAAACACAAAGGATACGAATACTCCCGTACAGGCAACCCAACTCGTCACGCGCTGGAAACGTACATCGCTGAGCTCGAGGGCGGCGCACGCGGTTTTGCATTTGGCTCGGGTATGGCAGCGTTGTCTACGATTCTTTCCTTGTTCAATAAAGGAGATCATTTGGTTGTAGGTGACGATGTATACGGCGGAACGTATCGCGTCATTACCCGTGTATTTTCCCGTCTCGGACTAGAAGCCACGTATGTCGATACAAACGACCTGCAGGCTGTGGAGGCTGCCGTACGCCCCGAAACGAAGGCTATTATTATGGAAACTCCGACTAATCCGCTCTTAAAAGTCAATGATATAAGCGCGCTGTCCAGCATTGCCAAAGCAAAAGGATTGCTGCTGGTTGTCGATAATACCTTCATGACGCCATACTGGCAAAACCCGCTCGATCTGGGCGCAGACATCGTGTTCCACAGTGCAACGAAATACCTCGGCGGACATAGTGACGTGGTGGCAGGACTCGTGGTTGCGAAAGATGCGCAGCTTGGCGAAGATCTGCATTTCGTACAAAACGCTATCGGTGGCGTACTGGGTCCACAAGACTCGTGGCTGCTTCTGCGCGGGATGAAAACACTGGGTGTTCGTATGGAGGAGCATGAGCAAAATGCGCGCACGCTCGCCAAATGGCTGGCAGAACGCAGCGACATCGAACGTGTACTCTACCCTGGGCTTTCCAGCCATCCAGGTCATGAGCTCATTCAAAAACAGGCTCGTGGCTTCGGCGGTATGATTTCGTTTGACGTAGGCAGTGCTGAACGTGCTGATCAAGTCCTTTCCAAGGTGAAGCTCTACACACTGGCAGAATCCTTGGGTGCAGTCGAGAGTCTGATCAGCGTTCCTGCAAGAATGACCCATGCTTCCATTCCAGTAGAGCGTCGTGCTGAGCTGGGCATTACCGAGGGCTTGATCCGTATTTCTGTCGGTATTGAGGATGTAGAAGACCTGATCGAGGATCTGGAACAAGCACTCTCCTAATTGCTGGAGAGCGTGCGTTGAGGGAGGCCGTGAGCATGAGTGTAGAAATCAAAGTGTTTGGGACGGAGCAATTATGCGCGAGCTGCGTGAACCTTCCGTCCGCCAAAGAAACAGCTGACTGGTTGCAAGCAGCGCTCTCCCGTAAATATGGAGGCGAAAGCATTCGCATCACCTATAGCGACTTTCAACAGCCTCAGACAGAGGATGACAAAATCTGGGCCGAGCGGATTATAGAGGAAGATTTGTGGTATCCGCTTGTCGTAATTTCCGGGGAAATTGTCGGGGAAGGCAATCCGAAGCTGAAGGACATTCATGCCAAGCTGGAAAGCATGGGCCTCAAGCCTTTGGCAACGGCCACGGAAAGCGAAGTCTAGGAAAAAATGGAAGAGACGGTCTAGGGGGATACCTTGGACCGTCTTTTTGTTTTACTGTCGGAACGTGTACACGAGTCCGGTCCCTTTGGCTGCAAGGCTTAGGAAGTTCCACGAAGGGTTCCTTACCAGTTTGTCATTTCTTCGTTTCTGTTTTGTAACGCTAAGTGGCCCGTTTCGTCCTATAGTTGTGAATGTAGCCACGATATAGAGGAGGAAGTTGAAATGAACAAAAAATGGATGAAGCCCGTTACATTCTTGCTGCTTGCTGGAGTGATTGGAGGCTCTGGATTGGCAGCTTCTCATACAAAAATCGCGCATGCGGAAGCGAAAATAGGGGAGCCTTTTGCGGCAGCAGCAGAATTGCAGCTGGGTAAGAACGTATATGTTCTCGACCAAAAGACAGCAGACGTAACAGGCGACCAGGCAGCAGATACCGTGTTACTGGTAGGAACAAAAGAACAACAGGACGATATCTACGCTTCCGCGATGAAGCTGGTGGTCCAGGATGGGAAAACCAAAGCTTACAGCAAGACCGATTTGGGCGATCTGGGAGGATACGAAGGGGAGCTGACACTCGTTGATTTCACAGGAGATCATGTAGCGGATGCTTTTGTTAAAACAGCGACAGGCGGAAGCGGAGGCATCTACAATCACGTTGTCGCCACGTTTGCGGGCAAGACCTCGCAGGTGCTCTTTGGAGAGGCGGAAAACGAAGGCATCCGTTATGAAGGGAAGTTCGTAGACGGCTTCAAGATCGAAGGTACCGGGACGCACCTGGACAAACCTCTTGCATTTGATGTCAGCGCCAATAAAGCGCTGTACACAGCAGCCAAGCTGTATGATCAAGCAGGCAAGCTCGCTGTGAAAGCAGACGCGGATCTATCCGTCTATTCCTATCCGTTCAGCTCGCTTGCTCCTGTCGACATGGATGGGAATGGGACGTATGAGCTGGTAGGCGAGCAGCGTGTTGTCGGGATGAACAATGCAGATACGGTATCAAACATCCATTCCGTCTGGGGCCTCGGTAGCGATGGCAAATGGAATCCTTGGGAAGTAGAGTATTCTACCTTCCTGATCAAGCATCCTGGTGAAGCGATTCAGACGCAAGTCGGGAAATAAGAAAACGAATCAGCCCTCGCTCAAAGGAATCGGAGCGGGGGCTTCCTTTTGGTTTCGCAAGCACCGTTCTATCGTGGATCACAGACACATATACTGCATGGTGGTGCAAGCAATCCAAAAGGAGGACGAGCGGATGGAAGAGCATCTGGCCCGTTATTACGAGCTGAAAGAGATGCAGAAGCAGGTGGAGGAAGAACTAGGCAACTTGCGCAGCAAGCTGATGGAAAGCTGCAAAAACACGGATTCGTTGGAGGAAGGCGCCTATAAATTGACTATATCATACCAAGATCGTCGGGATTATAGCGATGAGCGGTTGTTCCATTCTTTGCCTGACCCGTCCCTTTGGCGCTTAATGTCGAGAGCCGATAGCGGGAAAATCAACAGCTTGCTGAAGCTGGGCGTCATTCACGAAGGGGTGCTTTCGGGTACGTATGAGCTGAAAAAGGTGCCGGTGCTGCGGGTGCAAAAGCGCTGATTGCATGCCACAAAAGGAAATAGACAAAAAAGAAAACCTGTTGGACTTTGGGTCAACAGGTTTTTTGGCGTTATCGCAGCTGCATGGAGGAGTGCTTTGGGCAGCTTCCGTATGCGGCGGATGAAAACGCGTTTTTTATCCCATATGCTTTTTGTACATCCACAGTTGACCGCTTTTGATGACGCGAGCCATTTGTCCCACGAGCGAAACCTTCCCCATGCTTGCAAAGCCTTCCTTTTTCCCGAGGGAACCGAGGAAGCCCTTGTGTTTGAGCGCAGGGAGAGAAGCCGGATACTCTTCACCCTTGATGTCTTTTTTCAGCATCAGGGCGATTTGTTCGCCTTGCAATTCAGCTGTCTGAGCGCTCGGTGCGATGATGGTGCTCGCACAGTCGCCCACTACATACACATTTGGATGGGATGGAATTTGATGATACTGATTCAATTTGGCGCGTCCAATGTTGTCTGTTTCGATCGGGAGTGAGCGCACGATTCGGTTTGCTTGGATACCAGCGGTCCATACGATGACGTCGCTCTCGACTGGTTGGTTGTGGTTGTAAACAACGCCAGGCTCGACGCCAGTCACGCTGGCCATGGAGACGAGCTGTACCTCATGCTCGATAAACCATTGGGAAGCATATTCCTGCAGCTTTTTCGGGAATGGACTGAGAATGCTTTGTCCGCGGTCGATGATACGTACATTCAGGTCAGGACGGCTTTCGCGCAGCTCTGCCGCCATTTCAACACCGCTCAATCCTCCACCTACGACAGTAACCGTACCATATGGATTGACGTTATTAATCGCGGAATAAGTGCTACGTGTTGCTCCCATGGATTGAATGGAGCACGTATACTGTTCTGCACCAGGGATATCGTGGTAACGGTCCTCACAGCCCAAACCAATTACGAGCCAGTCGTAGGAAATGGTGTCCCCGTTGGTAAAATTCACTACCTGCTCGTCCATATCCAAGTCGGATATTTCCCCGTATTTGATCGTCAGGCGAGGATCATTGGGAAAAGTGACGCGCAAGTGAGATTCCGGTGTTGTCCCTGCAGCCAGAGCGTAGTACTCTGTCTTTAGACCGTGGAAAGGCATACGGTCCACGAGGGTAATAAACACGTCATCTGGTAAATCAGGGGACAGGACTCGCTCGATAATACGAAGACCCCCGTATCCTCCACCAAGGATCACAAGTCGTTTCATAGAAGGTCTAGTCCTTTCTTCTGTCCGTTTTAATACAGCACCCATTCTATTTTTAGTCTCTTTCACTAAAAATGCAAGCAGAATCTTTTTCCCGTTTTCTCCGCTGGATTTTTACAGCAGACGCGGTACAATAAAGGACGTGACGATGTCGATTGATTGTATCGGTAGGTGAAGTATGATGAAGCCTTTAGTAGAATTTTGCGCCAGCAACGTTTCTTCCTATACCCAATCCGTTCTGGATGCACTCGAGAACGATCCTGATCTGGACGTAGATGTTTTGGAATACGGCTGTCTGGGTTATTGCGGAGAGTGCTATATGCTGCCCTTTGCCCTAGTCAATGGAAAACTTGTGCAAGCCGAAACAGCAGATGAACTTTTGACCAAGATAAAGAACAAGATACGCGAGGATGAAGAAGACTTTCCTTATTAAGATGTCTTAATAGAAAGAAGCTGATGCCGCAGAATCGAGCATCAGCTTCTTTATTTTCATCCGATTAGTGTTCTTTGACGACGTTGTAGAAGGTATCGCGTTCCAGTGCGCGTTTGCCAGCACCTTTTACCAGCCAGACCAGCTCATCAACAGTCAGGGCTTGTTGTGTCAGTGCACCTGCAGCATGGCTGATGCGCTCTTCAACGAGGGTACCGTGAACGTCGGACATTCCCATGGTGAGAGACAGCTGGGTCAGCTGCGTACCGATGTTGATGAAGTACGCTTTGATGTGCGGGAAGTTATCCAGCATCAAACGGCTGATCGCCATCGTTTTCAGGTCGTCAATCGCAGAGTTGCGGCGTTTGATGCCCGCGCTTGCTTTGATCGGCTGTACAGCGAGTGGGATAAATACCATGAATCCGTTGGTTTCGTCCTGCAGCTCGCGCAGACGCAGCATGTGAATGACGCGCTCCTCCAAAGTCTCGATGGAGCCGTAGAGCATGGTAGAGTGTGTTTTCAGTCCAAGCTGGTGAGCCGTCCGGTGAACCTGCAGGTACATGTCGGTGCTCGCTTTTTCTGGACTCATTTTCATGCGATAGCGTTCAGTCAGGATCTCAGCACCGCCGCCAGTCAAGCTTTCCAGGCCAGCGTTCATCAGCTCTTTCAAAACGCCTTCGATGGACAGGCCGGAGATGCGGGAGAAGAACTCGATTTCAGCGCCAGTATACGATTTGAGCGTAACATTCGGGTACGCTTTTTTCAGCGTGCGCAGCGTGTCGATGTAGTATTCGAAAGGCATGTGCTGGTTGTGCCCACCTACGATGTGGAACTCACGAATGCCTGGGTGGAAGCGTGTTTCGACGTAGTGCAGAAGCTCTTCCGTATTCATGGTGTACGCGCCGTCTTGATCCTTGTCGCGGCGGAAACCACAGAACTTGCAGTGCGCCTCACAGACGTTGGTCGGATTGATGTACATATTTTGTACAAAATACACATTGTCGCCATTCTTGCGTTGATTCACCAGATTGGCAAGCTGTCCAATCGTCAGCAAATCGTGGGAATTGAAGAGGGTAACACCGTCTTCCAAGGTAAGGCGTTCGCCATGCTGTACTTTTTCAGCGATGCCTGCGAGCGATTTGTCTTGGATGGCAATGGTTTCAAGCGCCATTCCAAACACGTCCTTTCATGATTCATAATATGGGAATTTTAAAGAGGTTCGTCCAGCTTCTCCCAATCCGGTACGTTCATGGGGAAGAGAGAAATCTCTGATGTAGGAGGATGTCTAACCCTTTGTTGCAGTAGGCGAGCCATCCGCTTCGAGTAATGCATATCGGACAACAAGGCATCTATATTATAAACCTCTTGAAGAGAGGGAACAATAACATAAGTTCACCAACTGTCAGCTGTAAAAATATAACAATTATCGGCAAAATATTGCCTCGAAATAGGAGATGGTGGGAAATTTTGTTTGCGAATTCTTAGGTAATCTTGTAAAATATAGGTAGTTAGCCTGATCTACTATTAGGAGGAGCTTCAAATGCGGGACGTTTTGCTCGAAAAAATCGAACTCCTTCGACAGCGTATGGTAAGTATGGGGTTAGAGTTTGGGTTGGATCATCCAGAAGTCCTAGAATACAGTATACAAATTGATCAACTACACAACGAACTGAACCAAATAGATCATAGTCTGTCTAAGGTAGGCACAAGTAAGAAACCGTATCGATTTTATCTTCTGGAAAACAAAGCATTTTTCGCATAAGAAGGGGAAACCCTTCTTTTCTTCATTAATAAGCGGGTTTCTCTTCAATGGGCTCTCGAAGTGCAGGGGAACCTTGTAGAGGGAGCTCCTTTTTATGTATACTATAGATACGCAAGAATATTGCCATTGCCTGTAGAAGGAGGAAAGAGGCATGATTACATTGACAGAGCAAGCCAGCCTGAAGGTAAAAGAAATGCTGGCAGCAGAAAATAACCCGGATCTGTTCCTACGCGTGGGAGTCAGACCAGGTGGTTGCAGTGGCTTCACCTACGGCATGGGCTGGGATCAGGAAATGAAAGAAGGCGACGAGACCTTCGAGCAGCACGGCGTAAAAATTGTTGTCGATAAAGACAGCTATCTATACATTAAAGGCACCGAAATTGACTACAAGGAATCCATGATGGGCGGCGGTTTTTCCATTGTGAATCCGAATGCGGTGGCTTCCTGTGGCTGCGGGTCGTCGTTCAAGACGGCACTGGCCGAAGGGAAAGCGGAGAAGTGCGACGACTAAGGAAATAACGAAGTAGAATCAAACCTTTGTGGCTTACATCAGCTGCAAAGGTTTTTTCTTTTGGAGGTTATTTTCCATCTCTTGTATCTGTCTGCCGTGTTTCCACGTATTTACATCTGGCTGGATCTGGGACGGCCGCCCGGATGGCGAATACGCATCAAGGAGTGAAAGACTGTGGAAGCACAGCAGTTACAAATACATAGAGGGCTGCGTTGGCTGTGGCTTGGTTCCGTGGCGATCGGTGTCCTTAGTGATTACCTGTTCTACGGAAAGGCGTTTGGCATCTCCTATCCATTGTTTGTATCTGGGTTGTACGCCTTGTTTTTTTGGCAAGCCAAACAGCAAAGCCAATTGACCTTTTCGCGAGATCAGCTGTTTGCATGGCTGCTCACAGTACCCATCGTTCTTCTCGCGCTGACTTTTTTTCTATTCGACAATACGCTACTCCGACTATTGAATATCCTGGCTGTCCCGTTTTTGTTCGTGGCGCAAACGATGCTGCTCACCAAACGGCACAGACAGAGCTGGTACTCACTGGGCTTTGCAGGTGAGATGATGGAAACCGTGCTGCTGTATACCCTCAAGTACACCATGATTCCCTTTGCCTTTCTCCGCCACTGGCTAAAAAGCCGGATGGACCGAAAGAAATACGGAGTAGCGGTGAAGATACTGGCTGGAATCGGCATCTCGCTTCCCATTCTACTCGTCGTTCTCACACTGCTCTCACAGGCAGACGGTGTTTTCGGACACCTTCTAGCCAAAATACCGAGCCTCTTGTTTGACTTCGATTCTGCAGAGGCGCTATACCGCCTGTTGAGGATTGGTCTGGTCGCCCTTCTGATTTTTGGTTATTTCTACGCCGTCATTGGTCCAAAGCCGCAAGAAGTGGCCGATAAGCTGCTGGAGCGATCGGAAGAGAAAAGGATTGCGTGGGACGGGGTTATCCTCGTCACGATCCTGACGATCATCAATGTGGTCTATGTCTCTTTTACGATCATTCAGATTTCCTATTTGTTTGGGGGAGCACAGGCGGTCTTGCCAGCTGATATGACGTATGCTGAATACGCGAAAAAAGGATTTCAAGAGCTGGTGATGGTGACGATCATCAACTTCATTCTGCTGGTCAGCTTCATGCACCTCGTATCGAGAGCGCAGCCCGTTATCTATAAATTCGTGCAGGCTATGCTTAGCCTGTTGACCATCTGTACGAGCTTTATGCTGTTTTCGGCTTACTTCCGGTTGTCGCTTTATGAAGAGGCCTACGGTTACACACAGACGCGATTTTTGGCGCATGCCTTCATGATCTTTTTGTTTGTGCTGTTCGTGATCGCTTTCCTGAAAATCTGGCGAAACGATTTTTCGTTGCTCAAATATTGCGGGATCGCAGGAATTGCTGCGTATGTCGTACTGAATTACATCCAGGTAGATGCGGTGATAGCCCAAAACAACATCCATCGCTACTACGAGACAGGGAGAATCGATGTCGCGTATTTGATAGAGCTGTCCGATGACGCGATTCCGATCATCGCCACACTGCGAGAGGATAAAGGGATAGGAGGTAGAATCGAGTACTACCTTCAGGAAAAGAGGGACCGTTTGCAGAAAGAGCGCAGCTGGCAGTCCTTTACGATCGCCAGATATGTCGCGAAAACGCATTTGCAGCAGGAATAGAGAGGACATTCCAGGAGCGTACGCGAATAGGACGAGGATGGCGAGCATAAAAGGAAAGAGCAGCATGATCTCTCCCCAACCATCAAGCAATAGAAGGGAGCAGGACTACCGATATGACTGGAGCTGCCATCGTGCTTCTTCTCAGTATTGCAGCAGGGGGGATGGTGTTTGTTTGCCATACCCTGTATGTCCAGACGACGCCTGTCCATCTCTCTCATCCACGGATGCCACCTTCCATTTTTGTCCACATCACTGACCTGCACGGGCGTACCCGCTTTCTGAATGGTACCTTACATCGCTTGGTCAATCGCTGGCGGCCCGACATGATTTTCGTCACCGGAGACTTGACGCAAAAACGCGATCAGCTCGCGAACGTGATAGGGGAAATCGCAAAGCTTGTGGCGAAGCATGGAATTTTCTTCGTGCCAGGCAATTACGAGCGTGAAGAGATGCGCGGGTTTCAAAAGAGGAATTACACCGGAGCGGATTACGAGGCCAGCAAAAAGCAGTGGCAGACGTGCATGAAGGTCTTGGAAAATGAGGATAGCATCGTGAGAATCGGAGACACGCGGATGCGGGTATATGGCTTCGATAACTCAACCTACGGCTTTGAGCAATACCATACAGAAGTCTCGGATGAGCAGGCGGATTGCACGGTGCTGCTCGCTCATTCTCCCAGCATTATTTCATTTATTCGGGCGAATGGCGTCCATGCGGATTTGTTGCTCACAGGGCATACGCATGGGGGGCAAATCAGACTGCTCGGGAAAACGATGGGGCCGTACAGGCACTTTCATGTTGGGATCAAGAAGGATGATCGGGTCGGTTTGTTTGCGATTAGCCGAGGGCTGGGGACCTCGCGAATTCCTTTGCGCTTCTGCTGCTTTCCCGAAATCACGGTGTATTTGATCAATCAACAAAAATCAAGAGCATAGGCAAGCGGGAATACCTGAAAGCGCAGAGAAGCACCTCTGCGCTTTTGATTTGATGAAATTACATAGGCATCATCCGCTGGGAATGCTGGTCAGACGAAGTAAAGTCCTGCAGCAAACGACAGAGCGTGATCAGCGAACGTTCGAGCGAATGCATATCCAGGTAAGAAAAAGAGAGGCGAAGATGGTGGTATTGCTGCTGTGTCGGAAAACAGACATGGCCTGGCAAAAAGGAGATTCCTTCTTTTAGGGCAAAGGTATGCAAGTCATCCGCATTCATCGTAGGAGGTAGAGAGAGCCAAATATTCAACCCGCCATCTGGCTTGGTCCATTGCACGCTTTTGGGAGCCATTCGATTCAAAATCTGAAGAACCAAGTCTCTACGTTCTTTCAGTTTTTCTCGCAAAACAGGCAAATGCTTTTGCAGCTGATTGGACGTAAAGAAAGGGAGAATGGCTTTCTGCGTGATCAGCGGCGATCCGAGGTCGCTAATCCCTTTGGAACTGACCAGACGCGTGATAAACGTCCCATCTGCTATCAAGAAACCGATGCGGCAGCCGGGGGAAATAAATTTGCTGATGCCTTTCAGATAGATGACATGCCCGTGCCGATCCATACTTTTGATGGGCGGCGGAGGGGGCTTTGTGCCAAAGTAAAGATCACTGGTCGCATCATCCTCGAGAATAATGGCGTTGTAGCTTTGGGCAAGCTCGAGCAATTGCGCCCGACGCCTGGCGCTCATCACTGTGCCTGTAGGATTTTGATAGGTGGGATTGGTGTAGATCAGTTTGGGAGGGCGAGTATCGCATAAGGCAGCCAAACGATCCACCTGCATGCCTTCTTCGTCGATCGGGATGGTATAAACGGTGGCACCCCGCTTTCTCAAAACGTCAATCGTACAGGGATAGGCAGGCTCCTCCAGCACAACGCAATCACCGGGTCCCACAAAGGTAGATGCGACTAGGTCAATACCTTGCTGGGAGCCGTTGAGAATCATGATTTCATTCGGGCTCACGGCAATGCTCTTTTCACGAAAGTAAGGAAGAACGGCCCCGCGAAGCTTGCTGTCTCCCTGGACAGGGCCATATTCGGTCAGGAGCGTGCTGTCGAGTTGAGCGTACTGAAAAAACTGCTTGGAAATCCATTCGGTAGGAATCAGCGATGAATGGAGAGCAGCCATGGATAGTTTCGCGACATCCAAAAGCGGCGTTTGCATCATTCGCCAATATTGGGCACGAGGCAAATAATCGACAACGGCGTTCTGCCAGTCCAAGGACGGTTTTCCCGAGTCATTCTGGCTCGGCCTATGCTTAGATCCTTTTGATTTTCCCAGAGTAAATGTGCCTTTTCCCTGAATCCGGTCGATGAGTCCCTCCTGTTCCAGCAGCTCATACGCGTGAAAGACGGTCATCAAGCTCACGTCCAAAAGTTTGGAAAGCTTTCGTACAGAGGGGAGCTTTTCCCCCTCCTGCAGCAAGCCGGATTGGATGCGATCCGCAATCGATGTTCTAATCTGTTCTGAAAGTGTTATGCCGGAGTGTCTGTCTAAATCGATATGCATGCCAAACCTCCTTGTCCGTCGGAGATGCTTTGCTCCTAGAAAAACATTACAAGTAGTGTAGCGCATAGAACCGCAAAAGTGTACGATTACTTTTAATCTTTGGAAAAGTGTTATAAATGTGTGTTTACTGTTATAGTGTCTGCTCCGTATGCTTACTCTACAAAAACAAGTAGGGTAAGGAGTGGTTAAATGAAATATCCATTTGCAACGCGCGTTCAGGGCATCACCTCTTCCGCAGTCCGAGATTTGCTCAAAATCATTCAATCGGGAAATGTCATATCCTTTGCCGGTGGCTTGCCTGATGAAGCCTTGTTTCCCGTACAGGAATTGGAGCTGGCTTATCAGAAGGTTTTCCGGTCTGGAGGGAAATATTTTCAATACGGTCCGACAGAGGGGGACAGCGAGCTGCGGATGCTCATTCAGGAAAGGCTGAGAGAGAAAGGCATTATTGCTTCGCTTGAAAATATTTTGGTAACGACAGGATCGCAGCAAGCGATTGATTTGCTGGCAAAGGTGTTTCTCAGTGCTGGCGATACGATCCTGGTAGAAAACCCATCTTATTTGGCGGCGCTGCAAGCATTTCAGTTGTACGAAGCCAATATCATCGCAGTCAAGAGTGATCGGGACGGCATGATTCCTGAGGATCTGGAGGAAAAGATCATCGCCCATTCTCCCAAGTTCATCTACGTGGTTCCTACCTTTTCTAACCCAGAGGGCAAGGTATGGAGCAAGAAAAGGCGGGAAGCGCTGCTACAGCTGGCGGCAAAGCACAAAGTAGTCATCGTTGAGGACGACCCGTACTCCGAGCTTCGTTTTACGGAGGAGGAGCCGGTACCGTTGGCAAGTATGGATGCAGATGGTAACCATGTGATCTACACCAGCACCTTCTCCAAAACAGTCGCTCCCGGAGTTCGCATCGGCTGGATGACAGGGCCAGAGGAGGTCATCCGCATGGGCGCATTGTCGAAGCAATCAACGGATCTCCATACCAGCTCCATCGATCAGCGCGCCATGTACTATTTCCTGCAGGATTTCCCCACCCGGCCGCATCTGGACAGACTCAGGGAGGAATACAGGCATCGTTCACTGGTGATGCAGGAGTATTTGTCCAAGAGCGGTCAGAATCTATTTCATTGGGTAGAGCCGCAGGGCGGAATGTTCCTCTGGCTGTCGATCAACAGAGCGATTGATACAGCTGAGCTACTGGAGGTTGCCCTGCAAGAGGGGGTAGCCTTTGTGCCTGGAGCTTCGTTCTTCGCGGGTCAGCCCGAGAGAAATACATTGCGGCTTAATTACACACACGCCACGCCTGATGTGATCGAGACGGGAATGGGGCGCTTGATGACAGCGATCGACAAGGTGCTGGCCAGCAGGGTGAATGATTGATGATCGCAATCATCGCGGATGGCAGATGGGGAAAAAGAGTCGTCCATTTTTTGCGAGGGTTGGCTCCTGATGAGTCGGTAACGTGGGGGGCTCGTTCGCCCTCTTATGCCAAGGAGCTGCAGATGGAGGAGAGGGGCATAAGCATCTCCAGCTACTTGGACGCTATCAAAGCCCATCAGCTGATCGTAGTTGCATTGCCTTACCAGGACCTCTTGCCATGGGCGGACGTATACGCGCCTTGGCTAAATGGGAAAATCGTGATTGACTTGTCCATACCGCAAACAAGCGAAGACCGGTTGCTATGTGGTTGGCGTACATCTGTAACGGAAGAGCTTCAAAAAAGACTCCCTGAAAGCAGGATTGTCGGGGCGAAAAGCACGGCGTTTCAAGGAAATACGAGAGGTCGGTCAGCCGTTTACGTGACGAGCGATGATGAAGGGGCAAAGCGACGAGTAATCGAGCTTTTTCGGAGGGCTTCCTATTCGGCTGTTGATGCAGGGGGACTGGAAGAAAACCGAGCAATCGACAGGATAATGAAAATAGAAGGGCTGCCGTAGGGCCAGTCCTTCTATTGGATGATGCAGAGTTTATCGACGTGCGGCCGGCTTGATCTCAGCAGGAATCGGGCAGACGTAGGATTGTCCTTCCAAGCGCTCTTGCAGCTCAGCTTTGGCTTTTGCCACCACTTCCGGACGCAGCAGAACATCGATTGCCGTAGCTGCCATGACCTTTCCGGCGTGGAGCATCCCTTTATGGCCAATAGACATTCCGCCTTGGGCAACGGCTTGCCAGGAGTGAAGCTGAGTCCCCATGGCAAAGCAGGTAGTCGAGCATTGGACCGTTGGGGTGATCCAGCTGACATCGCCGACATCTGTAGAGCCGGACATCAGGCGTGGCGTTTGCATGTGGGGAAGGAGGAACTCAGACAGCTCCAGCTCCTTCAGCTGCTTCAGAAGCTCGCTGGCGCCCGGGCCTTTCAGCTTGGCCAGCATTTGCAGCTCGCTGTTTTTGTCCATTATTGGAATAGTCGTGCGAATTTGACGGGCGAAATCCTTTTCTGCTTCATCAAACTGCGGGACGCCGAGCTGACGGAAGTTTTCATACATGACGCGCTCCAAGGTCTGGTTCGGGATGAGGTTGGAGCAGGCTTTGTCAAAAATGATCTCGACCTGCGTTTCCGTCATCATGGCAGCGCCTTGTGCGATTTTGCAGACACGCTGGTAAATTTCTTCGACCTGCTGGGTATGGGGCGCGCGGATCAAGTACAGCACGTCCGCTTCTGCCTGTACGACATTCGGAGAAAAGCCGCCTGTGTTGGTGATCGCATAGTGCATGCGCGCTTCCGGAATGACGTGCTCGCGCAGGTAGTTAACCCCGATATTCATCAGCTCAACCGCATCCAGGGCGCTTCGTCCGAGGTGGGGAGCAGCGGCAGCATGGGCAGCTTTCCCTTTGAATTTGAAGTACACCTGATAGTTTGCCAGACTGCTGATCGACATGAGGGCATTAAAGTTTTGCGGATGCCAGCAGATGGCGAAGTCGACATCGTCGAAGAGTCCTTCGCGAGCCATGTAAGCCTTACCCGAACCGCCTTCTTCTGCCGGGCAGCCGTAGTAGCGGACGGTTCCTTGGATCTGGTTTTCTTCCATATAATGGCGAATAGCTACAGCAGCTGCCAATGAGCCGGTTCCCAAAAGATTGTGACCGCAGCCGTGTCCGTTTCCACCGGCTTGGATCGGGGTATGAGCCGCATTGCCGCGTTCCTGGCTCAGACCAGAGAGAGCATCGTATTCGCCGAGGATGGCAACGACTGGACCGCCGCTTCCATAGGTGCCGACAAAAGCCGTTTCAATACCTGCTAGACCTTTTTCTACGACGAAGCCTTCTTGCTCGAGTGTTTGGCAGAGCAGCTCTGCCGAGCGAAACTCTTCAAAGCGGGTTTCGGCAAACTCCCAGATAGAATCGCTTACTTGGGTAAAGCGCTCTCGTTTTTGTTCGATGATTTCGGAAATTCGGTCGTGATTGACCATGTAGAACACCTCGCTGGATCAAATTTGGTGAGGAAGCCACTCTAGCGGCAGAATCAGTTGCTAGAAGGGACTGCCTGTGGTGGGTCTTGTCTGGTTGGGGATCCTGTACGCAGTGTCAAGCCGACAACGAAAGGAATAGCAGTCGCGATGATCAACAACCAGAAGGCTGCATCATAGGAGCCGTTAAACTGTTGGATCATAAAGCCCATAGCTGTTGGAGCAATGACCCCGGCGATTTGACCGCCGAGATAAATCAGTCCGGAAGCCGCACCCACGGAGGATGGTGTTATGTACTTGAGCGGCATAGTCAGCGTCGTGGTGACAGCAGCCCCGAGACCGATGCTGGCGATGGCTTGATACGTGACAACCAAGGCTACAGATGGTGCTTTCGACAACAGATAAAGCGCTATGATGCCAATGAAGGAGCCGACCGCGATCAAGTGCTTCTCGCGTCCAACCATTTTTTTATCCAGCATCCATCCGGTACCCAGTACGGTAAAGAAAGAGAGAATCGCGGGGATCGAAGCCAGTGCCCCCATGGAAACCATATCGAGATGACGAACCTTTACCATATACGATGGCATCCAGGACATCATGCCCCAGTTGACCATCGAGATACCGAAGTAGATGGCCATCAGCTTCCACAGCATGGAGATTTTCAGCAGCTCTTTTAAAGGGAGTTTGTTTGTTGCGGCCTTGGCTGCAGCTGCTTTTGTGCCGCTTGGATAGAGGAACTTGGCGTACAAGGCAGCAAGGAGGAAGCCCACTACCCCGAGGATGATAAACATAACCTGCCAGCCGAAATGCTTGGAAAGACCTGCGGCAACGAGTGTAGCGAGAACAGCACCGATCGTGGTGGCAGAAGTCAAAATGGATTTGGCACGGGCCCGCTCATGCTGGGGAAAGCTCTCGGCGACAGCAACTGAGCTGGCAGAAGGATAGCTTCCTTCCCCGATACCAAACAGGAAACGGATCGCGATCAAAGAGAGGAAGGACCAAGCGAATCCGGTAAGAATCGTAAAAAGTGACCAGCACACGACAGAAATGAGGATGACTTTGCGTGAACCGAATTTATCGGCCAGACTTCCTCCGATCGGCTGCATGATCGCATAGCTGAGGAAAAAGCTGCTGAGAATAAGACCGACCTGTGTTTCGGATAGGCCAAATTCTTGGGAAATGGGAATGACGGCCACGTTGATCGCGACTTTGTCGAAGTAGTTGATGATCCATCCCAAGCAGAGTAGAGCCAAGACCAAGTATTTGTGTTTGCCGTTTGCAGCAGGTGTAACGTTCATCGAGATCCCCCTTGGTAGCGTTTTCAATGTTTGTTGCCAAAAGCGAGAAGACGAGAGCACGAAGTACGGGAAAGAGCAGAGCCCCCTTTCGCGTGATAATTGGAACGTATTTTTGGACATATTTAAGACGTTTTCTAAAAATACTTTAAAGCATTGTTTTCTGTATTTCAAGTCTTTTAAAAATATTTTCAAAGAGTAGCGAATCTCCTATAATAGGCTAGTGAGTGAAAGGAGGGATTCGGATGATCCGTTTGGGTGCGATCATTGCCCAGCACTCCCTGAAAGAACTGACTACCGTGCCCGCACGTGTCGCAGATCATTGTGAGGTCGTGATGCTTCCCTATCATCGACTTCATGAAACTCCCGAGCTGTATCGGCATAACGAGCAGCTGGTAGATGGCTTTGTTTTGACCGAGCTTGCGTACTTCTACCTAATGAATCAATGGGATAGCTTCCCCGTGCCGACGTATACCTTTCAAATCAGCGAGCAGGAGTTTTACAAAAAGCTGTTCCAGCTCAGCATGAGTCGTCGGGACCTCGACCTTACCCGTGTCTATATTGATTTTCTCTCTGAATACAATAACTTCTTGGGCATCAAGGATGTCGTTGAAGCTGGCGCCATGCCCATTACACGTACACCGCAGCGAATTACGGACAAAATCCACGAGGAAGTGTTGAACGAGCACATCGCGCTGTGGCAGGCAGGCGAGATCGATCTATCCCTGACGCGGATGAGTAACATCGTGCAGGATTTGGCAGAGCAAGGAATTCCTCATATCTATCTGTTTCCTTCGCCCGATTCGATCGTCCAGCAGTTTGAGCACATCATCAGCGAGCTGGCGGTGATCAAGCTCGCGGAGAGTCGGATTGCCATCGGATACGTCACGATGGAAAGCGTGGATACGGCAAAGGAGGGCTTGAACGAGTGGGAGCTGCGTCAAATGCTGCTGCATAAATCGCTGCTGGAATTTAGCACGGAGCAGAAGATTCCGTTTATCATCCAGAAGTCGAGTAACAGCTTTGAAATCATCAGCTCGTTCAAGGACTTGAAGACACTGACCGACAATCTCACGCAGTGCCTGCTATTGACCTATTTGGAAAAGACGCTTCCTTTTCCCGTCCACATCGGCTGGGGGATAGGCAACAGCATGTACAAGGCGCGAATCAACGCCCAGTCCGCGAACAGCATGTCGGCTGCCAGCAAGTCGATGGGCACATACGTCGTAACCGACAGCGATCAGATCATCGGGCCATTGGGCGAAGAAAGCTGTCTGACTTATCGAAACCAGGTCAATGAATTCGTAAAGCGCAAAAGCGAGGAGACGGACCTGTCTACGCTGCAGCTGCAGAAGATCATGGCGGTGCTTGCCAAAACCGAGCGAAATGAGCTGACGGCAGAGGAGCTTGGCTTTCATCTGGGCATTACGGTGCGCAGTGCCAATCGCATGCTCAATCAGCTCGAGGAAAAAGGGGTAGCCCGAATTCTGTACAAGAAGCAGGAAAAATTACGAGGCAGACCGAAAAAAATCTATCAGATTCAGCTGGGTAGCGAGGGGTAAAACGAGGAGAAGGAAGCAGGCAGCGAAGTTAGCCAATTCGTCACGATTCAGTCACGATTCGGTCACAGACTCCCAGATTTTGGACGACTTTCTTTCAGTAAAATGGAAGTGTAGAACAAGAAGAAAGAAGGGGTCATGATGACGAAGAAGTGGGGATTGCTAGTTTCTGCTGTTGCCTTTTCAGCGATGCTGCTGACAGCTTGTGGCGGCGAGAGCAAGGATCAGGCGGCGAGCGGTACACCAAGCGCTGCGGCTCCAGTTGCGACGACAGGTACGGCGATCAATATTGAAGCGAGCAACTGGAAATTCAATCAGGATACATTTGAAGTGAAAGCGGGAGAGGAATTCACCGTGAACTTCAAGTCTGCTGAAGGCTTCCACGGGATCGGCATCGAAGGCACAGATTTTGAGCTTCAAAAAGAAGGCAGCAAGACACTGAAAATCGATAAAGCTGGCGAGTACACCATTTTCTGCAACGTGATTTGCGGTCCTGACCATGGCAAAATGGTAGCCAAACTTGTCGTAAAATAAATCAGCCTACCAAACACTTTGGCCTGCTTCGCGGGTCAGAGTGTTTTCTCATTTGCCACAGGGGCATACTATCCTGCGTACCATTCAAACATCAGGAGGTGTCGCAAGAGAGATGGCAAAGCACAACAACAAGCGACCGACAGAGGCATCAGCAGGCTCCCGCAGCACGCCGCCGAAAACGGGAGAAAATACGGGCCACAACCTGCGCAAGGAAAACAAGTAGCAGGGGGAAAAAAAGAAAAGCGCGGAACCAAGATCATCTCTTGATTCTGCGCTTTTTGCATGGAAGTCAAGCCCGTTTGTTGCGCATGGCGTAAACCAGCTTGCGTGTACCTGATGTACCTTCCACGAACTTGCGGTACTGCTCGGTTTCCATACCGTAGATCGCGAGCTTTCCATCGGGATCGTAGTGAACGCCCCAGCCGTACTTTTTGGGAAGCATGGAAGCGCGCATGCAAGGATGGCTTTTCGAAAACAGTTCGGCCCGGATTCGGTCTGCGTCCTTGGCGATCGTCTCCTCGGGGTATTCCTTATGGCGGATATGCACCTCATAGATCAGATCGTTTATGGTGTAGCGATAGGGATCAGCAGACAAAAGCTCGTACTGCAGGACATGGATGGACGGCTTTGCATTCGGCTTTGTGGTCGGTACGACTCCAGTCGTTACGGGACAATCCTGTGCCACTTGCACGAAAGTATCTATAATCAATCGCATCTTCATCACCTATTTACAAGCATAGCGAGAGGTGAAGGGATATGCAAGATTTGGAAAATGGATAATGAATTAATAGCCGGTGGATTGCAGGAACGCTGCCACAGCGACGTTGTACGCATAGGCGGACTCGATGGTTTTCGTTGTGCTTTTCAGCCATTCTTCTTCCTCGTCAGCGAACTCGGCCAACGTTTTTTGACCACCGAGGTAGGAGCGGTAAGCTTCGCGATATTGCTCCTCAGCGGATTGATGGCTTGCTTTGATTTTCTCCCATGCTTCTTTGGCCTCGTTTACTTTTTCATACGAGGCTTTGACCTCTTGCTCCGCTTTCTTTTGAGCCAGTGTGTAGAGAAGCTCGGCTTTTCTCAGATCGTTCTGAGCGATGCGCCCCGGGAACGTGCTCAGAGAGGCGTAATTGTTGATGTAGTTCACTTTTGCCTGGGCAAAGGTTTTCTCAGCTGCGACAGTCACCATGTCAGGGCGTTTGGCAAAAGCCTTTTGTTGAATCTCTTCCAATGGGCTCAAGGAAACGGACGTCAAATCCGCAGGCACCAGCTTCCACTCTTTGTTTGCTGCTTCGCCTAGCAGCCCGTTTAGCTTGGCCAAAGCCTCTTGATAAGCACTCTCGAGCTCATCCAGAGTATCCTTCGCGTCGCGGCTGGATTTTTGGGTGGAATCCAGCACCTTGATGTATTTCTTCTGCAGCTCTACCTTTTCCTGAGCGGCTTGTACTTCAAAATAGGCTTTTTGGACATCGAGGCGCAGGGCATCCTCTTGTGCTTTCCAGGTTGCATTGGCGACAAGGTAGTCTCTTCTGGCTCCCGCTTCATCCTCGTATTTGGACTCCGCATCGTCCAGGGAATAAATGGAGTCTTCCCGAATCGCTCTCGTATCGATCAGAGTCAGTCGAGAGTTGTAGTAAGTGTTGCTCAGATCCAGCTTTAGCAGCTCGAGCTCTACGCTGCTTTTCAGCGCTTTTTCGACGGCCGAATCGAGTGTGAGCTCGTCTACTTGCACAGGTGCTGCGGCGGCAACTACATCAGCGGATGCAGCAAAGGCTGGGCTGGCACTCAGCAGAAGTGAGGCAATCAGAGTCGTACTGAAAAGCGGTTTGAAAAGAGTGGGTTTCATAAAAGCCTCCTAACAGGGATAAAGGGAATAATAAATGAATTCATGATAACGATTATCATTATCAATAATGAAGCTAGTATATGATGCAAGGAAATAATCGTCAAGGCAAAATGTGCCACATTTATAAAAAAACTTTGCATAACGAAATATAGGATTTCCCTTTGGATAAAAATGCTCCCAGCAGGGCCGAGCGCGAGTGGACATCCCTAAAAGCCAGTCGAGTATTGCAGGCTTGCTACTGCTAGGTTGTATTCCCGTGTAGTTTCGATTCGCTTGGAGGTTGTCTCCAGCCATTTTTCCTTTAGCTCGGCTAGCTGTTCCTTGGACACTTGCCCGCTCAAAAACGAAAGGTAGGCGTTGCGATAGGCTTCCCCTGCTGCGTTTTCCTCGGCCATGATTGAATCGACTGCTTGTTTGCTCCGAGTGACTTTCGCGTAATTGTCTTCAATTTCTTTGTCGGATTTCTTTTGAGATTTTTGCCACAGCAGCTCGTTTTTCTCCAGATCGTTTTTGGCGATTCGGCCAGGGTAGGTGCTTAAAGAAGCGTAGGAGTTGATATAGTCAACCTTGGCTTGGGCAAAAGCCTTTTCAGCGGCAGCCTTGATCATGTCGGGGCGGCGTTCGTAGGCGGTGTTCTTGCATTCCTCGATGGAAATCTGAGAGGCGGCGGCATAATCTGTTGCCATCAACCTCCATTCTTTGCTGCCATTCTCGTTCATCAGAAGATTCAGTTTCGTTAGAGCTTCCCGATAGGCTGCTTCCAGCTCTTCTTGCCCTTTTTCCGCTTCTTTTTCTTGGCTCGAGGCTCTAGACCACTCTTGCATCTTGCGGGCTTTCATTTGCAGATCAAGTTTCTCTTGAGCGGCCCATGCATCAAAAAAGGCTTTATGTACGTCCAAACGCAACGTATTTTCCTGCGTTTTCCAGGAGGATACTGCGACTAAATGATCCCGGATGGCGTCTGCGGCAGTCTCATATTTTGACTTTGCACCATTCAGTGAGGAGATCGAATCGGGATTCATGGCATTCGTATTGAAAAGAGTCAGACGCGTCGTATAGTAAGCGGAGTCGGAGTCCAGCTTGAGCATTCTCACATCGATGTTGCTGGAAATTGCTTTCTCGACCGCTTCTTCCAGCGTCAGATCCGTCACTGTGACTGGGGCGGACAGGGCAGCGACCGGTTCTGGAGACTGGGCATAAGCTGGTGCTGCGACAGACAGGAAAGCTGCAACGATCGTGGTACCGTAAACGGGGGAGAGCAAAGATAATTTCATGAATAAACCTCCTGTTAAAAATGGGAAAGAAATTTATGATAACGATTATCATTATCGATAACGTTGAAAGTATATTATGACTAAACATTATCGTCAAGACAAAATGTACCACTTTTATAAAAAAACTTTGCATAACGAAATACATATTTTCCCTTTGGAGGGGAATGGTAAAGGAGTAAGGCAGGAATGCTCAGACGCAGCTTCCACAGGCTCCGCTCCCAACAGCAGGGCCGAGTTCGATGGATAGGAGATGGTGGCCCTGGATAAAAATCGATATTACATCACCTTGCAAAGCGGAACGACGGTTGCAGAAATTCGGAGTGAAAAAGGCTCCTCGACGTATGACTTTGAGATTGAGGCAACTGATGTGGAAGTCGGGATGCTGCGCGATCTGATGAATAACTGTGTGCATGGGGACTTCATGATGTGGATGCATGGGCATACACTCTGGTCTGATATGCCGGACCGCGACAACGATGAATACGACGACAACCTGCGGGCGATTTACCAAATCATTTATCAGCATGGGACGTCGAAAACAAAGCAGGATCTGGAGCAGATGGGGTTGGTCAAGCTTTTGGGCCTGGATCGAAACGAATTGCGCCCATTTTAACGGCAACCACGGAAAAATTCCTAGATTTTTCCACATTTCTTCAACAATCGTGCCACAATCGATGGACAAACTTTCGGAGGAAAGCGGAGATGTAGCAGAACCGTTTTCCTCTCAGGTCGAGTGACGATTGTACAGACTGGAAAAGGAGTGAACAGCATGAAGCAATGGAAAACAGGATGGTTGGCAACGGCTCTGGTCGTGGGCTTGGCAATGCCGGGAAGTGTCCTGGCGGCGGAGAAGCCGCTTGTCCAGGCAAACAATGTGACTTTGGCGCATGGTGATCATGGAACAGGCCAGGTCAAAATGCGATACGGCATGCATATGGGAGCGCATCAACGGATGTACATGACTCTTCTGGCGGAGAAGTACACGCCAAACAGCGTAGGGGAATGGCAGTCCGTGATGAAAGAGCGGGAGCGGCTGCTAGAGCAGCTCCGGTCAGCGCGTGAGACCGCAAGCGAAGAAAAAAGCAAGATGAGAGCCCAGCTGAGGGAGAAGGTCAAAAGCGGAGAAATTAGCAGCGAACAGATGGAGCAGCAGTACAAGGAGTGGAAGGAAAAAAATCGCGGTACCGTGCCGTCTGGTGAAAAGGAAAACAGAGAGGCGCAGCGCGAGAAATTCAAGCAGGTCCACGAGGAATTCGATGCTGCCATTGCTTCGGGTGATGCGGCAAAAATCAAAGTGGCTTTGCCCAAGCTGCTAGAGCAAATGAAGGCGAAAAACGACCGTCTCGCAAAACGGTTGGCAGAAAAACAAAAATAACGCAGCAAAAACAAGGACGTGTCACTGGTGCGCGTCCTTTTGTGCGTTTAGCCGATCTGGTGTCCACTCTTCTACAATCACCATCTCACTCGCATGGCATTGTGGACACCAGCCGGTATGCAGGCATTGATTTCTTTGGCGGTCGGGGTAGCCATTATCCATCTTCACATCATCGATTTCCCGATAAGGACTGTAGTCACCATAAAAGTCGTATAGCCGTCCCGCGTCATCCAAGCGATTTCCACACCGGGAGCACGCTTGCTCCAAGGCAGCCAAACCATTGCAAACCGGGCAGAGATGGTCCATGAGATCCTCCTCGAAAAGAAGATTGGGCTCTTCCTACTGTGCGCGGGAAGCTGGGGGAGTATGCAAGCGTTCCAATCCCATGCAGCAAAAAAGCGCGGAGAACTTACTCCCGCGCTCGTTCTAGGCCAGACCTAGGATTTAAAATTGTCCATGCTGGAGGAGTGACCCGGCTGCAGCTTTGCATCGGGGAAAATGTAGCCGACAGCGTTGTTGACAGCAGTGGGCGCTTCGCCAAAACCAACAGCGATCAGCTTTACCTTGCCTGGGTAGGTAGCGATATCTCCTGCGGCATAAATGCCGGGAATGTTCGATTCCATGCGGCTGTTGACCACAATGGACCCTTTTTCCAGTGCCAAGCCCCAGTTTTTGATCGGGCCGAGTGAAGAGATAAAACCAAAGTTGACAATGACCGCATCAACCTCGAGGTCCAGCTCCTGCTTGGTCGTGCAGTTGGTCAGGGTGAGACGCTCGATGGCTTCTTCGCCGTGCAGCGCGGTCACCTCGTAGGGGGTTGTTACGTTGACACTCGAGGACATCAAGATATCAACGCTATGCTCGTGTGCGCGAAACTTGTCTCTACGATGAATGAGGTGTACCTCTTTTGCGATGGGTTCGAGCATCAAAGACCAATCCAGGGCGGAATCGCCCCCGCCGATGACGGCAACGCGCTGGCCTTTGAAGGAGTTCAGGTCGGTAACAAAATAGTGCAGGTTTGATTTCTCGTATTTGCCGGCATCCGGATGCTCCAGCTTGCGAGGCTCGAAGGCTCCTACACCGGCTGTGATGATTACGGCCCGGGAGTAGTGCAAGCCTTTATCCGTAGTAATTTCAAAGATTTCGTCTGCATTTTTCGCAACGTTCTCGACCTTTTCTTCCAAACAAATTTTTTGCTGGAAACGGGAGATCTGAACCTTCAGATTATGGATCAGATCCTGTGCCAAAACCTTGGGCAGACCGGCTACATCGTATATGTGTTTTTCGGGATAAAGAGCAGCTAATTGACCGCCAAGCTGCGGCATGCTCTCAATGAGCTTGACGCTTACCTGGCGCATACCACCGTAAAAAGCTGTGAACAATCCGGCCGGGCCGCCTCCAATGATCGTGATGTCGTAGATATGCTCATCCCTTTGCAGAAAATTCAATCCCAAGCACCTCCGGAATTAATCAAAATCCAGCGCATCCATCATTATAGAAATACTTCTTTTATGCGAAAATAATGTTCCTGGAGGGAAAAATAAAAAGCGGCACGCGCATAAGATCTAGTCCAAAGAGCCGCGGCAACAAAGAAAAAACAGCCTTGCGTTTGCAAGACTGTCCGGGTACCTATGTGTCCTGTATGCTCCGAGGCAAATCCTTGGATAGCAGAATGCCGTTTAGAATCACTTCCATTCCCCAATAAAACCTCTCTTTTATCACGATGTCTCCGGAGAACAGCTCCTGCTTCAAACCGTGAATCAGTGGAAAGCGGATGGGGTCTACTGTCTGATAGGACTGTTTGATGACCGCCATTTGTTCGTCTCCGTACCTGCTTCTCGCAGCTTGCTCAAAGGCGACGGACGATGCATACAGCAGCAGCATATCCATTCCCCATGCCGCCGAAGTGGAGGTTATGCCCCCTTTTTGCAGGACGGCAAGAAGAAATTCGTTCAATCGAAAGGCATGGGTCCCGATCGGAATCGCTTGGAGAGCCAGTTCAGCCAGACCAGGCTGCTCAATCAGCAGCTCCAAGTAAGCGTTCAACGCCTGAAACAATTGCTCCTTCCAGTCGTGATCCGAGAGCTCTGACAGTTCAAGCTGGCCGAGTCCGTGATCGAGTACATAGGAGCTCAGATCCTGCAAATTTTTCACGTATACATAGAGCGAGGAGGGGCCAGTATCGAGCGCTTTGGCCACTTTGCGCATGCTCATGCCGGCGGTGCCTTCTTCTTTTAGCAGTTCATAGGCGGTTTTGACGATCAATTCATGACTGAGCGGTTCTTTAGCCGGACGAGACCGGCGACTCATAATGGCACGGTTAGGTTTCCTCATACTTTTCTTATATCACGCCAGATGCAAATAGTAAATCTGCCGCCTACTCGTGATAGGAGCTCATCAGCTCAGCAAGTTTGGGAGCGGCCTCCTGGGAAAAGCAGAGGACGAGGTTGTCGTAGGACACGCGTGCTTTCTCCGAGGAGTAGACGTACATCTTGTCCTCGTACTCCTGGATCGCCACGGATACATCATCGTTCCGCACGATGGCAAGCGCTAGCTCCATCGCATCCTGCATGGCGAGATTGACGCCTTCACCCGCGAAAGGGGACATGACGTGAGCGGCATCGCCGATCAAGGTAACAGATGGATTCCGCTTCCATCGAAACCCTACAGGCAGCATGTAAATTCGTCTTGGCAGCACCGTATCATCTGCATAGTGGATGTATTTGTGCAGCTGCTCACCCCAGTCAGTAAGCAGTTCTAGCATGCTTGATTTTGCCGCTTTGGGATCATCGCAGCTGATTCCGCTTGTTTCCAGCCAGTCTCGATCTACCTTTAGGCTGACATACACCTTGATTCGTCCGTCTCCGTTCAGCTGAGCCAGAATGCCTTTGTGATCGTCCAGAGCAAATACTTTTCCGCGACGGTTGAACGCGGACAGATCCGGGTAGCGACGAGCCGCATCCAGGACATTCAGCTCGAACATCGTCAGGCCCGCATACTCGACGTCGACGTCCGAAAGCAGCGGACGCACTCGGGAAAAAGCTCCATCCGCTCCGATTACCAGATCAGCCGTCTCTACAAAACCATTCTTGAAATGCAGCTCGGTCAAGCCATTTTCTAGCGTGACTGCGTGATCGAGCGTGTAGTCGTATTTGATCTGGGCAGGATCAAGTTTGCTGAGCAATAAATCGCAGAGCTCCCCACGGTCAATTTCCGGCCGTTCGCCCATGCTATCCTGCTCGACGATCTCGTCCATATAAATCTTCCCGGTTTTATCGAACAGCCGGAAGTCTTCCCCTTCGTATCGGGCCAGCCTCTGAAAGGCTTCAAAAAGACCTGCCTCCTTGATTGCGAGCTGTCCAGAATCCTCATGAATGTCCAAGGAACCGCCGCGCTCATGACTTTTGTCATGCTGCTCCCGTTCGTAGATCACGGATGAAATGCCGTGACGCTGAAGAATAA
This sequence comes from Brevibacillus nitrificans, assembly GCF_003710965.1. Lineage (NCBI taxonomy): Bacteria > Bacillati > Bacillota > Bacilli > Caryophanales > Paenibacillaceae > Brevibacillus > Brevibacillus nitrificans. The sequence goes on along the minus strand of NZ_RHHU01000005.1, from coordinate 31,807 downwards.
GCGCGAGTGTCAGCCCACCTGGACCGGCTCCGATAATGGCAATTCGCTTATGTTGTTTTGTCTTCGTGGATGTCATTTTCATTATCCTCCAATCATTTCGTAGCTTGCTTCGATTGCTGCTTCACAAAATACGAGCAGCACCGGCCAAATTTATCTCACAGAAAAGGGAACTTGTTCTTTCTTGTCCTCATAGGATGCAAATCACACATTTTTTGCATCAAGCGAGGGGAGGCTTGGAGAGCTCTCGCAAGGGCAATTCATTTATAACACAACGAACACTGTTCGTAAAGAATGGTGTTCGTTAAGTGTATTTCCTATTTATTCCATAATCGATTGAAGCTAGAAAAGCATAGCGGGGGAGCGGCTTTAGCGGAATTGGGAAAGATGGGTAAAAAAACCTTGCCAAACCAAGCATCACTGGATATGATGAGGGTAACTGTAAAGAAATTGACACATTTTTTTCTAGCTTTGTGCAATTTTTCACAGGTTGGAATTGAAGGCTACCCAGAGCAACCATTCCGATCCGACCACGCATCCGAGTTTGGGGCATCCTATTTCGTAACAGACCACGTGAAATTTGGCACAAACCTCCTTTAGTTACCATTATCCTGATGAATGGAAGGGATATTCATGAGTACACCTAAAATCCTCATTCTCGGCGCCGGATACGGTGGCCTGCTCACCACGCTGCAGCTGCAGAAAAAGCTGAACTATAACGAAGCGGAAGTCACCCTGGTCAACAAGCACAGCTACCATTACATCACGACCTGGCTCCATGAGCCTGCGGCTGGTACTGCCTCTGCTGATCATGCTCGCGTCGATTTGGATAAGATCATCAACAAAGAGAAAGTGAATTTTGTCAAAGGAACCGTAAAGTCGATTCAGTCTGAGGAGCAGACGGTCACACTGGAGAGCGGCGAGATCCTCGATTATGACTACCTCGTCATCGGGCTTGGCAGTGAGCCGGAAACGTTCGGTATCGAGGGGCTGAAGGAGTACGCTTTCAGCATTCGCAGCATCAACGCGGTTCGCAACATTCGGGAGCATATTCAGTACATGTTCTCAAAATTCAAGCAGGAGCCTGACCGCACGGATTACGTCACGTTCGTAGTAGGCGGCGCTGGCTTTACCGGAATCGAGTTCTGCGGAGAGCTGGGCGATCGTCTGCCTGAGCTGTGCGAGGAATTCGACGTTGACCCAAGTAAAGTGAAGGTGTATTGCATCGAAGCAGCACCGACCGCTCTGCCTGGCTTTGACCCTGAGCTGGTCAACTACGCGATGGATGTTTTGGGCAAAAAAGGAATCGAATTCAAGATCGCCACGCCGATCAAGCAATGTACGCCAGATGGTGTTCTGCTGGCAACGGGAGAAGAGATCAAAGCGAAAACGGTCGTCTGGGCCGCAGGCGTGAGAGGGAACAGCATCGTCGAACAGGCTGGCTTTGAAGTGATGCGTGGACGCGTAAAAGTAGATGAATACTTGCGTGCGCCTGGCCATGAAAACGTATTTGTCGTAGGCGACTGCGCGCTGATCTTTAACGAGGAAGGACGCCCGTATCCGCCGACAGCCCAAATCGCGGTTCAAGAAGGCGAAACGCTCGGAGAGAACCTCGTCGCGATCATTCGAGGAGAAGTAACACACAAGTTTACCCCGCACCTGCAAGGAACGCTGGCTTCTCTTGGCAAAGGGGAAGGCATTGGTCAGGTCGGATCCAAAAAATTATTCGGCAGCACGGCAGCCATGATGAAAAAGGCAAGCGATTTGCGCTACCTGTACAAAATCGGTGGCGTCGGTCTCGCCCTGAAAAAGGTGAAGCTGTAGCATGCGTCATGCAAGTATTCAGGTCAGAGGGTTGATGACCAAAGAAGAGATGGACCGTTACAATGCCATGATGGAGGTGGGAGCTTACCTGGAGGAACAGGGGCGCCATGATCTCGCTTGGCATGTACAGCACGAGGTAGACATACTGATCCTGCCCGCCATTGAACGCCTCAAGGAAAAAGGACGAGAGCGGGATCGGGAAAACCTTCGCTATATGATCGACAACGGACTGCTGGACGACGACGATGACGAGTAAGAGAGAGTGCCCTCCGGTATGCGCCGGGGGGCTTTTCCTTTGCCGAAAATGGTATACTCAAAGCACAGCATCGGACGAGAAGGGAAGCGATACACGTGCGTGAAGGAAAAGTGTGGCTGGGGGCCTGCGGGATCGTCATTCGCGGGGAAGAAGCCCTCGTTGTCAAAAAGACCTACAGCGGTTTGAAGGGGCAATGGTCCTTTCCAGCAGGATTTGTACAAGAAGGAGAGACGGTAGACGAGGCAGCCGTTCGCGAGGTTTTGGAGGAGACAGGTGTAGAAGCCGTCGTGCGACAGGTGGCAGGGATTCGCTCTGGTGTCATTAAAGGCTCGATCAGTGATAATATGGTCGTCTTCTGGATGGACTATATAAGCGGCGAGCCGCGTCCACAGGAGGGGGAAATCGCGGAGACCTGCTTCAAGCCCATCCGTGAACTCCTGACGGATCCGCTGTCATCTACCTACTTAAAAATCATTCTACCTGGCTATGCAAAAAGAGAGAGCGGGATGCCAGGGCAGACATACGATATCGATCCAGTCTTCCAGTACACATCCTATAAAATATTCAAGTAATGGTGCGATTGAAGAAGCTAGACCGTGATGTTTCCGCTTACATCACGGTTTTTTCTGTTTTTTCACACAATAACTGAATTGTGCAAACGGCGTTTTTTCTGTTAAAGTTAGATACATCAAAATTATCAGAAAATACATGCAATTATTTCCAACGCATGTAAGATAGGAAAGGGGAGCTCACCATGAGACATAAACAAGAACAATGCCCGTACTGCAATGGACAAGGGTATTTCCAACTGCTCCTGGGCGGATCGGAAAATTGTCCGAACTGTGAAGGGTCTGGAACCCATCATCAAGAGGAACCTGTTTCTGCAGCGAATAAGTAAACGAGCATACGTACAAAAGCCGGGCGCGAAAGCGTGCCGGCTTTTTTTGCGAGTCCGCCTTGTTGTCAAATATTGACCAGTCCAACTGGTTTAGGCTACACTAAAATACGATAATAGCCATCTTTGCACCCCATTGGTGGATGTGCGGGAGAGGCAGGAGGCGTAAGATCGATGAGTTTGCTTCAGTTTGTAGTATCCATTGTTCTTTTTACCGTGCTGGGCTTTGGCATCGGATTTATTTTAAACATGATTTTGAAAACGACGTGGTTCCCCGTAGTCATTGCATTGGGTGTGCTTGTAGGCGCCCTGGTTTACCAAAAAGTAGTTCCAGGCATCTGGGATGCGGTCATTTTAGGATGTGGCATGGCAGGGACGGTAGCGTCGGGATGGACGATTCACACCCTGCGTAAAAAAGGATACCGGATGTTTTAATAACAGGCTGAGGGTGCTCCCATTTGGGCGGGCATCCTCTTTTTATGTGGGGATGACCGGACACAATATACTGAATTTTTCATAAACCATCCAAAATTTGTGTATAGTTTCCTTCTCTTCGGGACATGACTAGAACCGAGAGGAGGTTTACCAGAAATGAATGGGAAGCTGTCAATCAGTTTCATCGCTCTGTTCATCATGGTTCTGACGGGATTTGCGAGCGATGGGTATGGTTATAACGCAGTTGGAGATCGCAGCATCCAAACTGCATTTGGAATTAGAGAAACGAAAGATGGGCAGCGGGTCGTCAAAAAACGCACGGTCTCCGCTAGCTCCCTCACGCAAGTCATTGATAAATCGGACGCACTCCTGGATCAGTATCCGAAAGTACGCGTCGTAGCGACTGGCTATTACGCCGGATTCGAGTCGACAGGCAAGAATCCGTCTCATCCTTCTTACGGCATCACTTATTCAGGCGTGAAAGTACGAAGAGACGATTACTCAACAATTGCTGCTGACCTTCGTATCTTTCCGATTGGGACGGTGCTGTACATTCCGGGCTACGGCTATGGTGTAGTAGCGGACAAAGGTGGAGCGATCCGCGGACATAAGATTGACCTGTATTTTGAAACCAAGCAGGACGTGTTCAAGCAATGGGGCAAAAAATCAGTGGATGTCTATATCGTCAGACGAGGTGATGGCAAGCTGACAGAAGCCTTTCTCAACAGCCTGAACCAAAAAGGAATCGCGGCAATGGCGGAAGTCGTAAATTAACACAAAAAAGTGAATAGCATAAGCAAAACAAAGATGCTGCGTAGGCAGCATGAAAGAAAAAATGAAAAAACGTTCAGCCCAAAATCTGGTCTGAACGTTTTTGTGTTAGGGGTGAATCAGGCTTACGAGCTTATCCAGGCCGTCGAGAATGCGGGGAGAGGGACGGCAGTACAGTCCTTCTTCAAGCAAATGGACCTGGTGCTTGCGGATCGCCGTCATTTCCTGCCATTCGGGACGTTCGGTGATCATCGCGGGTTTGATGCGTTTGAGCTCAATCCCGCACCAGACGACACAGATATGATCTGGATCGCGCTCGGCCACCATCTCGCGTGTCGCTTTGACATTCGCTACCGGATAGTCGCGGAAGACATTTATGGCGCCGGCGATTTCACTCACATCCGTAAGCCAGTTTTCCTCGCCCGGCGTGTAGATTGGATTGGGCCACCACTCCCAGTAGAGCTTGGGACGGTGAGAATATTGAGACGCTCGATGTCGGATGGTTTCCACTCTTTCGTCAAAAAGCGTGGCGAGCTGATCCGCCTGCTTATGCATGTCTGTCGCTTCTCCGACCAGTCGGATGTCTGCCGCTATCTCGTTGATGCGCGATGGGTTCAGGACGATGTGGGGAATGCCGCGCGACTGCAGGGCCTCCACGTTCGCTTCCATGCCGGGTACGCTCAGAGAAGCGACGACCAGATCAGGCTTCAGCGCCGCTACCCGATCCATGTCGATGGTCAGGTCCGGCCCCACCTTGGGCAAATGCTGCCACTCCAGGGGCCAGTCCGAATGATCGTCCAGCCCCACGACCTGTTCACCAAGACCCAGATAATAGAGGATTTCCGTATTGCTCGGACAGATGGAAACAATTCGCATGCATAGTCCCCCCTTTGGGTATGCCTTAGAAGAACGGGTGCACCAAAAGCGCAATCATGATGCCCAGCCAACCGCCGATGAGCACTTCGATCGGTTGATGACCGAGGAGCTCCTTCAGCTTTTTGGCCTTTTCCTGATTCGGGCGCACCTTGAGTGATTTCATGCCTTCCAGGAGATGATTAAACTCATCCACGAGCTTGTTCAGCACCACAGCCTGCATCCCGGCATGACGGCGGACACCGGCCGCATCGAACATGACGATCACACCAAGAATGGCGGAGATAGCAAACATGTTGCTGGAAAAGCCTTCACGCAGACCCACTGCCGTGGAGAGAGCGGTTACAGCTGAAGAATGGGAACTAGGCATGCCGCCTGTGCTCAACATCAGCGACCATTGCCATGTTTTGGTAGCGAAATAATTGAGGGGAATTTTGATGAATTGGGCGATTCCTATGGCAAGCAGCGCAGCCCATAAGGGGAAGTTTTCTAAAATATCCGCCACGGAAAATCCATTCCTTTCTACGTACGCTTCTTTCGTATATTGTAACAGAAGGGCGAGGTCTCCATCCGTGAAGTTTTCATATGGATGTAACGGAATGCCAATCTGTGATACCATTAGTAAAGCAGCTGATGAAAGAAATTTTGTCAGACAGCTCTACATACAGTGTTTTGGAAGCGTTTCACGAGGTTTTCTTTTTGCAACGGTGAAACGGAAGGTGTGAACATCCATGCGGTATCCCGGACAGTATCTGCAGTTCATTGAGAAATTCAATGAAGGTGAGTACTACGAATGCCATGATCTCCTAGAAGAGATCTGGATGGAAAACAAATCCGACAAGTTCCTGCAAGGGCTCTTGCAAATGGCAGTCGGCCTGTATCATCGGGAATACGGCAATATCAAAGGCGCTCGCTGGATGTTTGGCAACGCTCGAAAGTACCTGAACCGCTTTGGCCCTGTTCATTGGGGACTGGATGTGGCAGGTGTGATCGGGTACATAGAGGCCTGCGAGAGTGCCTTGCCTGAAGTTGACGTGATTCCTCCTGGAGAAGCCAAAGCCATGGTTTTTCCGTCTTTGCGTTTGCGTATCGACACATCGTAATTGGGCCTTCGAATATGGAGGCGTTGAAAACTACAAATGTGCACATAATTGTATCCTATCACAGGGAAAGAGGGAAGAGTATATGGAAGTGACCGTAGAAAAACGGATTGCGCTAGTTCATGTAGAGTGTGACGAACTGATTGTTCCACTGTGGAAAGGGGAAGAGCTGGCGCAGGTGTACCCTGAGCTGGAGCAAGCTTTTTCGGGAAGCTTGAGCGCTTTGCAAAAGGAAAAGGAAATCAGCGGCGATGCAAAAGCCATCGCAGTTATTCATAGCATGGGGAAGCTGGCAGCGAAAAAGCTGATCGTCGTGGGCATGGGCGCACCAGAGAAGTTTGATTTTGTAGCGGCTCGCAGTGCATGGGGACGTGCTGCCAAAACCGTTTTGGGAAAAGGCAAAGAAAAGACCGTCGCCATCGATTTGCCTACGACCGACAAGCTCGCTGCAGATCGTTTGGCTCAGGCGGTGACAGAAGCGTTTGGGCTGGCTGAATATCACTATGAGGGCTATCGCCAAAAAGCCAAGCGAGAGACTGATCCTGTCGCTGCTGTGCGGGTGATGACAGCGGAAGACGCCGAACCGCTGGTAGCAGCAGGCGTTCATTTGGGTCGAGCGCTGGTGTCGGGTACGAATCTGGCCCGCACTCTCGTAAACGAGCCTGCCAACTATTTGACGCCGCGAGCATTAAAGGACGCAGCCGTAGAAGTGGCAAACCGTTACGGCATGACAGTCGAAGTCCTGGAGCAGTCCAAGCTGGAGGAGCTCGGCATGGGCGGTGTCTTGTCCGTTGCAAAAGGCAGCGAGCTCGAGCCGTACGTTATCGCAGTAAAATACCAGGGGAGAGAGACCTGGGATGATGTCATCGGTCTGATCGGAAAAGGAGTCACCTTTGATACAGGTGGGATTTCCATCAAGCCGGTAGCTGGTATGGAAGACATGAAATCCGACATGGGTGGAGCCGCAGCGATGATCGGTACCCTCGAAGCGCTGGGCCAAATCAAGCCGAAAGTAAACGTGCTGGCTGTCATCGGTACGGTAGAAAACATGCCATCGGGTACGGCTTTCCGTCCTGGGGATGTCATCACGACCATGAGCGGAAAAACCGTGGAAATCATTACGACGGATGCAGAAGGACGCCTCGTACTGGCGGATTGCATCACCTACGCGAAGCAGCAAGGGGTGACCTGCCTGATCGATGCTGCTACTCTGACAGGCGGTATCGTGGTGGCACTGGGTCACTACTGCTCCGGGGCGATGACAAATGACAAAGCCCTCATGGCAGAGCTGCTGGAAGCGGCAGATGTAGCAGGCGAGCGCTTGTGGCAGCTGCCGACATTTGAAGAGTACCGGGAGCTGAACAAGAGCCGTTTTGCCGACCTGAAAAACTCGGGCGGACGCTATGGACACGGCATCATCGGCGGCGTGTTCCTGCAGGAGTTTGTAGAAGATACGCCATGGGTGCATCTGGATATCGCAGGAACGGCTTACAATGCCAATACCGGCGACATGCAGCCCCATGGAGGTACCGGTGTCATGACTCGGACCATCGTTCAGTTTGTATCGAATCGCAGCCAATCCTAATTCCTAAAGGAGTGTTGAAATATGGTACAAAATCCTAGTAACGAAGTTCGCAAACAGCTGCTGGAAGAAGCCAAAACGATTGCCGTCGTCGGGCTTTCCAACAAGCCAGATCGCACCAGCTACATGATCGCAGATGCGATGCAGCACGCAGGCTACAAAATCATCCCGGTCAACCCTGTAATCGCAGGTGAAACGGTGTTGGGTGAGCGGGTCTTGGCGAGCCTGGCAGAAATTGAGGAGCCAGTCGATATCGTCAACGTCTTCCGTAAAAGCGAGGATGTTCTGCCAGTAGCAGAAGATGCGAAAAAAATGAAGAGCAAACCAAAAGTATTCTGGATGCAGCAAGGGATCTCCAATGACGAGGCAGCTGCCCTGATGAGCGCGGATGGAATTGCTGTCGTCAACGACATGTGCATCAAAGTCGATCACGCACTGCTGCGTGTAGGGAAATAAGCAAGCGGCAAAAGGAACGAGAGAACCCTCGCAGGATCGCGGGGGTTTTTGTGCAGGCAAGCCGATGGGTCTTTGCCAGCAGGAAGTGTGCAAACCATCTTGCAGACTTGTGCAGGATATGGTAAGAAGGGAAGCAGAGAACGATACTGACAGTGAGGAGTTGGGCCAACATGTTTTTCAATCAAGCGACGAATACGCAGCGAGACCGCATCCCGCCCAATCAAAAACAAACGACCGGATTCCCTGTTCTTCACTATGGAGAAGTGCCGGAGTACACGGATCTTTCCACACAGTGGAGCTTCCGTATTTTTGGATTGGTCGAAGAGGAAGTGACGCTTTCCTACGAGCAGATGATGGCTCTTCCAAAAGGCGGTGCGACGAACGATATTCACTGCGTAACGGGCTGGAGCAAGCTCGACAACGAGTGGGAAGGGATTCCGGTAGAAGAAGTGCTGAAGCTGGTAAAAGTAAAGCCGGAAGCGAAGTACGTCATGCTGCACGCAGAGGAAGGCTGGACAGCCAACGTGCCGCTCAAGGACTTCATGACTCCTGGAAACCTGTTTGCCAACAAACATAACGGACAAGAGCTGACCCCAGACCACGGCTGGCCGCTGCGGTTTGTCATTCCCCACCTGTACTTCTGGAAGAGCGCCAAATGGGTGCGCGGAATCGAGTTTTTGGAGAAAGACAAGCAGGGCTTCTGGGAGAAGAACGGGTATAACATGTATGGAGATCCCTGGAAAGAGCAGCGTTTCGCTTGGGATTAAGGGCTGGAGAAAGAGGCGGGAAACCGCCTTTTTTTTGTTGGTAGTGGTTTTCTCTCGAGGAATTTGAGTCTAGGTCCGCCTACGGCTTCGCCAAATGAAGCTATAACAATCTCTGAGCACAAAGTCTGCATGATTAACTTTTGTGTTCGAGCTCAAAATGCCCCCCGTTTTCTTGAATAGCATGTGCCACTTCAATGACTTCCTGATTTGTACGTTTAACAGTAGGTTTAACAAGGAATGGCTGAGCAGTTAGTTGATTTTGAAGTACCTGAAACAATGCCAGTTGAGCAATGACGATCGAGAGTTTTGTCCGGAATGGGAACGCCGCCTGTCATTACAACTACGGAGAAGACTTGTCTACTTGCAGAATTCACACGAACCCAAAGGGCGGAGCCGCAGAAGTGGCTGCGCTATTACGAATTATTAGGTACATGGAAATAATAACCACTAGTAAAAAATACCTACATGATGTTAAAATCTGTATGCCCATTGTAAAAAAAGTTCTAGGAAAGGAGTCCTTCTTAACGTTGATGGAACGCCGTGTGCGATGAAAGTCGCCTGCACGGTGTAGGCTCGTTATAAAACCGGTAATAGATAGGTTATAAGACGAGAATAGCGGACCAGTACTGACACCAGATACAACTGACAACAATGTAGACAATGATTTGACTATTTCTTTTGATGAAGATGCTGTTTGGAATTCCAAGGTGACGGCTATTAGAGTAGGGGATACCGTTCTAGATGATGGTCAATACACCATCACAAATGGACAACTAACGATCAAGGAAGGCGTTATTCAAACGCCAGGAAACTATACGATTACAGTTGAAGCGACGGGTTATCAGGATGCTAGTGTTGTCCAAACCGTCAACGTCGGGGAGTTTTCTACTGTCCAATCTACTGCTGTATTGAGCCCAGACCCCGAAGATTGGGTTTATCTTCCGGACACCAATGAACTTAAATTGACGGCTAAAGATCAATACGGAAATACCATTCAAGGTTATTTATTCAAAGCAAAAGTTAAAATTGTTAATCAAGAAAATAGTGACGTTATAATGGACGTTGATGGAACATCGTATACTTGTCCTGCTAATCAAACAATGGTTTTCCCAGTGGTAAATCTGGCTTCTGCTACTGATGAAGATGGGGATGTAACAGTCCATTTTGCAGTTCAGCCTGGACAATACTCATACCGGCTTGATATTTTCCTCAATGATGGAGAAACGATGTTTTGGTAAATGAAGGAAATTGAGTGAAGTAACACAATTATTCAATAGCTGGAGGAGCCGCATTTGCAGCTCCTCTTTCTTTTTACACCATGACCATGAGCAGCCTTTTTCCTAGAGGGGCTATTTTTATTGCCCGACGAGGGAGATGGAAGTGAGCACAACCAATGATTTTCGAAGGACTGGTCGCAATTTTTCAGTAGCATCTTTTTTATCAGGAATAGCTTTAGGGTGGATGGGGAGGGCTAGAACAGTACATCAGAACATCCGTCAACAGCAACCATAGACACAAATTTGAAAGTACCTCTGATTAAACCTCACCTCTGGGTGGGGTTTCTTTTTTTGAGGAGGAAGCAAGTCCGCTTGTCTAGCTACGGCAGGCTGTACCTCCAACCGTTTTACATAGCAGTACGGAGAGGCGAGCAGGAAAGGAGGAATAGAGGGGATGGATCGCTAATAAGCATTATAAGTGTTCTTTAAAACGAACAAGGGACTGATTAGGAGTGAAGAAGATGCGAAGGAAGCTACTAACGGTTTGCACGATGTTCTGGGAAGATTTCTTAGGAATGGTCCCAGATTTGGTCTTAAATACGATTGCAGCATCTTCATTCACACCGAGGATCATCAGGTGGCTGATTTACAATGCTTATGGAATAAAAGCCGAGGCAATCAGCATTTATCCAGGCTGCTACATCAAAACGAAAAAATTAAGAGTGGGCGGCGGGGCATTTATCAACAGGGGATGTTTTTTTGACAACGTATCCGAAGTTGTACTGGAGGAAAATTGTTCGGTAGGCATGGAGGTCATGTTCTGTACTTCTACGCATCATGTCGGTAGTGAAGAAAAGCGAGCTTCTCCCCAAACGATCGGTTTGCCAATAAAAGTGGGGAAAGGCACATGGATCGGTACTCGAGCGGTTATTTTGCCTGGTGTAACGATTGGAAGTGGATGCATCATTGCTGCGGGCTCGGTGGTAACCAAGGACTGTAAAGAAAATGGACTTTATGCAGGGGCTCCTGCAAAGCGGGTTAAGGATTTGCCTATAACCAATGGAGCAGATGCCAGATCAAAAGAATTGAGCAGTGTGCATCTAAAAAGAGGCAGCCTTTCGATTGCTGAAAATAACGTGGGTAACTCTGCTATCTCTCTCAGTAATTCTTCAGAGTCTTGAACTTTATAAGCTTCATTCTCGAATTTTTGAATGGAAGATAGAATAAAAAAGCGAAGCCCGTCAGATTCTTGACGGGTTTCGCTTTGCATCCGGCTAGCGGGGAGCTCTAGACCTTTCTTACATACCCCTGCCTGTATTCTCGCGGCGACATCCCAAAGCTTTTGGCGAACACCTTTGCAAAGTACTTGGTGTCCGCGTACCCGATCCGCTCACATATTTCGTACTGCTTGAGCTCAGGGTTTTTCAACAGCTCGCAAGCCTTTTTCATGCGGAGCTGGGTGAGATAATTGACAAACGTTTCTCCGGTCACTGTCTTAAACACATTTCCAAAGTAATGAGGGGTAAGGTGAATTTCTTCTGCTGTTTCCTTGAGCGAGAGGGGCTTTCCCAAATGCGTTTTCATGTAGGAAATTGCCCGCTCTACAATCGCTTCGTGATAGGTTTTGGGGCCGTCCGAAGCTGGCTCATTGACGAGCAAGCTGTCCACGATTGAGAAAAGCTCGTCGGTGTCAATCGGCTTAGTTACGTATCCCTTGGCTTGGTATCGCAAGGCGGTTCGCGCGTAGGTAAACTCCTCATATGCACTGATGAGGATGACGTTGATTGCTGGATTGCTTTCATATAGACGCTGCAAAAGCTCCAGACCGTCCATATCCGGCATGCGAATATCCGTCAGGACGATATCGAGATGGGTCCTTTCCAGCCACTGCAGAGCTTCTGTACCACTGCCGGCCGTTCCGACTACTTCGATGTTGCGCTCTTTCCACTCATCCATAGAACGTAAACTGTCAGAGACCATCCATTCGTCATCCACGATCAGTAGTTTGGTCATCGCTGGTCCTCCTCGGCAGTTTGATGGTGACACGCATGCCTTGCTCGGGAACGCTGTGCACAGAAAGTCCATATGCGGCTCCAAAATGAAGGCGGATGCGCGACTGAACATTGTAGAGCCCCACTTTTTGCTTGAATTGGGTGAGCTCCTGCGCGTTATGCTCGAGGTTGTGGCGCATTTCTTCCAGCTTGCTTTTTTCAAGGCCCACACCGTTATCCTTTATTTGCAGGTAAACGGCATCGTGTTCGAGCCACCCTTTAATTTCGATGCGTCCACTGACGTCCTGATTGGGGATAGGGTCCAAACCGTGCAGAATCGCGTTTTCCACGACTGGCTGGAGAACCCATTTTACGGTGTAGAGGCTCTGAATCTCTTCGTCCATTTCCATCTCGTATTCTATCGGTCTTCGCGAACGAAATTGGTGCAGCTCCAAATAGCATCTGACGTACTCTAATTCCTTCCAGATCGGGATCATCTCATCGAATGTGCTGATGGATAATCGCATCAGCTTCCCCAGAAGAACGATCATTTTGCTGATCTGCGGCTCCTTGTGCTTGCGGGCCAGACTGTTGATAGACTCTAGCGTGTTATAGAGAAAATGAGGTTTGATCTGGGACTGCAGGGCAGTCAGCTCGGCTCGCCGTTTCTGGCTCTGCTCCTCATGGACGAGCTGGATCAGCTCCTTGATTTTCCCCACCATTTGATTAAAGCCTTGCCCGAGCTGGCCGATTTCATCTTTTCGTCGTAACGTAAACAGATGATGAAAGTCGCCTTGACCCACTTTTTTCATCAAGCTCTGCAGATGGCGGATCGGGTCGGACATCCGGTGGGACAAATAGAACGAGGCCAACAGGCAAAAGACGATACTGGGAAGTAGAATCCAATAGGTGAAATTGCGAATGCGGTAGATGGGCCCGTACAGATTGGATTCCCGAAAGTAACCGATCAGCGTCCAGTCCGTTTCCTCGTTCAAAAGCGCGACAGATCGGTAAAGGTTGCCGGAACGATCGGCGATACGTTTGACTTGATCTAAGCTTTGCATGTCTTGAGTAGGAAAAAGATCGGTATCTTGCGGGTACAATACGTCACCACTTTTGCTGGTGATCAGCATGCCGGATTCGATTCCGCCGTGGGCATTCTTGGAAAAGTAGCTGCTTTCAAACAGGCTGTCTAAAATACTTCGCTTAAAGTCGATGATCAGAACCCCTTTTGCTTTCAAGTCCTTGCTGTATAAGCGCTGGACATAGGAAAAGACGGGCTCTTCCTCTTGGCTGGTGCTGTAAGGGCGATCATGCAAGCGGGTAATGGTAGGCTCACTAGAGAGCTGGGAGAGCTTGGGCATCCAATCAAATTGGTAGAAGCTACTCTGGTCGCGATTGAGGGAATAGCCGTAGGAGTAGACAAACCCGCGGTCGCTGACAAGGGTGATTCCTACGTTTTCAGGTCGGATCAAGTGAATGCTGGAGAAAGCCTCATCGAGCGGGAGAAAGGAGAGCAGGTACGCATCGTAATCCTTGTTCTTTAAGAAATCAGAGACAGCGGAGCTCAGGAAGGAGATTTCTCCCATCCGCTTTAAGTCGTTGAAATAAAAGGCAAGGGTTCTCGAATTTTGTTCCAAGACGGAGGAAGCATCCTGATCCAATTTGGTGACCAGCAGCTCGGAGACATTTTTATAGGTCAGGAGCCCGGATAACGTCAAAGGAACGATAGACAACAGCAGAAAATAAACAAACAGCTTGAAAAAAATCGAGTGTACAAATGGTACGACGGACGACCTTCCTTCCTGCAAATCCACTTTTTGTCCCCCTTTTTCCCCCTGTTTGTTCCGTTGTTTAAATATTACAAATCATATAAATTTTAAGTCAAGACGGGCCGTCGAAAATAACACCGAAGAAAAAGGGGGGCTGATTCCATGATCAAAGGCAGACTCAAGAAATTTTTGGCCTTCGCGACACTCGCATCCATGGTCATAGCCGGATGTTCTTCTCCAACCGGATCAGGAGACTCCAATGCCGCGAGTGCGCAAAAAGAACCGGCAGCAGCTAGCAAAGCAGACGGAAATTCATTAAGTCTTTTTATCCCGAACTATTACAACAATACGGAAAAACTGCAATGGGAAAGCGTAATCAAAAAGTTTGAAGAAATGAATCCCGACGTCAAAGTTACGCTGACAAACGGGGACGTAAACACAGAGTCAGGAAAGCTAACCACGATGCTGCAATCCGGCGTGACCCCGCCTGATGCGATCTTGATGAATGCTGGCCCAGGCCGTGTGCGAATCCTATCAGAGGTGGGATTGATCAAGCAGCTCGATGATTGGTATACACAGAACAACTGGAAGGAAAAGCTCCAGCCATTTGCCTACCAGATGGCCACGGTAACCGACGGCATTTATGAATTGCCTCACACCGTAGACGCGATCCAGGTTTACTACAACAAAGACATTTTCGTAAAGTATGGCATCCAAGTCCCGCAGACGGGAGAGGAATTTGTGGCAGCGATGAACACGCTGAAGGCCAACGGAGTTACGCCACTGAATACGGGTGCTCGGACCGCGTTTACGGTAGGGGGCTTGTACTCGAATCTTTTGCAGGCGGCTGCAGGCAGAGATGCCGTAGAAGCTCTGCTGTACGGTGAAAAGAAATGGACCGATCCCGAGTTTGTCAAATCGGGCGAACTGCTGGCTGACTGGGCGAAGCAGGAGTATATCGGAAAAGAATCCATGTCTCTGAATTCCTCCGATCTCCAGCTAAGCTTTTTGAACAAGAAGATGGCGATGTTTGTCTCGCCCACACACATCATTTCCACCATCGCGGAAAACAAGGCAGAAGGCAACATCGGCTCGTTCAACATGCCTTCCTTTATTGGCGGGCAGAAAACGAATCCGACAGGTGGGCTCGGCTACACATGGGTAGTGCCGTCCAAGGCTGCTCATCCCGAACTGGCAGAGAAGTGGATGAACTTTGTTCTCTCAGAGGATTATGCAAACGTAGTATTGGGTGACCCTTCCTACAACCTGATCCCGGCTTCCAAAGCGGCATTGACGGTCAAACCTGCGGGTGAACTGTTAGCCAATGCGATGAAGGAGATCGAAGTAGGGGTAGGCTACAATCCGAGTGTCTTTATCGGCAGCGAAGCCAAGGAAGCCTACTATCAAAATCTGATTGGATTAATCGGCGGACTGGTGAAACCGCAGGAAGCGATGGAAGCGATCGCTGCGGGCACCAAAAAAGATCAAGCAGCCGGTTATCAACTAACCAGGAAGTAGGGAAAGGAGCAGGGGATCCTGCTCTCTCCGACTCTACTTCATGGGAATGAAGGAGGGGAAGCGATGAACTCCGTAAATCCGTCACCAGCACAAAGTATGTACGACGTGAAACCCAGAATGCAGCTTCGCCTCTGGAGACGAAAAGCGAAACGTTTGCTGGTTGTTCTCTCCTTTCTGGCACCCGCGCTGCTTTTATACGGGATCTTTATGCTCTATCCGATGATCGACGCGATTCGTCTGAGCTTGTTCGATTGGGACGGAGCCTCGCCGACTATGAATTTCGTTGGCGTTGACAACTATATAAACCTGTTAAAAGACGGAATATTCTTACAATCATTATTGCACAACCTGGTTTGGGTCGTCATCAGTCTCATTCTGGTGGTCATTCCCACACTTGTGCTGGCGGTGATGATTAGCAAGGTCAGAGTTGGCAAGCTGTTCTTTCGCGCAGGATTTTATCTGCCGTCTGTCATTTCTTTGGCGGTAGTTGGCGTGCTGTGGGCCAAAATCTACGATCCGCTCATGGGTCCGGTCAATGTGTTTTTGCAGCAAATCGGTCTTGAGTCCCTCGCACGCAACTGGCTAGGGGAGGAGTGGACTGTGCTGCCTGCCTTGGTAATAGCGGGAACCTGGGCGTTTTATGGATTTTACCTGATCCTGTATCTCGCCGGGTTACAGAACATCGACCATTCGGTGTATGAGGCAGCAGAGATCGATGGAGCCGGGCCAATTCGCAAGTTTTTCAGCATTACGATCCCAAGCCTGCGCAATACCTTGAACGTCGTCATCAGCATGGTGGTCATTTACTCCTTTAAAGGATTTGCTTTGATCTGGGTGATGACCCAAGGCGGGCCGTTTTACAAGAGTGAAGTGGTGTCCACCTACGTCTACAAATCCGCCTTTAGCATGAATAAAGTGAGCTATGCCACAGCTGGCGGTGTTCTGCTGGGAATCATCGTCATTACGCTGACCATACTGTTTAACTACTTGCGGGAAAGGCGGGACTAGCGTATGCGCGGGCAACTGAGTGCGGGACGAAATTCGCAGGTTTTCCTATGGCTGCTTTTGGTCGTCCTCCTGGGCATCATCGTCATGCCGATCTTTTGGGTGATCCTCGGGAGCTTCAAGACTGCTTTTGAAATTGCCAACTATCCGTTTTCCCTGCCAGCTTCTTGGAACTTCGACAATCTGATCGGCGCGTGGCAGCTGGGTAATTTCAAAACCTACTTTTTCAACAGTGCGTTCATCACCATCGTAGGAATGATCATCGTGTTTCTGGTCGCATGCCCGGCTGGATATGTGTTTGCGCAGATGACATTTCCGGGGAACCAAATCTTGTTTTATCTGTTTATCTTGGGACTGTCGCTGCCGGTGCAGGCCATCATCATCCCGGTATTCTTCCAGCTGAAAACGATGGGGTTGGTCGATTCGCTGACTGGAATCACCCTGGTCTCGGTGGGGATGGCTCTTCCGTTCTCCGTCTTCTTGATGCGCAATACCTTCAAAGACGTTCCGAAAGAGCTGCGTGAATCCGCGTACGTGGACGGAGCGGGGGAGTGGAGGACGTACCTGAAAATTATGCTGCCGCTGGCGAAGCCGGGAATCGTGGCACTGATGGTTTTCACGTTTATGAATATTTGGAATGACTTCATGCTGCCGCTTGTTTTGCTGATCTCCGAGGATAAGTACACCATCCCGTTAGGACTGCTTTCTTTCCAGGGGAACAACGCTTCCAATTACGGGCTCATTTTTGGCGGTACGCTGATCAGCATGGTCCCGAGCGTCATTGTCTACCTGATCT
This sequence comes from Brevibacillus nitrificans, assembly GCF_003710965.1. Taxonomy (NCBI): domain Bacteria; kingdom Bacillati; phylum Bacillota; class Bacilli; order Caryophanales; family Paenibacillaceae; genus Brevibacillus; species Brevibacillus nitrificans. Next base: position 14,552 of record NZ_RHHU01000005.1, on the reverse strand, counting down.
TCCAACGACAGTTTGTTGAAGGCATGTCCGCGGGATCAGATAAATAACAACCACAAGATGGGTGAAGGAGAGATTTCAATATGGCTACGATAACTGACTTGAACAAAGAACAATACTTGCTGCCGCAGGAGTGGGGAGGCATTCAATGGCTCTGCGGACACGAGATCGACCCAGAGGCTGAAATGACGTTTGGCATGGTGTATATCAATGCTGGTACATCCAACCCAAGGCATGTTCATCCGAACTGCGAGGAAGTGATTTTTGTCCTTTCAGGTGAATGCGACCACACGCTAGGAGATGAAGTTTTCCATCTGAAGCCGGGCATGATGCTGCGTATTCCGCGGAATGTACCGCATAATGCGACCGTGACCAGCTGGGAGCCGTGCCGGATGATCATTGCCTATTCGGCGGGGGATCGCCAGACCATCGGGGAGTAGTCGCGCCACTTTGCAAGCAAAGACGAAAGGTACAGGAGGTCTGAAGCGAAATGAACCCAATCAAATTTAACTATGAATATGACTCCAAAATAAAGGTGGGCTTCATCGGGTGCGGGGCTCACGCGTTTCGCAACGTATATCCTACATTCGATTACGCTCCCGTAGATCTGGTAGCGGTCTGCGACTTGAGTGCCGAGAGGGCCGAGATCTACCGCAAACGGTTTGGGGCAGAGAAAATGTACACCGACTACAAAGAAATGATCAAGCAGGAGAAGCTGGATGCGGTTTTCGTCGTGCTGAATTTCGATAGAGAAGGAAAGCCGCTCTATCCCAAAATCGTTCCTGATCTGCTGGAAGCGGGACTGCCGGTCTGGATGGAGAAGCCGGCTGCTTACACGGCGGAAGAGGTAGAGCGCATGCTGGAGGTAGAGGAGCGGACTGGGCAGTTCGTGCTCGTCGCCAACAAACGCTACTTCTACCCAACCTTTGAAAAGGCCAAGCAAATCATTGAGCGGGCAGATTTTGGTCAACCCGTTTCCGTAAATGGCCGCTATCCACTGACGCTCACTCCGTATCAGGAAGAGATCGCGACGCGCACTGGCTTGCATTGGTTTCTGGACATTTGCCACCCGATGTCGGGGATTCACTACCTCATGGGTGAAGTAAAAGAGATGTGCTTTATCGAGCATCAGCCAAGTGGGAACGTGCAGGCTCTGCTGCAGTTCAAATCCGGAGCGATCGGCAATCTGCAGCTCTCGTCTACGCAGGCGCCTACCAGTCCGTTGGAGCGATTTGAAATCATCGGCAACCATCAAAACGTGGTCATCGACAACGGCATGCGCCTGATCTACTACAAAGGCTCAAAAGGCAGCGGCGAATACGGCAAAGCACCTGTATACATCGGGGATGACCCGGTGGAGGGACCTGTCCACTGGGAGCCGGAATTCTCCCTTGGCCAGGTGTATAACAAAAATCTTTTCCTGCAAGGAATGGTGCAAAGCGTCAGCTACTTTGCCAACGCCGTATTGAGCGGGCAGCGGATCGAGCGTTCCACACTGAGAGATTCGCTTCATCTCACCAAGATGTTTGACGCATTCAAACAGCGATCCGGCAAATGGATCAGCATCGACTAAAACAAGGATAAGGAAGAGAGGGGAGACTCGTATGAAATTTAGCGTGTTTACCGATATGTTGGGGACGGAAACGTTTGAGCAAGCTTTGCAGGTAGCATCAGAGTTAGGCTTTGCATCCATAGATTTGCGAGCGAGTCTGGATGGCGACACGATCGATACGATCTCACTGGAAAAAGCGAGAGAGCTGAAGACGCAGATCGACCAATCTGGCCTCCAGGTGAACAGTGTAAGCTCCTGGGCGGTGAATACGTGCTCCTTCTTTGGCCCGCCAAAGTACGACAGCCACGATGAAGGTCATCACGAGCAGATGAACCAGGTGCTGGAGAGACTGTTTGACCTAGCGGACATCTTCGAGGCTCCTCTCGTGCGCGTCTATTCTCTCCATCGTCCAGAAGGGTTTGATGAATGGACAGAAGAGAAAAAAGAAGCCGAATATCGCTACAATGCAGCCGTCATGCGCCGCCATGCCGAACATGCGCAGCGCCGCAATAAAATCATCGTGGTAGAAAACGAGCCGCCTACGCTGTCTAGCACGGCAACGGAGCTAGGGATCCTCGCTCGCTACGCAGATCACCCTCATTTGAAAATCAACTGGGATATTCTCAATGGCTGGCGAGCTGGCGAGTATCCGACTGTAGAAGCGTACGAGCATGTAAAAGGGTACGTCTGGCAAACCCATCTAAAAGGGGCGTACCGTCAGCCAAACTCGGTACATGCAAAACATCCGTTTGGGCAATTTGGAAATTTCGCGATTGCGGGACAAGACGATTACGATCACGGGCCGGTCATGCAGGCCATCGCTTTGCACGATCCGCAAGCCGTGATGACGATCGACACCCATTATCCGTCGCTGGATGTGCGAGACAAGGTAGGGGAAATCGAGGTGATGCGCCGAAGCAAGCAGTTTTTTGAAGGGACGGTTGCCGGGGTGATGTCGCATGAGTAAAAAAGCGGTATTGGTCGGGGCACTCGATACAAAAGGGGTAGAGTTCCGCTATGTGAAGGAACTGCTGGAATCACTCGGCGTGAGTACGATCGTGGTGAATACAGGCGTGCTGGATCAACCCGCGTTTTCCCCGGACATCTCCAGTGACGAGGTGGCTCTAGCAGGTGGGATGAGCTTGTCCGAGCTGCAGGCCGAGCAGGATCGCGGAACTGCCGTTGCTGTCATGGCACGCGGCGTGGCGGCTGTAGTAGAACGCTTGAGTGGAGAAGGCGTTGTCGGCGGGGTATTCGGGATGGGAGGGACAGCTGGTACGACGGTCGGAGCGGCAGCGATGAAAGCCGTGCCAATCGGTGTTCCCAAATTGCTGGTTTCCACTGTCGCTTCGGGCAACACCCGCCCGTATGTAGGGGAAAAAGACGTGACCATGATGTATTCCGTCGTAGACATCGCCGGACTGAATTCGTTGTCACGCCGGATTTTGCGCAATGCAGCGTACGCGCTGGCTGGCATGATGGCAGAGACAGCCGATGAAACGAATGAAACGGAAGATAAGCCCATGATTGGCGCTACCATGTTTGGAGTTACCACGCCTTGCGTGACAAGAGTACGGGAGAAGCTGGAACAAAGCGGGTATGACGTGCTGGTTTTCCACGCGACGGGTTCAGGAGGATTGGCGATGGAGGAGCTGGTGAAAGCCGGATTTATCAAAGGAGTGGCCGATGTCACCACAACAGAATTAGCTGACGAGCTCGTGGGAGGCATCTTCAGTGCCGGCCCGAAACGATTGGAAGCAGCAGGTGAGGCAGGTATTCCTCAGGTCGTATCGGTCGGTGCCCTGGATATGGTCAACTTCGGTCCGCCTGAGACCGTTCCTGCTCAGTTTGCGAAGCGGAAATTTTATCAGCACAATCCTACTACGACGCTCATGCGTACGACCGTAGAAGAAAATCGGGAGCTGGGCCGCATGATCGCAGAAAAGCTGAACCAAAGCCATTCCCCAACCGTATTCGTTTTCCCAAAAGGCGGCGTCTCCCTGCTGGATCGAGACGCGCAAGCTTTTGATGGGGTGGAGGAGCGACAAGCATTGTACAACGCACTGAAAGAAAATTTGCGTGCAGACATCTCGTTTGTGGAAATGGAACAGGACATCAATGACCCGGCTGTCGCAGAAGTGATTGCGGCTCACCTTTTGACTATGCTGAAACCATCTTGAGGAGGAAATGAACATGGCTATCGCTAGAAGGGAAATTATCGGCAGGCTACGTCAGCAAGCCGCTGAGAATCGTGCGATTGTCGGCGCTGGAGCGGGTACGGGCCTGTCGGCAAAATGCGCGGAAGAAGGTGGAGCCGATCTCATTATCATCTACAACTCCGGACGTTATCGCATGGCAGGGCGTGGCTCCCTCGCCGGACTGATGCCATATGGCGACGCCAATCAGATAGTAGTGGAAATGGGTGGAGAGGTTCTCCCGATCGTGAAAAACACGCCGGTGCTCGCTGGTGTCTGCGGTACCGACCCTTTCCGCCTGATGGATATCTATCTCAAGCAGCTCAAAGACATGGGATTCTCAGGAGTACAAAACTTCCCGACCGTTGGCCTGTGCGATGGTGTCTTCCGTCAAAACCTGGAGGAGACCGGAATGGGCTACGATCTGGAAGTGGAGATGATTCGCAAGGCACATGATCTGGGGCTGCTCACCACCCCCTATGTGTTCAACGAGGAGCAGGCGATCAAAATGGCCGAGGCAGGTGCAGATGTCCTGGTTGCCCACGTCGGTTTGACCACCAAAGGGACCATCGGCGCTCATACAGCACTCACCCTCGACGAGTCGGTTGACCTGGTGCAGCGCATTCACGACGCAGGCAAATCGGTAAATCCCGACATCCTGGTGATTTGCCACGGCGGTCCCATCTCCGAGCCGGAGGATGCTGCGTACGTTTTGAGCAGAACCAAGGGTGTCGTAGGCTTCTTCGGTGCATCCAGCATCGAGCGGCTGCCGACGGAAATCGCGATCACCCAGCAAGTGAGCAGATTCAAGCGTCTTGACGCCAAATTAACGGATTCCGCGAGAGTCTAAAGGCAGGGAGAGGGATTGAAGGAGCTATTGCTTGCCACATGCTGCGGGGCGATCGTAGGAATGGTTTTCTCTATCGTTAAATTTCCGATGCCTGCCCCAAGTTCCTTGCCTGGTGTTTTGAGTATCTTTGGGATTTATCTTGGTTTTAGGCTTGTCGAGTGGATTCGGGAATTCATGTAAAAGGAGGCGGGAAACCGCTTCTTTTTCTTTTTGACGATTTCACCTGCGTCCTCTGATCATTCTCTGACATTGGGCTGTTACTCTGTTGGAAACGATCAGAGGGAGGACGATTCAAATGGATCTTGACCGACTTGCGAGGATTCAGGAAGAAGAGGCATGGAAGGCTGCTTATGACGAAGAAATCGGCAAACTGGAGATGACATTCCAAGAATTAACCCTGCTGCAATACGAATTGACAACCGAAAAAATCGAGTCTCCCAGACTGAATGAAATTCAGCAGGCGCATTTTCAGATATTTACGGACCCTCGGTTTACAGAGATGCTGGATTTCTGGGAGCAAAGGATCAGTGACCCGAAATGGAAGAGAAGGCTCTCTGTACTGAAAAACAAAGCGCTGCAGGAAGAGATCGAAAGTCATCCTGCTATCGCATCGATCAAGAATTCACTCATGTCTACGATCTTACAGAAGACCTTTACGCTGCATGGGGAAACCTATTCGCTCTCAAATGTGCAAGCGTATCTGATGATGAATCCGGATCGTCCATTACGCGAGGATCTATTCATGGAAACGGTACGGTATGGTAAGGAGACGGCGAGTCAGTTTCGTGAGCTGGTTCTGGCGAGGAATCGTTACGCTCAGGAAAAAGGGTATTCGACTTATTTCCATTTTGTGTTCGAGCACATTTATGGACTGGATTGGGAAATGTACCGGGAACAAGGAATGCAGATGCTGCAACAAACGGATGCCATTTCCAGGGTGTGGGAGTCGCGATTCAAAGAGAAGTTTGGCTGGGAGGATGTTCGATACCATGACTTACTATTCGGAGCCTTAAACTACTACGATCTTCCTGCCGAGGCTTTTCCAAGTGAGAAAATAAACGAAGTCTTAGCGCTTACCTGCGCCTCTTTTGGTGTAGAGCTTTCTTCCACCCCCATTCAAGTGACCCTATGTGATCTGCCCTACGGAGGCATGATGAACGCCATTTCTCCCACGGACATTCGGATTGCTGTACGGAAGCGGGATGGCTATGGTGCGTATAAAATTGCGCTTCATGAGATGGGACATGCGCTGTATGAACATTTTTCCTCTCAGCAGCCACCAGAGCTTTTCCGGTTTAAAGATTTGATCGGACATGAAGCCATGGCGGAGATCTTCATGACCATTTCTGCACAGCCCAAGTGGTTACAAGATGTGTTCCACGTAGAGGATTCCGTGATCAAACAGACGCAGGAGTACGATCACCTCTTTTTTCTGATGGTCACCAAATACTATTTCTATCAAAGTCTGTTGGAGCATGCGATCTATGAAAATCCCGAAGCTGATTTCCAGGAGCTCTCTGATAAATGGGCAGAGGAAGCATTCGGAGTAAAGGGAAGAGCCATGAGTCCATCGGTAGACGTACTCTATTTGGCTTATCCGGTTTACACGCACAGCTATATTTTTGCGGATGGCATACGGGATATGCTGCGAAAGGCGTTTCGCGTGGATGGACTTTACGGAAACCAGCACGTATTTGACGCCATACGCCAATCCTTTATGGAGCCCTCTGAAAGCGAGCCATGGCAGGAGAAACTTCAAGCGCTTTGCAAAGAACCGTTTACGTTTCAATATTTTGCGGATTATCTAGTGGGAAAGAGCCATTTCCAGTGAAAAGCCTATCTAGTCATTAATAGGACAAATTCTCGAAGTGTCGGGAGAGCAAGGTTTTCAAATAAATAGCAAATGGAAAAGAGGCCTTCTTTGGAAAGCCTCTTTTTTCTAAAAGATTAATTAAGGAGTAGTGACAGAAATCGTTCCAGTAGTTTCTCCTAACTGTTTGCTATAGAAACGGATGTAGTATTGTCCAACTGGTAATTCTTGATTACTTGAAAAGCTTAAAGAGCCGTTTCCTTCCAACTGGGCATATCCGAAAACGGAAGCAGTGCCATCGCCGTTACTTCTCAAAATTCGATAGTACATGATTGGAGAGTAGGAGCTATTGTTCTGGGTCACGTTCACGGTGACGTAGCCTGCAGTATTCACGTAGAAATATTTAGAATCTTGATAGTCTGTGCTTTTCTTAAGATTGGTAAAAGTTGCCACCTGTGTAGTGGTAGAGGCAATCGAAACATTCGAAGATTGCTGGTTGGTATTGGCGGCGAATGCAACAGATGGGATAACAGAAGAGGCTGTAAGTAAAGCAAGCACAAGAACTTTAGCGAACTTTTTCATTTCTACCATCTCCTGAATTTTGGATTCATTGAATTATAGCAACATAATCCATTTTTTTACAATATTTTTAGTTGCGAAATATCCATTTTTTTGAAATTTTATTATTTGGTGTGATCATTGATTTTATCAAGATTTTAAGATCACGCTTCCCTTTGCTAGTATTTTCGTCGTTTACCGACCCTGGATTGCGTATTTGCTGACCCTTTAAGAAGGTCATATTATGGGGGAGTCACTCCTTGTAAAAGAACCGCTCACCTGCCAAGTGCAAGGAGCGGTCGTTGTTATGTCTATATAAAAGAACCCGGTACGGAGTAAGCAAAAGCTACGCGACTTTGGCACCGTGCTTCTTCTGGTCTTTGGCCAATTTCAAAGTCAGCAAGGTAATAGCACCGATAGCCAGAATTCCCGAAATGATGAACAGACCTTGGGTAAAGGCGACCGATCCGAGAATCATGGGGCCGACAAATCCACCTAATGCCGCAAAGGAGTTGACCAATGCGATGCCAACAGGAGCGGTAGAAGCGGTAAAGAAGAAGGTTTTGTAGGCAAAGAAGCTGCCCAGAAATCCATACAATCCGACAGAGGTCAGCGTAAGCATGAGGACCATCCAAAATAGCGTACTCGAGTACCCGCAGCCGATGAACCCGATAATCGAAATCAAGAAGCAGACGAATAAATGCTGTTTATGCGCATTCGTACGATCGGAGTTCCAACCGACAAAGAGAAGAGACGGGACCGCGACTACGGACGGAATCATGGCTAGCCAGCCGATTTGCAGGTTGTTCGTTGCGTTTGCCGATAACGATTTAATAATCGTAGGCATCCAAAACGACAAGCCATATACTGCTGTGTACACACCGAAGTACAGAAGGGACAGCTTCCAGACCTTTGAATCCTTGAGCATTTCGCGGGTAGAAGCTTTGTTCACTTGCGCGCTTGCCTTTTGTTCGGCATCCAGCTCCGCTTCCAGCCAATCCTTTTCCTGTTGCGTTAACCATTTGGCTTGAGAGGGCTTGTTGGTCAAGTAAAAAATGACGACGATCCCCAAAAGAATAGCCGGGATGCCTTCGAGAACGAACATCCATCTCCAGCCGGACATTTGCAGCCAAGTGATATTGTCCATGATCCAGGTAGAGAGAGGGGCGCCGATCAATCCGCCAATCGGCAGCGCGAGAACCAGGACAGCCGTTGCGCGGCCTCTCTCGCTAGCGCGGAACCAATACGTCAAATACAGAATAATGCCAGGGAAGAAGCCAGCTTCAGCGATGCCCAAAAGAAAGCGCAGGATGTTCAAATGAGTGGTCGTCTGGGCAAAGCCTGTTAAGATGACGATAATCCCCCAGGAGAGCATGATGCGGGCGATCCACATCTTGGCGCCGACTTTATGCATGATCATGTTGCTGGGGATTTCAAAGAAGAAATAACCGATGAAGAAAATGCCGGAGAGAAGACCAAAAACTTCAGACGTCAGCGCCAGCTCCGCATTCATCTGCAGAGCGGCATAACCGAGGTTGACCCGATCCAGATACGCGACCACATACAGAATCAAGATCATTGGAAGAATGCGCATCATCGTTTTGCGGATGGTACTCTTTTCTATAGAAAGAACAGATTGATCCATGATAGCTTCCCTCGTTTCAAACTAGTATTTTCCGATCAAACGAGAACTAGATTTGCTCATTTTGCAAAATGATAGCGATCCCTTGCCCGCCGCCGATGCAGAGCGAAGCTAATCCGTATTTCACTTGTCGTTTCTTCATTTCAAGAGCCAGCGAGTACGTAATTCGCGAACCGCTCGCACCGACAGGGTGGCCTAAGGCGATAGCTCCTCCGTTGACATTGACTTTTTCCTGATCGATTCCCAGCTCTTTCACGACAGAGAGAGCTTGGGATGCAAAGGCTTCGTTGAATTCAAACAAGCCGATATCCCCTAAAGTGAGTCCTGCCTTTTCCAATGCTTTCTTGCTGGCAGGTACGGGACCGATGCCCATGATGCTCGGGTCCACTCCGGCTACGCCCCACGATACGATCTTGGCGAGCGGCTGCAGCTGATGCTCTTTGACATACTCCGTGGAGGCGAGGAGTACAGCGGCTGCCCCATCGTTAATCCCACTGGCGTTACCCGGAGTGACAGTCCCATCCTTTTGAAAAGCGGGCTTCAATTTGGCGAAGCCTTCGAGTGTGGCACCTTCGCGGATGTGCTCATCCTGAGCGAACAGGATTTCCTCGCCCCTGCGTCCTTTCAGCTTGATGGGAACGATCTCCTCTGCAAAGCGACCGCTCGCTCGGGCAGCGAACGCTTTTTCATGCGACTTCAGGGAGAACTGGTCCTGTTCTTCGCGGGAGATCGAATATTTGACCGCCAGATTCTCTGCAGTGATCCCCATGCCACAGCCAATGTAGCTGTCTGTCAAAGTACCCCAGAGCATGTCATCAACGATAGGGGCTTTATTGGGGGAGCCGAAGCGAGTACCCCGCAATACATGGGGGGACTGACTCATATTCTCGGTCCCGCCTGCGACAATCACCTGGGCATCGCCGAGCGCGATCGTCTGGGCTGCGGATACGATCGACTGCATGCTGGAACCGCACAAGCGATTGAGCGTGAGAGCGGCAGAGGATTCCGTCATACCGCTCCTAAGACCGATATGTCTGGCCAAATAGGCTGAGCAGGTGCTCGTGTGAATGATGTTGCCGAAGATGATTTCATCGACCTCACTTGCAGGGACACCGCTTCGCTTGAGAGCTTCCTGCGTCACGGCCACTCCGAGATCGATGTCGCTCACCTCTTTCAGGGAACCGCCAAAAGAGCCAAAGGCCGTTCTAGCCCCTTCAATCAAGTACGTTGCCATCTGAATTCCTCCTTTGATTTATTTACATGCCGCCTGCGACACTCAGATGTTCACCTGTTATGCCGCTTGCAGCATCTGATGCCAGATAGAGAACCCCGGATGCGACTTCTTCCGGTTCGATAAAGCGGTTCATCGCTTGTCGCGGGTACAAAATGGCTTCGAGTGCTTCCTTTTCAGTCAATCCTTTTACGGTTAAACTATCGAGCTGTTTTTGAACCAAGTCGGTGCGGACGGGTCCGGGTAAGATCGAGTTGGCGGTAATGTTGTAAGCAGCGCCTTCTAAAGCGGTAACGCCTGTCACTCCGATAACGCCATGCTTGGCAGCGACATAGGCCACTTTCTCCGGCGTCGCCAGCTTTCCGTGAACGGAGGAAATATTGACAATCCTGCCGTAGCCTGCTTCCTTCATGTGGGGAAATACATGCTTGGTCATCAGGAAGACTCCGGTCAGCATGACATTTATCAAAAGGTTCCATTTCTCCAAAGGAAACGACTCAATAGGGGAGCGGTACTGAAGTCCGGCGTTGTTCACCAAGACCTCGATGGAGCCCCTTTCCAGGAGGATCTGTGCGATTGCGGATTGAATGCTGGCCTCATCCGTTACATCCAAGTGAATGCCTTTTGCATGCGAGCCGAGGGATGCAGCCGTTTCCTCTGCGGCTTCCCGGTTGAGGTCTGCGATGTAAACAAAGTCATGTTGCTGCGTAAACGCCTGAGCGATTGCTTTTCCGATGCCACCTGCCGCACCTGTCACAATCACGGTTCTTTGCTTTGACACGCTCTCCGTCTCCTTTCTTCTAGCGGCTGCTAGTCTGCAAATGAGGGTTCAGATACTCCAAGGGGAAGCCAACTTTTTCGCTCAGCTCCTCAATCGTCACGTTTTCGAGCATTTCGACGACTTTTACACCGTCCGGGGTAAAGGTAAACACGGCGTAGTCAGAGACGAACAGGTCCACTCGCTTGATTCCGCTCGTTTTGTAGGTGAGCCGGGGAACGAGCTTGGACTCGCCGTCCTTGGTAAAGAGAGTAGCGGCGACGATCACCTTTTTCGCCCCGGCAACCAGATCCATCGCTCCGCCGACACCGAGAATCGGCTGGTTGGGAACCGCCCAGTTTGCGATTTCTCCGTAAAAATCGACTTGCAGGGTACCGAGTACGGCTACATCCACATGGCCGCCGCGAATGAGAGCGAACGAATCGGCGCTGTTGAAAAAGGATGCCCCGCGCAAATAGGTGACAGGCTCTTTTCCGGCATTGATCAGATCGATATCCAGCTCATCCTCGGAAGGAGAAGGACCCATTCCTAGCAAGCCATTTTCCGTTTGCAGGTAAACCTCTTTTTCATCCAAATAGGAGGCTACCAAAGTGGGGATGCCTACTCCTAGATTCACGACCTGCCCGTTTTCCAGCTCCTGCGCAATTCTCTTTGCAATGACGTGTCTCTTATCTTGACTCAACGTACTCCCTCCCGCTCTTTACATATTTGCTCTGGATGACGTAATCGACGTAGGCGTGCGGCGTCACGATATACTCTGGGTCAAGAGCACCGACTTCTACGATTTCGTCTACCTCGGCGATGACGATTTTGCCGGCAGTAGCCATCATTGGATTAAAGTTTCTGGCGGTTGTGTGATAGACAAGATTTCCGAGTCGATCTGCCTTTGCCGCCCTTACGATGGCGACATCGCCTTTAATGGCTTTTTCAAAGATGTACCGCTCGCCGTCAATGATCCGCTCTTCCTTCCCTTGGGCTAGCTCCGTTCCGACAGCTGTTTTGGTATAAAAGCCGCCGATTCCGGCCCCGCCACAGCGAATGGCCTCCGCCAAGGTTCCTTGGGGCAGCAGCTCGATTTCCAGCTCGCCCTTTGTCCAGGCGATCACAGCTTCCCGATTGATCGAAAAGAAGGAGCCTATCGCTTTTTTGATTTTTCCTTGCATGAACAGCTTGTGCAGACCTTGGCCGTTGTCGCCGAGATTATTGCTGACAATGGTCAAATCCCAGATGTCGGTTTCGAGTAGCTCGTCGATGATGGTCAGAGGTGTTCCGGATAACCCAAAACCGCCCGCCAGGATTTGATCACCGCTTTTGAAGTACTGCCGAATGTCGCACGCCTCTACGATCTTGCTCATGTTTTCCCCTCCAGCAAAAGTTCCACCCCAAAATGTAAACGCTCTCTTTTTGAGTGAAAAAAATTTGACACCGTTGTGATTCATTGCCATTTCAGTTAGATTTAAATGGTCTGAAAAGGACCCAAACCAGACTGTAGTCTGATTTTATTAAAATAAATTCTATTCTGTCAATAATCGAATTTGGAGGTTTTTCATGCTTGAACCAAGGCAAAAACAGCGCAGAGGAGAAAAAACACGGGAAAAAATCTTAAAAATGGCGTTAAAACTTTTTAGTGAAAAAGGCTACGATAAAGTAACGGTCGACGAGATCGTTAGCCAAACGGGAACTTCAAAAGGGTCCTTTTATCAGCATTTTTCAGCGAAGTCGGATATCTTCCTAGTGAGATTTGCCGAGGTAGACGAATACTACTCGGAAGTCTATCAATCCTTTCCGAAAGAGATGGATGCCACTGAGAAGATCATGATCTTTATACGTAAACTAATGAGCTTCCTAGAAATGGAAATGGGCAAGGATCTGATGAAAGTGATTTACAGCTCTGCCCTAAACTCCAAAGAGCATACGTACTTCTCCGATTCCAACCGCTCGCTTTTCCGGATTATCCAGCTTTTGCTCGAGGACGCGAAGGAGCAGGGCGTCATTACGACCGAACATACCGTGGAAGAGATGTCGACCATGCTGACACAGAGCATGATGGGCATTATTTATTACTGGGGCTTGCACGACACAAAGCAAAGTCTCGAGGAACTGGCAATGCCGTTGATTACGACAGTGATGCGGGGAATGAAAGTGGAAAAGAGATAGGTCATGAAGCAGCAAAAAGCCCGTTTTGGCAGGTAGCCGAAGCGGGTTTCTTGCTGGAAAGGAAGCGGAATTGGCAGAATTTGATCCCATCCGGCAGAAAAGCTTGTTAGGTATAATGTCCTATAAGAGAAGCGCCCTACATACGAATGATTGGGGAGATGAGAGTGGATGGTTTGCCAAACAAGAATCGGAAATCAACTAAGCCGTTCATGCTTCCCAAAGATAAGTATATCCCTATCCGAAAAAAGTTTTATTACAGCCATGCTTTTGCCTTGGGCTGGATGCTATTTTCGATCTGGTTCTCGATCCCGTGGGTGATAGATTTGGGAGGGCTAGTGAGCGTGCCAGTCGCGCTGTTTGTCATTGTCGGCCTCTCCTATATTCCCGGCTATATGAATGCTTTTATGGTTTCGAGTCTTTTGCTGGACCGTCAGCCCGCGCTGAAGGTTACTCATCCTGCGGAAGAAATCACGATACTCATCGCCTGCCGAAATGAAGAGAATGGCATCGGTGAAACGATACGCTATATTTCGCTGCAAGATTACCAGGGGCCAATCAGCATCATCGTAATTGATAACCATTCAACGGATCGTACAGCGGAAAAAGCGCTGGAGGCCGGGAGCGATTACAACGTCAACGTAAAAGTCATCGAGGAAGCGAAGCCCGGCAAAAACTTTGCATTAAATGCTGCGATTCCACATGTTGAAACGAAATGGATGATTACGCTGGATGCCGATACCTTGCTGCACAAATCCGCGGTTCGCTATATCGTGGCCCGTATGCTGTCCGCTCCGCACGATGTCTGTGCGGTTGCTGGTGCCGTTCTTGTACGGAACAGCAGAGGAAGGCTATTGGCGAGGACCCAGGAATGGGACTACTTTTTGGGAATAGCCAGTATCAAAAGGCTGCAGGGCTTGTTTCAAGGGACGTTGGTTGCGCAAGGGGCCTTTTCCATTTATAAAAAGGAAGCCGTCGCCCAAGTAGGGGGCTGGCCGGATGCGATCGGGGAAGATATTGTCTTGACGTGGAGGTTTCTGGGCAATGGCTGGAAGGTATATTTTGAGCCCTTGGCCGTCGCATTCACGGAGGTGCCCGAAACGTTCACGCATTTTTTCAGACAGCGCAGCCGCTGGGCGAGAGGGATGATTGAGGCGCTCAAAGTGATTAAGCCATGGCAGCAGCCCCTCGCCTATACCAAGTATTTGACAGGCTGCAATTTCGTCATGCCGTACATCGATATCGTCTACACGTTTGTGTGGCTGCCCGGGCTCGTGTTGGCGTTTTTCGGATATTACTGGATTGTGGGAATGACCACTCTTTTGGTTCTGCCGTTGACCTTGCTGCAGAATTCCGTTCTGTATCGCTACCAGAGAAATGTCTTCCGCGTTCTTGAGCTTCGCATTCGCAAAAATGTGCTTGGTTTTTTTGCCTATGTTCTTTTCTATCAATTTTTGATGAGTCCGGTCTCTGTCTGGGGCTATTTTCAAGAGGTGTTTCGGGCCAAGAGGATTTGGAAGTAGAGCTTCATGCATGCTCGGGGTTTAACGGCTTCGCTGTCCGGGTATCATCTTGAGTAGGAAAATTCTGACTCGGGTGGGGGAGCGAAATTGTTTGCGAATCAACTTTATCGGTGTGCATTTCTATTTCTTACGATCACGCTTTGCCGTTTTTTCTTTTCTCCTTTCCCGATCGGCTATGCGCTTGATGAGAATCTAATCCTCAATCCAGGGTTTGAAGCCAAACAGGGGTGGGACAACTGGGGCGGGTTCTACCTGACCCCGG
>NZ_RHHU01000040.1:0-1136 GCF_003710965.1 Brevibacillus nitrificans | reverse complement strand
TAATGGCGATACCCGTGGCGATCAGTCGTGCTGTATAGTAATTCTTGCTGATTTGGGCATGTGTAACTGTTACGTTCTGCGTCATATGTAAACTGCCACTTATGAAATAACCCTTGCGTCGGGTGGTATCTACGGTGTGCAATAACAGCAAAAATGTTTTTCTCTTTTAACTTGTGACAAATAGGATTTGTTAGGTAACCAGAATCTAATGCAACAGCTTCTACTTTAAAGCCAAACCGCTTGGTTTGGCGTTCCAAACGATCCAGATACGGAAGGGAATCATGTACATTCCCAGGGGTTACGAACACATCGGTGATCAGATTGTACTTTGCATCCACAGTCCGGTGGTCCAAATAATAAAATCCTTCAGGCTTTCCCTCTCTCATCATATAACCACTGTCAGGGTCAGTTGTGCTTACTCTCACTTCTTTTTGTTCCACCACATCCTTTTCAGGTCTTAAAGCTTTTTTCCGTTATTTTTCCGGTCGATTTCCACCGCTTCATTTAGCTCATCAATATAGCTTTTGGTGTTTTGCAGAACTTGTTCTTTGGTGTACTTATTTTTGTTTGCATTCGCCTTTACATGTGTAGAATCCGAAATAAGCATGCGACCTCCAATCATTCGGTGGCCCATGGCTTGTAGAACGATTTCATCAAAGATATCTTGGAAGATGGTTGTGTCTTTAAAACGAATGCGACGATTTAAACTGATGGTGGTATGATCTGGGACACGGTCAGTCAAACCCAATCCAAGAAACCAACGATAAGCAAAGTTGGTCTGAATTTCTTGCTCAAGACGTCTTTCGGAACGAATGCCGTAAAAGTAACCTAAAAAAATCATTTTGAATAAAACCAATGGATCAATGGCCGGACGCCCGTTATCTTCACAGTAATAAGGGCGAACCTTCTCAAGGATGAATGAAAAGTCGATGTATTTATCGATTTTTCGGAGCATGTGGTCTTGCGGAACAAGTTGTTCAATCGAAACAAATTCATATGCCGTTTGCTTATCTTTATTTGAACGTAACATGACGATCACCCACAGTAATTTTTACAAATATTATAACATATTAACGCGGTGTCGTGTTGAAATACTTAGACAAAAAGAAAAGCTGCCGACTTTATCGACAGCCTGG
>NZ_RHHU01000004.1:0-55730 GCF_003710965.1 Brevibacillus nitrificans | reverse complement strand
CACTCTTAGCAAACATGCAGTTCCAGTTTTGAAGGTACGAATCCTTCAAACGTTCCTCGGTAGCTCAGTTGGTAGAGCAATCGGCTGTTAACCGATCGGTCGGCGGTTCGAGTCCGTCCCGAGGAGCCATATGGATGGATGTCCGAGCGGCCGAAGGAGCACGATTGGAAATCGTGTAGGCGGGGTCGACCCGTCTCGTGGGTTCAAATCCCACTCCATCCGCCATATTGGCCCGTTGGTGAAGCGGTTTAACACAGCAGCCTTTCACGCTGTCATACAGGGGTTCGAATCCCCTACGGGTCACCATACAAAACATTCCTACTCTGTAGGGCCCGACATGTGTCGGGGAAATGTGGAGGCTTAGCTCAGCTGGGAGAGCATCTGCCTTACAAGCAGAGGGTCGGCGGTTCGATCCCGTCAGCCTCCACCATAATATCGTCGCGGGATGGAGCAGCTCGGTAGCTCGTCGGGCTCATAACCCGAAGGTCGCAGGTTCAAATCCTGCTCCCGCAACCAAATTGGAGCTGTGGTGAAGTTGGAGTTCACGCCGGTCTGTCACACCGGAGGTCGCGGGTTCGAGTCCCGTCAGCTCCGCCATTTTCTTTCAAAAAATGGCGATTGAATACATAAGGCTCGGTAGCTCAGTCGGTAGAGCAGAGGACTGAAAATCCTCGTGTCGGCGGTTCGATTCCGTCCCGAGCCACCTTTGTAGGGGCATAGTTTAAAGGTAGAACGAAGGTCTCCAAAACCTTTGGTGTGGGTTCGATTCCTACTGCCCCTGCCACTTTTGAATGAAGTATGATACATGGCGGTCGTGGCGAAGGGGTTAACGCACCGGATTGTGGCTCCGGCACTCGTGGGTTCAAGTCCCATCGATCGCCCCATTCTTTTCAAAGTTGGGGATTACTTATTGGGGTATAGCCAAGCGGTAAGGCAACGGACTTTGACTCCGTCATTCCTAGGTTCAAATCCTAGTACCCCAGCCATTTATATGCGGACGTAGCTCAATTGGTAGAGCGTCGCCTTGCCAAGGCGAAGGTCGAGGGTTCGAGACCCTTCGTCCGCTCCATAAGCTTCATCCAATCGAATGCTTATAACATGGAGGCATAGCCAAGGGGTAAGGCACGGGTCTGCAAAACCCTTATCCCCGGTTCAAATCCGGGTGCCTCCTCCATATGATTTGCCGGTGTGGCGGAATGGCAGACGCGCGCGACTCAAAATCGTGAGGGAAACCGTGGGGGTTCAAGTCCCTTCACCGGCACCATACATATAAGAAAGCTCTGGACATCAATTTTATTGATATTTCAGGGCTTTTTTATTTGTCTTTGTGACATGACAGTTCGGCGATAAGTACGTGAATAACATATTAATATTGATTATCAATCTCATCATAAGTAAGATGAATAGTGGGATGACTAGCAAATGGACATGAACGGGTTAATTAATGATAATGATTATCATTATAGCGCAATTTCGCTGCATCCACAAAAAATGGGGGGTGTTTCCCATAAAAATCGATATCAATATGCTCGCGGAGCATTTTGCACATACTTCTTTCCGGGTGGAGCAGGTTTTTCGCTATTCGCGTGATCCGGGAATGCGTTGTGATGGCTATACGGAGCCTTTTCCAGGCTTTGTGTTTCCCTTAAGAGGGAAGGCTGAGTTTGTTTTCAATGGAACGCCCTATACGCTTGCCCCGGGGAATGTGGTGCACGGTGGTGCGCATATGCATTTGGATCGACATGTACTTGGCGACAGCAGATGGGAGTACTTGCTCGTGCTGTATCGAATTTGTGCACCAGAGCCAGGAGGGTTCTGTCTCCCAAAATCGCATTTTGAGCTTGTACCGGGGCATAGCCCACGTCTGACGGAGCTTCTGGAGCTCCTGTGGAAAGTGTCTCGCGAGCCGGGCGGGATTTCCGCCTTTCAGACAGAAATGCTGTTTCGTTGTGCACTAGAGGAACTGTTCGTCTGTGTCCGCAACCAAAGCAACGATGGAGAGCAAGCGTTATTTGAGCAAATATCGAAATACATACAGGAGCATTATATGGAGGCGCTGACAGTACGGGCCTTAGCGGAACAAAACGAAATGAACGAGAACAGGCTCTTCTATGTTTTCAAGAAGTACACGGGTATGGGACCAGGCAAATACCTGATGGCCTATCGGCTGAATCGGGCAAAGGAGTGCTTGCTGGCAAACGATGCACCCATAGGCGAGGTGGCGAATGGAGTCGGTTACACAGACGCTTTATATTTCAGCCGTATCTTCAAAAAACAGTTTGGCGTCTCCCCTGGAGAATTCCGGGCGACATTCAGGAATAATCCATATGGTTTTCAGGATGGCTCCATTCCTCAATAAAATGTCTTTTGCTACACTGGCCTTAACCAAGCTAGTCAGGCAAAACTTAGGAATATCGGAGGAATCATGATGAGAAAACTCATGGGGCTCATGGTCTCAATTGCACTATTGGCAGCTGTTTTGACAGGCTGTGCGGGTACGTCTACTAGCAGTTCGGCGGCAAGCAATACGCCCGCTGCCACGGAAAAGAGTACGCCCGAGCAAAGTGATCAGGATGCGGGAACATGGCCGAGGAAGTATGTAGATGCGCTTGGTCATGAGATCGTTTTAGAAAAGAAACCGGAACGAGTAGCCCTGCTTTTCTTTCGGAATTTTGAGCATTTGTTCTTGCTGGGCGAATCGCCTGTAGCGGCGACGGATCTCAACGTGCTGGATGAATGGCAATCCTTGGCGCCCTATAAGGATAACGAGATTGCCGATCTCGGTTCGATCGCGAATCCGAATCTAGAGAAATTGCTTGAGGTCAATCCTGATCTTATTATCGTGGTTGCAAATCGGTATGAGAAATACGGGGAACAACTGGAACGCATCGCACCGGTTATCGCTGTGGACAGCAACGAAAACAATTGGCAAGGTGCGTTGCGCGAATATGGCAAAATTTTTGGGAAAGAGAAGAAAGCGGACAGCGAGATTGCGCGTATTGAAAAGCTTATCGCTGATTCAAAGGAGCAGTTGCAGGCCTTTAAGGACAAAACATTCGGTGTAATCATGCTGGGAGATAAGCAATTTTGGGGCTTTACAACTCAGTTTATTTTCAGCAAGGAAAACGGTCTCGGCCTGAATCCACCTGGCAAATATGTAAACATGACGACCAAAGGAGAGCAGGTTTCCTTAGAAGGAGTGGCTGCAATGAATCTTGATTACATGTTTGTTGCGGATTTAAGCGGATCCTCGAAGAAATTGGAGGGCTATCTGAAGAACCTGGAAAGTGATTCTGTGTGGAATTCTCTCGGTGCTATAAAAAACGGCCATATGTACGCGCTGGACAGTTCAATCGCGGCTGGCGGACCGTTGGCAATCGAACTCGGAGTGAAAACCATCATCGAAAAGATTATGGCTAAATAGAGAATTCCGGCAGCCAATAAGGCATTGCTGTCACAGAGGAGAGGGACAAAGGATGAACAACGAGGAATGGTACGACGTTACGATCATCGGGGGTGGCCCGGCAGGTCTTTTTTCCGCCTTTTACAGTGGACTTCGGGAAATGAAGACGAAGCTGATCGAATATCAACCAACACTGGGTGGCAAAATCCATGTCTATCCTGAAAAAATGATCTGGGATGTCGGTGGTCTGACTCCTGTTCTTGGTGAAAAATTAATCGAACAGCTGGTTGAACAAGGTCTGACCTTTCAGCCGACTGTCGTTCTGAATCAAAAAGTGGAGTGGATTGAACGCGACGAAGCAGGTATGTTTGTCCTGCACACCTCTTCAGGAGAACGGCATTACTCGAAAACCGTTATTGTCGCGATCGGTGGAGGAATCTTAAATCCCCAAAGAATCGATTTGGAGGGGGCAGACAAGTTTGAAGTGACCAATCTCAGTTATACGGTCAAATCACTGATGCGTTTTAAAGAGAAGACCGTAATCATTTCTGGTGGAGGAAACTCGGCGGTTGATTGGGCAAACGAGCTTGAACCGCTCGCTCATCAAGTATACCTCACTTATCGAAAAGACACTTTATCGGGGCACGAAGCACAGGTAAAACAGCTCATGAACAGCTCAGTAAAATGCTTTTTTGATACCTCCATTACCAGGCTGATTGCTTCTGCTGATCATGAGCAGATTGAGCGAGTTGAGCTGACCAACCACGTAACAGGAGAAGTGCAGGAGCTCTACATTGACGAAGTGATCATTAATCATGGCTATGAGCGCGACAGATCTTTATTGGAAAATAGCAAAGTGAAGCTCGAATTAAGCGAAGATCACTTTATTGCGGGTCTAGCCACTAGCACGACCTCGGTGCCGGGCATTTACGCAGCGGGTGATGTCCTGAAGTACGAGGGAAAAGTTCACTTGATCGCAGGGGCTTTCCAAGATGCTGCGAATGCGGTAAATCAGGCGAAATTATTTATACAGCCGGAAGCGCAAAAAAGTGGAATGGTTTCATCCCACAACGATATTTTTCAAAGCCGGAACCGCGAGTTAATCAAGCAGATGATGAAATAGGCTTGGAATCGGAAAGAATAAAGGCAAGGCTCGTAAATCACGCAATCGTGACGTATGAGCCTTTTTCGTATGGAAGTCGCATGATAGGCAATTGCCCTTTCTGCAGCAGGCTCTGATGCAGCGGTATGATCGGTCTGCATATTTGCGTGGAAACCAGATGGTTATATTCAAAGCGGTATTGTATACTTTCATATGTCTAGCGCCCACTGGCAAATAACCGGGCCTGTATAACAGCCATTTCGGGAATAGTGAATACGTGGGATGCTTTTGTCAGTAAGGGAAAATGAGGTGGTTTCAAATGAAGTACGGTTTGTATGATAAACCGCCGGTTGGCACAACCGTATTGTCGGCACTCCAATGGATGATTGTCGCGGTTTCCAGCAGTGTGGCGGTTCCGCTGATGATTGGAGACGTCTATGGACTGCAGGCGGATGAGATTGGCAATCTGATGCAGCAAACGATGTTTTTTATCGGATTGGCATCCCTACTGCAAGTATGGATCGGCCACCGCTATCCGATGCTGGAAGGACCAGCAGGGCTATGGTGGGGGATCTTTATCATTTTGGCGCAAATAGGAACCAGTGTGGGACTGCAGCCGCGTGAGATCGGTCAGTCCTTTCAAATTGGGCTAGGTATGGCTGGGCTGCTATTTATGATCTTCGGTTTAATGGGATGGATCGGGAAGCTGCAGAGATGGTTCACTCCTCTCGTTTCGGGAACGTATATGATCTTGCTCGCCGTTTCTCTGTGCAGCAATATCCTGGCAGGGATGCTGGGGATCGGATTTCAGCATTCCAAAGAGGTGATCCCGCACGTTGCGATTGTTTCTGTCGCGATTGTGGCTTTGGTGGTTTTGGTCATGCGCACGAAGCGGTTTTCCAGCTTTGCCGTCCTGTTTGGAATGGTCATTGGCTGGGTGCTGTATGCTGTCATGGGATGGACAGAGCCTGTTCGCCCGGCAGAGCAAGTGATTGCGTGGCCATCACTCTTTTTCTGGGGAGCTCCTCGCTGGGATTGGGGAGTCGTTCTGACGAGTATGCTGACAGGCTTTGTCCTGTTGACCAATCTGGTGACTAGCATGGTTGTCATGGGGAAAGCCACAGATACGGTGCCGACTGAGCAGCAATACAATCGCGGTGGGGTCTTTACAGGCGTCTCTCATGTGCTTTCCGGGTTGGGTGGCGTAGTGGGGATGATTCCGCTCTCCCTGGCAGCTGCCGTCATCCAGACGACGAGAATGGCAGCTCGACTGCCTTTCATGCTGGCGATGATCGGGATTATGGCGATCGGCTTGTTTCCGTATGTGGCTCATTTTTTGGCAGCGCTGCCTACACCGGTCGCGTATGCTGCGATGTTTATTTCCTACACACAGCTGCTCGGCTTTGGGCTGAAGGATTACGTGAACGTCAAAATGGACGATCGAACCATTATGGTTGGCGGAAGCTCGTTGCTGGTCGGGATTGGCGTCATGTTCGTGCCGGCGACAGCTTGGCAGCACTTGCCGGCTCTTGTCAGCTTTTTATTCGGGAATGGCTTACTGCTAGGGGTAATTGTTTGTCTGCTACTGGAGCACGTCGTTTTCCGCCAAAAAGGAGATACGCAAAAGAAAGACGACCACGCAGCTTGACGGGCCGTCTTTCTTTTTAGGAATGCAGGAGGTAGGAGCTAGTAACTTCGCCGCCGTTTATCTCTGTAAACATTCTGCCTACTGAGCCGAGTATCTCGTCCTTCTTTTGTGCAGAGACCTGCTCGTGAAAGAAAATGACCTGCATGAGATTGCGGCTGTTTTCAGTAACGCTGGTGCGCTTGGAATCGACGATCGGGCTGCCGAATGCCCCGTTTTCGTCCGCGAGCAGCAGCTTGCCTTCCATATTGACCTCGCGTCCGTTCAAACCCTCATAAATGTCATCTGCGCGTCCGATTCGAAAAACCACATCTCCTACGAGCTGGTCCTGGTCATAGATGCCAAAAGGAAGAGCATGATGGACGGAGAAGAAATTATTGATATCGACTGCGCTGTTGATCCAGAAGAAGGCATTTCCTTGGAGAAGTCGGCGAAGCAGGGCTTCTGAAGAGGGGCGGTACCGAGACGGGTCCATCCCCGCTTGTTTAAAAGCAGCACGCCATTCCCGGATGCCTTCGATCTCAGTGAGTTTGGACACATCGTGCTCCAGGCGAAGTCCTTCGACAAAGTAGTTGATGCGTCCTTGAAGCATTTTGGGAGAGTCGCTGACGGAAGCACCGCTGTAGTGGAGAATGCCCAGGGAAAGGCGAGGGAGGCGTTCGGACACCGTAGCGTCCAGCTGTACTTTCATCATGTGTCACTCCTTTTCGAACCTATTTTTGGTAGTATAACAAATTTTTTTTGTGGAAGCGACTAACCTTCGTTACAATAGAAAAAGCACTAGATAAAACAAGTCATGCCTTTTCGATATAGAGTGGAAACAGAATAGAAGGAGGAATTCCCTGACGATGACGACACGAGAAGTACAGATTTATACAGACGGAGCTTGTTCAGGCAATCCAGGTCCTGGCGGCTGGGGAGCCGTATTGATGTACGGCCAGCATATCAAGGAGATGTCCGGTGCAGAACCGAATACGACGAACAACCGGATGGAGCTGAAGGCTGCGATCGAGGCGCTTTCCGTTTTGAAAGAGCCTTGCCAGGTGACCTTGTACAGCGATAGCGCCTACCTGGTCAACTGCTTTTTGCAGGGCTGGTACAAAGGCTGGCTGAAAAACGGCTGGAAGAACAGCAAGGGACAGCAGGTGGAGAATCAGGATTTGTGGAAAGAGCTGCTTCGATTGATGGATACGCATAAAGTGCAGTACGTGAAAGTAAAGGGACATGCCGACAACAAGTGGAACAATCGATGCGACGAGCTCGCGACAGGAGCGATCAAGCAGCTGTGAGCAAGCAGCAGCAGTACTGGGAACAGACGAAGCAGTCCATCATCGATTATGCCGCACAGATCGGGATCGACAAGATCGGCTTTGCGAGTGCTGATCCCTTTTTGGAGCTGAAAGAAAGGCTGATTGTCCATCGGGGAAAAGGGTACGAATCAGGCTTTGAGGAACCGGATCTGGATAAACGCACAGAGCCAGGCTTGCTCGTAGAAGGCGCGCGCTCCTTGATTTCTATTGCGCTGGCGTATCCTTCCAAGCTGGAAAATCCACCGAAGTCAGAGCCCGGGGCCTATCGCGGGATCTTGTGCAGAGCCGCATGGGGAACCGATTACCACCATGTTTTGCGCGACAAGCTAGAGAAACTGAGTGCCTTTATTACCGAGCTCGAGCCGGGAGCAAAGATCGAGTCGATGGTAGATACGGGGGCGCTTTCGGATCGAGCGGTTGCAGAGCGAGCAGGACTTGGGTTTGTAGGCAAGAACTGCGCTTTGATTACAGAGGAATTCGGTTCGTGGGTGTATTTGGGGGAGCTGGTTACCAATCTGCCCCTGCCCGCGGATCAGCCAGTAGAGGAAGGCTGCGGTGATTGCAATATTTGTGTGGATGCCTGTCCGACAGGTGCGCTGGTACAGGGTGGACAGCTGGACGCCCAGCGATGCGTCGCGTATTTGACACAAGTAAAGGATTTCATTCCTGATGAATTCCGCGGGAAAATAGGCAACCGGCTGTACGGATGTGATACGTGCCAGACGGTGTGTCCGAAAAATCGCCGCCTCAACCATACCCATCATGCTGAATTTCAGCCAGATCCTGAGATCGCCAAGCCGCTCCTGCTGCCTTTACTGGACATGAGCAATAAGGAGTTCAAGGAAAAGTTTGGTCTCTCTTCGTCATCCTGGAGGGGGAAAAAGCCGATTCAGAGAAACGCGATATTGGCGCTCGCTCATTTCAAGGACAAGACGGCCGTTCCGCATCTGGCTCGATTGCTGGAAAATGACCCGCGTCCCGTCATTCGGGGAACTGCTGGATGGGCACTCGGAAAGATCGGTGGAGATGAGGCGCGATTGGCTTTGTTGAAGGCGATGGAGCGTGAGAGTGACACTGCCGTACTGGCAGAGGTGCAAAAAGGACTGGCGATGCTCCCGGAGCAATCGGCAAGCAGCCACTAGTCAGACGTGTACAGAAAAGAACAAGGAAAACGGGTATGGGAGGAACGTTGGATGGCAAATGGATTGGGGTATACCATCATGGACTCACCGATTGGACCGTTGTTGCTTGCTTCTACCGAAGAAGGGCTGTGCCATATCCAGTTTGAAGTAGAGCAGGATGGGATCGCACAGCTTACGCGTTGGTGCAAAAAGACGTTTTTAGGCGTAACTCCCGTGCGCGATGACGAGCGCAATGCACCAGCTAAAAAGCAGCTGGAGGAGTATTTTGCCGGGGAAAGAAAGGTCTTTGACTTGCCGATCGTTTTATACGGGACGCCGTTTCAGAAATCCGTTTGGAACGCGCTTGCCGATATTCCCTACGGGGAGACGAGATCCTACAAGGACATCGCTTTGGCGATTGGGGCAGCGAAGGCTGTACGAGCGATCGGAGGAGCGAACAATCGCAACCCGATTCCGATCATCATTCCTTGCCATCGTGTGATCGGATCGAATGGTGCACTGGTTGGTTACGGAGGAGGATTGCCGATCAAGGAGCATTTGCTAGCCCTCGAAGGCGTTCCGCTGCACATACAGACTACACTAGATCAAGCTATCCGCTTCTGACGGGGAGCCAAGCTATCCGAACTATAACGGGTAGCCAAGCTATCCGACACTAACGGATAGCTTTTCTTTTTCTTCTGAACGAGTCGACTTTGACATATTCTTCATTGAGCAGACGGCAGGAAAAGTCCAATAGTGGCTGGTGAAGGAGGAGAGGCGAGTGGACTGGCGACAGTTTATCCGAAGCTATTTTGATAGCGTGCAGAAGGCGTGGCTGGATGGCGAATATCAGCGTTTGCTGCCTTACTATTCCAACCAGGGGCAGGGAACAAAGAACGAATGGGAACGCATGAGGCGAGAGCACGTGCAGCTGGTGGGGCGCGGGGGAAAGACACAGTC
This sequence comes from Brevibacillus nitrificans, assembly GCF_003710965.1. Lineage (NCBI taxonomy): Bacteria > Bacillati > Bacillota > Bacilli > Caryophanales > Paenibacillaceae > Brevibacillus > Brevibacillus nitrificans. The sequence continues at coordinate 46,189 of NZ_RHHU01000004.1, read as the reverse complement.
CATTCAGGGAAGGCTGGTCCCTTTATGTTGGCTGGAAACGGAGCAGTCGATGGACATTTTGCTCTCCTGGAGCGGAAAACGCCATTATGGAATGGGAGAGCATTCCCTGTCAGAAGCCAGCCGCTTTGTCCATCGGATTCGTTTGCAAAAAGAAGCAGCGAGCTGGCGTATCGACTCTCATACGGAGTGGGACGGTGACGCGAAAGTACCGTTCGACGCTTCGCAAGAGGAGGAGGAAGCAGAAGGGGCCTCTTCGATGGTGGAGGATGCCGTTTCCCAACCGTTGCTTGTCGTGCATGGGGCAGGCGGATACAATCCGTGGAATGCAGTGGCGTATGCAGAGCGGTATTGGAACTCGCCGAATCCAGCCTACCCGCATTTTACTGACGATTGCACGAACTTTATTTCGCAATGCCTGTACGCTGGGGGAATTCCCATGCTCTTTTCCAAGGAGAAAGGGAGAGGCTGGTGGATTCGGACGGGAAAAGGCGGCGAGTGGAGCTATAGCTGGTCGGTTGCGCATGCCTTGTACCTGATGCTCAAATCAGGAGCTGCACCGATGCGGGCCGTGACAAAATCATCTCCGGACCAGCTGGAGCCGGGCGATATTATTTGCTATGACTTCGATGGCGATGGACGTTTTCAGCACAATACGATCGTCGTTGCCAAGGATGCCAACAATATGCCGCTCGTCAATGCGCATACAACCGACAGCAGCATGCGATACTGGGCGTATGAGGATTCTACAGCCTATACACCCAATATGCGCTATGCGTTTTTTCATATTAGAGGGGTGTAAGCGGGGGAGTGCCGTTACCGTTTTCGTCGCAAGATCGCAGTCAGAAAGCTCAGGCCCCGAGCAAGCCACACGAGGGCAGCGAGCCACAGAAGATCGGCGAAAGAATGCGGCTCTCCTTTGATGGTCTGCACGTAGATTAATCCGTGAAACAAAACAAGCAGGAATAAAAGAGGACTGGCGAGATGAAGCCGCTTCCAGGCAGCTGTGCCCAGCCATTTTTTAGCAGGGGGAAAGGAGCTCACCCAGAGTGCGAAAAGGATAAGAAGTGCACAAGCTCCTAGGTAGTTGGCTACTCCTGCTAATGACCAGTTCGGGACGGGCCACCCCCAAGAACCGCTTTCCGTAGAGGAGAGAAAGAATAGGCCGAGCCAGCCATCTGCTTTGGGAGCTTGGCTATCAGCGATGATCAACAGCAGGGGTTCTCCTCCCTGAAAAAGGACAAGCACCAAAGCGGCGTGAAGAAGCCCAGTCAGTCCGGCACAGATCCCCACATCGCGGCGGATAGACAGCAACGTAGGGGCCCATCCGGCAGGCAGCCAGGTACATAGTGGACCGATCAACAAGGTCGCACCGATCAGGAAAAAAGCGAAATAACCGAATAGCATGCTCCAGGTTTCCAGCGGGGGAAATATCGCAAATTCGTGCCACTTCCAGCCAGATGCGGCTGCGAGCAGCAGCAGACAGAAACCATAGGTCCATGAACGAAGCCATTTGCTTTCCATTTCGAACATGATGACCACCCCCTTTTCATCGATTTTCTTTTAGATGCAAGAGGGTGACTTTTTGTTACAGCAGCTGCTAGGTGGTCATGGCTATGTTTCTTTATGTATAATAGAGCTTGGTTTGATTTTTAGTTCGGGACATGAGGAGATTTGCCGGTATGCCGTTACACATCGTATTGCATGAACCGCTCATCCCTGCGAACACGGGGAATATTGCCCGTTCCTGCGCAGCGACAGGCGCACATTTGCATCTGATTCACCCGCTTGGTTTTTCTACTGATGATCGTTATTTGAAACGCGCTGGCCTGGATTATTGGCACGCAGTAAACATCCATTATCACGATAGCTTTGAAGCTTTTGCAGAGTCGCAGGGGCCGGATGCAGGGACCTTCTACTTCGTGGAGACATGGGGAGAGACGCTTTATTCGGACGTTTCCTTTCGCGATGGGGACTACATCATTTTGGGAAAAGAAACGACGGGTCTTCCGCCAGAGCTGACAGACCGCTACCGTGAGCAGACCATACGGATTCCGATGAGTGAGGCTACCCGTTCTGTCAATTTGTCCAACTGCGCGGCTATCGTCCTGTTTGAAGGCCTGCGCCAGCTGGGCTTCCCCGGGCTCAAATAACACGACACAGATACCGGAGCAGGGCACGCCGACCATAAACAAGGGAGAGAAAAGGAAAATGACTGTGAATACGATCCTGTTTGACCTCGACGGCACACTTTTGGAAATGCAGACGGACCCATTTGTCAAAAGCTATTTGAAGGAAGTCGGTCGTCATGTCGGCGATCAATTTGATACACAAAAGCTCCTCTCGCTGATCTGGGACGCGACCAAAGCGATGATCGTGAGCCAGGAGCCTGACAAGACGAATGAACAGGTATTTATCGAGTACTTTACGGCGCACAGCGGCTGGAAGCGCGAAGAGGTGTGGCCATTGTTTGACTCCTTTTACCGCGATGTTTTCCCGACCTTGTCCCACCTGACGTATCCATCTCCTTGGGCAAAAAAGATCGTGGAAGCGGCGAAAAATCAAGGCTTCCGAGTCGCGGTCGCAACCAATCCGGTGTTCCCTCGAGAGGCGATCTACCACCGGCTCGCTTGGATCGGGATGACGGCGGATGAATTTGAGCTGGTCACCGTGTATGAGGACATGCACTCCACCAAGCCTAACCCGAGTTATTTTGCGGAAATCTGCGAGAAGCTCGGCGTGGAGCCAACCGACTGTGTCATGGTCGGCAACCACATGCAGGAAGACATGGTCGCATCCAAGCTGGGAATGAAGACGTTCCTGGTGACAAACTGGATAGAGGACCGTGGAGAACCGCAATATCCGGTGGATCAGAGAGGATCGCTGGAGGAGCTGTACCAAGCGATTGAGGCAGGTACAGGTGTATTTGCTCGCTAAAGACGAAGACATGGCAGGCTGTCGAAGAGGACAAGCCTGCTTTTGTTTTGGACGAAATCACGATGGATTTACACCAATCCCATACTTTTCCCAAAGACGTAAGGTAGGCTGGACTTGTACATAACCCGATTGGGCGAAAGGAAGGGGAGCAACCCATGAAGAAACTGATTTCTTCCATTGTACTGTGCAGCTTATTGGTGAGTGGTGTATCCATTGTCAATGCTGAAGGTGATACTACCTCCACTCATGGAACGAAGGCGACAAAGGAGCAAAAAGCCGAGCAGCGTCTGGAAAAGCTGCAGGTAAAGGCGGAGAAGCTGGGTGTGGAGGCAGCTGGCAAAACGGCCACAGCGATCAAGGCTGAGCTGGCAGCCAAGCAGGCGGAAAAGAAAGCGCAAAAGACGGCCAAACGGGAAGCAAAAGCTGCGAAATGGGGAGTCGACCTCACAGGGAAGACGAAAGAGGAAGGAAAAGCGGCGATTCAAGCGGCTAAGGCAGCGAAGAAGGAAGCGGCCCTGTCCAAGCTGTCCACGAAAGCGGAAAAGCTGGGAATCGAAGCAAGCGGCAAAACGGCGAAGCAGCTGAAGGAAGAAATCAAAGCGAGCAAGGCAGAGAAAAAGGCTGAGAAAAAGGCGGCAAAGAAATTGTAATCGCATACTGGAACAAAAAAAGCAGGTTGCCTGATCGAGGCAGTCTGCTTTTTTTTCCTGGGAGCGAGAAGCCGTAAAACGAGCTGATCGCCTCTGTCTATCCTTACAGGTTCCAGGTTTTGTCTTCGTTGTATCCAGCCGTCAGAATGAAGAAAAGAAAAGCTGCAAAAACCACTGCTACGATAAACGCACCCATGTTCGACTGCTCCTTTCGTGAACAAACTACTCCCATTATAGCGTAGCCTGCCCACTTTGCAAACGGATTAGCAGGGCTGTCAATGGCAAATTGGAGGAGGAAAAGGACAAGTTTCCCTACACCTCCTTAATTTTTTGTGGCAAGATTGCTGAAACTTGTGCGGATGTCTCGCATACACATATGTAAAGGCTTTACGAGCCTGCTCCAAACCGAAGAAAACGGGTGCCACGCGAATGCGTGACCGCAGGCAGACATATACATGAGAGTACATTGTCGTTGGGGAAGAGAGAGGGGCTTATGAGGGAGGAGTGTCGAGCATGGACATTTTAAAACGTATATCCGAGCACCGGGCCCGAGAAGAGAACCTGATGTGGAGAGGAACGTTCGCTGAATATTTGGAGCTGGTTCGCAAAAATCCGCAGATCGCCCAAACGGCACATTCACGCGTCTACAACATGATCAAGAGTGCCGGTGTGGAAGAGAATGAGGATGGCAGCCGTTCGTATCAATTTTTCAGCCGTGAAATTTTTGGTTTGGACCGTTCTGTGGAGCGATTGGTAGAAGAATATTTCCACTCTGCTGCCCGCCGTCTGGATGTTCGCAAACGGATTCTGCTGCTGATGGGCCCAGTCAGCGGTGGTAAATCGACGTTGGTGACCATGTTGAAGCGGGGACTGGAGGAGTATTCCCGTACTGAAGCGGGAGCCATCTATGCGCTGGAAGGCTGCCCGATGCAAGAAGAGCCGCTGCATCTCATTCCGCATGAACTACGTGCTGAGGTGGAAGAAGAGCTTGGCATTAAAATCGAGGGAGAGCTTACCCCGTACAACCGGATGCGTCTGGAATCAGAATACGGTGGTCGTATCGAGGATTTCCCGGTTTGCCGGATTCTCTTTTCGGAAGCCAATCGCGTCGGGATCGGTACGTTCAGCCCTTCCGACCCGAAATCTCAGGACATCGCGGATTTGACGGGAAGCATCGACTTTTCGACGATCACGAAATACGGCTCCGAGTCCGACCCGCGCGCCTATCGTTTCGACGGTGAGTTAAACAAAGCCAACCGTGGTCTGATGGAATTTCAGGAAATGCTGAAGTGCGATGAAAAATTCCTCTGGCACCTGCTGTCCCTCACGCAGGAAGGTAACTTCAAGGCAGGACGATTTGCGCTCATTTCTGCTGATGAGCTTATTGTCGCCCATACGAATGAATCCGAGTACAAGGCGTTTATCGCGAACAAGAAAAACGAAGCCTTGCAGTCCCGGATCATCGTAATGCCGATGCCGTACAACCTGCGAGTGAGCGATGAGGAAAAAATTTATTCCAAGCTGATCAAACAGTCCGATCTGGGACATGTGCACATAGCGCCGCATGCACTGCGTTCCGCTGCTATTTTCTCCATTCTTACCCGATTGAAGGATTCGAAAAAACAAGGTGCCGATCTGCTGAAAAAGATGCGTCTCTACGATGGCGAGTCAGTAGAGGGCTTCAAAGGCGCCGATCTCGAAGAATTGCGAAACGAGCATGCGGATGAAGGGATGGCGGGAATCGACCCCCGTTACGTCATTAACCGCATCTCCAGTGCATTGATACGCCGCGACACGGAGTGCATCAATGCCTTGGATATCCTGCGCGCGCTCAAGGAAGGCTTTGACCAGCATCCTTCCATCACCAAAGAGCAGCGGGAGCGGTACATGAACTTCATCTCCAGCGCACGTAAGGAATACGACGAGCTCGCGAAAAAAGAAGTGCAAAAGGCCTTTGTTTACAGCTATGAGGAGTCTGCCAAAACGCTCATGGACAATTACCTGGATAACGTCGAAGCCTATTGCAACATGAACAAAATTCGAGACCCCGTTACTGGCGAGGAAATGGATCCAGATGAGCGCCTGATGCGTTCCATCGAGGAGCAAATCGGTATCTCCGAAAATGCCAAGCGTGCGTTCCGGGAAGAGATCCTCATCCGCATTTCGGCTTATGCGCGCAAAGGAAAGCGATTTGACTACAGCACGCATGATCGTCTGCGGGAAGCGATCGAGAAGAAGCTGTTTGCGGATCTCAAGGACGTCGTGAAAATTACGACCTCCAACAAAACGCCGGATGAGCATCAGCTGAAAAAGATCAACGAAGTGACAAAGCGCCTCATCGAAGAGCATCATTACTGCCCCGTTTGCGCTAACGAGCTCTTGCGCTACGTCGGCAGCCTGCTGAATCGATAACGATACGAGAACACGGCCATGGCATGATCGTGCACGTCATATTCGGCGCAGAGTGCGCCAGTTGCTAGGAGGAGACGGCATGGAAGATGCAACATCGTTCATTGTCTCCCGGGAAGACTGGTCGCTGCACCGCAAAGGGTACCAGGACCAAAATCGACACCAGGAAAAAGTGAAAGAAGCGATCAAGAAGAACTTGCCTGATCTCGTCAGCGAAGAAAACATCATCATGTCGAACGGTCGGGAAGTTATCAAGATCCCTATTCGCTCCCTGGATGAGTACCGGTTGCGTTTCAACTTCCAAAAAGGGAAGCACGGCGGTCAAGGTAAAGGCAACAGCAAGGTAGGAGATGTGGTCGCCAAGGACGGAGACCCAGCGCAAGGGCCAGGAAAAGGGCAGGGCGCAGGTGATCAGCCTGGTGTGGACTATTACGAGGCAGAGATCAGCGTGGAAGAGCTGCAGGAAATGCTGTTCGCCGAGCTGGAGCTGCCCAATCTGCAAAAGAAAGACGAAGACCAGATCGTGATTGAAGAAACCCGGTTTAACGACGTACGCAAAAAGGGCTTGATGGGCAACATCGACAAGAAACGGACGCTGATCGCCGCCATCCGCCGCAACGCGCTGGCAGGCTACAGCGATCTGGAGCTGGGCATTAACGAAGATGACTTGCGCTTCAAGACGTGGGAGGAGATCATCAAGCCTCACTCGAACGCAGTTATCATCGCGATGATGGATACCTCGGGGTCCATGGGGGTCTTCGAAAAGTACATCGCCCGCAGCTTTTTCTTCTGGATGGTCCGCTTCCTGCGCACGAAGTATGAGAAAGTCGAGATCGTCTTCATCGCCCATCATACGGACGCCAAGGAAGTGACAGAGGATACCTTTTTCTCCAAAGGGGAGAGCGGGGGAACGATTTGTTCCTCCGCCTACAAAAAAGCGCTGGAGATTATCGACAGCCGCTATCCGACATCGCAGTACAATATTTATCCGTTCCACTTTTCCGATGGCGACAACCTCACCTCTGACAACGAGCGCTGCGTCAAGCTGGTGAAGGAGCTCATGGATCGCTGCAATATGTTTGGCTACGGGGAAGTCAATCAGTACAACCGCCACTCCACCCTGATGTCCGCTTACCGGCACATCAAGGAGCCGAAGTTCATGCACTGCGTGATTCGGGAAAAGGGAGAGGTATACAAGGCGCTGCGAGCGTTTTTTGGGAAGAAAGAAGTGGGCGTGTAAGGCAGGAAGTGGAAAAGGATAGAGGAAGCGAAAAACAAGAAGCTCTTCACCGATACAGACGGTGGAGAGCTTTTCTTGTTAACAGTGAAGTGTACGAAGGCACCTTTTCTTATCTTATCGCCTCTTTCGGGAGAGGCGACAAGCCCGATCTTCTCGTAATAGCGCAATGTATCTGTGGAGAGTCCGGTAGCCTTAACGTTTACTCTCGATACAACAATACGCCTTGGAGTATGCTCCAAGGCAAGCAGTCTATTCGAAGAAAGGTGAAAAAATCAAAAGGACTACTGAGCGGAAAGTGCATTTTCTTTCAGTAGTCCCCTCTGCTTGGTCGAAGTTAGTCTCTACAGGTATATTGAAACACTGGGCCTGTTTGAATAAAGTAGCCGCTTCTCACTTGCCCTGCCCAGTTGTGCAAGGCTTCCTTCCATTGAACACTATCAAAAAACTCATCCACGGTTACACCTGTAGAAGAGAACCAGATCAGTGGGGTGAAAGGAGCAAGCTGTCCCGCATCCCCCCAAATTCCACCTGCCGGAATCGTATCCTGCTTTACGAGGAGCAAAGGGAGGCCGTATTGGAATCCCATGGAAGGCTCGATTTGCAGGAAGGGCGAATAGGGCTCGCCTTGAGTGGTAGATCTGGTGGGCTTCAACAGGGCTGCAGCCATACCGTAGCTTGAGTTGATCATGGTGCGAATGTTCTCTAGGGTAGTATTTGGGTACTGGTCTGTATTGGGAATGGTTCTAGGAAAAAGGAGCACTTTCTTGATTTCCTTGAACATTCGAATGATAAATTGTTGCTCTGGAGAGAGTGGAGGCTGTGCGGGTCCCAGGGTAAACAGGTTCTGGTGGCTAAAAAACACTGGGATTCGAAAGAACGCACTTGCCGCGTCATTCAGATCGTTCATATCTGCGCGTGCTTGTCTTCTCTCTTCATTCGATATTTCCTTTGGGTCTTTATATGTGTCACTCATGTCTGTCACCTCCATGAGACAATATATTCTGATGTGAAGCTGGAGGATTGGACAAAATCATTACGCTGCTGGAAATAGTCTGTCCCCTACGAGGAGGGGAAAGAAAAGGCTGTGGACGAAGGATAAGTGCGGATCGTGATAACAGCTAGAGGAAAAGAAAGAGCTCTTCGCCGAAAAGGGGGAGAAGAGCTTTTTCATGGCAGCGACTCTATTCAATTCGTTTCAAGAGGCCTTTTTGCTGCGCAATACGGTGATAAACCCGTCCAAAATCTCGTGACTTACGGCAAAACCTTTCCGTTTGTAAAACTCCAGGGCGTTGTCATTACCGTTTGAGACGTAGATAAAATAATCTTCTACATCCTCAAATTGCTGGAGCCAGCTCATCGACAGATCGAAAAGCTTGGAGCCGATGCCGTATTGTCGATAGCCTTCTTTTATATAGAATTGGGAGAGACAGCCTACATTTTTCTGACGGACAGTGGAGAGATCAAAAAAGGTAGCAAAGGAATTGGAGTAAGCTTCCTTGGGAGAGATATTGGAGTAAACGTACCCGACAATTTGCTCTCCATCTTTTACAACGACCGTATAATTGTGCAAAGCCGCCTTCACGGAAGGGACCAAGCGCGTTTCAAAATTCATGCTGTCAAAAAGCTCGGGCTTGATAGTCGCTTTCGACTTTTGGAAAGCCATGAGCTCGTTGCAGGAGTCCCGACATTCTTCTATTTGAGAATCTGGCAAAATTTCATAACGCAACTCCATTTCAATCACTCCTTCAATAAATGTCAGAAAATTTTAAAAGTGTTTGCAGCTACGATATAATCTTATTACATATAGAAACGAAAACAAGTATGCAGGTTTTGCTTACTAAGTCAGGGAAAACTGAGTAAAGGAGAGGGGCGTCGGTATGCTGCAAGAGGAAAGTGAAAAACGGGATATTCAAAATTGTCCTTTGACGTATGCCATGAATGTCATTGGCGGCAAGTGGCGTCTCCCGATCATTTGGGCATTGTGGAAGAACGATACCTTGCGTTACAACGAGCTGAAACGACGGATTGATGGAATCACGAATATGATGCTGTCGCAGGTGCTTAAAGAGATGGAGATCACAGGGCTGATTGTGCGCAAGCAATATTTGGAAATTCCGCCGCGAGTGGAATACTCGCTGACGCAAGAAGGCAAGGACCTCGTACCGTCGCTTGAGGCCCTTGCCAGATGGGGAAAGCATATGCAAAATCGCTAGTGGCGGATCATCAGTCGTTTTCTTTTTCTACTTGGATGACTTGTCCGGTATTTGCATTGATTTCTACTTCATAGACCTCGTTCTGGTCGGTCAAAACGATGACTTCGTATTTCCATACACCGTTGTCGCGGTCCAGGTCGACGTGGATAACTCTTCCTTTGACCTGTTGGAGAGCGATTGTTTTTGCCTGTTCTACAGTGATAGCTGGCTGCTGTACGGGCTGGTCAATGGCATGTGCATATGGAGCCGGGGACGTATAGGCATGGGTGACGAGATTACCTGCGAATGCCCAGGCAAGTCCGCATAGAAGAGGAATCAGTATTTGCTTTTTCCGTGCTTTCTTCATGAAGTCACGCTCCTTTAGTCGGGTGGGTTTCTCGCTCATAATTTTTCCCATTCCCTGCGAAAGATACGAAAAAAGATGGGTGAATGCGATCCAGCAGGAATAGAAAGAATAACCATCAAGACGGATCTTCGGAGGTAGTATGAAAAATAAAATTGCAGATTCCATGCTCAGCAAACCCAAGCCGCAGCCTGTCCAGGTAGAGAGTGAAGAGCAGGTAAGAGAAGCGCTGCTTGGTCAAGTGCTGACAAATACGATGTTGAATGAGGAAACGGTAGAGAAGCAGAAGGATAAGTATTTGCTAGAAGGAAAATAGGTTGCATATGTGGTGTGGCATAGAATCGGACGCCCACGTATGAGGAAGTGAAAATATGGAAATCCTACTACTTACACTGTTAACAACCTTTTTCAGCCCTCGCGTAAAGCGGGGTTTTTTTGTGCAGATTTCGGAACCTGTCGCTAGGTCGTACTAGCGTTTGTATAGTTTTTGTTGAGGTCCACTTGCTATCGTAGTGTTCGACGGCATTGGCAGGGAGAGTGGAATGTGGTGAAAGCAATCTTAATAGACGACGAGAGATTGGCATTGTTACATCTGAAAAACATGCTGGAGCAGGTCAACCTCGATGTAGAGGTCATTGGAACATTTACAGATCCGCTTGCTGCGATGCATGCCGTAATCGAACAAAAACCGGATGTCGTGTTCGCAGATATTTACATGCCGGGGATTGACGGTTTGGAAATGGGGAGACAGCTTAAAGCGACAGCTCCAGAAATAGAGATCGTATTTGTGACCGGGGATGAGAGATTTGTGATGGACGCGTTTGAGCTGCAGGCATTTGATTACATGATGAAGCCACTTGGGCTCGGACGGCTGCAAAAAACAATGGCCCGTCTGAAAAAAAAGGCCGGACCCGGTGAGCCAAATGATTCAACAGCAACAAACTCTGATTGCAAGTCCATACATAGAGCTCTATAACTTAGTTGTTCCCCAGGACAACATGCTGCGCAAAATGAATGAGTTCATTGAGTTCTCTTTTGTATACGGTGAACTGAAAATCAATACTGCTTGGACAACGGCCGAAACTCCATCGACTCAATTCGGATGTTTAAATATTTGCTGTTGAAGGCGATTTTTGAACTGTCTGACATTTGCATTGTCGAGCGATCCAAATAGGACATGTTGTTCAAGTATTTTCTCCACATGGCCCCAGAAGACCCCCGGAAGAGAACCGAGGGAGAACCTGTCGAAAAATAGAAGAGGAAAAACGCGAATCTGTTCAGATTTTGTCTAGTTGACAAAGATATGATCGTTTCGGGTCATAGCGATCTCTTATTGAAGAAGGAGGAAGATGATTCGAAAAATTGGGAGAGTCAGGAGTAGCGCGATGCGTTTGCTAGGGGGATTTGGGTGTATCCTGATCGGATTGTTGCTTCTGTTTTCTCCTCAACTGGAAAAGAAAGCATCGGATCAAAAGCAGGAGCAGTTGATTGAAGCTTTCGAGGTGTTGAGTGATGTGAGCCAGAAGATCGATGATTCAACTGAACAAAACGAGCAGGTCATTGTGCAAAATGAGACGCTGAAGCTACTAGATGGTGCCAGAGGTGTGATTCGCATTCCCAAAATCGATCTGAGCATGATGATTTTTGAAGGCTCAGGGGAAGCGTCTTTGCGTAAAGGCGTAGGAATGATCGAACCGGAAAAGGAATTTGGCAAGAACAATGTAGGGATAGCAGGGCATCGTGCGACCACCTATGGAAAACAATTCAACCGTCTGAACGAGCTTGTGTCAAACGATACCATCGAGATTCAAACGAAAGATGGCAGCTACGAATATGTCATTGTCAATACCTTCATTGTCGACCGGACAAAGGTAGAGGTTCTTGCTGATCACAAGGAACCTTTGCTCACACTTGTCACATGTACGCCTATTGGCAAGAAAAATCCGACAGATCGTTTGATCGTTCAAGCGAAGCTGATATCACACGATTAGCAGGGACGTAAGCGAGCTTTTTGATTTCAGGAGGACGATATGCAAAGGAAATATGGGATAGTTTTCATGGCCCTCGCGATCATGATCCAGAGCTTTTTCGGGATGAGCGTGACGACGCATGCTGAAACCTTCGGACATGCGGCAGTTGTAGATGATACTGGAACAGGAACAGGAGGGGGAAGTGTACTTCCTCCCGAGGTCATCGCGCCAGCTCCACCAGAACCTGTTGTTCTTCCGGATATTGTCGTAACCCCGCTCAAGGTGATGCTCGCAGCTTCTGAAATCAGTGAAAACATCATCACCAGCGTGGTCATGAAGGATGAGGCTGGACAAAACATCGAGCAGTTTCGCCCAGAGCAAGGCTCGCGTGTAAGAATCGAGTTTACGTGGGAATTACCGGATGGCCATCCCTACAGCGGCGGAGACACCTTCAGCTTCGATCTGCCAGACAAATTTGTCCTGGCTAAAACGGAAGAGGGAGATCTGACTGGTGAGGTCGGAACCTACGAAGTGACGGGAGATGGAAAAGTCACCCTGACCTTTAATGATGAAATCAATGATGGGGCTCCCGTAAAGGACGGCAGCTTTTTCGTGTGGAGGGAGTTCTCCGAGAAAAAGTTCTCCGGGGGAACGAAGCAAAAAATCCCGTTTGATCTGGATGGAATCATCCCAATCCAAGTTCACTTCAAGAGTAAGAACACAAAGGATATGGATAAGAACGGTAAAGCAAACAAGCAAATGAACGCGAACGAGATTAACTGGACTGCCGATTTCAACCTGGGAGAAAAGTCAATTCATGATGCCGTGTTCACGGATGAACTGCCAGATGGTCTGGATGTAGACCTGGACTCTGTTGAAATACAAGAGCTGGAGGTTCAGTTGGATGGGTCGGTTGTCGAGAAGGGGGCTGTGACGAAAACGCCAGCGCTTCTTCCAGGTACGAATGACTTCATGATCAGCTTTGGCAACATCGACGGTGCGTATCGTGTGAAATACAAAACCAAGGTGACGGGCACGACGGATCGCACTTTTACAAACAACGCACTCGTCACTGGTACTGAGCTTCCAACACCTTGGAAAGCTACCGGCAACATTCCGGTTACATACAGCAAACCATTAGCGAAAGAAGCTACGGGCTACGATAACCATTTACAAACGATCGACTGGTCTATTTCCTACAATTTCAACGAGCAGCAGATCAGCAAAGCCGATGCGTGGGTGAAGGATACGCTCGACTCGACCCAGGACTTGGTAGACGGCTCGTGGCACGTCTATGAAGTGACGATCGGAGCGGATGGTAAAGGGACACGTACTGGCGATGAGCTGACAGAGGGCATTGACTACACGTTTACCAAGAATGGCAGCAACGGATTCCAGCTTGCGTTTACCTCCGCAGACGGCATTAACGCCGCATACGAAATTACTTACCAATCAAAGGCGAATGACCGCGTCTACAAGGATAGAACGGTAACCAATGCTGTGGAAATGGCGAACCAGGCTATAGTCACTGCAACAAAGGGCATCACCGAAAATATCTTTGCAAAAAGCGCAGACCGAAACAAGGTAGAATACGACAACAAGACGATTGAATGGCAGATTCGATTGAACAGCGATACGTGGAAAATGAAAGGCGTCGTCATCCGAGATGAATTCGCGGATCAAGGGCTGAAGCTGTTATCGGATACGCTGACGATTTCTGGACTTACGAAGGATACGGATTATACACTCACTCCAGATGCGGACGGTCAAGGATACGAGATTACGTTTACCTCCCTGATTACCGGCAGTCATGTGATCACGTATAAGACGTCATTTGACCCACGTATCTCCAATCGTCCATCTGCTTACATGAACGTAGCGAAGATGACATGGAAAGACGAGTCAGACGTAGGACATAATATTACTAAAACGGCTAGCGTCACACCTGATAGCTACACCACGAACAACGGGAACAAAACAGGGATTTACAACGCCAAAACCAAAATTATTACCTGGACGATTGACGTTAACTACAACCTGCACGAGATCAGCAATGCCGTGATTCAAGACTATTACACGGGAGAGCAGACCTTTGTCCAGGACAGCCTGCAGATCCATGAGCTAAAGCTGACTGGCGGTGCCGACGGAGTGAAGATCGTCGGAGATCCTGTAACGCCACAAAGTTTTACGATCGCGACCGATGATAAAGGAAATGATGGCTTCATTCTGAAATTGGGTCCGATCAATCACGCTTATCGCATCACATATCAGACCAGCTTGGATGGCCATCCTGTGATGGATGAATACAAAAACAATGCGTCCTTGCACGATGGTGATGTGACAGGTACGCCACTCTACAAAGGCTCCAAAACGATAACGCCGACATACGGTGGGGAGTACCTGTTCAAAACAGGAAAGCAGGGTACAGGCGAAGAATCTGAGCTGGCTTTCTGGACGGTAACAATCAATCCAAGCCAGTCGTACATCGAAGCGAACGCGAAATTGACGGATACTTTGTCCAGCAACCAGATTCTCGTGAAAGACTCTTTTAAACTGTACGCAACGAATGTGACGGATATCGGGATCTTGTCCAAGGATGGCAACGTAGACCCGAGCGACTACACGCTTGAGGTAAATGGCAACAGGTTTGAGCTGACCTTCCACAAGGAATTGGGTAGAGCGTATATCCTGGAGTACACTTCTTTTATCAACGCAGATCATGGAGAGACGATCAGGAACGAAGCTTCCTTTAAAGGGGTAACTGTCGTTGGACTGGACGAAGATAACCAGGAGGGCATCAAAGTCATCCTATCAGGCGCTGGTGGCAGTGGATCAACGCCAATAGGTGACTTGACAATCTCCAAGGTGGATGCGGATGATCAAGCAGCGCTGGCGGATGCTACCTTTGCCTTGTACGACAAAACAGGTAAGACCCTGATCGCAGAGGTGACGACAGATACCGATGGAAAAGCGGTCTTCCCGAATCTCAAACTCAAAACCTATATGCTAAAGGAAACGAAGGCTCCAGCTGGTTACGTAAACGATGCAGACTATAAAGTGGGAAAAGTCATTACACTCTCAGATAAGCCAGTTGATCCAACCGCAACGAACAAAATCGGTTGTCAAAAAGCTTCTGCAGAAGTCAGTACGTATGAATGCAATATGCAGGTAGCAAACAAACTGCTACGTCAAGGCTTCGCTTATACCAAAGTGGATGCGGACAATCATAGCAAAGTACTTCCAGGTGCTGTATTCCAGCTGCAGATGAAAAAAGCGGGAGTGTACACAGATGTCGCAAAGCTTACTTCCGGTACTGACGGCGTCCTTTCGATGGGGGATCTGGAGTCAGGCGATTATCAACTGATTGAGGAGGTAGCGCCAAAAGGGTATCAGCTCGACCCAACTCCAATCAAGCTGACTATTGCAGACAATCAGACAGAGATTTTGACACGCAACATCGAGAACCAGATCAATGTCGGTTCGGTTGAACTGCTAAAAGTGGATCATTACTCGCAAGAGCCGCTTGCAGGTGTCAGCTTTGACCTGCAGGATGCCAGTGGTACGGTGATTAAGAGCGGGTTGGTGACGGATGCGGACGGCAAGCTGTTCGTAGATAACCTCAAAGCGGGCATCTATCAATTTGTCGAAAAGAGTACTCTTGCAGACTACGAGCTGGCAGCACCGTTTGAGTTTGAATTAATCGATGCTGGTCTCCTCAAGCTTACATTCTCGAACAAGCTGATCGCAGGCTCCGTCAAATTGACGAAGGTAAGAGAAGGCTATCCGAATCACAAGCTCCAGGAAGCGGTTTTCACACTTCAGGATGAAGATGAAAACATCGTCAAGGACAAAGACGGCAAAGAATTAACAGGTCTAACCACAGATGTAAACGGAGAACTGATCGTAAACGGCCTCAATCCAGGCAGCTACCAGTTTGTGGAGACCAAGGCTCCAGCCGGCTACATCAAAGAAAACAAGCCGCTCCCCTTCCAGATCGTGAAGAGTCAAGTGACTCCAGCTCAGGTGGTTGTGGAAAACAAGCCATTTACGGGTGGCGTTGTTACGGCTTCGGTGGAGCTGAAAAAAGTAGATTTCTACACAAGACAGCCGCTTGCAGGGGTGACCTTTGATCTTCTGGATGCTGCTGACAAGGTAATTGACAGTGGGCTCGTCACTGATCAAGATGGAAAAATACTGGTTGAGAACCTTGCGCCAGGCAGCTATCGCTTTGTGGAAACAAAAGCGCTGGACCATTATGAGCTTGCCGCTTCTGTGGCGTTTGAGCTGACAACAGAAAATCCGTTGCAGCTGACGGTAACGAACAGATTGATTCCAGGCTCCGTAAAATTGATCAAAGTGAGTAAAGATGATCCAGACAAGCTTCTGAAAGGGGCAGTGTTCACGCTCCAAGATGAAAATGGACAGGTCGTCAAGGACGAAAAAGGACACAAGTTAGCAGGTCTGACTACGAATGCGGATGGCGAGCTGATCGTCGAAGGACTCAATCCGGGCAACTATCAATTTATCGAAACAAAGGCTCCATCTGGATTCGTCAAGAATGACAAGCCGATTCCATTCCAGATCGTGAAAAGCCAAAAGCATATCGTAGAGTTGATCATAGAAAATAAAGCAGGTTCGGGAGGCGGCTCGGGTGGCGGTTCCGGTGGTCCGGTGGTAGCTCGGGCGGCGGCACCGGCGGCTCGATAGATCCTGGTACACCGGGGATACCTGGTGGTACTGGCACTCCAGGAACACCTGAGCAACCGGCAAATCCAGGTCAACCAGGTACGACTGTTCAACCAGGTACAACTGTTCAGCCAGGCACGAATGCTCAGCCTGGAACGGCAGGTCAGCCTAGCCAGGTCGGGAATGCCCATACGAGCCCTGGCCATTCACAGAATCCTGCGGGTGCAGTCAATTCCAACCATGCACAGGTACTTGGAAACAGTGGAAAGGTGTCACCGACTGGGCAGACCCTGCCGCAGACGGGCGAGGAGGCAAACTCAGGCACGTTCTATGCAGGAATAGCTTTGATCCTGATTGGACTTTCCATCGTACTGTTCCGTCGCAATAAAAAAGCGTAAAGAGAAAAGAGGAAGACTGTCAGCATGTGTCCAGGCAGTTTTCCTCTTTTTGCGTTGGGTTCGTAAGGAGAGGCGATGTGTCACTTTTGAGGATGAAAATAAGCTTCGAGCTTTCTCATAAAGGCGGATGCAGCCTTGCTTACATATTTATCATTTCGATAGTAGATCTCCAGCTCGCGAACCGGGGAATTGCGGATCGGGATGGCACGAATACGCAACGATCGAAAGCTGGTAACCAATTCGCTCGGTTGAATCGTGGCACCTACCCCTTCGTGGACTAGCTGCAAAAGTGAGGTAGCGGAACCTGTCTCCATGATGGTCGAGATCGTGATCCCGTTCTCCTGGCACCACGTATCGATTAAGTTGCGGCCGTAGAAGCCCGTTGGATACATGACGAAAGGAAGATCGACCAATTCTTGCGGATCGACTTGAGCGTGATTTGCGAGCTCATGGTCTTCGTGAACGTACAGGCTGTAGGTTTCCGTGTAAAAAGGAATCCTGTTCAATCGGCTGTCTGTCTTGAAGGCGAGTCCAACCCCGATATCCACGACATTGTCCAAGACCTTTTCTACGATTTTAATGGAGGGAATCATTTGCACTTTGGTTTGCGGAAATTCTTTATGGAAATCAACCAGCAGCGATGTAAAACGATAATCTAGATCAGAGGCGAGAACGGCTACCCGCAGGTGACCAGCGTGCAAATCGGTCAGATCGGCGATGGCGCTTTTGGCATTTTCGAGCTTTTGGAAAATCTCCAAAGCGTAATGCTCGAGTATAGCTCCTGCTTCCGTCTTGAGCGTTTTCTTGCCGATTCGATCAAACAATGGGACACCGATTTCGTCTTCCAGCACGCGTATTTGCTGACTTAAAGTGGGCTGAGAAATGCCGAGCTTGAAGGCAGCCTCGGAAAAATGAAGTTCGTTGCACAGGGTGAGGAAATACTGTAACTGTCTAAGCTCCACGGGAAATCACCTTTTATTATAGTTTGAAACTATTATTTTGATAGAAAAAATAGTATTGAGCTATACTTGAGTCTATCCTACACTGAGAGCATGGAAAAAGAAAGGAGGTCGCACAGATGCGTTTGATGTATCTAATCGTTGTCATTTTTGTCCTATCCTTGAACCTGCGGCCGTCCATCACATCGATTGGTCCTTTGCTTGATGTGATCAAAACAGATTTGGGAATGAGCAGTGGTATAGTGAGCTTGCTTACGACGCTTCCTGTGCTGTGCATGGGAGTCTTTGCTCTTTTATCCATTCAACTAAGCAATCGGGTAGGAATTGAAAAGTCGCTGTTCATCGCGATGGCACTGATCTTGGTAGCTACCTTGGCACGTGGATTTCTTTCCAGCAGCTGGCTGCTGCTTGCGACGTCGCTGATTTCAGGGATTGGAATCGGGATCGCGGGACCCCTTATCTCCGGCTTTATCAAGCTGCACTTTCCAGGCAGTCTCGGTGTGGCGAGTGTGTATTCGGTATCGTTGGTCATAGGAGCGGCGCTTGCTACGACGTTTTCCATCCCGTTGTTTCATTTATTGAATGATTCGTGGCAATGGTCGTTGGGCTTCTGGGGTGTATTGGCCCTACTTGGGACGGTGTTTATGCTTCCACTCCTGACAAAAGGAAAGCAAATCCAGACAGGGGGGATGCCGTCGCTTAAAATAACCAACAAGCGCGTCTACCTGTTCCTGCTGTTTTTTGGCTGCATGTCCGCGATGTTTTACTCGATCACGGCATGGCTGGCACCCGTGGCTCAATCGATGGGGATGAGCGCTGCGCAATCGGGACTCGTTCTGACGCTGTTTACCGTCATTCAAATCCCGGTAAGCTTTTTGCTGCCGATCGTGGTAGGCAGAAAAGGAAACCGAAAACTGTGGCTGCTGCTCTGCGCTGTGTCGGAGCTGATCGGAGTCGCTCTGCTGCTTGGGCATATGTCCGTATGGGCAGCGACCGTCTTTTTGGGAATGGGCGCAGGAGGTCTGTTTCCTTTGGCACTGCTGCTTCCGCTCGGTGAGGCAAGCACGCCAGAAGAGGCCACTTCCTGGTCGGCCCAGACCCAATTTGGCGGTTATCTCATCGGGTCAACCGGACCATTTGTAATCGGTCTGACCCTTGATATTTTTGACAACAGCTATACACCTGCGTTGGTGGCGATGATGGCTGTGCTGGTTATCCTCATTTGTACGGTGTGGAAGATCGAGCAAAAAAGACAGGTGGAGCTAAGCCAGTAATGGAATGGAACGTACCTTCTCCCTGGGAGCTGATCCCGGGGAGATTTTTCTGTGGGGAAAGAAGAGGCTTGACTGTACGCAGCATCCTGTGGAAAGAATAGGGAAATACGAAAGCGGAGCGGAGGGGTTTCATGACAGTCGATGAGGTTATGCAAAAACTCGAGGAAATGGGAACCGAGCAAACCAAGAAGACTTTTTTGCGCCATGGGGCAAAGGAGCCTTTCTTTGGCGTGCGTGTCGGCGATATGAAAAAGCTTGTCAAAGAGGTGAAACGCGACCAAGAACTGGCACGGGCGCTCTATGAGACAGGCAATTCCGATGCGATGTATTTGGCAGGGCTGACTGTCGATCCAAAGCGTATGTCCAAAGAGGATCTGCAAGCGTGGGTGAGCAAAGCGTACTGGTACATGCTGGCGGAATACACGGTCGCGAACGTCACGGCAGAGAGTGCCTATGCATGGGAGCTGGCTCGGG
Organism: Brevibacillus nitrificans; assembly: GCF_003710965.1. Taxonomy (NCBI): domain Bacteria; kingdom Bacillati; phylum Bacillota; class Bacilli; order Caryophanales; family Paenibacillaceae; genus Brevibacillus; species Brevibacillus nitrificans. Next base: position 26,639 of record NZ_RHHU01000004.1, on the reverse strand, counting down.
AATGGATCCACTCCGAGGAAGAGATGATCGCCGCTTGCGGCTGGAATACGTACTCCAATTATCTATCCATCACCCCAGATGAAAAGCTCGATTTGGACGAAATCAAAGACCTCCTGCAGCTCATTCAAAACAGCATTCATTCGGAACGAAATCGGGTGCGCTACACCATGAATCAATTCGTGATCGCTGTCGGTGCTTATGTGTCTGCCTTGCATCATGAAGCTGTCGAAGTGGCAGCCCGTATAGGAGCCGTTCGCGTTGACATGGGACAGACGGCTTGCAAGGTACCGTTAGCAACGGAATACATCAAAAAGATAGAAGAGCGCGGGAAGATCGGCCACAAGAAAAAGACATGCATTTGTTAGTCGTACGCAATTGGAATGGATTGTAATGTTTAAATTTGCTAAACTTCCTCGACTCTTTTTCGATGATGTGCTATCATGAGACCTTGTTAACGTATTACCACTTTACCATAGTAAACATACACAAAAGGTTTTAGGGGGATCATCATGAAAAGATTTGCAGCTATTTCTATCCTGCTTACCGCTATGCTGTCGCTCGTTGTTGGATGCTCCAGCACAAATACAGGCGGAAGCGGCAAGCAGCTGATCATCGGAATCGACGACAAGTTTGCACCAATGGGCTTCCGCGATGATAAAAATGAGATCGTCGGTTTTGACATCGACTACGCACGGGCTGCCGGAGAGAAAATGGGGAAAGAGGTTGTCTTTCAAACCATCGACTGGAGCTCCAAGGAATCAGAGCTGAACAGTGGCCGGATCGATTTGATCTGGAATGGATATACCATTACGGATGAACGAAAAGAAAAAGTCTTGTTTACCAAGCCTTACTTGAAAAATGCACAAGTCATTGTGACGGCGGCGAATTCCGACATTACCAAATTGGACGACCTGTCCGGTAAAATCGTCGGTTTGCAAAAACTGTCCTCGGCAGCAGACGCATTGGACGCTAGCCCCATCAAAAACAACATCAAAACCATTACCGAGTTTCCTGACAACGTCCTCGCTTTGAGCGACTTGAAAATCGGACGCGTCGATGCAGTGGTAATCGACCAGATCGTCGCCGACTACTACATGGCAAAAGACAAAGGAACCTTCAAGCAGCTGGATGAATCGCTGGCACCTGAAGAATACGGAATCGGCGTGAAAAAGGGCAATGAAGCGCTGTTGAACGAATTGCAAAAAGCATTGGACACCATGAATCAGGACGGAACAGCGGCGAAAATCTCGGAAAAATGGTTTGGTGAGAATCGCGTACTGAAGTAATCGAGGAAAGCAGCAAGGGCTTCGCCGCACCTGGGCGAAGCCATGTTTTTTTGCAGTAGGAATAGATCTTTTTACTAGGAGCCAACAAGTATGAGCTTAGAATACATTCTCAACATTACCAAGCCGATGCTGGAAGGCGCACAGATGACGATCCTGCTGTTTCTCGTGGCGATTGTACTGGCCATTCCTTTGGGATTCGTCATCACGCTTCTGGCAAAAAGCAGTATCAGGGCCGTGGCGCGGCTGGCCCATGCGTATGTGTACGTCATGCGTGGAACGCCGCTTTTGCTGCAGCTGCTGTTCATCTGTTTCGGACTGCCGCTGCTCCCCATCGTCGGTGAATATTTGGTCTTTGACCGGTTCGTAGCGGCGTGCATCGGGTTTGTTCTCAACTATGCTGCCTACTTTGCCGAGATCTTCCGCGGCGGCCTGCTGGCGATCGATAAAGGTCAGTACGAGGCGGCGCAGGTTTTGGGCTTCAGCAAATGGCAAACCACCACGAAGATTATTCTTCCGCAAATGTTTCGCGTAGCCTTGCCTGCCGTCTCCAATGAGTCGATCACGCTGGTGAAGGATACCGCCCTGCTGTACGCAGTTGCCGTACCGGAGCTCTTGCACTACGCCCAGACAGCAGTGAATCGCGACTTCACGATTGTACCGTTTTTCATTGCGGGTGTGATTTATCTGGTGATGACTCTCTTATTGACGCTGTTCTTTAAGTGGCTGGAAAAGCGTTTTAAATTTGAATAAAAGGATTGGCGTACTATGGCGATCATACAAGTTTCCCAATTGAAAAAGTCGTTCGGGACGTTGGACGTATTGAAAAATGTCAGCTTTGAAGTAAATCGAAACGATGTGGTGGCGGTCATCGGGCCTTCCGGTTCGGGGAAGAGCACCATGCTGAGAAGCTTGATCCACCTCGAGCAGGTGAACGGTGGCACGATCCGCTTGCTTGATCAAGATCTCGTACGGGAAGGCGTCTATGCTTCTCCACAGCAGATCAAGCAGATTACAGCCAAAATGGGGATGGTGTTTCAGCATTTCAACCTGTTCCCTCATTTAACCGTGCGAGAAAATCTGGAGCTGGCGCCACGGACGGTCAAAGGCGGGGCAGACGAAATCGTACGGCGGAAAAGTGCGGAGCTGCTGGAGAAAGTAGGCTTGTCTGACAAAGCCGACAATTACCCAGCGAGGCTGTCAGGGGGGCAAAAGCAGCGCGTAGCGATTGCGAGGGCACTCATGATGGATCCGGAGATTCTGCTTTTTGACGAACCGACTTCTGCACTTGACCCAGAGCTGACGGGAGAGGTTTTGCAGGTGATCAAACAGCTCGCCAAGGAAAGCATGACGATGATGGTCGTGACGCACGAGATGGGATTTGCCAGAGAGGTTGCGGGCAAGGTGATGTTCATGGACAACGGCGAGTTTATCGAATCGGGGACGCCGAATGAGATGTTTGGAAACCCACAGTTTGAACGGACGCGGGCTTTCCTCCAAAAATCATTGAAATAGACTTCAGCTATGCAGGTAGCTGGAGTTTTTTCTTTTGAGGGCGGGGGATAGAGACGAGCGACTCCCGAGGCGGTAAAGAGGGGAGTCGCGAAGGCGGCTACATCAGCGGATATTTCAAATAGCGCATATGAATGAAAGAGTAAAAGTGGTCACTGAACGATTCTGCGTTCAAAAAGGCGTTGTAGGCGTACGGAGTGACACGGCAGTACACCATTTCGCGGCCGTCTTGAAACCGGATGTACAGATGCTGGGAGTCGAAATCGTAGCGGGTGGATTTGATCAGACGAGAATCCAGTTCTTTGTAGGTTGGTTCTTGATCCTGCTCGGAAGGAGCAGAAGAAGAAACAAACTGCCGAAAGAGCGATTGTAATTTCATGATAACTCCTTTTGTGTAATCTTCGATGTTGGATTATTTCTCTGAGTTCTTTATTTTACTTAAAAATCTCGATTCGGAATACAAAAAGAACACACCGATACAAAGATAGGTGAAAAGAACTGCGCTTACTGCGACATTTGGAATAGTAGAGAACATGTTGAGCCTCCTGGTAGAAAAAGAGTTCGGAAACGTGTTTCTAGGTATCGTCGCCATTCGGTTCTTTGGTCCTATCTCTTGGTGCGAATATAGACGGAAATACCGGATGAATCATGTCGATTAATGCTTGAATATGTCGAATTAAGTCTATATTACTAATTATTAATTTGTCAATATTCCCAATTCCTTATTATCGTGAAATTTTTCCTATACGAATGATATTTTATTCCCATTGTTAAGAAAATTAGCTTGATTTATGCGCAGACGCTCGTTTATGATCGGAATAAACCGAATTACTAAACCGATTTATTAACAAATGAGCTTTCTTGGCAACGCTTCCACTGATTTGCTTGACGCAAACGGAGAGGGAATCCGAGGATGCAGTGCGCCGCTGAGCTGTTCATACTGTTTCTACGTAAATGAGGTGGGAATGTGGAAGAGAACCAAAAGGGGTTTATACAAATCAACAAGGCCGATAATGTCTGGATCTGCCTTCAGGATGTAAAAAAGGGCGATAGCGTAGAGGTGAACGGCAGCATTGTCGTTGCACAGGAAGATATTCCGAGCGGCCATAAGATTTCCAATCAAGCGATCGCAGCTGGAGCGGACATCATCAAATACGGCTTTCCCATTGGACATGCGACAGTAAATATCGCAAGTGGCGAATGGGTTCATAGTCACAACGTCAAAACCAATTTGGACGGGGAGCTTTCCTATTCCTACAAACCTGTGCCGACGAATGTATTTCCGCAGGCAGCACAGAGCGAGCGGACATTTGCCGGCTATGTGCGTGAAAACGGGGATGTCGGGGTGCGTAACGAGATCTGGATCGTCAACACAGTAGGCTGTATCAACAAGGTTGCGGAACAGCTGGCAAAAATGGCGGACCAGAGCTTCACGCATGAAAATATCGATGGCGTTTTCCATTTTCCTCATCCGTTTGGCTGTTCGCAGCTAGGAGACGATCTCGTGCATACGCAGAAGATTTTAGCGGACCTGGTGCATCATCCCAATGCGGGTGGCGTCCTGGTGCTCGGCCTAGGCTGTGAAAACAACTACATCGACTTGTTCAAGGAAGCGATCGGAGACTATCATCCCGACCGTGTCAAATTCCTCGCCGTTCAGCAGGTGGAGGACGAGATGGAGCAAGGGATGGAGCTGATCGAGGAGCTTGTCGCGTACGCTTCCCGCTTCGAGCGGCAGGAGGTTCCTGTTTCCAAGCTGAAGGTGGGGCTCAAGTGCGGTGGGTCGGATGGCCTCTCCGGGATTACAGCGAATTCGTTGGTGGGCGCATTCTCCGATCAGCTCATTTCGGCTGGGGGCGCGACTGTTTTGACAGAGGTTCCGGAAATGTTCGGCGCAGAGACGATGCTGATGGAGCGTGCGAAGGATGAGGGGGTATACAGCCAAATCGTAGACCTGATTAACGACTTCAAGCACTACTTCGCGAAAAATGACCAGCCCATCTATGAAAATCCATCTCCGGGAAATAAAAAGGGCGGGATTACGACGTTGGAAGAGAAGTCGCTGGGCTGTGTGCAAAAGGGCGGCTTCGGGCGTGTAGATGACGTGCTGCAATACGGTGATCGCGTGCGGCATAGCGGGCTGTCGCTGCTGCAGGGGCCGGGGAACGACCTGGTTTCGGTTACGGCGTTGTCCGCATCCGGCTGTCAAATTGTCTTGTTCACAACCGGACGAGGCACTCCTTTTGGGGGACCGGTGCCAACGGTGAAAATGTCCACCAACACAGCGCTGTATGAACGCAAGAAAAACTGGATTGACTACAACGCAGGCAAGCTGGTGCAAGGAGCCACCATGGAAGAGGTATCCGCAGACTTATTCCAATATGTCATTGATTTGGCCTCTGGTCGAATCCGCACGAAGAACGAGATGTATGGCTACAAAGAGATCGCGATCTTCAAGGATGGCGTCACACTGTGAGGAGAGATCAGCTATGGAGCAAAAGCAGGTTCCCGGCTTGAGCCGCGACGCTCTTCAAGCTTCAGGAGTAAGCGTGGAGCTGGGTGAATTCCCTGAACGCGTCCTGCAAATCGGAGAAGGCAACTTCATGCGTGGATTTATTGACTGGATGCTCTACAGGATGAACCAGAGGGGCTGCTTCCATGGACGTTCTGTCGCCATTCAGCCGACACCGAGAGGCAAAGTCGTACCCAAGCTCAACCGCCAGGACGGTCTGTTTACTCTGGTTCAGCGCGGGCTGGAAAAAGGGGAGGCAATCGAGCGGGTCGAGCGGATTGACGTGATCAGTCGGGGGATCAATCCATATGAGAATTGGCAGGAAGTATTGCAAGTCGCAGAGTCGCGCGACATCCGGTTCGTCTTTTCCAATACGACAGAAGCTGGTCTGCAATGGAGTGAGGAGAGGTACGATCCGCTGACGGCTCCCCTTTCCTATCCAGGCAAGCTGGTGGCTCTCTTGTACCACCGCTTTCTGCATTTTTCCGGGGCGGCGGATGCAGGCTGGATCGTTTTGCCGTGCGAGCTGGTAGAGAAGAATGGCGAAGTGCTACAGGAGCTTTGCGAACGGGCAGCCAAGCGTTGGGGCCTGCCAGCCGCATTTTTCACCTGGATGAAGGAAGCATGTGTCTTCTGCAATACGCTGGTCGATCGGATCGTGACAGGCTATCCGCACGGCGAGGAAAACGTGTGGGAGGACAGGCTGGGCTATCGCGATGAGCTTTTGACAGTGAGTGAGCCGTACCATCTGTTTGTCATAGAAGGACCAGAGGGCTTGGCGGAGGATCTGCCGTTTCAGCAGGCGGATTTGCGCGTCTATTTCGACCGGATCGATGCGTATCGCGAACGAAAAGTGAAGCTGTTGAACGCACCTCATACGCTGCTTGCCTCTGTTGCCTATTTGGCAGGTGCGAATACGGTGCGAGAAGCCGTGGATGATCCAAAGCTTCGGGCTTACCTGCAGCGTGCCATGCAGGAGGAAATCAAAGAGTCGCTGGCACCAGAGGTTCAGGCAGTTGCCGACGCGTATATCGAAGACGTCCTGCAGCGTTTTTCCAATCCGTATTTGCAGCACCGCCTGCTCGATATCAGCTTGAATGGATTGTCCAAGCTCGTGACTCGCGTGCTTCCCAGTATGCATGCCTATCAAAAGGCAACAGGAGCACTGCCGCAGGCGTTGGTGTTTGGACTTGTGGCCAGCTTTTTCTTTTACCGGGTGGCACGCATGGAAGGAGAGAGTCTTTACGGTGTGCGAGAAGACGGTACGGAATACGAGATTCGCGATCAGGCAGAGCATGTTCACGCGATCGGCGAGCTGTGGAAGCAGGCGCGGGAAAACAGCACGACAGCATCCCTGGCTCTTGCTGTAGAAAGCTACCTCGGCATGGCGGGTATTTGGGGAGAGGACTTGAACGAAGTAGCGGATCTAACGGCACAGGCCACGAGGTATGCGGAGGAAATCGCGAAGCACGGTATCCGACAGGCTTTGCGGAATCTGAGATAAGCGACTAGGAAAGGGGTATAGAGGATGAAGACAATTGTATGCCAGGAGCCGGGGAAAATGGAGCTCATCGAGACGGAAGCTCCAGCAAGCCCAGGAGAGAACGAGGTATTGCTGCACATCAAACGAATCGGTATTTGCGGAACGGACATCCACGCGTTTGGCGGCAATCAACCGTTTTTTGCCTATCCGCGTGTGCTTGGTCATGAGCTGTCAGGAGAGGTCGCAGAAGTAGGAACTGCTGTCACCAATCTGAAGGCCAAAGACAGAGTGTCGGTCATTCCTTACATGCATTGCGGGACCTGCATTTCCTGCCGCAGCGGGAAAACGAACTGCTGCACGCAAATGAAAGTACTGGGGGTACATATCGACGGAGGGATGCGCGAATCGATCGTCGTTCCGGCTACACATGTCCTGCCTGTACCGAATCTCTCCTGGGAAGAAGCAGCGATCGTCGAACCACTCTGCATCGGTGCCCATGCGGTTCGTCGTGCACGAATCCAGCCTGGAGAGACTGTACTTGTGATCGGAGCAGGTCCTATCGGTTTGGGTGTCGCCCGCTTTGCCAAGCTGCAGGGAGCAAAAGTCATCGCTATGGATATGAGCGAGGAGAGACTCGCCTTCTGCCAGGAGTGGGCAGAGTGTGACGAGATCGTGCTGGCTTCTTCTGAGCCAAAGGAACGCATACGTCAGCTCAACGGACAAGATCTGCCGACAGTCGTTTTCGATGCGACCGGCAATAAGCATTCCATGACGGGTGCCTTTGATTTCGTCGCCCATGGCGGGACTCTCGTCTATGTCGGTCTGGTCAAGGAACAGATCGCCTTCTCTGATCCGGATTTCCATGCCAAGGAGCTGACCTTGATGGGGAGCCGCAACGCGACGCTGGAGGATTTTGAATACGTGATTGGGTGCATGAACGAAGGCAAAATCAACTCCTCTGCCTATATCACGGAGAAGATTCCGTTCGAGCAGTTTGCCCAAGATCACAAAGAGCTGATTCAGCCCAACCGCGGCGTGATCAAGTCGATGGTTACACTGGGAGAAGGGTAGTGCCATACGTAAGTGAGTGACCGATTGCGTGGAAAATGCAATTCTTACTTGACCGATGGGAATTAATTGATTTAAACTGAATGTATCATTAGCCGATCAGACAGCTGAAGGCTCCCTGACTTTGCAGACGCAATCGTGAGGGAGCCTTTTTTCTTTTCACAACAAAGGAGGATTCATACGATGGGCACTTCCAGGCAAATCAAACTTGGTGCGTTCATTCATGGGGTGGGAGGGCATATCGCGGGGTGGAGACATCCACTCGCCCAACCGGATGCGAGCATCGACTTTGGATTCTATAGCTCACAGGCACAAAAGGCGGAGACAGGAAAGTTTGATTTTGTCTTTATCGCGGATGGCTTGTTTATTAACGAGAAGTCCATTCCCCATTTCCTGAACCGGTTTGAGCCGCTCACGATCCTGTCTGCCCTCGCTTCGGTAACGTCGCGCATCGGGCTAGTCGGGACCATATCGACCTCGTACAGCGAGCCCTTCACCGTATCCAGACAGCTCGCATCTCTCGATCATATCAGTGGGGGAAGAGCGGGGTGGAATGTCGTGACCTCGCCTTTGGAGGGCTCTGCCTTGAATTACAGCAAAACCGTCGAGGAGCATCCCGATCATGCCAAGCGCTATCGGATCGCAACGGAGTATTTAGAAGTAGCCAAAGGGCTGTGGGATTCGTGGGAAGACGATGCGTTTGTGCGGGATAAGGAATCCGGCGTGTTTTTTGACCCGAAAAAAATGCATGCACTCAACCATAAAGGGGAGTTTTTCTCCGTGCAGGGCCCATTGAACATCGGCAGATCGAAGCAGGGACAGCCAGTTATTTTTCAGGCGGGCGCTTCAGAGGATGGGAAAAGCTTTGCTGCGACCTGGGCGGATGCGATTTTTACGGGGCACTTGAACTTGGCGGATGCCCAGGCATTTTACGAGGATGTAAAAGGCAGGGCAGCTGAAGCAGGGCGGGATCCGGAGAAGGTGCTCATCATGCCGGGGATCGCGCCGATCATTGGACGTACGGAGGAGGAAGCGGAGCAGAAGTATCAGGAGCTGGCGAATCTGGTATCGATCGAGCAGGCCCTGGCGTACTTGGGCAGATACTACGATCATCACGATTTTTCCGTCTACGCTCTCGATGCGCCATTCCCTGAGCTGGGCGATATTGGCCAAAACAGCTTTCGGAGTACAACAGAGCGAATCAAGCGCGATGCAAAGGAAGGCAATCTGACCCTGCGGCAGGTCGCTCTTCAGGAGGCGACGCCCCGTCCCTTGTTCATGGGCACCCCGGAAAAGGTGGCGAATCTCGCTGCGGAGTGGTTTGAAGAGCGCGGGGCAGACGGATTTATCGTCAGCGCAAGCATTCCCAATGCCTTGAATGATTTCGTCGATCAGGTCGTTCCGATCTTGCAGGAGCGTGGACTGTTCCGCACGGAGTACGAAGCGGATACGCTGCGGGGAAACCTGGGGATTCCTGTTCCGGTCAATCGCTATGCCGTGGAGTCTGATGTGTGCAGAGATAATAAAGTTTTAGACTAAATAATATAGTATTAGACTGAATTATAAAGTTGTAGACCGGCAGATGAGTTAAGCTAACGGGCAGGATAGATTAATTCATATCACGAATACCTTATTATGGAAATCACAATTCGTAAATAAGACGTTAAGTGAAACTGCAGAGAACCAGAGGAAGAGTTGTAAGTATTCCGATAACATTATTTTTTAATATTACTATTTTGATAATTTCTCTGTTTATTACTGAAAAATTAAAATCAAGAGTATTCAAAAGTTTGATTTGTTTTGCAGCCATACCAATAAGCGTGTTGGTGGCGATTTATTTGCATCCACAAGAATACTTACCTAGTGTTTTAACGCAACTTCGAGAACTGATATTTTCTCATACTACTAAATGAATAACTCCGTTAATTCATGCACGAGGCCATTCGGTCCCTAGTTCCGTCTGAGGCAGTTCAAAGAAGCAAAGTAGGTGGAAACCTTGCGATAATGTAAAAACACACCAAGTCAAAGCTGCCGCGAAGATGACCGGTAGCTTTGTTACGTTAACGGGCAGGATAATGCAGCCAATTGGATATTGGACGATTATTCCCATAGGTATCTTTCGCATTTTTTGATTTTTTTTACGTAAACCCGTATCTTTTTGTGGGTTTCCTTCGTTAATTGTTTGACATCATGAATGTTGATGTTCCCCCATTTGAACTCATGAAAAGGAGAGGGAAAAGCAATGGAAAAAAACGTCTCAAAAGTAGGCTGCATCTTTATACCGGTCACTGATGTGAAGCGATCAACGGATTGGTACATGAGGATGTTCGACATGGAAACGATCGAGATTCTTGATTATAGAGCCGGCCTAGCTTTCCCCAACAGGGAAACGCTAGTTCTGCTATGGAAAGTGGCGAAGCCTCAAACTGTTGAATTTGATACGGGGTTTAATAAAATGCCTTATTACAATTTTAATTCCTACGATATTCACGATACTTATCAGCAATTGAAGGCAAAAGGAGCGACAGTCAGCGAAATTCACGAAATGCCTGAGTACAGGTTTTTCGAAGCTTTCGATCCGGACAGTAACCCGGTCAGTATCGTGGAAGAGACTCAGGAGTCGCCATATTTTGTTCATAAGCAAAAGTATCGGAAACATACATAAAGCGTTTGACATTTTGAAGGCAAAGGCGGATTAACGATGAAGAAAGAGAATCCCGTCGACGGATACAACGCGTTTTCGGAAATTACGTTACCGCTACAAAGCGACCTGAGACGCTATTGTCTGGCGAAAGCGGGTTCCGCTTGGGATGCAGATGATTTGTTTCAGGAAACTCTGGTGAAAGCGTATCGATGGCATGTTCGGTTTCCTGAAAGAGAGCTTACGAAGCCGTTTTTTTTCGGATTGCGGCCAACTCTTGGGTGGATATTTGCCGCGTCCGCAAATTGCAGCCACCTGCCGGACAACTTAATGAGGAAAGGTTCGGCCGATATGAAGAATGGACCCGCTGGGACGTTCGGGAGGCTCTTGAACTGCTGTCGGACCGGCTGGAGCCAAAGCAGGTCGTGCTCATTTTGTTGATCGATGTATTTGACTTTACTGCCAAAGAAACAAGCAATTTGTTCGGGCAAAGCGAGGGATCGGTGAAGGCGGCGATTCAACGAGCGAGGATAAGGTTGAAGACTGCAGTCGAGCGTCACCCGGAGTATTGGGACGACGCAGTGCTGACCGCATCTAGCGGCTGCCTCAGCATGGAGGTATTCGAAGCTTTCGTCGACGGCTTTCGCCAGTACGACCCTTATGCGATCTTTCGGGCGTACCAGAAAATGGTGAGGGCTCGCGCTACGGTGGAGCGAATCGAACTGCTTGGAAATATGCTTTATCTTATAGTCTTGGACCCGGACGGAAACCGGCTGATGATTGAGAGCCAGCTGCCCGATATGAGAAAGAAGGAGCAACACAAAAAAAGTTCAGTGAATAATGATAAGCGGCGGAGCAAATGAACGATCCTGGGTGGATTATGGCATACAAAACGAAACTAGCAAAATATACGCGCTGGACACCAACAGTGTCATAAACCTGAGGCAGAGGTATGGTTACCCAGAGAATTATTCAACCATTAGGAAAGATGGAAGGAGACGTATCATTACAATCTGAAATTTAAGGAGTGATTTCGCTTGTTAAAAATCTTACAGCAACAATACGAATGGATCAGATCGGCTAGAAAAAACTTGTTTACGTTTTTGGAAGAGATGTCGACTCACATATTACAACAAGCGGTTCCCGGTTTTGGGAATAGGTCGATCATACTGACGCATATACATGCTGCCGATTCTTATAGATTCTGGCTTGGATCATTCGCGTTTAAGCAGATGTCAGAAGAATATAGGGAAACTGCTATGCACGAGATTGAACGAGCTGACGTTAAGAATGTCCGTGAAAGATTTGCTGAAGTGGATGAAATCGTGCAACGGTTTATATATGAATATAACAATCGTTGGTTCGAACCTGTAGAGTACTATGTGGCATGGCAGAGCAAGCCGTGGATTGCCGCTCCCTTGCTTCTATTAACGCATGTCGAGACACATGAATTTCATCACAAAGGACAGATATTATCGATGGCACGACATCTAGGCTATAACCCACCTGATAATGATCGTTTGGGTGGACTCTTTTCCTAAAGTTCTAGTCTAGTACTAACGGGATCGATAACACAAAAACACACCACGACAAAGCTGCCGCGATGATCGGCAGCTTTGTTACGCTAACGGGCAGGATAGTTTAAGCAAGATAAAGTCGAAGAGATTGAGCGGAAGGGATTAAACGACCGAAGATAGTCATTTTATATTTGATTTTGTTGTTTATGGAGAAGCCTATAAAATTGTTGTAGAATGTGACGGTCCCTTTCATAATTCAATAAAAGACAGTCTTCGCGATCTGTGGACGATTCAAAACGGAATTCAATCCGTTCTAAGGTTTGAACAATTTGAAATATATCTAAATGTACAGGAGTGCATTGTTAAGATTAAAAACGAGATTCAAAGGCTTGATGCCGCCCTTCGCCATGAAAAAACAAGAGTCGAAAAGATAGCAAAGGAAAAACACGAGCTTATCTTAAGAAACCGAGAAAGATATTCGGAAAGTCCATATTCCAATATGCGTGTAAAAATATGGATAGACGAGGATACTGAGCGTAAAATACAACGAGAATTAGAAGAAAAACGTGAAGTTTCACGTGATACCGATATATTCCTCATGACGCATCGACCGAAATTACCTGCGATAAACTATCCAAGTCTTGAGACGGCTTACAACGAATTCACACCTCTTAAAACTGAAACAGTATAAACCTCAAAGTTTAGAGGAACAAATCCCATATAGTGAACAATCCGTGTTGAACGAAATGAAAAATTTAGCTCAACCACAAAAAATACTGTTGATGAAATTCATTAAAAACAGCAATAAAGATGGGATCTGTAAATACAGCGGTGATCTATTTGATATCCGAAATCTTATCAAACTTGGACTTGTTATCCCAAATCGTATGAATCAAGGAACCTTTTTCGTGCTCCCTAATAAACCCTATCTATTCAAAACATTAAAAAACTGGAGATAAAAATAGGAGCAAACGAAAAGATCCTCCAACAATAAGAACCGATTCCGAATGTTCCTGAAGGCGGTAGTCATCAAAAATACAAGTTGGTAATAACACATAACAGGATTAAGCTAACGGGTTCGATTGTTCAATGAGGCAGTCTAAGACTTTATTAATCAGGTTTAGATCCATAGACTGCCTCATTCTGACGTATAGTCTAAAACTAATTGTCAAATACCTGATGATTTTGAAGACCGGGACTCCTTGTACTGTAAGGGGTTCCGGTCTAAAACTTTATTATCACTAAACATGATGAGGCGCTTGTCTAGCAGGACACAAAAATAGAAGCTGCTCTTTGCATCGTGCAAAGGGGCAGCTTCTTTCGTTTTTAACGTATAAGAATTTATAAGCATAATGCTTATGAATTCTGGAGCGCATGAAAACTTTCGACTAAAACGCGGTCGCACCTCCTTGAGGAGGACTCGATAGAGGTTTTCTTACAGGTGGTTCGTGACGGGCTGTTCCGAAAAGGCTTCGGCAAGCAGCTCATAAGAAGTGACGCGCTTTTGGAAGTCTTTGACCGGGGTGATGATGACCACTTCCTCTACCTGATAGGCTTGCTGGATTTCCAGCAGCCGCTTGCGCACGGTCTCTTTTGAGCCAGCGATGATGTTTGGCTCCTTGACCTCGATGGTGTACGGCTCGCTCGTGTGCTTCCCGTATTCCTCCGCTTTTTTCAGGCTGTTTACTGTGATCGTCTTGCCGCTTGCGAGATTGATTTTGACGAACTCGTTTTCATTTGCGAGCTTCCTCGCATTCTCGTCTGTGTCTGAGACGATCACGGAAAGCGCGAGAATCGCTTGGGGCGTGGCGATCGCACGAGGGACAAACCGTTCTCGATACGTCGTGATCGCTTCGAGACTGACGGCTTCATCGCTGTTGATGAACTGTGCGAAGACGTAGGGAACACCGCGCTGTGCGGCCAGCTCTGCGCTCGCGACACTGGTTCCCAGCAAGTACAGGTCTGCTGGCTGCGTGGGATTGGGAATCGCCTTTAAGCCATGCAGCGGATGCTCGGGCTCGAGGTGATTGTGGAGGAACTTCTCCAGCTCCACTAGCTTTTCTTCGAGGGAGCGAGTCGAGCCACCCTCCTGCTGCAGGGCACGTGTGGATAGCGGGAGTCCCCCTGGCGCTCTGCCGATTCCGAGGTCTACTCGTCCTGGGGCGAGGGAGGCGAGGACGTGAAAGTTTTCCGCTACTTTATAAGGACTGTAATGCTGCAGCATCACCCCGCCGGAGCCAAGGCGGATGCGCGTGGTATGGGCAAGCAGATGGGAGATGAGGACTTCAGGAGAGGAGCCGACTACATTGTCCAGGTCGTGATGCTCTGATACCCAAAAGCGATGGTAGCCGAGCTTCTCCGCAATTTTGACGAGCTGAATCGTATGCTGAAATGCTTGCGTGGACGTCTCTTTGCTCTGAATGATGGTTTGATCCAAAATGCTCAAGGTAAGTGTCACAGTCATATCTCTCCTTATCGGTAAAATGAACGCAAAAAGGCCCTTAGTCGTAGATGTACTAAGCGGCCTCTGGTGGTCCAGTCAGCTGGTAAATAGGGATAGATGGTCGTGGGAAAAGCCAAAGAATTAATTTCTTATTAGTTTACTTGGATTTTATCCAACGCATGGGGGAAAGTCAATGAAAATTCCTGTCGGATGAACGAGAAAAGACGGTTGACGAATGCGAAAACCAGCGCTAGAATACAAATACCAAGTAAACTCATCTGAATTTAAAGAAATCGTCGACCAGACCACTGGAGACCTCATTTCGCCTTTCTCTTTCTTTCATTAGGAGCGGGCTTTGGGGTCTCTTTGTTTTTTGGCCAGATGCCTAAGGGAGGAAATGAAAATGGCAGTTCAACAAAAAGTAATTCTCTGGGGGCGCAATGGCTGCTCCTTTTGCGACAATGTAAAATCCGTTTTGGCGGCGCACGATTACCCGTACGAATGGATTGATGTAGAGGGCAAGGACGTACTGCGCGATGTGCTGGAGGTCAAATACGGCTCGCGTCTGATTCCCGTAGTCGAAATCGGAGGGGAAGGCAAGTTTGAGGCTTTGCTTCATACGGAGCTGGATCGTCTGGAAGCTTTCCTGAAAGCCGAGTAAATCCTCTGCCTGGGTGAAGCGGAGAGCGAGCAATCCCTGCTCATCCCCGCACATGAAAAAAAGGAGTGGGAAACCAATTGAGCTTGCTGGAGCAGACAGATACATTCCTTCGCCAAAATGAAGTACAAGAGCAAAGGCACGCCCTGCCCAAAGAAAAAAAGATTGAATTTTTGCAGGTTGAAAAGAAGTTCGAAAGCGGCGGAAAGATTATCGAAGCACTGAAGGGCGTTACGCTCACGGTAGAAAAGGGTGACATCTTTGGGGTCATCGGTTTTTCAGGCGCTGGAAAAAGCACGCTGCTGCGTACGGTGAACCTTTTGGAGCGGCCAACCTCGGGAAAAGTCATTGTCGACGGCAAAGATTTGACGACGTTGTCTGTTGCGCAGCTTCGTCGCGTGAAAAAGGACATCGGGATGATCTTTCAGCAGTTTAACCTCTTGGAATCCAAAACTGTCTTTGAAAATGTAGCAATGCCGCTGCTCCTGAGTCAGACTCCCAAAAAAGTCGTGCAGGAGCGAGTAGCCGAGCTGCTGTCCTTTGTAGGACTATCCGATAAGGCGAAAAGCTTTCCAGATGAATTATCCGGGGGACAAAAACAGCGTGTAGGGATCGCGCGGGCCTTGGCGACAAACCCGTCCATTCTGCTGAGTGATGAAGCGACTTCCGCACTGGACCCGCAAACGACGGAATCGATTCTGGAGCTTTTAAAAAGAGTGAACAAGGAATACAACATCACGATCCTTATGATTACGCACGAAATGAATGTGATCAAAGAGATTTGCAACCGGGTAGCGGTCATGGAGCACGGAACGGTTGTGGAGCAAGGGGAAGTTCTGGATATGTTCGCGCATCCACAGACGGAAACCGCACGCAATTTCGTAAAATCGGTCATCCGCGACGACATTCCGCCAAGTGTTTACAAGGCATTGGCAAACAGCCGGGGGCAATCGAAAATCTATCAAATCCATTTTGTCGGGGAAAACTCGGGCCAACAGGTCGTGTCCCAGGTCGCAAAGCAGTTCCAGACCCAGGTCCATGTGCTGTTCGGCAACATCTCGGAGCTGCAAGGCGTGCCCTTTGGCAACATGATCGTGGAAATAGGGGGAAGCGCGGCGGACATTGCTCGTGCCTACCAATACATCCAGCAGCAAAATGTAACCGTGAAGGAGATTTCGTAGCGATGGAAGTCAGCTCAGAACAAATATGGCAAGCCGTCTATCAGACGCTGTACATGGTAGGGGTCTCCCTGGTCTTTGCCACACTAATCGGACTGCCGTTAGGGATCCTTTTGGTCGTCACGCGCAAAGGCCACATTTTGGAGAACCAAGCGATATTCTCGATTTTAAACCCGATCATCAACGTGCTGCGCTCCGTCCCGTTCATCATTTTGCTGGTGGCGATCATCCCGTTTACGCGATTACTCGTCGGAACCTCCATCGGAACGACTGCGGCGATCGTACCGCTGGTCATTTACACGGGACCGTACATCGCCCGCCTGATCGAAAACTCGCTTTTGGAAGTAAACGCAGGGATCATCGAAGCCGCAGAAGCGATGGGAGCGACACCCTTGCAGATCATTTTCCGCTTCCTCATCCCGGAGACGCTCGGCTCACTCGTGCTGTCCATCACGACAGCTACGATTGGACTGATCGGGGCTACGGCAATGGCGGGGGCCGTGGGAGGCGGGGGGATCGGCGATTTGGCCATCACCTACGGGTACCAACGCTTTAGCACGATTACGATTGTCGCGACCGTCATCATTCTGGTCGTTCTGGTACAGGGCATTCAGTCGCTGGGCAACCGGCTGGCACGTAAAATTCGCAGAAAATAGAACCGTCATCGTAACGGACAGGAGAGACATCCATGAAGAAAATAGCCATTTTGTTTTTACTCGTCATTCTAGCAGCAGTAGGAGCAGTCGGTTGCGGAAAAGCAGATGAAGCATCCACCTCGAAAACACTGAAAATCGGGATTCGCGGGTCGGAAAGCCGTACGTGGGATTTCGTGAAAGAACAGGCGCAAAAAGAGGGGCTTTCCATCGAGCTGGTTCAGTTGAACGCCAACGTGAACCCGAACACCGTCCTGCTCGAAGGCGATATCGACGCAAACGCATTCCAGCACGTCGCTTTCCTCGATCAGTTCAACCAGAAAAACAATTCCGAGATCGTTCCTGTCGGCTCCACGATCATCGCGCCGCTGGGGATCTATTCGGATAAATACAAGAAAATCGAGGAAATCCCGGACAACGCCAAAATCGCAGTGCCCAACGACGATTCCAACTGGGGACGTTCCCTCGTTCTCTTGCAGGAAGCGGGCTTGATTAAAGTCGTAGACAATTTTGATGGTTTTGGCGGTGCGGACAAAATTAAGGAAAACCCGAAACATCTCGAGATCGTCCCTGTCGATGGAGCGACTACACCGCGTGTCATGAAAGACGTTGCTGCTTCCATCATCAATAACGGGGTAGCAGTGGAAGCAGGATTTTTGCTGAAGGACTCTATCTTCCATGAGAGCAATACGGCGAAACCGTACATCAATATCATCGCGACAACCAAGCAAAACGAAAACAGCGAAGACCTCAAAAAGCTGGTGCAAATCTATCAGTCCAAAGCAGTCTCTGACTTTATCACCGAGACGTACAAAGGAAACTACATTCCGACGCAGGTCACGGTAGACGAACTGAAAAACTTCAAGAGCGCGTATGCCAGCAAATAAGAGACGGATCGGGAAAGTTCAGGGCAGGAAACAGGAGGAGAAAAGATGACCCAAAAACGGCAAATCCATTTTTCAGCCTATCTGGTGGGAACCGGGATACATGTGGCGTCATGGCGGCTGCCGGAAGCACAACGCAATGCCAGCATTGATCTTGCGTTTTACCAAAAGATGGCGCAGATCGCCGAGCGAGGGAAGTTTGACATTGCTTTTATCGCGGACAGTCTGGCGGTCAATGAAAATTCCCATCCAAATATTTTGAATCGCTTTGAACCAACGACACTTTTGGCAGCTCTGGCAGGAGCTACCTCCAAGATCGGTCTGGTCGCGACAGCTTCGACGACCTATCACGAGCCCTACAATCTGGCGCGTCTGTTCGCGTCCGTAGATCACATCAGCAATGGCCGCGCAGGCTGGAACATGGTCACGACAGGAGATGCGACAGGGGAAACCGGACGCAACTTCAGCCGTGCGAATCACGTAGAGCATGACGAGCGCTACAAGCAAGCGGAAGAATTTATCGACGTGGTGCAGGGGCTGTGGGATTCCTGGGAAGACGACGCTTTTGTGCAAGACAAGGAATCGGGCGTGTACTTCGATCCGCAGAAAATGCATCGGTTGAATTACCAAGGGACGTATTACTCGGTCCAAGGCCCGCTCAACATCGGCAGGTCGCGGCAAGGGCAGCCCGTGATCGTACAGGCGGGAGCATCGGAGCCCGGACAGCGTCTCGCAGCGAGAACCGCTGAAGTCGTCTTCTCGCACGTAAAGGACTTTCAAAAGGCACAGGAATTTTACAAGAGCCTGAAAGGAAAGCTGGCGGATTATGGTCGAACGCCCGACCAGCTCCATATTTTGCAGGGCATTTCCCCGATCGTGGCAGATACGAAGGAAGAAGCCGAAGCGATCCATCGGCAGCTGAGCGAGCTGCTGCTGCCTGAGCAAGGTCTGCGCTTTTTGTCAGGCTATCTGGGCAAGGTGGATTTCAGCAAATACACGCTGGACACTCCGGCAGCGGAAGTAGAGTTCCCGCAAGACAACGGGATTCAGAGCCATTTTGAGCGGATGACGGAGCTGATCAAAACAGTGAACCCGACCTTGGGCGAGCTGTACGCGCTGCTGGAGGGCGGAGTCAATCAAGAGCTGATCGGCACACCGGAGCAAATCGCGGACGTGCTGGAGAAATGGTTTACCCAAGGAGCGGCAGATGGCTTCATGTTCGTCGCACCGATCCTGCCGAAAGGTTTGGAGGATTTTGTAGACAAAGTCGTTCCGATCTTGCAGGAGCGGGGCTTGTACCGTCTGGATTACGAAGGAGATACGCTGCGCGATCATCTCGGTCTTCACAAGCCGGTCAATCGATTCGTCGCACGCAATTCGCTCGTAGAATCGCAATGAAATTCGAGCAGCTGAAAAGGAGGACGGTGGATGGGAATTCCAGATTTTGCGGGGCTTGCTGCACAGCTCACCCCCCAGCTGATACAAATACGCCGTCACCTGCACCAATACCCGGAGGTCGCCTATGAAGAGGTGGAGACGACGCGCTCCATCCGTGAGTGGCTTGCGGAAGCGGGGATCCGTATCCTAGAAGCCCCTCTGCAAACCGGGGTGGTAGCGGAAGTGAGCGGCAGTGTGGATGGACCGATCGTTGCTTTGCGGGCTGACATCGACGCCCTGCCGATTCAGGAGGAGACGGGATTGCCGTACGCCTCCCGAACCCCCGGAAAGATGCATGCATGCGGTCATGACTTTCATACGGCGGCAGTTCTCGGTGCTGCCTATCTGCTGAAAACGCAGGAGAAGCAGCTAAAAGGAACGGTGCGCTTTATCTTCCAGCCTGCTGAGGAAAAAGGGACAGGAGCCAGGAAGATCATCGAGAGCGGTGCACTGCAAGGGGTGCAAGCGATCTTCGGACTGCATAACAAACCGGATTTGAAAACCGGAACCGTGGGAATACTGCCGGGTCCTCTGATGGCAGCAGTAGACGGCTTTGATATCGAGATCGAAGGGATAGGAACACACGCGGCGATCCCCGAGGCGGGCGTCGATCCAATCGTGGCTGCTGCCCAGATCGTGTCCTCCCTGCAGACCATCGTCAGCCGCAATATCAGCCCGTTGCACAATGCAGTAGTTAGCGTAACCAGCATCCACGGGGGATCGACCTGGAATGTGATCCCGGACAAAGTGGTCTTGGGTGGGACCGTGCGAACCTTCCAGGAGGAGGTGCGGGCGAAAATTCCCGAGCACTTCCGACGGATTATCGAAGGCGTGACGGCTGCCTATGGAACCAAAATCAGTCTGAGCTGGTTTGAGGGACCTCCAGCTGTTCGCAACGACGAGGAGCTGTCGAGGCTGTCCGTTGAGGCGGCGAAAAAGGCAGGGCTTGCGGTCGTCGTCCCCGTGCCGTCTCCTGCGGGAGAAGATTTTGCCTACTATCAGTCCGCGATTCCCGGATCGTTTGTGTTTATCGGGACATCTGGTACACATGAATGGCATCACCCCGGGTTTACGCTGGATGATCGAGCCCTGCAACAGAGCGTGCACTATCTGGCGGAAGCCGCGCTGGCCGCACTGGAGGGGAGGTAAGCCATATGATCGGCATTCACAACCTCACGAAAACCTATAAGACGGCAAAAGGCTCGATCACCGTTTTGCAAAATATTGATCTCACCATCGAAAAGGGTGACATCTTTGGCATCATCGGCTTCAGTGGCGCGGGGAAATCGACCCTGATCCGCTGCCTCAACCGGCTGGAGGAACCGGACTTCGGCACCATCGAGATCGGCGGCAGGCTCGTGACGAATCTGAACGAAAAAGAGCTGCGGCAGGCGCGGCAAAAGATCGGGATGATTTTTCAGCAGTTTAACCTGCTCGATGCGAAGACCGTTTACCAGAACGTCGCGTTTCCGCTGGAGGTAGCGGGCCATCCCAAACGTTATATCCAGCAGAGGGTCCGAGAGATTCTCGATCTGGTTCAACTAGGGGATAAGGAAAACGTCTATCCGTTTCAGCTGAGCGGCGGGCAAAAGCAGCGCGTCGGAATCGCCCGTGCGCTGGTCAACGAGCCGGATTTGCTGCTCAGTGACGAGGCGACATCGGCGCTCGACCCGCAGACGACGTACTCCATTTTGGAGCTGCTGAAAGAAATCAATCGCCAGCTGAACCTGACGATTGTGCTGATCACGCATGAGCTGGACGTGCTGCAGCACATTTGCAACAACATGGCCGTTCTTGAAAAAGGCAGAATCGTCGAAACCGGTTCGGTAGAAAAATTTTTCCTGCGCCCGGAAAGCGATACAGCCAAACGATTTGTCAGCATCATCGATCATTACCGCGACAAACGCAATGTGATGGAGGGAGTGGGGGCAGGCATATGAAAGACGATTTGCTAGAGCTGCTCTGGGAAGGACTGCTCGAAACCCTCTACATGGTCTTCTGGTCGTCTCTGTTTGCCCTCGCAATCGGGATTGTGCTCGGTGTCACGCTCGTCGTTACGGAAAAGGGAGGCATTTTGGAGGCGCCGAAGCTGAACAAGGCCATCGGCACCGTGATCAACGGGGTGAGGTCGCTGCCGCTGATCATTCTGATCGTCCTGCTGCTGCCTCTCTCCCGACTGATTGTGGGCACATCACTGGGACCGACAGCAGCGATCGTTTCCCTTTCCATCGGGGCCGCTCCTTTTCTGGGACGGATCATCGAAAACTCGCTTAAAGAAGTCAGTGCCGGGAAGATCGAGGCGGCGAAATCCGTGGGGGCGACTCCTTTTACGATCATTTTTCGGGTACTCATCCCGGAAGCTCTTCCTGCGCTCGTTCGCGGGATTACCATCGGGATCATCGGCATCACCGAATTTACGGCGGTTGCTGGAGCGATTGGCGCTGGCGGGCTGGGCAGTCTGGCTATCCGCTTTGGCTATCAGCGCTTTCGCGAGGACGTCCTGATCGCCACCGTCATCGTCATTATTCTCCTGGTTCAGATCATTCAATGGTCAGGTGACTCTATCGCGAAATCGATCAACAAAAAACGTTACAAATTCGAGTAAGTCCAAAGAGAAAACATAGATCCGATAAGGGAGTGGCGTGAGCATGCGTAAGAAAGGTTTGGGTGTCGTTTTCAGTTTGCTAGTGGGGGTTAGTGTGATGCTGGCTGGCTGCGGATCTGGCGCAAGCAATCAGGCATCTGGTGGGGGAGCCGCTCAGGCAAGCCCCAGCGCCGGACAAACAGCGGAGGCTCCAAAAGAGGTTACGCTGAAGGTAGGAGCGGCTCCTGTGCCGCATGCGGAGATTTTGGAGTTTATCAA
Organism: Brevibacillus nitrificans; assembly: GCF_003710965.1. Lineage (NCBI taxonomy): Bacteria > Bacillati > Bacillota > Bacilli > Caryophanales > Paenibacillaceae > Brevibacillus > Brevibacillus nitrificans. Next base: position 4,507 of record NZ_RHHU01000004.1, on the reverse strand, counting down.
GCCGAAGCTGAAGGAAGAAGGAGTCAATCTGGAGGTCGTGATTCTCGATGATGAAGGGCAGCTGAACCCGGCACTAAAGGATAACCAGATCGACGCCAACTTCTTCCAGCACGTCCCCTATCTGGACTCGGTTCGTGGGGAAAAAGGCTTTGATTTTGCCGTTACGACCAAGGTACATGTAGAGCCAATCGGTTTTTACTCCGATAAGCTGAAATCTGCGGACGAAATCAAGGAAGGCGCGAAGATCGGCATCCCGAACAATCCTTCCAACGAGTTTCGAGCGCTGACCCTCTTGCAGGAGCAAGGGCTGATCAAGCTCAAGGATGGGCTGACAACGTATGAGGCTACTCCAAAAGATATCGCGGAAAATCCGAAGAAGCTGGAGTTCATCGAGGCAGAGGCAGCTACCTTGCCGCGTGCGCTCCCCGATCTGGACGGAGCGGTGATCAATACGAACGTCGTACTCGAAGCGAAAATCGATCCCAACAGCGCTCTGTTCCGGGAAGGGGCTAACTCTCCGTACGCAAACGTGATCGTCGTACGCAAAGGAGACGAGAATCGTGAGGAAATCAAGAAGCTGGACGCTGCCCTGACGACCCCTGAGGTGAAAAAATTCATCGAAGACAAATACGGTGTTGCAGTAGTGCCTGCCTTTTAACGTAGGGATACCAGGAGGGCGATCGACATGAGAGGAATTCACTCCATCACGATTCAGGACGCAGAAGGGAGGGACCGTGAATCGCTCGAGAAACATCTGATCGAGGCCTATCAGCAGTATGAACAGAAGCTGTCGGCGAAAAGATGGGAGCTTTACAAGGGAGAGATGAAGAAGTCTGCAGCAGGAGAGCGCACGTTTGCTTTTCTCGTGGCACGAAGGGAGAACGAGATCGTAGGCAGCGTGCAGCTGTTCGCGTCTTCAGAGGCAGCCTATGGCAAGCCCGAGCTTGCGATTCATTCCCCGATTATCCGGTTTCTTGCCGTATCGCCGCAAGCGAGAGGACAGGGAATTGCCGTTCAGCTCATCCGTGAAAGTATCCGGCGATGCTTGGCCATCGGTGCCTCCACGCTGCATTTGCACACGACCGATATGATGGAAGCGGCCGTGAAGCTCTATGAAAGGCTCGGTTTTGAACGAGCAGTGGAGAAAGACTTTTTTAACGGGGAAGCGACTGTAAAAAGCTATCGCTTGCGGCTGGATCAGGCAGACAGGATCTAGCCTTAAGTATCTGCTTCCAGGATGCGGCTGCCTTCACGCAGGATATCATCTAGAAAGTGAATAATGCCAGAAAGCTCTGCTTCACTGTAGCCTTGGAACAAATTCAAAAAGTGATTGCGTTTATTCTGGTTATCTCGGCGATGCAGGTCCCAAAGCTTCTGCCCAGTCGGCGTCAGCTGAAAGAATACCTCTTTTTGGTTGGAGGGCAGCTGGGTTTTCACGACCAAGCCTTTTCGCTCCAAGCGGGCGGTAATTTTGGAAATGGCACCCCGCGTCATGTTCATCTGCTTGGAAATGCCGATCACATTCAGGTTGGGGTCACTGCCTATGTAATCGAGAACGTGAATTTCAGCGAGAGAGATTGGTTCGCTGATCAAGGCGAGCTCGATAATCTCCTTTTGGATGTACTGCTGCTTTTTCTTGGCGATCTCGTCCTGCTGGTAGATAAATAGCTTGAGCTTGTCCAAGATTTCTTCCGGCATGGTCATCTGCAATCTCCTCCTGTTCACTCTTATGTTACTACAGGATGCCGGATGAGAATAAAGTTTTATCCTGCATGATAGCCAAATGGTATAATAAGGGAACAAACATTTGGTGAAGGTGATGGTAGGAATGGATATGCACTCGAACTTAGCAGATAGTCTGATTTCGAAGTTTGTTCTCCTCAAAAGCCGGAGTGTTGCAGTCGTGAGTCAATTATCCGAGGAAGACATCCTCTGGTCACCCAACGAAGAGAGCAACAGCATCGCGAATCTCGCCTTGCACATTCGGGAGACCGTCCGACATCGCGTTGAAGCCATCTTTTTTGGCCCACAAGAAATTCGCGACAGGGACAAGGAATTTCACTCGTCGCTGGTGGTAAGCAAGGATGAAGCTATTGCTGCATTCGAGCAATCCTTTGACATTCTCATTCAAGTCGTGAAAGGAATGTCAGAGGAAGACTTTCTCAAGCAGCCTTACATGGATAATCCGCCAGCACAAAGTGCAATGAACAAAGAAGCCACTGTCCTGGACATCTGTCTGCAAATGCTTGCTCATTTGTCTGAACATGCGGGGCAAATCTTCTATATTGCCAAGGCTCGATTAAACGATCAGTATGTCACGACAACGTTCCCTAAGAAAAAAGAATGAGAAGATAAAAACAGGACAATGGATTCCAACCCAAAAAGCCGTCGAGGTTCTTGCTCGGCGGCTTTTGCATTTTTTGACACTCTAGCGAACAGGCATGACGAGTACATGCTGTGGGCCAATTGCACCCATTCTCGTACGTCCTTCATCCAGAAAGCCTGTTTTCAAGTAGACCTGACGAGCAGCGAGATTTCGCATGTTCACAGCGAGCACGATCTCTTCTACCTGAGAGAAGCTCTGTTGGACAAAATCCTTTAGCTGCAAGAGGGCTTGCTTGGCATACCCTTTTCCCTGGTCGGCATTGTTAACCGAAAAGGAGCGCAGGAGGAGGGCTGTCTCATTGTCTGTGTATTCGATACGGGTCTCGCTATTGTGCAAAATGAAAAAACCTACTGGCCGGGAATCTGCCAGAATGACGATCGGATACTGCTGCTCGTCCTGGATGGCAGGCTCGAGCACGTCAGTGGGCATGCCAGTGAACTGCATTTGCTCCTGAGGCAAGTCAAAAGAGTACAGGATATCTTTATGGTCAGGGTGATAAAAAGCAAGCTGAACGGTTTGAGCGAGGTTCGTTTGAGCTGCCATGCATGCGCCTCCTGGAGAATAATCTGTTCTTTTATTATACGAACATTTGTTCTTTTTGTCAATATTCGTAAACAGACAGGAAGCATATATTACCGGTTTCAAAGTACCTTGTATTACGATGTATGCTGTGGTACTCTCTATTCATGTCACGGAAGGAGTTGTTACTGTGAACAAGGAGCTTTTAAAAGGGAGCATCGATCTGTTGCTGCTCTCGCTGATTGCCCAGAAGGATCAATACGGCTACGAGCTGGCCCGGTTGATTCGCGTAAAGAGCAACGAAGTCTACGAGATCGGCGAAGGGACCTTGTACCCTGCGCTGAAGAGGCTGGAAACGCTGAAGGCAGTCGAGTCCTACTGGGGAGAAGCAAACGAGGGAGGACGACGCAAGTACTACCGCATTACCAAGCAGGGACGTGGAATCTTGCAGGAAAAAATGAAAGACTGGCAGACACTGAGCCACTTGGTCGCGCTCTGTCATGAGGGAAGTGAATAAGCGATGAAATTGGAAGAGTATGCAGAACAAGTGGTCAGCAAGCTGTTTTGCAGCCGTCAGGAAAAGCAGGATACGAAGGAGGAGCTGCTGGATCATCTGAACAGCATGAAGCTGGAGCTGTTGGCGCAAGGCTACGGGGAAGAGGATGCGGAGACAATGGCCATCCAACGCTTTGGATCGGTGGAGCAAATCAGCCGTCAGCTTTCGGAGTCTATGCCGCTCGTGGACAAGTACATACGCAGATGGCTGCTGGGACTCTTTAGCCTGTACATCCAGGCAGCCAGCTATTTGGTGCTTTTATCGCCTGACAGATGGCACAGACGCAGATTCACGCTCGACTGGAAGCAGCGCATGCTGGAGTACGGCGTTCCCCAATACACCCACATCTTTCAAAATACGAAGCCGCTTCATACGTTAAAGGATTACTTTTTTCACACGGAGAGCATCGGTTTGTCCAACATGCTGTACAACTTGCTTGGGAATGTAGGGCTGTTTCTGCCGTTGGGGATACTCGTGCCGATCTTGTTCTCCTCCTTTCAAAGCATCCATCGGGTGTTTTTTACCGTATAAGAATTTATAAGCGTACTGCTTATGAATTCTGGAGCGCATGAAAACTTTCCACTAAAACGCGGTCGCTCCTCCTTGAGGTGGCCTCGATAGAGGTTTTCTTACGGCAATGGCAGCCAGTCTCTCGATCGAGTTTTTGCAGTTTTGGTTTGCCTTGGGCAGCTTTGATGTCGATGATTTGCTGCTAAACATAATAGGTGCCTTACTCGGATATCTTCTGTTCCGCTCAGCCGAGTGGTTCGTAGACAGGCAAAAGAAAAAGCGGTTCCCCGAGGCAGGTCTGTCACTAGAGGACTAAAAAGAGGTCGCGCAGGAGGAGATAAGCTCATCTGTGGCGGACGTCTTGCGCCTAGTACCTCGTAATGCGATTTAAGTAGTAATACGATATATGGAGGATAACATGAAAAAACTAGCAGCCATTTTCCTAGCGCTGGCGATGATTACGGGATGCGAGCAGGGAGTGTCGGTAAAAGCTCCCGATCCCATTGCAAACCCGCAAAAAAACCAGCTAATGTTTG
>NZ_RHHU01000039.1:0-1312 GCF_003710965.1 Brevibacillus nitrificans | reverse complement strand
GCTATGAATTTTGCCGCCGCATTCGGATGGAATCGGAAACGCCCATCATCATGATTTCCGCCCGGGACGAGGAAGTGGACAAGATTCTCGGCCTAGAATTGGGAAGTGATGATTACTTGACCAAGCCGTTCAGCCCGCGTGAACTCGTAGCACGTGCCAACCGTGCACTGCGTAGATGGGAACAAATGAAACAGCGTGGTGACCTGAATTCGAGCGCTGATCATCAAGTAACGATAGCTTCGCATCAAAGTGAGCTCCTGATGCTGGATAAACAACGTCGACTTGTCTACTCGTGCGGTGAAGAAGTCGAGGTGACGTCGAAGGAGTTCCAGGTGCTTTCTCTTCTTACGGAACATCCAAACCGCGCCTTCTCCCGTGATGAATTGCTCACACTCGTGTGGGGAGACGATTACTTTGGCAGCGATCGTGTAGTCGATGACTTAATCAGACGGATCCGCAAAAAACTGGACAAAATCCCGTTGGAGACCGTTTGGGGATTCGGCTACCGCTTGCGATCTACAGAGAGGGCAACAGAGGGATGAGTCTTCAAGCACGGATTACGTTGATGTTTGGTTTGCTGCTGTTAGTAGTAACCTCTATTTCTGCGGGCCTGATTCATTCGTTTATGCTTGAAAATATGATTGAACAGCAACGAAATGAGCTCACCATAAAAGGACAAGCCTGGATTGACAAAAATTACGGAGAATCTGAAGCCATAAAACCCGAATCGATAGCAGAGCTGACCAGACAGTTCGTTTCGAACCGTAAAGTAGAAGTTTTGCTGCTTGGAAAAAAGAAAAAAGTCCTGTATACCACCCTACCTTCCTCAAACCTGAACAATTGGTTGGATGCTTTGGAGAGAAAAGCAGAAAAGCGAAAGGACAAGAACATCTGGATGATTGGCAAAGACGATTACGTTTTGGTCAATCTTCCTTTTAAAAATGACGAAAAGCAGAGATTGATCCTAGCCTCTCCTGTCCGCGGACTGAAGGAGGCTAGGATGGAGCTGACGCAAAACATTATTGTCATTTTGGTCATAGGTACAGTTGCTACGATTCTTCTCAGTTATTTTATAACGAAAAGTACTGTGCGACCCCTGAACCAGCTGGTGAAAGAAATTAAAAAGGTACAGTTTCGCCGTTTTTCTGAAGTCCGTCATATACCGGCTCGCGGCGAAATAGCTGAGGTATCCGAGAGCGTTTACTCCATGGCTCAAGAGCTGGATCGCTTTCATGAGATTCAGCGCCAGTTTTTACAAAATGCCTCCCATGAATTAAAAACTCCTCTGATGTCCATCCAAGGATATGCAGAG
>NZ_RHHU01000038.1:0-867 GCF_003710965.1 Brevibacillus nitrificans | reverse complement strand
AAAGCCCTGGACTCAATGGGGAGAAGGCCTGTTCTCTTGAGTGGTCTCGCCATTTTTTTGTTTTCTGTGTTCGGGTACTATTGGATGGCGAGCGTTGCTCTGGTACTTGCCTTGCGCTTTGTACACGGAATTGGCTGGGGCATCGTCACTACAACCTATGGAACGATTGTGTCCGACATTATTCCTGCTGAGCGCAGGGGTGAAGGCATGGGATACTTCGGGATGTTTACGAACCTGGCGATGGCAGTAGGACCGTTGATCGGACTTTCGGTTTCTCAATCCTTTGGGTATGGCTGGCTCTTTGGAATATCAGGAGGATTGACCGGTGTTGCGATGATATTGACGAGAATGGTTGAAATTAAAGCTCCAATCGGAATGACACAACCGTCTGCTGCGGCAGGTGGAGGACTGTTTGAGAAAAAAGCACTGTTTCCAGCATTGCTAGCATTGCTGACGGGTGTGATGTACGGGGGCGTTGTAAGCTTTATCACCCTGTTTGGCCAGGAAGTGGGCATCGAAAATGTAGGATTGTACTTTCTCTTCAATGCGATCTCACTGATGCTGGTGCGACCGCTGGCAGGAAAGCTGTTTGATAAAAAGGGACCGTTTTGGGTGTTGATGCCAGGTGGTGTCCTGACAGGGATCGCAGTCGTTGTTCTTTCCTACAGTACAACGGAGCTTGGGTTGATTGCGGCTGCGATACTGTTTGGGATAGGAGCCGGGTCTGTGCAGCCATCCTTGCAGGCATGGACGATTCAGCGAGTGGATCCTTCCCGACGCGGTGCTGCTACAGGGACATTCTTTTCCGCGTTTGATCTGGGGATTGGCGGCGGAGCGATGATCTTGGGCGCGATCGCGAAGCAGACT
>NZ_RHHU01000037.1:0-532 GCF_003710965.1 Brevibacillus nitrificans | reverse complement strand
TTATTCACTATTTGCGATGATCCTCTACCTGATCATTTATCTCTTTTATGTAGTACGACAATCCAAAAAGGCTTCTACCCCCAAAGCGGTTTCTTCTTGAACCGTTTTGGGGTTTTTTCTTGAAGATAGAGCCGTAAAATCGGGAATTTTCTGGAAATATATAGGGAATCGCCTCAGAAAGGGAACAGAGTCGGTTATAGCGAATGGAATCAGCGACAATCAACGGAAATAACCGGATTTTTTGGACGTGCCGTCTTTCTATATGGTATAATGAAGTATTGCGATAACCAGTTGGAGGTTTACCTTTTATGGCAGAAGAAACTGCTCGGTTTCCAAAAGTCGATATTAGCCAAGAGATGAAAGAGTCGTTCATCAGCTATGCGATGAGCGTTATCGTGAGTCGGGCATTGCCTGATGTTCGAGACGGACTCAAGCCTGTACACAGGCGTATTTTGTATGCCATGCATGACATGGGCCTTACTCCTGACAAAGCCTTCCGTAAATCGGCAAACACGGTCGGGGAAGTAATGGC
>NZ_RHHU01000036.1:0-2647 GCF_003710965.1 Brevibacillus nitrificans | reverse complement strand
GGCAATGCGTTATACCGAGTCGCGCTTTTCTAAGATTGCTCTTGAGCTTTTACGCGATATTGATAAAGAAACGGTCAATTTTGTTCCAAACTACGACGGGCGTAAAGAAGAGCCTGCTGTCTTGCCTTCCCGGTTCCCGAACCTTCTGGTCAACGGATCGGGTGGTATTGCCGTGGGTATGGCGACAAATATCCCGCCACATAACCTGATAGAAGTGATCGATGGCGTAACAGCTATGATCGACAACCCGAATATTACTATTCCTGAGCTGATGAGGATCGTGAAAGGTCCTGACTTCCCTACTGCTGGGGAAATTCTCGGCTACAGCGGAATTCGCCGTGCTTACGAAACAGGTCGTGGCTCGATCATCATGCGCGCCAAGACACTAATTGAAGAAGAAAAAGGAAAGCCGCGCATTATTGTGACGGAAATTCCTTATCAAGTCAACAAAGCCAGACTCGTGGAGAAAATCGCTGAGCTGGTTCGTGAAAAGAAAATCGAAGGCATTACCGATTTGCGCGATGAGTCTGACCGCAAAGGGATGCGGATCGTCATGGAGCTGCGTCGCGACGTGATTCCAAAGGTTGTTTTGAACAACCTGTTCAAGCATACCCAAATGCAGACTACCTTTGGCGTGAACATGCTTGCTCTCGTAAATGGTCGTCCACGCGTATTGAATTTGCGCGACATGCTCTTTTACTACTTGGAGCATCAGCGTGAAATTATTCGCAGACGTACGGAATACGATCTGAAGCAAGCAGAAGCACGTGCGCACATCTTGGAAGGTTTGCGTATCGCGCTCGATCATATTGACGAGATCATCAGCCTGATTCGCGCTTCCCAAACAACGGAAGAAGCACGCGATGGACTGATGACCAACTTCAGCTTGAGCTATGAGCAGGCACAGGCGATTCTCGATATGCGTCTGCAACGTCTGACCGGCTTGGAGCGGGAAAAGATCGAAAACGAGTACCAGGAACTGATGGCGAAAATCGCAGAGTTGCGCTCGATCCTCGCAGACGAAGGCAAAATCTACGGCATTATCCGTGATGAGCTTGAGGAAATCAAAGAGAAATTCGGAGATGACCGACGCACAATCATCACGGTTGATGAAAATCATATTGAGGATGCCGACCTGATCCCAGAAGAAGACGTGGTCATTACGCTGACCCATGATGGGTATATCAAGCGACTTCCTGTCTCTACGTACCGGGCGCAAAAGCGCGGAGGACGGGGAATCCAGGGACTGGGTACCAAGGACGATGACTTTGTCGAGCATCTGTACATTACCAATTCCCATGACTACATCATGTTCTTTACGAGCAAAGGGAAGGTATACCGTTTGAAGGGCTTCGAGATTCCAGATCTCAGCCGGACGGCAAAAGGTACGCCGATCATTAACCTGATTCAGATTGAAAAAGGTGAGCGGGTCAGTGCTGTTATTCCGGTGAAGGAGTTTGACCAAGAGCGCTTCCTGTTCTTTGCTACCAAAAAAGGGATTATCAAAAAGACTACACTCGAATCGTACGAGAATATCCGAAAAGGCGGGCTGATTGCGGTCAATCTGCGCGAGGATGACGAGTTGATCGGGGTGCGTCTAACCGATGGTAATCAAGAGATCATCATGGGTACCAAAAACGGTATGTCCGTTCGTTACAAGGAAAGCGATGTCCGTACGATGGGGCGTAATGCTACCGGGGTAAAAGGGATCACGCTGGACGACGACGATGATGTTATCGATATGGACGTAATCAAGCCAAACGCAGAAGTGCTGATCGTTACAGCGAACGGATATGGAAAACGTACTCCAGTAGACGAGTACCGCATCCAAAGCCGCGGCGGTAAAGGAATCAAGACACACAATGTAACCGAGCGTAGTGGACACGTAGTAGGACTGAAAGTAGTGGAACCAGAAGAAGACCTGATGATCATCACGACTTCTGGGATCATTATCCGTACGGAAATGAAGGGGATTTCCGTCATGGGCCGCTATACGCAAGGGGTTAAATTGATCCGTTTGGGAGATAACGAGCAGGTTGGTTCTGTTGCCAAGTGTCCGCCAAATGATGAGGATGAAGAAAACGACGGATTGGAAACGGATGAGGATTTTGGAACAGACGAAATGATCGATGAAGGCGTAGATATGGAAATGGATCCAGCCACAAATGACGATCCGACTGAGCCAAATGAAGAGGAATAATCAGCAGTAAATGAGGGGCACTCCTTTCTTAGAGGGAGTGCCCTTCTCTTTGTAAACTGTAAGTAAAATAGCGATTTTTCCTGCAATTGGTTTCAATCTAATATAAAATTGGGAATAGAGAACTATATACTACTATTTATCATGTTGGAACGGATGGTGACCAGCGTGCCCATCGTGGACGTGAAACAACTGAGTACAGGATCAAAATTAGCGGAAGAAGTACATACAGCATTGGGCGGCTTGCTATTTTCGAAGGGCACAGCGCTCTATGAAAAGGATATCGAATACCTGAACGCCTTTATGATTAAGCAGGTAACGATCGAGGAACAGGAAGAGGCGACAGGGATAGAACCTTCTGTGCAAAAGGAAGCAGTACAACAAGAGGTAGCTGCTGCAAAGGCTCGGAAGGATAGAACCGATCGACCGGAAGCTTTTCAGCAATCTTTT
>NZ_RHHU01000035.1:0-1385 GCF_003710965.1 Brevibacillus nitrificans | reverse complement strand
TCAACACTTAAAAACCTGTTGATCCGTGTACAAGGCGGCGATAATATACCCGTGATGGAAGTGAGGGAAGTGGTCGCACCGATTCTCTCCCAATTCCAGTCTCAACCGCAAGTCATGCTGTCTTTGCGTCATTTTGCAAAGATGGATAGCTATGCGTATGAACATGCGATTGCAGTAGGAATCATCTCGTATATGATCGCGAAGTGGATCAAGGTGCCGGAGAAAGAATGGATGCAAGTAGCTCTAGCGGGAACTCTGCTCGATGTAGGAAAGACCAAGATCGATCGGCGAATTCTGCAAAAACCGGGTAAATTGACGACAGAAGAATTTGAAGAGATGAAAAAACATACCGTGTACGGATACCAGATTATCAAAGCGTCTCACGGTTTAAGCGAGGGTGTGGCTTTGGCCGCTCTGCAGCATCACGAACGAGAGGATGGCTCTGGTTACCCGCTCGGATTGCCAGGAACAAAACTGCATCTGTACAGCAAGATTGTTGCAGTTGCGGATATGTATCACGCGATGTGCTCAGATCGGATTTATCAGAAAGCCCAGTCTCCTTATATGGTCGTTGAACAATTGGTGCAGGACAGCTTTGGCAAGCTGGATCCGTACATCGTGCGTGCATTTGTCGATGGAATTACTCAGTTTGCAGCTGGAACAGTTGTAGAGCTGAGTGATGGTACGATTGGAAAAATCGTATTTACGGATCGAAATCAACCGACCCGACCTATGGTAGAGACGGGTGGAAGAATTATTAATTTGGTCGACTCCCGGCACTTATCTATTGTAAAAGTACTTGAAAAGTAAAAAACACAAGGCGTAGATTCAGTTGCGCCTTGTGTTTTTTACTTATAGATCCAGCGAGATTCTTTCACGTACTTATTGACGCCAAATGCTGAAGAGGTTTAGTCGTTATGCTTTGGCAAAGAGGCTAAACAGGCCTATTAGCGGGGAGCTAGCAGAGGCAAAGTAAAAGAATGGATCAACTTCGATTAAAAAAGTTCAATAAAAATGAAATTAGGTATTGTATTTGTCTAGCCAACATGTTACGATACTTCTTGTCGCTAGAGAGAAACAAACGAAGTCATACATAAGCTACTAAGATGTGAATGGCTTGCGATTCTCAATCGATACTATTTATTCGCTACCGAATACTGGTTGAAAAAGTTTTTTAAAAAACTTCTTGCAATCACTGAGGTAACGAAGTATAATAGAAAAGTCGCTCGAAGAGAGCTTGACTGAAAAACAGATGCTCTTTGAAAACTGAACAGCGAAAGCGTTGATGAGTCTATCATGAAATGATTTGCCAGCTTTGAACCAGATACAAACTTTATTGGAGAGTTTGATCCTGGCTCAGGACGAACGCTGGCGGCGTGCCTAAT
>NZ_RHHU01000034.1:0-931 GCF_003710965.1 Brevibacillus nitrificans | reverse complement strand
GCTTTGCTGGAGAGCTATTTCTAAGCTGACGTGGCTGCGGGGGAGGAAGCGGAAGCGCATTTTCAGCCTCCGCTCCGGGTTACGCCTACAGGGAAGAGTGGGCTGTCCGCTGCGCAACGATCCCGGGGGAAACGATAAACGGCGCGCAGCTTCGAAGAGGATTCAGAGGTATCGTTTCTGATCCCCGGTCTACGCTGCTCCGCTGGGCAGGGCTCCACAGTCGCTCGGCTGAAAATGCGCTTCCTGATCGTTGCGGGAAAAGAACACAGACTTTCCTCTGAGGGATAAGTAATCAGGGTTTGTAAGTTAATCTGAAAGTAGTAGAAATGAAATGAGTTAGATCGAATACTAGATCGCTCTCTGGCCTAGCGTCTCTTCGCTTTGCTGGAGAGCTATTTCCAAGCTGACGTGGCTGCGGGGGAGGAAGCGCATTTTCAGCTTCCGCTCCGGGTTACGCCTACAGGGAAGAGTAGGCTGTCCGCTGCGCAACGATCCCGGGGGAAACGATAAACGGCGCGCAGCTTCGAAGAGGATTCATAGGTATCGTTTCTGATCCCCGGTCTTCGCTGCTCCGCTGGGCAGGGCTCCACAGTCGCTCGGCTGAAAACGTGCTTCCTGATCGTTGCCGGAAAAGAACACAGACTTTCCTCTGAGGGATAAGTAATCAGGGTTTGTAAGTTAATCTGAAAGTAGTAGAAATGAAATGAGTTTGATCGAATACTGGATCGCTTTCTGGCCTAGCGTCTCTTCGCTTTGCTGGAGAGTTATTTCCAAGCTGACGTGGCTGCAGGGGAGAAAGCGCATTTTCAGCCTCCGCTCCGGGTTACGCCTACAGGGAAGAGTGGGCTGTCCGCTGCGCAACGATCCCGGGGGAAACGATAAACGGCGCGCAGCTTCGAAGAGGATTCATAGGTATCGTTTCTGATCCCCG
>NZ_RHHU01000033.1:0-1586 GCF_003710965.1 Brevibacillus nitrificans | reverse complement strand
TTCGTATTATCAGGTCAGCCAGAGATTTCTGGTTGGCCTATTTTTTTAGACGTTCTATGATGGCGGTAGCCGGGAGAACGTGGGGCTTTTAGGGGCATAGACCCCGTCAAAAAAACTGTTCTCCCACTACCTCCAATGACCATGTTTGAGCTGGTTGGGGCATTTGACCTCGTATCACAAGCGAAGCTATGGGTTTGGAACCATCGTGGGATTGCCGGCTATTTTCACAGCAGGAGGAGCTGACATGGAACCGGTTATTGGATTGGATGTTGCGAAAGGGACAAGTGTATTTCAAGCGTTTACGAAGCGTGGTGAGGCATACGGGAAATCGGAAACCATTCGGCATGCCGGTGGACTTGAAAGGCTGGACGATGTCATTCGTCAGTTAGAGATGCAAACAGGCGTTAGCCCCGTCGTTGTTTTGGAAGCAACGGGACACTATCACCGGACGGTTGTAGCGCATTTGGAGCGGATGAATATCGAGCATTTCATCCTAAATCCTCTGTTATCCAAACGCTCGAAAAGCGCGCAGTTGCGAAAAGTGAAAACGGATGCAGCGGACGCATGGCATTTGGCTGAGATGTACTATCGTGGCGATGTAAAACCACACCGTAGATGGACAGATCGAATAATAGAGTTGCAGCATTTGACGCGGCAACATGAGTTTATGACGACGCAATTCATCCAGTCGAAATTGAACGCGAGGGCGCTACTGGATCAGGTTTGCCCTGCCTATGAAGGCGTGTTTCACGATCTATATTCGAAGACTTCATTGCACGTGCTGCTTCATATGCTTCAGGGGGCGGTTATTACCGAGGAAGTGGTACGCGAAACAGCAGGCAGCTCGCACGGGAAGGCATGGATTCAGTCCAAAGTGGAGCGAATTCAAGCGATGCAAATACCTCAGAAACAAAGTGCGGCTCAAAGAACAGCCCTATTGTGCATGGTGGAGATTCTACTTGCTCAACAAGAACAATTGAGTCGACTGGAATTGAAGATCCAAGAGGAGGCGGAGGAAATTCCGGAAGTGGAGTTGCTAAAGACGATTCCAGGCATCGGGGATAAGCTGGCCGCCGCGCTCATTGCGGAGATCGGGGATGCCGGGCAATTTGAGGATCCCAAGCAGCTGGTTGCTTACGCAGGGCTAGATCCAAGCGTGCATAGCTCGGGTCAATTCGTAGCATCCAGCACCCGTATAACAAAACGAGGCTCAAAACGGCTACGCCGGGCGCTTTATTTAGCCGTGCAATGCGGAATTAGACGAAGTACGAACGAGAAGCTACGGGCGTACTACGACAGGAAAAGAGAAGAGGGCAAGCCCTACAAGGTGACGGTGATTGCTTGCGCCAACAAGCTACTGCATCACATATACGCCATCTTGAAGAAAGGCCAGCCCTACCACAAATAACCATATTTTGCCAAAACCCTCCACGCCAATGGAGGTTATTTGGTGTGCACTGAAATTATAACAACTATTCTTCTGCAGACCAAGCCTCTAAAGCTTGACAAACATTAGCTGGTTTCATTGATTCCTCAGCTGTCGCTTATACACATGTCCGAGCCCACGAGACGCTCATGAATCTCGT
>NZ_RHHU01000032.1:0-1385 GCF_003710965.1 Brevibacillus nitrificans | reverse complement strand
TACTTGGGGACCTTAGCTGATGGTCTGGGCTGTTTCCCTTTTGACGATGGATCTTAGCACTCACCGTCTGACTCCCGGACATAAGTCATTGGCATTCGGAGTTTGACTGAGTTCGGTAACCCGATGAGGGCCCCTAGCCCAATCAGTGCTCTACCTCCAAGACTCTAAATTCCGAGGCTAGCCCTAAAGCTATTTCGGGGAGAACCAGCTATCTCCGAGTTCGATTGGAATTTCACCGCTAGCCACACCTCATCCCCGCACTTTTCAACGTGCGTGGGTTCGGGCCTCCAGTAGGTGTTACCCTACCTTCACCCTGGACATGGCTAGATCACACGGTTTCGGGTCTACGGCAGCGTACTTACGCCCTATTCAGACTCGCTTTCGCTGCGGCTCCGTCTCTTCAACTTAACCTCGCACGCTACCGTAACTCGCCGGTTCATTCTACAAAAGGCACGCCGTCACCCTTTTAACGGGCTCCGACTATTTGTAAGCACACGGTTTCAGGTACTATTTCACTCCCCTCCCGGGGTGCTTTTCACCTTTCCCTCACGGTACTGGTTCACTATCGGTCGCTAGGTAGTATTTAGCCTTAGCAGATGGTCCTGCCAGATTCACACGGGATTTCACGTGTCCCGCGCTACTCGGGATCCGTCTCGGAGAGACTCTTGTTTAGATTACGCGACTGTCACGCTCTCTGGTCAGCTTTCCCAAGCTGTTCATCTACAAGAGTCTTTTGTAACTCCTAGTGAGACGTCCCACAACCCCGCCGGGTAAACCCGACGGTTTAGGCTCTTCCGCGTTCGCTCGCCACTACTGACGGAATCACTATTGTTTTCTCTTCCTCCGGCTACTTAGATGTTTCAGTTCACCGGGTCTGCCTTCTCATCACCTATGTATTCAGTGAAGGATACCATTCCATTACGAATGGTGGGTTGCCCCATTCGGAGATCCCCGGATCAAAGCGTGCTTACCGCTCCCCGAGGCTTATCGCAGTTCGCTGCGTCCTTCTTCGGCTCCTAGCGCCAAGGCATCCACCGTGTGCCCTTAGTAACTTAACCACATTGGTTAGTACTAATAGTCCTTAGCAATTACATGCAGTATCCAGTTTTCAAGGAACGAAAAACTTCGTTTTGGTTACTCTTGCAGAGTAACCTGCCTGGCGACGTCCTACTCTCCCGGCTCCCTGCGGAGCAAGTACCATTGGCGCTGGAGGGCTTAACGGCCGTGTTCGGTATGGGAACGGGTGTGTCCCCTCCGCCATCATCACCAGACAAGTTATTCTCTTAAAAGTGACGAAAACCAATGTAACACGAGTGGTTGTCCACTTTCAAGCTGTAATTTTTGGAAATTTGGTGGAGCTGAACGGGATCGAACCGATGACCTCC
>NZ_RHHU01000031.1:0-8098 GCF_003710965.1 Brevibacillus nitrificans | reverse complement strand
TCGCCACGGGTATCGCCATTATAAGTCGAATCCAGAGGTTTGCAAATCGTGTCCCTTCCTCTCGAAATGTACCCGATCCAAGAACCACCGAAAAGTGGTCACTCGGCATGTTTGGGAAGACAGCAAGGATTGGGTACGTCAAAACCGATTGAGTAAAGCAGGCAAGAAACTCTACAAAAAGAGAAAAGAAACAATTGAGCGAAGCTTCGCGGATGCTAAACAGCTCCATGGGTTTCGCTATTGCCGTTTGCGGGGATTGCGCAACGTGATGGAACAAGCGTTGATGACCGCAGCGGTGCAAAACATGAAAAAGATTGCCCTCCACCTTGCAAAGCAAGGCTGAGGGCACAGAATACCAAAATGGAAAAGCGTTTCGTGTAAAAATCTACGTAACAAAAAGAGAAACCTCAAAATGCTTGGGGTTTCTCGACAAACTGAGGGGCAAAATGCCCCCTCCTTTATATACCTGAAGGATCGATTGTTGTTCTTTGGTCTGTTTTCACTTTGCTTCCGTTTTTGTAGATATCGGACAGAACCACTTGTTGAATATAGCTTGGGGAATTAATGTACACCGGTTCTACCGAAACAGTTGATGTAGCCCATGTCCATGAATTAGATGTAGAATTGTCTTTCCAAGTAGGTGTCCACGGGTTGCTTGGTGCTCCTGTATTTATATCTACAGAATTACCGCAATAGTTGGTACCAAAAACGTCGAGAATTATTCTTGCGTTTTTTACTGTGTAGGCGGTAGATGATCTTGTCCACCAAGTGGTTAGTGAAGTGGATTTATACAAGCTTCCAACGTTACCAGGAGGAGCATTGTAAACGTTCATATAGGCATCTAAGTATTGCCTCACAGAGTAGTTATCGTATTGGCTTGAAGTTGTCACATGGGCTGTGTGATCATATCCACTACCATAATCACAGGTAGCAGCAGTGCTAAATTCTCCAGCAGAATCATATAGGGGGCTTGTCTGTTTTGAGCCATCTTTCGGGAATATCCGGAAGATCTCAATTTTTTCAACTTTTGTTTTTTTGTTTTCAAGCTTTTTTAATTCGTCATAAGTTTTTTAGTTTCCTCGTTCTTTTGGATTTCCTCATCTGTCAACTGAACATAGTCATATCCTTCCGGTACGATGTCTTCAATGGTAGGTGGATTTTCTTGTACAGCGACACCATTTCCACCAGAGTTCGGAGATTCTGCAAATGCAGAAGCACCAGTTAACGAAATTATGACTGACAAGAAGAATGGGACAAGTTTCTTCAACATCAAGATCCCTCCTCCTTTTTACTATAATTTAAATAATATTATAATATTTGGTAATAGAGAAGGGACTAAAGAACCGTTTTCCAAATAGTGGTAGTACCAATGACACAAGGGGCAAACGTTTAAAGAAATTGGTAATACACCTGAAGAAGTTCCTAAAATAATGGGGTACTTGAACAAAACTTGACTCAAAGCCTGTCTTCAAGTTGATGTTCCGGGTTTATGACCTCCAGAGTCACCACGTTCCGATTTCAAATTATAATCGGAACTTCCCTAAATCGTTGTGTGCAGCATTTTTGAGATGATAATTGCGATGTTCACATACATTTTTGCTTCGTGATAGCAACGTTGAGTTTGGGCCGACTTTTTGCTTCGTCTCAAAAACGTTCGTTTTTGAGACGGTTTTTGGTGAGTGTCCAAAGTTAGATTTTATGGCCTATATATCGTATAGAAACACATCTCAAAAACAAAATATCAATACTGACAATTCTTAAGACTTATGAGACAATCGGGCAATATCGCAAGTAACTGGAGGTCTGTATGCTCGTTGGGTATGCCAGGGTGTCTACTCAGGATCAAAATGTTCATCTTCAAAAAGATGCACTCATAGCAGCAGGATGTTCAAAAATCTACGAAGATGTGGCAAGTGGCGCAAAATCATCAAGAGCCGGATTAGAGGAAGCTCTCGGATATCTGCGGGAAGGAGATACTCTGGTGGTCTGGAAATTAGATCGGTTAGGTCGGTCACTCAAACATCTTATTGAGGTAGTCAATGACATCCATGAAAGAAAAATAGGATTTAAAAGTCTTCAGGAAAACATTGATACAACAACACCCGGTGGAAAGCTTATTTTCCATGTATTTGGAGCCCTTGCCGAGTTTGAGCGGGAAATCATTCGTGAAAGGACAAATGCTGGGTTACGGGCCGCAAGAGCCCGCGGGCGCCAAGGTGGCAGACCTAAAGCAATGGATGATAAAAAAGTAGCGATGGCCAAAGCGCTGCTGGACAAACCCGATCATTCTGTACAGGATATTTGTGAAATGCTTGGTGTATCAAGAGCAACGCTTTACCGACACATAAAATCATCACCGGATAAAGGGTGAAACCATGTCAAAACGAGCTAGAGAATTGCTTACACCAGAACAACGCTTAGAATTCATGTCCATTCCGGATCAGATCACTGAGTACGAACTAGGAAGTTACTACACGCTTTCTCCACATGATGTCGAAGTAATCAAGCGTCATCGGAGAGATCATAACAAACTGGGATTTGCTTTACAGCTCTGCTTGCTTAGATACCCAGGCTGGACATTATCGGATGTTCATCACATACCTGATTGCGTTTTGAACTACATCGCAAAGCAATTAAACATCGATGCACAAGAAATTAGTTTATATGCTGGGCGGGAACAGACAAAGCACGAACATCTTGACGAAATTAGGCGGGAGTACGGCTTTCGAAACTTTACCATTCGTGAATATCGTGAAATATCACAAACATTAGTGCGGCTTGCAATGGAAAATGGGGATGCTATTTATCTGATCCGCAAAGCAATTGACCAGTTACAAAAAGGGAAAATCATCTTGCCCGCAATGACCACGATTGAGCGCATGGTATGGGAAAGTCGGCGGCGAGCAGAAGAACAGATATTCAAACTACTCCTGTTAACGCTAACCAAGGAACAAATTGAAAAGTTAGACCAAATCATATCTTTGATGCCAGAAAGTGGTATAACTTATCTAGCATGGCTTCGTGAAATACCAGGAACCTACTCACCAGACTCCTTTCTGAAAGTAATTGAAAAACTGGATTACATCCGAAACCTGCAATTGCAGATTGATACAAAGGGCATTCATCCGAATCGCTTACGGCAGCTTTCCAAAATTGGCTCCAGATACGAACCGCACTCTTTCCGACGATTTCACGATCCTAAAAAATATGCAATCCTTGTAGTCTCCTTACTGGATTTAATTCAGGATTTGACCGATCAGGCATTCGAGATTCATGATCGGCAGATCATGTCCTTGCTGTCCAAAGGGAGAAAAGCTCAGGAAGAGCTTCAGAAACAAAGCGGTAAGTCCATCAACGAAAAGGTTGTTCATTTTGCGGATCTTGGTGCTGCTCTCATTCGGGCTAAAAAAGAGGGAATTGATCCTTTTGTAGCGTTGGAGACTGTGATGCCCTGGGAACAGCTTGTCGCATCCGTAGAAGAAGCAAAACACTTGGCACGCCCACTTGATTTTGACTATTTAGACTTGCTAGAAAAGAAGTTTTATACGCTTCGCAAGTATACTCCAACCTTGTTAAAATCACTGGAGTTTCGTTCTACGAAATCGGCGGAACCTTTAATGCGGGCCATTGATACACTCCGGGAGATGAATGAATCAGGCAAACGAAAAATACCGGAGGGTGCACCGCTTGATTTCGTCTCAAATCGTTGGCAAAAGCACGTCTATGACGATGACGGTACGATCAACCGGCATTATTACGAGATGGCCGTGTTGACGGAGCTCCGGAATTACGTTCGGTCTGGAGACGTCTCAATTGTGGGAAGCCGTCAGCACAAAGATTTTGATGAATACCTAGTCCCCACAGAAGAATGGAGTCACTTGCAACCCCATAACACCAAGCTGACCGTGAGTTTTTCCGCAAATGAATACCTGGAAGAGCGGACTGAATCTTTGTTCAAGCGTCTAGACTGGATATCGGCCAACATAAACGATCTGGATGGCGTAAACTTTGAAAACGGCAAACTGCATATTGACCGATTAGAAAGAAATGTCCCTGACGATGCCAGAGAATTCAGCCAGTCTCTTTATGAGCTGCTCCCACGAATAAAATTAACCGATATACTGATGGAAGTGGCTCACTGGACAGGATTTCATGAACAATTCGTACACGCTTCGACAAACCGGATACCCACTCAAGAAGAAACTGCTATTCTCATGGCCGCGCTTATGGCAATGGGAACGAACATTGGATTGACGAAAATGGCGGAAGCCACAACTGGTATTTCGTATCGCCAAATGGCCAACGCTGCACAATGGCGGCTTTACGAGGATGCAATGAATAAAGCTCAGGCTGTACTCGTCAATTTCCATCATAAGTTAGCACTGTCGTCTTACTGGGGGGACGGAACCACGTCCTCCTCAGACGGGATGCGTGTTCAAATTGGCGTTGAGGCCCTCCATGCTGATGCCAATCCTCATTACGGCTCTGGTAAAGGAGCAACGATTTACCGATTCGTGAGTGATCAGTTTTCCAGCTTTTACTCCAAGGTAATTAATACGAACGCACGTGATGCTGTCCACGTTATTGACGGACTCTTACATCATGAGACAGATCTGATGCTCGAGGAACACTACACTGATACAGCAGGTTACACGGATCAGGTTTTTGGTTTGACGCACCTGTTGGGCTTTCGTTTTGCTCCACGGCTGCGTGATCTGGCCGATTCCAAACTATATACGATTGGAAAAGGGAACGACTTTCCAAAGCTGGAGAACCTGTTGCGCGGTCAAATCAATACAAAGATCATTAAAGAAAACTATGATGACGTGCTACGCTTGGCCCATTCGATCCGGAACGGAACAGTATCCGCCTCACTTATCATGGGAAAACTCGGTTCCTATGCACGTCAAAACCGACTAGCCACAGCGTTGCGCGAAATGGGACGTATCGAAAAGACCATTTTTGTTCTGGATTACATATCGAGTGAAGCTTTGCGCCGTCGTATCCATCGCGGATTGAATAAAGGAGAAGCCATGAACGCCTTAGCACGAGCCATCTTCTTTGGCAAACAAGGGGAGTTACGGGAACGTGCGTTGCAAGATCAGCTCCAACGCGCCAGTGCTCTAAACATTCTGATTAACGCTATCAGTGTATGGAATACAGTGTATCTGGCGAAAGCAGCGGAACATCAAAAGGAGAGTAGCACGTTACGTGAAGAGCTTCTCCATCATATTGCCCCACTCGGATGGGAACACATCAATTTCTTGGGCGAATACAAGTTTAACCTAAATCAGCCAGGAACCCTTCAGTCATTACGGCCACTTCGTAAGTAAAACAGAAAGCCGGTATTCCTTAGCGTAGGAAAAACCGGCTTTTTCATGGTAAAAAATGTATTGGCGTGGGTTTTACGTCATTTCGTTAGCGGGCGCTGATTCAGCCATATTCTGGTCATGAAAGTCGTAAATCGCTTGAGGTATATTCAAAGCTGGCAATCACCGTGCACAATTCGAGTATAACGAGGTTATCAATAAGTTTCCCGTATAATCTTCTGCTACTTTGCGGGTGGTGTCAGCTACGCTGGTACTCCCCCATTATGGAAGCTTCAAAGTGCACTTATTTTAATATTATAAATATTTAAATTTTAGTATTTGACAAAAAAAGACAAACACCAACGGTATTGTTTGGTATAATTTCTACGAAAATATCTTAAGGAGGAAAAAATGTGAGAAAATGGATTTTGGGTCTGGTTCTCTTATTGTCACTTAGCACCATTGTCAATGCAGACTATACTAACTCAGATGCATTTTGGGCAGGCGGGGGGTACGAGAATACTTCAACTTATAATAATATAGAGTATTGGGTAGAAGGTGAAGCAGAGTCTAAGTATGGTACATATATAAATGACGCAATTTCTGATTACTCTTCTATTTCGGGAGTAGACTTTGGGTTTTCAGAAGGCGATGATTTTTTCAATTCTGATCTTTATATTTTAGTTACGGAGGAAAATGACATCTATCATGGAATGGGGGGAGTCATGGTTCCTTGTGACTGGAGTGGGGGGAATTGTAACGAAGTAGGTACTAATACTAGGTGGGACGCAGCCGGAATATTTATATTTGATGACTATATGAATAGTAATAACTATTCTTCAAACGAACGAAATAAGGTAATAGTTCATGAATTTGGACATCTTTATGCATTGCGACACCAAACTCAAGCCAACTCTGTTATGTATCCTGAGAGAACTACAATAACAAGCCCTACATCGCTTGATATCAGTAATTTACAATGGAAATATTAATATGAGGTGATTAATAGTAATGAAAAAGACTAGATATTGGAAATTAACAATTTCATTAGCTTTATTTTTGGGATTAATGGTTCTCGCAACAAATGTAAATTTCGTAGAAGCGAAGAAAGATGACAGTATCATAACGATTGATGCACTCGTGGATACTTACAGTGATCTAGAAACACTAGAAAAAGACACTCCAGTCATTGTTCAGGCGATATTTACGGGAGATAGAACGTCAGTTCCAATGGATCTCAAAGAAGGAAGATTGTTTCGAACTGAGTCTGTTGTAGAGATTAAAAAAGTAATTAAAGGCGAACTAGAAAAAAAAGATAAAATAGTAGTATACGAGCCTGGTATTTTGCGCGATGATAATACTTATGTAAATATCGCTGGGTATAATCTAATGAATGAGAAGGGTAAGTATACTTTGTTCTTAACACCTGTAAAAAATAAAGAGGGGTATGCCATCATCGGGTTGTATCAAGGGAAGTATGATAATACCATAGCTGGAAATGGTTCTAAAAGTAAAAGAATATCAGAGAAAGAAGACTTAATTGATGTCGATCTTTTTGGAGAAAACGAACAACATTTTAATGAATTGAAAGAACAGGTAATGAAAAAATACAAATGGGAATAAAAATATATAAAAGATCCGATGGAAAACCATCGGATCTTTTATATCATGAATAAATTAAATTTAATATTATTTATCTAAATATGTAACATTTTGTAACTACTGACCGTCTTAAAAGTAATACTGCTCGTTAAAAATATGGGAGGCGAACATTATGAAGATGGGGGTACTTCTTGTAATTTTTACGTTTCTTTTTGGAAACATCCCAGATCAAAAACAGGATATTTCAAATGAGATTGAAACGTGTGTAAATAAATTAGCAGAGTACGATGGAATGTTAATGTGGAACAATATTACTTATAGCAAAAATTATGTTTCAGATACTAAAGGATTGATTCGAGATAAAAAAATTGGGGAAGTCAAGTTTACAATGTCTGGTATGGTGTGTCCAGGATACAAAATGAAGAATGGTGATGCAACTATTGAACAAGTTGGAACCCCAATTTATAGTGTAAAAGGTTATTCGGAGCAGTTTAGATTATTCATTGGTGATAACCTATATGAAGTAAACGATAATCCTCATGCAAAAACTATAGGTGATTTGTATGATATCAGAGGAAAAGTTTCGAAGGTCACACTAGAAAGTATTGAAGACAATTCTTATATAAAGGATTTTACTAAGGATGCTTCAGAACAGTTCGTAGAGGAACTTCTTAAGCTAAAATATGTTGGATTTCAAGAAGTTTATAAAGAAACAGGATTAAACGGGAATAAATTTTTTATTAGGATTTACCTCTCCGATAATTCTTCGTTATTAATTTCCTATTGGAGCGATGAAAACATCATAACTCCAGGGGCGATTACAAATGAGGCTTTTAAAACAATCGTACTGAGCCAAATTAATAATTGATCAAAGAGAAGTTTCCCTAAAAGAGGCTGTTCAAAAAGTACCAATTCAGCTTGAAGGCCATAGCATAACCAGCCAACAGGGATTCCAAAGATAGAAATGAAAGGGTTAAGGTTGTATGCCATAACCTTACGAGTCTGTAAAATAGTTTGTGTAAACTCCAAAACCTACAAAACCTATAACTTTGTTGGCGGTACCCCAATTAGAAGTGAAGCCGCAATTTTCCGCGTAATTGCAACCAATACATACGAATGACAATATCGAAAAGGCAATGTAAGGCTCCTTGGGTAACCAAGGGGTCTTTCGTATTATCAGGTCAGCC
>NZ_RHHU01000030.1:0-12280 GCF_003710965.1 Brevibacillus nitrificans | reverse complement strand
ACCTGACCCCGGCAGCCAAAAACAGCGGGAGTAACGCTGCTGCCGTCGATCAGGCTGAGGGGGGAGCAGGCCAGATCATCGACGCTGCTGTCCCGGGAAAGACGTACATACTGAAAGGAAAAGGCAGCGTAAACAGACTCGGCCAAGAAGGGATTATCGGGGCAGAATGTCTGGACAAGAACGGAAAACGAATCCCAGGGGGAAGAGTGACGCTTACCTTCAAGAGCCCTGCCTTTGTGGAAAAATCGCTATCTTTTACGACTGTGCCTGGCACGGCTCACATACAGGTGTACGTCTATGTCTATCATGCCATCGCAGGCGGTGTTTCTTATTTTGATGATATAAGCCTTGTCCCTGCTTCGTGCACCTTCGATTGCCATACGAATAATGCAGCGTTTCTGCCGAATGACTGGTTTGCCGAGTCCCAGGCTCCCGCAGAGATCGAAGCCCGTGTAAAGCAATTGCGTGAGATGAGAATTCGCTATCAGATGGCGGACGTTGGCATGCTGACGGAATGGGGGATGCTCGACGCGAGGAGCTATGCCGGACTGGCACAATGGCTGAAATACTCCAAGGAAGCTGCACCGGACCAAGTGGTGATTGCGGTGCTTAATTTTAATCAAAGGCTGACAAAGGACGAGAATGGAAACGAACAGCCGAACCCCCTTTTCGGGACAGAGACATTTCATCAAAATGTGAATCAGATCGTGCAGAAGCTCGTCCATGAAGGCATTTTCTGGGACGGAAAGCTGTACAGGGTGGATGGCGTTCATCTCGACATGGAACCTTTTTTCACAGACGACCGCGAACTGGAAAATATGCTTCGCTATTTGCGAGAACATGCGCTGAGCGGCAATCGCTACTTCTCGGTGGCTGCGCCCGTTCAGTATGGCGGGGAAAAACAGTGGAGCTACGCGTATATCCAAAGAATTGCCTCCATCGTCAATCAGATCAATCCGATGGTGTACGATCAAATGGGATGGGATTCGCCGATCGATTCTCCCTACGCCTATCAAACGCTATGGACAACGGAGATGAAGCGATACAGTGACGCTATTCTCTCGGCAAAAGGCAATTGCCAGCTGCTCCCCATCATGCCAGCCTATGAACGCAGAACGGTAGAAGAGATAGGAGTGGTCTATCACGATCCGTACGTGGAAAACATCTACTCCGCCGCGAAGGGCTTGGTCAATGCCAGCCAAGCAGGGGCAAAGATTCACGGAGCGGGGATTTTCTGGTGGGCTACCTTTATCGGTGATTACCCAGAGGTGTATCCTCGGACGTATTACTTGCAGGATCAGGAGCACTGGATGAAAGAATGGGTCCATCATTCCTAGGTCAACGATTTCATGTTCGTGCTCTTTTTTTACGAATAGAATGCAAGAATGATATGGATTTAAAAGGAAATGGCAGGATAAGCAAGCATAAGGCAAGAGATTACGGTCAACTGCCGCTGAGCCACAGAGAGGGGGGAATATCGAGAATTTTCAGATTTGAGCCACTGGAAACATTATGGTAACCTTTTATTGTTACCTAATTAAATACGGGCCTAGTTTCGTCTCTGACGAAAACGGGGGAACCATCTTTGGGGTTAATTCTGTGAAAACAGAAGGGATGCAAACTGCCATCCTACCCGTCAGCTAACCTCGTCGGCTAAAGCAGATCATGCATACAAGTTTCTTTTTGTCCGCTTGCTTTATGTGCAAACGGCTTTTGCTCTATCCGGGCATGGGTCGTCCGCACCTATCAAGCTTATTTGTTCATATTTGTATGTGAGAGAATAGTCGACTCATTTGCTTTTGTCGGGAAGGGCCCTCCTGATGAAACGCAGTGTGTCGGCTTTTTTTCTTTTCATAAAATTTTTGAGGAGGAGTTGGGGTAGATGATTTCCTTTCACAGCGTAGAGAAGCGCATCAACGATGTCTCCATCATCCAAAAGCTTGACCTGCAAATCAAAGCGGGTGAGCTGTTCGTCTTGATCGGACCCAGTGGATGCGGCAAGACGACGACCATGAAAATGATCAACCGCCTGATCGAGCCTACCTCAGGGCGAATCGAGATCAATGGGGAGGATGTCTCCCTGGGAGATCCCGTTGAGCTGCGGCGCAATATCGGATATGTGATTCAACAAATCGCTTTGTTTCCCCATATGACGATTGGGCAAAATGTTTCTTTGGTACCCAGATTGAAAAAGGCAGACCAAGCGCAGTATGAAAAAAGGGTCGATGAGCTGCTGGACATGGTCGGGCTGGACCCGAAGGTTTTCAAAAACCGATACCCGGCTGAGCTGAGCGGTGGACAGCAGCAGCGTGTTGGCGTCATCCGCGCCATGGCGGCAGATCCGCCCATCATTTTGATGGATGAACCTTTCAGTGCTTTGGACCCGATCAGCCGGGAGCAGCTGCAGGATGAGTTTGTAAGGCTGCAAAAGACGATCAAGAAGACCATCGTTTTTGTGACGCACGACATGGACGAAGCGATCAAGATATCCGATCGCATCTGCTTGATGAACAATGGCGCTGTGGTACAGGTGGACTCTCCCGAGAAGCTGCTGCAGCGTCCTGCCAATTCCTTTGTGGCGGACTTTATCGGAATCAAGCGGTTGAAAAGCGCACAGGAGCGACAGGCAGTCTCGTCGACGAAAAAAGCGACGCTTCCCCGTTGGAGCATTTCGTAAAAAGAGGGAGGGGAAGACATGAGTGAATTTGTTCAGTTCATCCAGGAGAGGCACGAGCAGATTTTATTGTTGATCTGGGAGCATAGCTACATTTCGTTTGTCGCGGTCATGGCAGGATTTCTCGTCTCTGTGCCGCTCGGGATCATCCTGACAAGAACGGAAAAGATGAACCGCTACGTCATTGGCTTTGTCAATATTTTGCAGACCATTCCCAGCCTTGCCCTTTTGGGGCTGATGATCCCGCTGCTGGGAATCGGGGCCGTACCCGCGATTGTGGCACTGTTTCTTTACTCGCTTTTGCCCATGCTTCGCAACACCTTTACCGGCATCATGGAGGTAGACCCCGCGCTGAAAGAGGCGGCGAAGGGAATGGGGATGACCAGCTTTCAGATCTTGTGGAAGGTGGAGCTGC
This sequence comes from Brevibacillus nitrificans, assembly GCF_003710965.1. Classification (NCBI taxonomy): domain Bacteria; kingdom Bacillati; phylum Bacillota; class Bacilli; order Caryophanales; family Paenibacillaceae; genus Brevibacillus; species Brevibacillus nitrificans. The sequence goes on along the minus strand of NZ_RHHU01000030.1, from coordinate 9,191 downwards.
CCCTCTCGATCTCGATTATCATGGGTGGATTTCGGACGGCCACTATTTATACCATCAGCTGGGCGACGCTCGCTGCGGTGATCGGAGGAGGAGGACTCGGGTATCTGGTGTTTACCGGACTTGGGGTTGCAAACGACAACATGCTTTTGACCGGAGCGCTTGCAACCGCAATGCTGGCGACGATAGCCGATTTCATTACACGGAAAATACAAAATGTTTGCACACCAAAAGGTCTGAGAAGCAATCGTGCGAATTAAGGGGGAGCAATCTATGAAAAAGAGATGGATATACGCTTTTGTTACGGCCGTTCTTTCGGTAGTCCTGCTTGCAGGCTGCGGCTCCAGTAATGTCGTGAAAATCGGGCATCAGCCAACGACCGAGCAGACGATCATGGCACAGATGCTCAAGCAGGTCATCGAGGGGAATTCCGATATCAAGGTCGATCTGGTTGGAGGACTGGGGGCAACTCCTGTTGTGCTCAAGGCCATGGAGAATAACGATATTCAAATATCAGCTATCCGCTACGTGGGGACGGATCTGACAAGTAGCTTAGGGCTGAAGGAATTCAGCAAAGACCCGCAGGAAGCCTTTGATCTGGTGAAAAAAGGCGTAGCGGAGAAGTTTGATCAGGAGTGGTTCCCGTCTTACGGCTTTGACAACACCTACGTGTTTACGGTACGCAAGGAAATCGCGGATAAATACCAGCTGAAAAAAATCTCCGACCTGGCAAAGGTAGCGGGGGAGCTGCATCTCGGTACAGATGCGAGCTGGCTGGAGCGCCCCAATGACGGGTATGAGGCATTCAAGCAGGAATACGGCTTTGATTTTGGTAAAAAGACTCCGATGGATATCGGTCTGGTCTATAAAGCCGTTGCAAATGGAGAGGTAGATATTGTGCTGGCTTACTCCACGGACTCGCGCCTGAAGGAATTTAATCTGGTCACGCTGGAAGACGACAAGCATTTCTTCCCGCCGTATGGAGCTTCTGCTGTCGTGCGCAACGATACGCTCAAGCAGTACCCGCAGCTAACCGAACTCATTAACAAGCTGAGTAATCAAATTGATACGCCAACCATGACCGCGCTCAACTATCAGGCGGACATCGAGAAACGCGACCCGGAAGAGATCGCCCGGACGTTTTTGCAGGAGCAAGGCTTGCTTCAAAAGTAACGCGAAAGGGAGGTGGGCTCGTTGAATGCTTTTGAATTTATTTCGAGGTATGGCGGGCAGATCCTGGAGCTGACAGGAGAGCATCTGTACATGAGTGCCATCGCCATTTTGCTGGCGATCGTGATCGGTGTTCCGCTCGCGGTATTCATGACACGCAATCCGAAGATCGCTGTGACCATTCAAACGATCATCAATACCGTCCAAACGATTCCGACGATCTCGCTGCTCTTGATCATTATGATCTTTCTCGGATTGGGGTACAGCACAGCGATAGTGGCGCTGGTTCTCTACTCCCTGCTGCCGATTGTGCAGAACACTTATGCAGGGCTGGAAAACGTGGATAAGAGTATGATTGAAGCAGGAACAGGCATGGGCATGACGCGCCTGCAGCTTCTGACCTACGTGAAGCTGCCGCTTGCTTTGCCGATCATTTTGGCGGGAGTCCGTATTGCCGCAGTGGTTGCGGTAGGGTCTGCGACGATCGCGACATTCGTCGGGGCAGGCGGCCTAGGAGAAATGATCATGCGGGGAATTTCTACGACCGATGACCAGAAGATTTTGGCCGGGGCGATCCCGGCAGCGGTCCTCGTCGTTCTCGTTGACATGTTGATTGGAAAAATCGAAAAAAGAGCGAGCTATCGCGTGAATACCGCAAGAACGAATAAGTAGCGATTGCCAGTGGGCATCTTAAAGTGTAGCAAATCGTGGAAAAGAGGTGCTTGCTTTGAAAACGGAAGATGCCATCTGGGGAGCACTGGAGGAAGTGCTCGATCCAGAAGTGGGAGTCAATATCGTGGACCTTGGACTCGTGTATGAGGTTGCAGTAGAGGACAATGGGCAAGCAAATATTGAAATGACGCTGACGATACCCCAATGCCCGCTGGCGGATGAAATCGTCACGAATGTAGAAGAGGCAGCCGCCGCAGTACCGGGAGTCAAAGGCGTCAAGGTCTCACTCGTCTGGGAACCAAAATGGAGTCCGGCGAGAATGAATGACAAGGCAAGGGAAGAGATTCGAGCACGCCGAAGTCTCGTGTAAAAAAGCAAAGGCAGCGTCAGGTTGAGGGAGAATGAGACCCTTAGACCGACGCTGCTTTGCTTTTCAATCGCTGCTTACACAGAGCTCCAAGGCATTCTCGGACAACGAAGCCACGCATCCTTCCTCGCCGACGCGATCCCCGATCCTCACGTGATAGCTACAGAGGTAACCGCTGAACATAGCCGGCACCTCCACCAACTTCCCTCCGCTGGTTTTTACGAGACAGAGAGTTTCTCTCTCACAGACGTAGGAGCCTTCCTCCAACAGCAGACGCTCAACCACTCCGTGACAGTTGCTCACAATATCGAATGTGACTTTCATCTTTGGAACTCACCTCTGTCAATCAAGATCGTGATTGTGGAACAGGCTGGAGAGCGTCTTTTTCAAAAAGCTGGATACGACCTCCACGTCCTCTGCACGGATGGCCAGCTTGTCGACCCAGCCGTGGTCGAAGGCGATCTCATCGGAGGAAATCAGTACGGACTGCATGTTTTGCAAGGAAAGGACAAAGCTCTTCCCATCAAAGTGCTGGGAGTAGAACAGCCCCAGGTCATAGCGGTTATTGTCTGTCGTAAAAGCTACATAGCGGGAGAGCATCGTTTCCGATTGATCGTACAGATAGTCAAAAGACATGGTCGTCACCTCAGCCTGATAAATTTTGTGATTCCGATCTTCGAGGGATTGTTGCAAAAACGATGCCAGCTGCTGCCCCGAGCGAACGCCGCTGGGTTACATGGATTCCTCGAAGTCGATCACCGGCGGACTTTTGCGGAATGCCTTGGTACTGAACAGCAAGTAGCCAATGCCGATCAACGTCCAAGCGATTCCGAGAGTCAACGCGTGGCTGTCGAGATTGGCCCAGAGGAAGGCGACAAAGCTGGCCCCGATCAGCGGGGAGATCAAATATTTGAGAGTGTCTTTGGCAGAGCGCTGCTTTTTGCGAATGTAAAAATGGGCGAATACAGACAGATTCACGGCAGTAAAAGCGGTCAACGCGCCAAAATTAATGAACGCAAGCGCTGTCTCCAGCGTCAGAAAAAGGGATGAGAGGGAGACGATCCCGATGAAAAGGACATTGCCGACGGGAATGCCTTTGACGGGATGCAGCTTGCCGAACCATTTTTTGGGTAGGACATTTTCCCGCCCCATTGCAAACAAGAGTCGGGATGCGCTCGTATGGGAAGCGATCCCTGAAGCCAGTGCAGCCGTAATACTGCCTGCGACAAAAATCGAATGGAACAGGTCACCGCCGAGGATCATGGACATCTCAGGAGAAGGAGAGTCCTGATTTTGAAACGGCGCAACGGACGGAAAAGCCAGCTGGGTGAAATAGGAAGCGATGATGAAGATGACGCCGCCAATCAGGGCAACGAGAAAAATACCGCGTGGAATGGTCTTCATCGGATTGATCGCTTCTTCCGTGTAGGTCGTCACGGCATCAAAGCCCAGGAACGAGAAACAAAGGATGGCTGCCCCTGCCATGAGTGTCGGAAATGACATGCCTTCTCCGTAAAACGGTGTAATGGGAAAAGCACTGCCTGTTGGGCTGGTCCCGGTCAGATGCTGAATGGCTAACGCTGCAAAAATACCGACAACCAATACCTGAAACACGACGAGCAGCGTGTTGAAATTGGCGGTTGATTTGATCCCCCACAGATTGACACCTGTGGTCACCGCGGCGAGCAGCAGACCGAGGATCCAGGAAGGAACGTTTGGGAAGGCCGCTGATAGATAGATCGTTCCCAGCAGCACATTGATGATGGGCAAGAAGACGTAATCTAAGAGGGATACCCAGCCGACGAGAAAACCAAAGTGGGCGTTAATGGTCTGGCGAGCGTAAGAGTAGGCGGAGCCCGCTACCGGAAATTCCTTGACCATGCTTCCGTAGCTGGCGGCGGTAAACAGCATGGCTGCGAGTGCTAGCAAATAAGCGGTCGGAACGTGGCCGTTTGTTTCCTGCGTGACGATCCCATACGTGTCGAAAACAGTGAGAGGCGTCAAATATCCCAAACCGAGCACGATGACGTGCCATAGCTTCAAGCTTCTTTTTAGGGTAGGCATTTTCTCTGGTTCTGCGGATCTGTTCATGATCAAGCCCCTTCGCAAAATAGATTGTAAGCGCATCCGAAAACTTTTAATAAAAAAAATTCAGTTATTTTCGCGTATAGAAGGGGGATTCCGTCGTAATCGAGCCATTCCACCAGCAGCACGGCTGCGAATTTCAATCCGTATAAGGCTGTCCGTCATGGGGCACAAGCCTCCTTTGCTGAAATATGCTGCACCTATTTCGTCTAGCAATAGATGTGCCAAACACATTCGCTTTTCTTTCTACTCGTGCTACTGGCTTGGAGGGAATGAAAATAGGGGATGTCTTTATGCAAAAACGCATAGCTTACCCAGCAATGAATAAACGGAAGAGTGGGGACGATGCTGGAGGTGTCGCGGGTGCGCAGCAGGTGAACGGAGCGGGAAACTCCCTGTAAATGGCATGAATTTTGCTAAGACGAACCAGTGGAACGAAGAATGAGGAGGAGATTCCTATGAGCAGCACGACGAGAAGCTATGTAAACATCCAAACGCCGATCCCCGGCCCCAATGCCAAGGGGCTCTTGGATAAAAAAGAGCAGCATGTACCCAGGGGGCCGTTTACGACTGTACCCACGTTTGCTGTGAAAGGAGAAGGCGCGCTCTTGACGGACGTGGACGGTAATACATTCATCGATTTCGCAGGAGCGATCGGCACGCTGAACGCGGGACATTGCCCGCCGAAAGTGGTGGAGGCGCTCAAGGAACAGCTGGACAAATACATCCATCCCTGCTTCCATGTCATGATGTACGAGCCGTACGTGGAGCTGGCGGAAAAGCTGAATCAAATTACGCCGGGTACGCACGCCAAGAAGACCTTTTTCCTCAACAGTGGTGCAGAGGCGGTGGAAAATGCGATCAAGATCGCCCGCAAATACACTGGACGCAAGGCAGTCATTTCCTTTGAACGCGGCTTTCATGGACGCACGCTCCTCGGGATGTCGCTGACCAGCAAGGTGAAGCCGTACAAATACGGCTTTGGCCCATTCGCGCCGGATGTGTACAAAATGCAGTATCCGTACTACTACCGTGCACCGCAGGGCATGACCCCGGAGGCTTTGGATCAGGAGCTCCTGAAGAAGCTGGAGGAGTTCTTCCTTGTAGAAGTCGCAGCGGAGGAAGTAGCGGCGATTATCATGGAGCCGGTGCAAGGGGAAGGGGGGTTCGTCGTTCCTTCCAAAACATTCGTGCAGGGTGTAAAAGCGATTTGCGAGAAGCATGGCATTCTGTTTATCGCGGACGAAATCCAGACAGGCTTTGGGCGTACAGGCAAGCTGTTTGCCATGGAGCATTTTGATGTCATTCCCGATATCATGACCATGTCCAAATCGATCGCGGCAGGGCTGCCGATCAGTGCGGTCACAGGACGATCTGAGGTTATGGATGCTCCTGAGCCAGGGCAGATCGGAGGAACGTACGGCGGCAGCCCGCTCGGATGTGTAGCTGCCTTGAAGGTGATCGCAATGATGGAAGAGGAAAACCTGCTGGAGAAGGCAAACCAGATCGGAAAGACTGTGATCTCCCGTTTCCAGACAATGCAGGAGAAGCATGCCGTCATCGGTGATGTGCGCGGCTTGGGAGCGATGGTCGCGGTAGAGCTCGTGCTGGATCGGGAAAGCAAGACACCTGCTGACGAGCTGACCGCCAAGATCGTGGCAGAGTGCAATCGCCGCGGTGTCGTCACACTCAGTGCCGGCATTTTCAAAAACGTGATACGGATTCTCTCCCCGCTTGTCATCACGGATGCACAGCTGGCGGAAGCTCTGGATATTATCGAAGAAGTCTTTGGAGAACTGGCGTAATCGGAAAAGAGGGGAAACAGGAGCTGTCCATTTGGCAGCTTCTTTTCTTTTCGAGGGGCTATGCAAAAATGCATGAGGTATGAAGAAATGCATAACGAACGGCTGGGTGCCAGCGAATAACTTCAGCGTTCAATATTGGCATAACTTTTGCAATAATGAAGAAATGATGGCGAACATGCCTGCGAATGGGAAGGGGCAAGCGAGTATGCAAAACAAGCTGTTTTTAATCGCCGTCCTGCTCTCCATGATCCTGGTGCCCGTGCAGCGCCCATTCGGCGTGAGGCACTCTTTTTGCAGAGGTAGAGCTTGGGACGAGATCCTACACTAAAAAACAAGGTGATCATGATGAATAAAAAGAGTCTGTTTATCAACGGTGAATGGGTGGAAGCAACGGAGTATGTCACACTGACCTCTCCATACAGCGGCGAGGCTATCGCGCAAATTCCAGCGGCGACAGAAGCGGAAGTCGACGCGGCGATCGAAGCCGCCTATCAGGCGAGAGACAAGATGAGAGCGCTCCCTGCGCATGCCCGTGCAGCGATTTTGGAAAAGCTCGCGTCGCTCATGGAGGAACGTGCCGAGGAAGCCGCGCGGATCATCGCACGGGAGGCAGCGAAACCAATCGCAACGGCCAAGGGGGAAGTGGCCCGGACGATTCAGACCTACAAGTTCGCCGCAGAGGAAGCCAAGCGGATTCACGGGGAGACCCTACCGCTCGATGCAGCACCAGGAGGGGAAAAGCGTGTGGCTTATACCGTACGGGAGCCGCTTGGTGTCATCGGAGCGATCACGCCGTTCAACTTCCCGCTGAATCTGGTCGCACACAAGGTCGGTCCGGCGATCGCATCCGGCAATACGGTCGTCTTGAAGCCGGCTGCCCAGACTCCACTGTCTGCCTACTTTTTGGCAGAGCTGCTGCAGGAGGCAGGACTGCCGGCAGGAGCACTCAACGTCGTGACGGGAAGCGGCCGTGTCGTCGGCGATCGGATCGTCACGGATGAACGTGTACAGATGGTGACCTTTACGGGAAGTCCCGCTGTAGGGATCGGCATCCGCAACAAAGCTGGACTGAAACGGGTCACGCTGGAGCTGGGCTCCAACGCAGCGGTCATTATCGACAAGGGAGTCGACATCTCGAAAATCATCGCCCGCTGTGTACAGGGCGCATTTGCCTTTCAGGGGCAGGTATGCATCTCCTTGCAGCGCGTGTATGTGCACGAGGATCTGTACGAGGAATTTGCTGCAGCTTTTGTGGAAGCCTCTCAGCGCCTGATCGTCGGCGATCCGCTTGATCCGAATACGGATGTGTCTGCCTTGATTTCCCCTGCGGATGTAGAGCGCACCCTGGCTTGGATTGACGAAGCGAAACAGAGGGGAGCGCGGGTCATTACGGGAGGCCAAGCGGAGGGCAATGCCCTGCTGCCGACCGTATTGCTCGACGCAGATCCGGCACTCAAGGTCTCCTGCCAGGAGGTTTTCGCGCCGATCGTGCTGATAAACAAAATCGCGTCTGTCGAGGAAGGCATTGCGCTGGTCAACGACTCGCGCTACGGACTGCAGGCAGGCATCTATACAGAAAATATTCACATGGCGCTCATGGCAGCGGAAAAGCTGCATGTAGGCGGCGTCATGATCAATGATATCCCGACGTTCCGCGTTGATCACATGCCGTACGGCGGCGTGAAGGAAAGCGGAACAGGGCGGGAAGGTCTCAAATACGCGGTTGAAGAAATGACCGAGATGAAATTGGTGGTGTTCAACCGCAATTAAAACGGAACCGGAGGAAACCCACCCATGCAATATCCACTTTCGCCCGATGTGAAACCAGAATTTTGCACGACAGGCACGTTCATGCGCCTGCCTTCTCATAGAGATCATGCCAAGGTCGCGATCCTGGGCCAGCCATTTGATACGGCGGCATCGTTTCGCGTAGGTGCGCGATTTGCGCCGCAAGCGATACGTCAGGCATCCATGACGCTGTTCCCTTATCATCCAACACACAAGGTCTATCCATTTGAAGATACGCATGCGATCGATATCGGAGACGTTCCGGTCATTCCGCACAATATTCATCGCAGCTACGAGCTGATGGAAGCCGCCATGCTCGATTTGATGAAAAAAGGCATCATTCCCATCGGGTTGGGAGGGGACCATTCCATAACGCTGGCAGCCCTGCGCGCAGCCAAGAAGGTTTACGGCAAGGTGGCGTTGATTCAGTTCGATTCCCACACGGACACGTGGGATACCTATTACGAGGAAAAATACTGGCACGGATCTCCCTTTATCCGGGCTTATGAAGAAGACCTGCTTTTGCCGGACAAGGTGTTTCAGGTCGGCATCCGCGGCACGCTGAACCATCCTGGCGATCTGGAAGCCAGCTATGAGCTCGGATACAACGTGATCACAACCAGTGAACTGCGCAGCCGGGGCTTTGATGACGTGGTGGGACAGATCAAAGCCACTATCGGGGACACGCCTTGCTTCTTGACCTTCGATATCGACTTTGTCGATCCCGCCTTCGCTCCGGGTACAGGAACCTTGGAGGTGGGAGGCTTCACAAGCCACGAAGCGCTGCAGCTGGTACGCTCGCTCACGGACCTGAACTACATCGGCTTCGACCTCGTGGAGGTGCTGCCTCCCTACGATCCGACGCAAATCACCGCTCTGCTCGCTGCGACGCTGATTCATGATTTTGCTGCGTTGGTGGCGTTGAAGAGGAAAGTCTAAGCTGACGTGGCTGCAGGGGAGGAAGCGCATTTTCAGCCTCCGCTCCGGGTTACGCCTACAGGGAAGAGTAGGCTGTCCGCTGCGCAACGATCCCGGGGGAAACGATAAACGGCGCGCAGCTTCGAAGAGGATTCAGAGGTATCGTTTCTGATCCCCGGTCTATGCTGCTCCGCTGGGCAGGGCTCCACAGTCGCTCGGCTGAAAATGCGCTTCCTGATCGTTGTGGGAAAAGAACACAGACTTTCCTCTGAGGGATAAGTAATCAGGGTTTGTAAGTTAATCTGAAAGTAGTAGAAATGAAATGAGTTTGATCGAATACTAGATCGCTCTCTGGCCTAGCGTCTCTTCGCTTTGCTGGAGAGCTATTT